>JBHHVE010000001.1:0-143744 GCA_046754085.1 Leptospirillia bacterium
AACCGGATATACCGATGTTTTTAGTGTCTTCCCCAGATTTGCTGACCGCCTTTTTGACCGCGACACAGGTACAGCGGCTTGGCTATGTGCTGTTTGTTCTGGGCATGTTTCTGGTGACCCTGAGCCTGGTGCTGAAGGCCGGAAAATCCTGAAAAAGCGTCGATAGCGATCCGGTTGCTTCGCCTGAGCGGTGCCGGGAAGTTCCCGGCATATGGGCTCGCCTTCGGTTCCCGTGCGCCTCCCGCCTTGCACCCGGACCACCCTCGACCTTTTTTAAAGGGATTTTACGATCTGCTCGGAGATCTGTTTGGCGTCGCCAAACAGCATCAGGGTGTTGTCCTCATAGAACAGCGGATTGTCGATTCCGGCGTAGCCGGGGGACAGGCTGCGCTTGATGATCATCACCGTGCGGGCCTTGTCGGCGTCGATGATCGGCATGCCGTAGATGGGGCTGCCCGGATCGTTTCTCGCCGCCGGGTTGACCACGTCGTTGGCGCCGATGATCAGGGCGACGTCGGTGTCGACGAAATCCCGGTTGATCTCATCCATCTCCAGCACCTGATCGTAGGGCACCTCGGCCTCGGCCAGCAGCACATTCATGTGGCCCGGCATGCGGCCCGCCACCGGGTGGATGGCAAAGCGCACCTTCACTCCCGCTTCAGTCAGCAACTCGCTCATCTCCTTGACGGCGTGCTGGGCGCGGCCCACCGCCATGCCGTAACCGGGAATGATGATAACGCTCTGGGCGTTCTTCATCAGGTAGGCGGCGTCCTCCGGGCTGCCGCTCTTGGCGCCCTTGCTGGCGGCCTGTTGCGCCGGGGAGGCCTCCATTTCGGTGCCGAAGCCGCCGAACAGCACGTTCCAGATGGAGCGGTTCATGGCCTTGCACATGATGTAGGACAGGATCGCACCGGAACTGCCGACCAACGCCCCCACGATAATCAGGAGGTGGTTCGACAGGGTGAAGCCGATGCCCGCCGCCGCCCAGCCGGAATAGGAATTGAGCATCGACACGATCACCGGCATATCGGCGCCGCCGATGGGCACGATGAGCAGCACCCCGAGCAGAAGCGCAATGCCGATCACCACCAGGAACGAGGTGAACGACTGGCTCATGCAGAAGTGGGCGGCAATGGCCACCATGGACAGGGCCAGGATCAGGTTCAGCAGGTGCTGGCCGCGGAAGACCAAGGGCGAACTGCCAAGGGAGCCCTGAAGTTTGCCAAATGCGATGATCGATCCGGTGAAGGTGATGGCGCCAACGAATGCGCCGATGACCATCTCCGCCAGGCTGCCCACCCCGAGGCTGCCGCCTTCGCTGATGATGCCGTACTCGGACGGGTCCAGGAACGCCGCCACCGCGATCAGCACCGCCGCCAGCCCCACCAGACTGTGCATGGCCGCCACCAGTTCCGGCATGGCGGTCATGGCGATGCGCTTGGCGACAATGGCACCAATCAGGCCGCCCACCAAAATGGCGCCCAAAATCAGACCGTAGTTGAGCACCACCGGCGCCAGCAGGGTAGTGACCACCGCAATGGCCATGCCGAGCATGCCGATCAGGTTGCCGCGCCGGGCGGACTCCGGCGAGGAGAGTCCCTTCAGGGACATGATGAACATCACCGAGGCCACGAGGTAGGCCAGACTGGTCGCGTTTTCCGACACGATTTAAGCTCCCCGCTCCGGCTGCCTGGATTTTTTCTTGTACATCGAGAGCATGCGCTGGGTGACCAGAAAGCCACCGAACAGGTTTACGCTCGCAAGCAGGATGGCGACCACCCCGAGTACCGTCGAAAGGGATATGTCGACGGGGCCCGCCGCCAGAATCGCACCGACGATGATCACCGCGCTGATGGCGTTGGTGACGCTCATCAGCGGCGTGTGCAGGGCGGGGGTGACCTTCCACACCACGTGGTAGCCGACGAAGATCGCCAGCACAAACACCGTGAGTGCGCCGATGAACGGGCTGGTGCCCGTGGCCGCGTGTGCCATGCCGCTCGCATCCATTATTCAGGCCTCCTTGAAATTCGGGTGAACCACCGCGCCGTCCCGGGTGAGCAGGCATCCGGCGATAATTTCGTCCTCGGCGTCGAGGGTCAGCGTCCCCGACTCCTGATCCACCAGTGGGGTGAGGAAGGTCAGCAGGTTGCGGGCGTACAGCTCACTGGCGTCCGCTGCCCATTTGGAGGGCAGGTTGGTGGTGCCGATCAGGATCACCCCATGTTTTTCCACCACCTCGCCGGGTTCGGTCAGCTCGCAGTTGCCGCCGGTCTCCGCCGCCATATCGACGATCACCGAGCCGGGCCGCATGGACTTGACCATATCGGTGGTCACCAGCCGGGGGGCCGGTTTGCCGGGAATCTGCGCGGTGGTGATCACCATGTCGGCGCGGGCTACCTGGGCGGCCAGCACCTCCTGTTCCCGCGCCTTGTAGTCGTCGTCCATCTCCTTGGCGTAGCCGCCGGCGGTTTCGGCCTCGGCGCTGGCCTCCTCGTCCACCGCCACGAAGGCCGCCCCCAGGCTTTCCACCTGTTCGCGTACCGCCGGGCGCACGTCGTAGGCGGAAACAACGGCCCCCAGCCGCTTGGCGGTGGCGATGGCCTGAAGTCCCGCGACACCGACCCCCAGCACCAGCAGTCGCGCCGGGGAGATGGTGCCGGCGGCGGTCATCATCATGGGAAACAGCCGGGGAAAGGCGGTGGCGGCCAGCAGCACGGCCCCATATCCCGCCACGTTGCTCTGGGAGGAGAGGGTATCCATGCTCTGGGCGCGGGTGATGCGCGGCAGCATTTCCATGGCGATGGCGGTAATGCCGCGTCTGGCGTAGTCTGCCACCTTTTCCGGCGCGGACAGGGGGTTCAGCATGCCGATCAACACGCTGTCCTTGCCCATGGCGTTCAAGGCGTCGTCAGACGGGGTCTGCACCGCAAACACGATGTCCGCACCGTAGACCGCGGCAGCGTCACCGAGGGTGGCGCCGGCTGCCTGATAGGCATCGTCGGTGATGGCGGCGCCGTTTCCCGCGCCGGACTCCACAATAACCTCAAGGCCAAGACCGATCGCCTTCTTGACCGTCTCCGGGGTTGCGGCCACCCGGTTTTCCCCGGCGGCCGTTTCCCTGGGGATTCCGATCTTCATACGTCACTCCCCTGAATCTGTCGATGGTGCCGCCACCATAGCAGAACCAACCTCCACGCCCAAACGTCAGTGGATTTACCTAGCGGCAGGCGTCTATGAATGCAGTGATCAACCGTGCTTGTGGCGGGTGCTCCCGGTACAGGTATTCCGGGTGCCACTGCACCATCACCAGCCAGCTTCCGTCGGTGCCTTCCAGCGCTTCGATGACCCCGTCCGAGGTGGTGGCGGCAACGGTCAGTCCCGTCCCCGGACGGGCCACCGACTGGGTGTGGGAGGAGTTGGTCTCCACGCGCTCGCAGCCGAGGATCTTCGCCAGCCGGGTGCCGGGGGTGACGTTCACGGGGTGCACCGTGTGGGTCGCCTTTTCGGTTTGCATGTGCTCCAGGGGGTCTGTGACCTCCTCGCCGATGCACTGGATCAGGGTACCGCCGAGCGCCGCGTTGGCGGTCTGCATGCCGCCACAGATGGCCAGCACCGGCAGGGACCGCCTGCGGGCCTCGACAAACAGCGTCATTTCGAACGCCTGTTTGGCGGCGGCCATGAGGGATAATTCAAAGCGCGGCGACTCGCCGTAGGCGGTGGGGTCCAGGTGGCGGCCACAGCCGGTCATCATGAGACCGTCGAGGCGGTCGAGATAGGTGGCGGCATCCGCCTCGACCCGGTCCTGTTGCGGGATGCCCAGAAGCCACGGCGTGCCGCCCGCATCGGCAATCGAGTGGGGGTAACGGGCGTTCAGAAAATCGTGGGCCTCGTCACCGCCGAATTTGTCCATGTTGCCTGGATTGTGATCGCAGATGACGCCAATGGCGGGGGGACGGGGCATGGGCCTATTTGCGGATTACCATGAGCCGCTGTTCGGTCATTTCCTCCATGGCGTAGCGTACCCCCTCGCGTCCCAGCCCGGAGTCCTTCACACCGCCGTAGGGGGTGTGGTCGAAGCGCAGGGTGGGGATGTCGCCAACGATCAAGCCGCCGGTCTCGATCTGCTCGAAGGCGGTCATGGCGTCAGACAGGTTTGGAGTAAAGACCCCGGTTTGCAGGCCGTAGTCGGAGTCATTGACCCGGGCTATGGCGTCGTCAAACGTGTTGAACCGGGTGACCACGGCGACCGGGCCGAACACCTCGTCGCAGCAGACCTTCAATCCGGCATCGGCGTCGGCCAGCAGGGTCGGTGTGATGATGTTGCCGTCCCGCTTGCCGCCGGTCAGAAGGGAGGCGCCCCCAGCCTCGGCCTCCTTGATCCAGCATGCCACCCGCTCGGCGGCCGCGCTGTCGATCAACGGCCCGACCACGGTCTGGGGGTCGGTGGGGTCGCCCACGGTGAGGGCTTCGGTCTCCCGCACCAGAGCCGCCACGAAATCGTCATACACGGACGCCTGGACAAAGATTCGCTGCACCGAGATGCAGATTTGCCCGGCATAGGAAAACGCCCCGAAGGCGATGCGGCGGGCGGCGAATTCCAGGTCGGCGCCCTCGCATACCACGGCGGCGGCGTTGCCCCCCAGTTCCAGCGCCACGCGCTTTTTCCCGGCCAGCCCCTTCAGGTGCCAGCCGACGGCGCCGCTGCCGGTAAACGACAGCATCTTGATGCGTGCGTCGGTGATGAGCGGCTGGGCCGCCTCCACCGAGCAGGGCAGTACCGTGAACGCCCCCGGAGGGGCGCCCGCCTCGGCCACGATGTCGCCCAGCATCAACGGCGTCAGGGGGGTCTGAACCGGTGGCTTGAGCACCATCGGGCAGCCCACGGCGAGGGCCGGGGCAAGCTTGTGGGCGACCAGGTTCAGGGGAAAATTGAACGGGCTGATGGCGCTGATCGGCCCCATGGCAAAGCGGCGGGTGAGGGCCACATACCCTTCGCCGGCGGGGGTGCCATCGGTGGGGATGACCTCGCCCCCCATGCGCTTGGCTTCCTCCGCCGCCAGGGTGAAGGTGGTGATTGCCCGGTCCACCTCGCCCAGGGACTGGGTGATCGGCTTGCCCCCCTCCGCGGTGATCGACGCGGCCAGCTCGGCGCGCCGTCTGGCGATGCCGCCGGCGGTATTGGAGAGCAGTCCGGCGCGCTGATGGGCGGGCCAGGCGGAGAGGATTTTGAAGGCGTCCACGGCGGCGGAGATGGCGGTTTCCACCAGGTCCGGCCCGGCTTGCGCCACCAGGGCGACGGTGTCGCCGGTGTAGGGATTGATCACCGAATCGGTGGACTCCGCCGGATGGGAGACGCCGGCAATATTGAGGGTGTGCGCGTCCATACGCAGCTTCTAATGGCCGGGCGGCGTGTGCCGCCGCTCCGGTGCGGGGAGGCGGATTACGAGGTCGCCTTTTCGGGCTGGCTCTTCTTTGTTTTCTGGGACGCCATCATCTTGTCGATGACGTCGGTCTGTTCCTTGACCTGCGCGGCGGAGCGGTGCAGGGCCGCAAGCTCCGGGTTGGCCAGGCGAACGTCAACGATCTCCTCGACGCCTTCCTTGCCCAGCTTGCACGGCACCCCGACGAAGGTGTCTTCGATGCCGTATTCACCCTGACACAGGGCGGAGCACGGCACGATTTTCTTCTGGTCCACCATGATGGCCTCGACCATCTCCACGGTGGCGGCGGATGGCGCGTAGTAGGCGCTGCCGCTCTTGAGCAGCGAGACGATCTCGGCGCCGCCGTTCTTGGTGCGCTCCACCAGGGCGTCGATGCGCTCCTGGGACAGCAGTTCCGGAATCGGGATGCCGGCCACGGTGGAGTAGCGCGGCACCGGCACCATGGCGTCTCCATGGCCACCCAGCACGAAGGCGTGAATGTTATCCACCGAAACCTTGAGCTCCATGGAGATGAAGGTGCGGAAGCGGGCGGTGTCCAGAATGCCGGCCATGCCGATCACCCGGCTGCGGGGGAACCCGGAGACCTTGTGAGCCACATGGCACATGACGTCCAGCGGGTTGGTGACGACGATGATGATGGCCTCCGGAGAGCGTTTGACGGTCTCCTCGGTCACCTCCTGCACCACCTCCATGTTGCTCTTTAACAGGTCGTCCCGGCTCATGCCCGGCTTACGCGGGAAGCCGGCGGTGATGACCACGATGTCCGAACCTTCCGTGGGGCCGTATTCGTCGGTGCCGATGATCTTGGTGTCGAAGCCCAGGATGGGTGCGCTCTGCAAGAGGTCCAGGGTCTTGCCCTCGCCCCGGTCGGTGACCCGGTCGATCAGCACCACATCGGTCAGCTCTTTTTCCACCAGCCGCTGGGCCAGGGTGGAGCCGACGTTGCCTGCGCCCACCACGGTTGTCTTGAATCTACGCATCGAACCAGCCCTTCCCTCATCAGTACGCGCGCACCCCGGAAAGCCGCTGCCTGCCGGACCCGCCGTGCACGATGGACATCTTTTCCAACTAAAATCGAGGTTGTTTTTATACAGGCTGACACCCCGGGATGACAAGCAAAACGGCGCGTTGTGGAGAAAAACCACCCCTGTGCGGCACCCGCCGGACGGGGGCTTTGACCGGCCGTCGGGCGCTCTGATACGGTGCCGGACATGGCCCGCAATCCCACCAGCGAACTTGGCCGCGCCCTGGGCCGCATCCTTCCTGTGGAACGGCTCGCAACCGACCGTGCGGAGCGGCTTTGTTACAGCTACGACGCCACCGGTACAAGGGCGATGCCGGATGCGGTGGTGTTTCCGGAAACCGCTCGGGAGGTGGCCGCGGTGGTCACCCTTGCCAATGACCTGAAGGTGCCGGTGGTGCCGCGGGGCGCCGGCACCGGGTTTGTGGGGGGCAGTGTGCCGGTGAATGGGGGGATCGTGCTGTCCCTGGAGCGCATGAACCGGATTTTGGAGATCGACCCGGACAATCTGGTGGCGGTGGTGGAGCCGGGGGTGGTGACCGCCGACCTGCACCGGGCGGTGGAGGCCAGGGGGCTGTTCTATCCGCCGGACCCGTCCAGTTCCGCCAGTTGCACCGTGGGGGGAAATGCCGCCAGCGGCGCCACCGGGCCGCGCTCGGTCAAGTACGGCGGCACCAGGGACTACGTGCTGGCGGTGGACGCGGTGCTCCCCACTGGAGAGCTGTTAATCGCCACCACCCGCGCCGTTAAGCGGGTGGCGGGCTACGACATGGCGCGGCTTCTGGTGGGCACCGAGGGTACCCTCGGTGTGATTACCGGCCTGACCCTGCGGCTTTTGCCCGCCCCAGGGGCGGTGCGCACGCAGTTGGCGAGCTTTCCCGCCGTGGATGCGGCGGCGCGCGCGGTATCCGGGATCATCGCCTCCGGTCTGCTGCCGCGGACCTGCGAATTCATGGACCACCGCAGTCTTGACCTGGTACGGGAACACGGCGCCGTGACAGTGGATGCGGCGGCGCGCGCGCTGTTAATCCTGGAGGTGGACGGCAGCGAGTCCGAGGCGGAGCGGGAGGCGGCAGCGGTGGCTGCGATGTGCCGCGAGGCGGGTGCCCTGACGGTGCGGCAGGCGGCGTCGGAGGCTGAGGTCAGGGAGGTGTGGGCGGCCCGAAAGGCCCTGTCCCAGGCCATGTACGAAGTCGCCCCCAACAAGATCAACGAGGACGTGGTGGTGCCGCGAAGCCGCCTGCCGGAACTCACGGCGGCGGTGGACCGGCTGGCGGCGGACAGCGGCCTGCCGATCGTCTGTTTCGGGCACGCCGGCGAGGGCAACCTGCACGTCAACGTCATGCTGGACCGGCAGGATCAGGAGGCGGTGTCCCGCGCCAGGGATGTGGTGCGGGCGCTGTTTGAGGAGGTGGTGCGGCTGCAGGGCAGCGTATCCGGTGAGCACGGCATTGGCCTGGCCAAGGCCGAATACCTGCCGATCGAGACCGGTCCGGTGGCGATTGAGGTGATGCGCAAGGTCAAGCAGGCACTGGACCCGAACGGGGTTTTAAATCCCGGAAAGATTTTCCGATAAGCACCTGGAGTCCGGGTTTTAAGTCAGTTTTTTCCTGTAACTACCGATAAGTACAACTTGGAGGCGGGGTGAAGGTGTGCTATAAACCGTTCGCCTGACGCGGTGGCATGAAACCCCACGAATCGTAAGTAGAAGCAATGTGAGCGGAAGCGGATTTCTCACCCCTGAAGCGATTGAACGAATCGAAGAAGAGTTGCGCGGTTTCCGCCAGGTGGCGAAGGCGCGGGTCACCTTCCTGATCGATCGCAACGGCCAGCTCATCGGTCAGGCCGGGGAAACCAACACGGTGGACGCCACCTCCCTGGGGGCGTTGACGGCAAGTAACATCGCCGCCTCCAAGGCGATTGCCGACCTGTTGGGCGAGGCCGAGTTCGGCGGTGTGCTGCATGAGGGGGAGGAGACTCACATCCACGTATCGCTGGTGGGGACCCAGGCGATTCTGGTGGTGGTGTTTGACGCCCAGACTTCCATCGGGCTGGTGCGGCTGCGGGTGAAACCGACCGCCCGGACCCTGGCCGACCTGATTGCCGGCGAAGAGACTTCAGAGTCCCGGGAGGAAGAACTCTCACCGTTCGCCGAGATTACCGATGAAGATATCGACCAGCTGTTCGGGTAGACATGTCATTCATTAACTACTCATCCAAAGAGATCAACTGCAAGATCGTCTATTACGGTCCGGGCCTGTGTGGCAAAACCACCAACCTGAACTACATCTACCAGAAGACCAATCCGGACAGCCGGGGCAAGATGATCTCCCTGGCCACCGAGGCCGAGCGCACCCTGTTCTTCGACTTTCTGCCCCTCGCGCTGGGTTCGATCAAGGGCTTTAAAGTCCGGTTTCACCTGTACACGGTGCCCGGCCAGGTGTTTTACGATGCCAGCCGCAAGCTGATTCTGCGCGGCGCCGATGGCGTGGTGTTCGTGGCCGACTCCCAGGTGGACCGGCTCGAAGCCAACGTCGAGAGCATGGAAAACCTGCGCGCCAACCTGCAGGAGCACGGCTTTGATCCGGACACCATTCCGCTCACCATCCAGCACAACAAGCGGGACCTGGCGGACATCGTGCCGGTGGAGGAACTCAACGGCCTGCTCAACCAGCGCGGCATGCCGTACTTCGAGGCCAGCGCTTCCACCGGGGAAGGGGTGTTCGATACCCTGAAGGACATTGCCAAGCAGGTGATCCTTGAGCTCAAAAAAAAGAGCTGACCCCTCACCTTATCCGCCACAATCCGGAATTTGTTTTTGCCGCCCTGAAAAGGGTCCTGGGTGTGCCTTGTGTTAATACGGGCTGCCGCGACCGGGGCGTCTATGTGGTAAACTGGACAACCGAACGGCAGTCGATAAAGTCCCATCCCGGGCAAATGATTTTCAGGTGGAGTGGGGATGAGCGTAAGCACGCACGGTTTAATCGAGCAGGCCGACCGGCTGTACCGCGCCGGGGCACTGGAAGCCTCCCGTCCGCTGCTGGAGCGGGTCGCCACCGACCACCCCGAGGGCTATCCCGACGTGCACAACCGGCTGGGGGTGGTGCACCACGCCGCGGGCCGGATGGCGCAGGCCGTGGAGTGTTTCGAACGGGCCCTGGAAATTAACCCCGGCTACGTGGAGGCGGCCCTGAACCTTTCCATCGCCTACAACGACCTGGGGCGTTTCGAGGAGGCCGAGGAGGTGTTTTGCGCCGCCGCCGAACAGGTGGGTGACCATGAAGCGTCCACCGCCGAGGGCCAGCTCGCCAATCGCCATGTGAGTCTGGGCGACGACTATGTCCAGGCCGGCCGTCTGGAGGACGCCCTGCACGAATACCGTCGCGCCCTCACCCTGAAGCCGGGCTACGTGGATGTGATCTGTAAGGTGGGCGTCACCCTGCGCCATATGGACCGTACCGACGAGGCGCTCAGAGTGTTCGCCCGCGCCAAGGACCTGAACCCCGACTTCCCGATTCCCTACGTTCACACCGGCCAGATCTATTTCAAGAAGGGCTTTCTCGACATGGCCATGGACGAGTGGCAGCACGCCCTCGCACTGGACCCCACCCGCCGGGATGCGGAGGCGTATCTTGCCACCGTGCGCCGGGCGCTCCTGCAACGGTAACCGTTTCCCCGGACTTTCGGCCCCCTGCGACCCTACCAGCCATGACCGAAGGTAAATTAAACCCTCTGCTGGATGTCCGCGGGCTAACCACCACCTTCGCCACCCCCGAGGGCAGGGTTGCCGCCGTGGACGGGGTGGACTTTGCCGTGGACCGGGCAGAGGTACTCGGCATCGTCGGCGAGTCCGGCTGCGGCAAGAGCGTCACCGCCCTGTCCGTGCTGCGGCTGGTGCCGGATCCGCCGGGACGCATCAGCGGCGGCCGGATCCTGTTCGACGGCACCGACCTGATGACGCTGCCGGAGAGCGCCATGCGAAAGGTCCGGGGCAACCGCATCTCGATGATCTTTCAGGAGCCGATGACTGCCCTGAATCCGGTGTTCACGGTGGCGAGTCAGATTGGCGAGGGGCTCAGTCTTCACATGGGCCTGGGTAAAAAGGAGGCCCGTGAACGCGCCATCGAACTGCTCGCCAGTGTCGGTATCCCGTCTCCCCATCTGCGGGTGGACGAGTACCCCCACCAGCTTTCCGGCGGTATGCGGCAGCGGGTCATGATCGCCATGGCGATCGCCTGTGAGCCGGACCTGTTATTTGCCGACGAACCCACCACCGCCCTCGACGTCACCATTCAGGCGCAGATTCTGGAATTGCTGTCCGATCTGAAGGGGCGTATCGGCATGGGCATGGTGATGATTTCCCACGACCTGGGGGTGATTGCCGAGGTGGCCGACCGGGTGTCGATCATGTACGCCGGACGGGTGGTGGAAGAGGCCACCACCGTGGACCTGTTCAAGGAGCCGTCACACCCCTATACCCGCGGCCTGCTTGCCAGCCTGCCGCGTTTTGGCGAAGGCGGCGGGGCGCGGCTGGCGGCCATCCCCGGCAGTGTGCCGGCCCTGACCGAGCTGCCCGCCGGGTGCAAATTTCAGCCCCGTTGCGCCGACGCCCACCCGGCCTGTGACGGCCCCGAGCCGCCCCTGGTGCGGGTTGGCGAAGGGCATCGGGTGCGTTGCTATCTGCACGGTGACGGGAGCGCGGAAACATGACCGCTCCCCTGCTCCAGGTCACGGACCTGGTTAAAACATTTCCCATGGGGGGCGGCGGGCTGTTTGGCGGTGGCGGAAAAATGCTGCATGCGGTGGACGGCGTGTCGTTTTCCATGGCGCCGGGGGAGGTGCTGTCCCTGGTGGGCGAATCCGGCTGCGGAAAATCCACCACCGGCCGTCTGATCCTGCGGCTTCTGACCCCCACGGAGGGCCAGGTGACGTTTGAGGGGGAGGACGTGTTCGCCATGTCGTCTGCGGCGTTGAAGGTCCTGCGCCGGGACATGCAAATCGTGTTTCAGGACCCCTACGCCTCCCTCAACCCGCGCATGCGGATCGGCACCATCCTGGAAGAGCCCCTGGTGGTGCACAAGCTGGGCGACCGGGGAGCCCGCAGGGCCCGGGTACTGGAGATTCTTGAACAGGTGGGCATGCGCCCGGACGTTCTGGATCGCTACCCCCACGAGTTTTCCGGCGGCCAGCGCCAGCGTATCTGCATCGCACGGGCGCTGATGTTATCCCCCAAGCTGATGGTGGCGGACGAGCCGGTCTCCTCCCTCGACGTTTCGATTCAGGCGCAGGTGATCAACCTGTTGCAGGACTTGCGTGCGGCCCACGGCCTTGCGGTGCTGTTTATCGCCCACGACCTGAACATGGTGCGCCATATCAGCGACCGGGTGGCGGTGATGTATCTGGGCCGGATTGTGGAGATCGGCGATGTGGACGCGGTGTTCAAGTCACCCAGGCATCCCTACACGCGCGCGCTTTTGGAGGCGGTTCCGGTGCCGGATCCCGCCGCCCGAAGGCAGCGCAACCTGCTCAAGGGCGAGTTGCCCAGCCCGGTGGACCTGCCGGACGGGTGCCGCTTCCAGTCCCGTTGTCCGGATGTTGTGGACCGCTGCCGTCAGGTGGACCCGGCCCTGATTCAGGTGGGCGAGGGGCATCAGGCGGCGTGCCTGCTGTATGAATAGTCCGATGCGTGAACGGTGTGTGGCATGAGTGCCGAGCGGGATGCCAGGCGGCTGGTGCGGGAAGGTCTGAACAAGCGCAAGGCAGGCAACGGGGCGGGTGCCGAAGGGGCGTTCCGCCAGGCGCTGGCGCTGGTTCCCCAACATCCGGATGGCCTCTACCAACTGGGCCTGCTGCTGATGCAAACCGGGCGCGCCGCCGAGGCGGGGCCCCTGCTGGCGCGCGCCGTGGCCGCAGCCCCGGGCGCGATTGACCCCATGAACATGCTGGCCATGACGTTGCAAATCATGGGGCGTCTGGAGCAGGCGGAGGGGGTGCTGAATAAAGCCCTGTCCATCCACCCCGGCCACCCGGAAAGCCTGAATTATCTGGGGGCGGTGCATGCCGCCCAGGGGCGCATGGACGAGGCGGAGCAAAATTTCCGGCAGTCGCTGCAGGCCAACCCGAAGTATTTTGATGCCTGGTTAAACCTGGCCATCGCCATGGAGCGGGTCCAGCGCTATGACGATGCCGAGACCGCCTGCCAGCGCGCCCTTGCCTTGCGGTCTGATGTGCCCCGTGCCTACCACATCCTGTACCGGGTGCTGACCGCCACATCCGAGCTGGAAAAGGCGGCGGAGTGCCTGAAAAAATGGGCGCGGGTCGAACCCGCCAACCCCCAGGTGCCCATGTGGATGGGGGCGCTCATGTCTTATTGGGGGCGCTACGAGGAGGCTGGCAAGTGCTTTGACACCGCCTTGCGACTGGCACCGGGAAACCCCGAGGTGATCGCCGGCAAGGCGGAGATGCTGGAACGTTCCGGCGACAAGGACGGTGCCTGGAACCTGATTGAGCCGTTGATCGATGCCGGCAACAACGACCCCAACCTGTTGCAGGTGTTTGGCGCGGTGGCCGCCAAAGTCGACCGCGCCGACGAGGCCATCCGGCGGATTGAGCAGGTGTTGACCACCGATCCGGACGGTTTCGTCCGTTCCCGCCTGCACTTTATGGCGGGTGATCTGTACGACCGCGGAAAAAAGTATGACGAGGCGTTCGCGCACTACGCCGAGGGCAACCGGCTGAGTGCGGCGGGGATGCAGCGCTTCGATCCAGCGGCCCACGCGCGCTGGATCGACCGGCTGATCGCGGCGTATGGCGAAGGCGTCCTCGATCACCTGCCGCGCGCCGACCACGGCGCGGAGTTGCCGGTGTTTATCGTTGGCATGCCTCGTTCCGGCACCTCGCTGGTGGAGCAAATCATCGCCTGTCACCCTTCGGTGTACGGGGCAGGTGAGCTGGAACTGGTCCGGAAGATGGCCCACTCCATCCCGGACCGGGTGGGGGTTTCAGAGCCGTTTCCCGAGTGCGTGGCCCACATGACCCGGCAGGTGGTGGACGATCTGGCCGGGGAGCATCTGGCGCGGCTGACCAAAATGGGCGGCGACGCCAGCCGGGTGGTTGATAAGCTGCCCAACAACTACCAGTATCTGGGGTTGATCGCTCAATTGTTCCCCAAGGCGCGGGTGATTCACTGCGTGCGGAACCCGATGGACACCAGCCTGTCATGCTTCATGCAGCAGTTCGCCTCGCTTGCCCACACCTGTGATCTGACCCACCTGGGGCGATACTACCGAGATTATCAGCGGCTTATGGATCACTTTGAGGCGGTCCTCGACCTGCCCATACTGACCGTGCGCTACGAGGACGTGGTGGCCGATCAGGAAGGCATGAGCCGCAGGATCATCGATTTTTTGGGGTTGCCGTGGGATGCCGCCTGCCTGAACTTCCACGACAGCGAACGCCACGTGATTACCGCAAGTTACGACCAGGTACAGGAGCCCATCTACACCCGCTCGGTGGAGCGCTGGAAGCACTATGAAGCCCACCTGGGGCCACTCATCAAAGCCCTGGAGGGCGGTTGACGTTTCGGGGGTGACGGTCCCTGATCGCTTTCCGTGAAGCCGTCGTATCCGCCTGACGGGGTAGCCTCCACCAGCATGTTCGTGTGGTGCGGTGGAAAAACGGGGCGGAACCCGGCCGTAATGGCTTGCTCATTTTTCCGGCACGGACGGGAGAAACCGCCGGAGGCGGCCGGAGGTCAGGCCTGTCCCACCCGCTTCCCCGTATCCCCGGTGGTTTCCGACAGGTTGAAATAGGTGTCCCCGATCAGCTGGTCGAGGGCGATCAATCCCACCTGTAACCGGTCGTTGAATTGGTGCAGTTCGGACTGGGTCAGGTCTTCCGGAACCGCCTTGACGATGGCCTTTTTGAGCCGGCGTGCGGTTCGGATGGGTGCCTCGTGGCGCGGCAACAGAGCAAGGTCCGCCTCCAGCTTTCGCAGGCAATAGTGATAACTGCGGGGCAGTTGTATGTCCTGAAGCAGGAAACGCAGCACGTCACCCCGCTGGATGCGTATCTGCATCCTCCTGCGGTAGGTCTGGTACGCGGAGAGCGTGCGGAGCATGCTCATCCACTCCAGATTCTCGAACTCCCGCCCGCCGGCGTTTGACAACTGCCGGGTGAAGCGTGCGTCAACGGTACGGGTGGTCATGTCCGCCCGCTCCAGGGTGCGTCCGAGTTGTAGAAACACATATCCCTCATCCCGGTTCATGGTGCCGTCCAGAATGCCGGTAAGCTTTTGCGATTCCAGGATTACGGACTGAAGATAGTCGTACCGGCGTTGCTGGGATCGGGCCGCCGGGAGGTTCTTTTTGGTGGTCATGTGCAGGGCATTGAGCGTCTCCCACGCGATGCGCGGGATAATTTCGCGAATCGTGCGGGCGTTGTCGCGGGCATAGGTGAGTGAGCTCAGAATCGATCCCGGATTTTTCCGTTCCCCCACCGTGAAACGCACCACGTTCTGCTCGGTCGCTTCCGGGTAGAGTTTATCGAAGCGTTCCTGGTTGGCGGTGATGGTGTTGATGGAGGACCAGCCGAAATGCTCCGTTCGGGGAAGGTCCATCAGCAGGAGCGAGGTGACGTTGACCAGGCGCGCGGTATTTTCCGCCCGCTCGATGTAGCGCGCCATCCAATAGATGTTTTCCGCCACTCGCGACAGCATGAATCAGTCCTTTCCGTTCACCACCCAGGTATCCTTGCTCCCGCCGCCCTGAGAGGAGTTGACCACGGTGGAGCCGGCTTTGAGCGCCACCCGCGTCAGGCCGCCGGTGGTGACCACGGTTTCCGGGCCGGACAGAACGAACGGCCGCAGATCCACGTGACGCGGCTCCACCTGGCTGCCCACCAGGGTCGGAACGGTGGAAAGGCTTAACATGGGCTGGGCGATGTACTCTCGGGGGTGGCTACGAATCTTGCGGGCGAAACGCTCCCTTTCCCGGCGGCTGGCCTGAGGTCCGATCAGCATCCCATAGCCCCCGGATTCGTTGGCGGGTTTGACCACCATCTTGTCCAGGTTGTCCAGTACGTGAGCGCGTTCCTGGCGGTCCATGCAAAGGAAGGTGTGGACGTTGGGCAGGATCGCATCCTCGTCCAGGTAGTAGCGGATCATTGCGGGCACGAACGCGTACACCACCTTGTCGTCCGCAACACCGCAGCCGGGTGCGTTGGCCAGTGCCACGTTGCCCTTGCGCCAGGCCCGCATGATGCCGGACAGGCCCAACACCGAGTCCGGGTCGAAGACCTCGGGATCGAGAAACAGATCGTCCACCCGCCGATAGATCACATCCACCCGGGCGAGCCCCTTGATGGTGCGCATGTAGACACACTCGTCGTCCCCCAGTACCAGGTCCGAGCCCTCCAATAGTTCGGCCCCCATCTGCTTGGCCAGGAACGAGTGCTCGAAATAGGCCGAGTTGTAAATCCCCGGCGTCAGCACCACCACCTCCGGCCTCCCCCCCTTGCGGGGCGAGAGGGCCGCAAGGCAATCGTAGAGTTGCGAAGGGTAATCGTCCACCGGCAGGATGGCGAGGCGCTGAAACAACTCCGGAAAAACGCGTTTCATCACCGCCCGGTTTTCCAGCATGTAGGACACCCCGGAAGGTACCCGGAGGTTGTCCTCCAGCACATATACCGTTCCGTCCCGATCACGCACCAGGTCGGAACCGCACACATGCGCCCACACGCCCAGGGGCGGGTTGGCGCCGACACACTCGGGCCGGAAGTTACGGGACTTGGCGAGCACCTCGGCGGGGAATATCCCGTCCCGGACGATGCGTTGTTCATGATAGATGTCGTCGATAAACAGGTTGAGCGCCCGCACCCGTTGTTTCAAACCCTGTTCGATCCGTACCCATTCCGTGTGGGGCATGATGCGGGGAACGATGTCGAATGGCCATTCCCGGTCGATGGAGCCGTTCTGCTCCGAGTACACCGTGAAGGTGATGCCCATGGTGCGGATGGCCTGCTCGGCCGCCAGGCGCCGCTGGTCCAGGGCTGCGTCGCTCAACTGCCGCAGATAGCGGGCGACCGGGCGCGCCCAGGGGTGCAGCTTCCCTCCGCGGCGAACGAACTCATCGAAGCAGCTGCCCGCCGGATAGTTGCGCCACTGGATGCTCACGATGTCCGAACTCCTCCCATGTGCACAGTGGGCGAAGGGGAAGGACAAGCTACAAACACGTCGGCTTTCATACTCTTCGGGCGCTCAGGTTACAGTTTTGGCTGGACCGTGATCCACGCCGTTTCGCCGGGTCGGGCCTTTTCTCGAGACGGGTGCGCATATTCACCCGCGCGCTCCCACTGTCTATACAAAAAGTGCCACCAACAGGGTACAGTATGGCGCGCGGGTTGCACATTCTCCAGGCACCCGATGTTGATGTTTGGATAGTGTGCAACATGGATGCCGAACGGATACTGATCATGGATGGGGCCATTCCACGGGACGATGCATCATGACTTATTGCCTCGCGATCAAGGTTCGCCAGGGACTCCTGTTCGCAGCGGATTCACGCACCAGCGCCGGGGTGGATTACGTCAGTGTCTACCGCAAGGTGCATTCCTTCGGAAAACCCGGCGAGCGGCAGTTCGTTCTGCTCTCGGCGGGAAACCTCGCCACCACCCAGGCGGTATTGAACGAGGTTCAACGCGACCTGGATGATGACGCCGAGGTCAGTCTCGACAAGGTTTCTCATGTGTTCGACGCCGCCCACTACGTCGGCCAGCTGAGCGCCCGCATCCAGGCCAAATACGCGGAAGCGCTGGAACAGAACGGCAGCGTGTCCGGTGCGAGTTTTATCCTGGGCGGCCAAATCAAGGGGCGCCCGCACGACATCTTTCTGATCTACCCGGAGGGCAACTACATCTGCGCTTCGCCGGAAACCCCGTACCTGCAGATCGGTGAAAACAAATATGGAAAACCGATCCTCGACCGCCTGGTCCATATTGGCATGAGCCTGGAGGATGCGGCCCGCTGCGCCTGCATTTCCCTGGACTCCACGATGCGTAGCAACCTGTCGGTGGGGCCGCCCCTCGAACTGATTCTGTACCGTAACGAAAGCCTCGAGCCGGGTCGTCACCTCATCCTCAAGACCTCCTCACCCGATTACGCCTCAATCCGCAAATCCTGGAAGGAAGGGGTGGAGCAGGCATTCACGGCGTTGCCCCGCTTCGACTGGGAGTAGCCCCCGCACCCCTGACAACCGACTCGGGTGATTCGGGCGTAAGGCGGTGGGCGAAGCCGCGTATTCAGAACCCGTTATGCCGGCGGGTCGGAGGTTGTGCGCTGCTGGGCTGAGACCACCTGGTGTACGAAGCGCACCTTTTGCTCCGCCCGCCCGTGCATGACGAACGGGTAGGCGTCCGGCAGCCCCATACTGCGATTGAGGGCGTTCATTCCCTGGGTCAGGTGGTGCCACTTGGCGGCGAGAACGTCGAAATTCGCTCTCTCCAGGGTGTTTGGTATGGAGGGAAGGTCATTTTCGATAAAGGCGTATGCGTGCGCCGTTTCAAGGGTGTCCACCATGTGCATATAGTGAGCCCAGGTCTCGGCCCAGTCCTCCCACGGGTGCGCTGACGCGTAGGCGCTGATGTGGTTTTCGTGCCACCCCTCCGGTACACCGACTTGATAATGGCGCTTGAGGGCGCTCGGGTAGTCGGTTGTTTCGTCGCCGAACAGTTCGCGGAACGGTTCGTGCCAAGCGGTATTGGACACCAGGCGGTCCCAGTAGTAGTGTCCGATCTCATGGCGGAAGTGGCCGAGCAGCGTGCGATAGGCTTCCCGCATCCGTTCGCGCATGCGCTCTCGCAATACCGGGTCGGCCTCCGCCAGGTTGATGGTGATCAGGCCTTTGTGGTGTCCGATCATCACCTCGCCGCTTGCCCCCACGGAATCGCGGAACTCGCCGCCCTCCTCCTGGGATTCCAGAAACTCGAACGCGAGCCCGTGTTCCGGGTCGGCCTCCCGCCCGACGATGGGCAGCCTCATCGTGTCCAGGGAATAAAGGAGTCGCCGTTTGGCCCCCTCGATCCGGTACCAGAGCATCCGGTTTCCCGGAGTGGTGAGATTGGGAATGATGTGGTTCAGGCGGCAGGAGCGGCAGGCGTCGTGAGCGTCGGTCTCGGGGACCATCCAGTTGCAGACATCTTCGGCTGAACGGTTGACACACATTCGGTAGCGCCCGCCTGTGTCGGGGGTCAGGGCGCGCCAGAGCGCATCTTCCGGGTCGAGGGTGCTCATCACCCCATGGTCGGGCAGGTAGCCGAGCACACGACCACACTGCAAGCATAAGCTGTTTTCGAAGAAGATCGTGTTTGTACAGATGCAGGAGAATATTTTCATGCGGGTCAAATCAGTTGGCGGCTTGGGCCATTTTACCTCAATAGCGCGGAGACAGGTGGTTCCATTATGGATCATCGGGTTCTTTGCGGGTTTCAGGCCGCCCTGGCCTGGGGTCAGTGGCGGTCGGTACGCCTCCTCCCGTGCAGCAGGTGGCCGCCCATGGCAACCCCGATCAACACCACCACGAAGGCCACCGGCACCCACGCGCTCACCGCCGCCATGCGGTCGGTGAGCGCGCTCAGCAATACGGCCCAGCAGACAATAGCGACATAGGTGGCCGACAGCACCGCCACCAGGTTTCGCCACGGTGACAGGCCGATCAGATAGCCGATGGCGCAGCCCACCACCGGGCCGGTCATCCAGAACGGTACCCACACGAACATCATCACCCCGATCATGCCGTAGCGGTGCACTGTGGCACGGTGCGCCTCGGCGGTGCGACCGGCCTTTGCGAAAAGCTCCGCCAGCGGGGCAATCACCAGAAGCCGCTGAATGCTGAATACGAACAACGGGTAGAACAACAGGACCAGCACGGTCTCGATCACGATGTTGATCGGGATCACCAGACCGTGCCCGAAACCCGCCGCATACCCCAGGGAAAGCCCGGCGGCGCGCCCGAACAGAACATTGGTGAAGGTAATCGCCCCCAGGGTGTGGGCGGTTTCACGATCGCCGGCCCAGATCATTGCAAGGATCAGGATACCGGCGAGGGCGGTGGCGATTCCCAGCATGAAGATGCGACCTTCGGGGGAGCCCGCAAGCTGCGACCATGGTGGCCTGTCCGGGGGGGGCGGATTGGGTGGAATGGGGTTTTCAGTCAACGGTGCGCGCCTCTTTAATACGGCACCCGGTTATACCCGGTCTGGCGCCCGCGGCGCCAGACCGGCCGCCGCAAGCCCGGCGCTTGCCCCATTCAACAAATGGTCTGGGAATTTTCTCCCAGGCTTTTTTGTTTCCATGGCCCCCAGAAGGTCCATAATTCTGGCCTGCTCACCAAGTTATGTGTCAATCGCCATGTTCGTGTGAGCTCCTCCGGGTTGCACGCGTGGGCCGGTAATCCCCCCATTTAAAGCGGGGTCCAGGCGGTTTTTTGCGCCCGTTGGACTTCCCTTGGACTTCAGAAAAAAGCAAAAGGGGGCTGCGGTTATCGCAGCCCCCTTTGATTAGTGGGGTGAGCGACGGGGCTTGAACCCGCGACCACCGGAATCACAATCCGGGGCTCTACCAACTGAGCTACGCCCACCATAAATATGTTCCCGCCGACACCTCTGACGGCTGGCGCGCCTGAGAGGATTCGAACCTCTGACCCGCAGCTTAGAAGGCTGCTGCTCTATCCAACTGAGCTACAGGCGCGGGCCAACAGGCATCTTTTCGGGAGATTGCATCCCACCACAGCGTTGCCGTTTTTTCCCCGGCCACACCCTGGATGGTCGGGGCGAGAGGATTTGAACCTCCGACCCCCTGCTCCCAAAGCAGGTGCGCTACCAGGCTGCGCCACGCCCCGGTTCAATCCCCTCGATCAGACCCACGATGATGCCCCGCACGGGGCCTGTATGTCAAGGGCACCCTGCCCGGATTGTATTGACACTGGAAGGGGGTCTCTCTTACAATATTCGATTCTGGGCCGAGGGTATTTATGTCTGATGGTGGTTTGGTGGGGGCTTACCCCAAAACCGCTCGGCGAGCATCCAAAGTTTAGTGGGGTGTGGCATGGCGCAAGGCGGCAAGTTCGACGAAATTCGCGATATTCTTCAGCATCAGCGGGACGATATTCTCGCCATGTCCGAGGAGATCATCACCTCCGGGAGCATGGGTACCGAGGGCACCAACTTCCCGGACATGAGCGATCAGGCGACGGCGGAGCAGGACCAGAGCCTGAAGATCCGTATGCGTAGCCGTGAGCAGAAGCTTCTGGTGAAGATCGAAGAAGCCCTTGAGCGGATTGCCGCCGGCACCTACGGCATATGCGAGGAGTGTGAAGAGGATATCGCCTTCGAGCGGCTTAAGGCGCGTCCGGTGACCACCCTCTGCATCGACTGCAAAACCGAACAGGAAACCCAGGAAGCCATGGACGTCGGCTAAGGCGCCGTCCCGCCCTTTGCTTTCGGGCACCTCTGAACCCGGCTGCGGGTTTCGTTAAAGCTTTCGACCCTCCGGCAAACTCCGGCCAAATACATTCGGCCTTTTCACCCTCCGGCCGGCACGCCGCTTCCAGGCGCATGCCCCACTGGCTCTTTATTTGCTCCCCGGCGTTCCGGGGTCAGGTCCATGCCAATACCTTTTCAACCAGTTTTTCGATGCCCGTGGCGGCTTCGCTGATGGTCCGGGCGCACATGTAGGCCGGGGTGGTCACCACCTTGTTGGCCGAATCCACCATGATTTCCGTAACCGGGCATTCCACGTGCTTGCCGCCCATATGGTCGATGGCGGCGGCGGTTTCCGGGTCCGATCCGATGGTCAGTTCGAGCTGGATTTCACCGCCGAAGATGCGCGCCAGAAGCACTGGCGAGATGCACATCGCACCGATCGGCTTGGACGCCTGATGCATCTGTTTGACCAGCCGGGTAACGTCGCCGTGTACCGTGCAGTCGGCGCCCTTGAAGGCAAAGCTCGACAGGTTCTTGGCGGCACCGAAGCCGCCGGGAAAAATCAGCGCGTCCAGTTCGCGGGCGGTGACGTCCTGCACGTTTTTCACCTGGCCGCGGGCGATGCGGGCTGCCTCCACCAAGGTGTTTCGGGTCTCCGGCGCCTCCTCCCCGGTGAGGTGGTTGATGACGTGGGCCTGATCCACATCGGGTGCGATACAGACCGCCTTTGCCCCGGCCCGGTCGAGGGCAAGCAGGGTGATGACCGCCTCGTGGACTTCGGCCCCGTCGTACACTCCGCAGCCTGAAAGCATGACGCCGACCTGTTTCATCGGACTTTCTCCTTTTTAAGGGCTGATCCGGCGTGGCCGCCGGGGGCTTGAAAAGGCATATATAGCATACCCGTGGCCGGGAAGGCAGCGGTGCAAAGGGGGCGTTGCCTTAAGATCGTGCAGCCCATATAATACGATCTCAAAAATTACCACCTAATCCTTGCTCCGCCGCCCGGACGGCGGGGCCATTTGTCCAGAAGGAGCGCTCATGAATTGTTACGAAACCGTGTTTATTCTTCACCCGGAACTGGGGGAAGAGGCTGTCGCGGCGGCCAAGGGAAAGGTAGACGAGTCTATCGGCAAGACCGGTGGCCGAATCTACAGCCGGGAAAACTGGGGCCGCAAGCGTCTGGCCTATACGGTTGCCAAGCAAACCCGGGGTACTTATCTGCTGGTTCGCTTTATCGGCGATGGCTCGACGGTTGCCGAACTGGAACGCATGTTCCGTCTCGACGAGGCGTTCCTCAAATTTATGACCGTCCGACTGACCACGGACCCGGCCACGGTGCCGGAAGCCGAGGATGTGGTTGAGGAGATGATCGAGAAGCCGGACCGCATGAGCCGTCCGCCCCGCCGTGACGACCGTGGATCTCGCGACGACCGCGACGACCGCGACGACCGTCCGGCGCGGCCCCGTTCGGAAGCGAAGGATGAAGCGCCGGCAGCCCCCGCCAGCAATGCGGGTGACGCCAGCGAGACCGAAACCGTCGGAGCAGATACTGGGGAGTAATCGATGACGAGCTTTAACAAAACCATTCTTATCGGGAACCTGACACGGGACCCCGAACTGCGTTATACGCCCAGCGGGACCGCGGTCACCACCCTGTCCCTGGCGGTCAATCACCGCTATCGGCAGGGCGAAGAGAACCGTGAGGATGTCTGCTTCATCGATGTGGTGGTATTTGGCAAGCAGGCTGAATCGTGCAGCCAGTACCTCACCAAGGGCGGCGGCGTTATCGTCGACGGTCGCCTGTCTCAGCGGCGCTGGGAGGCTGACGACGGCACCAAGCGCAGCAAACACGAGGTGGTGGCGCAGAATGTCCGCTTCATGCCCCGTCGACAGGATGCGATGCCGGCGTCCGGCGGGCAGCAGGCTGCGGTGGCGTATGGTGGTGGTCAGCCCCAGGGCGGCGCCGAGCTGGGTCCCCCTGACTTCACCGACGATGACATCCCGTTCTAGTTTCGGTTATCCGTTTTTTTTGCGCCGCCCACGGCGGCCGGTTTTTTTGTGAGGGTTTGACATGAGATCGAAAGTTTTCAGACGGCGGGTATGCCGGTTCTGTGTCGATAAGGTGGAAGAGATTGACTACAAGGACGTGGTGACTATCCGCCGCTTCATCACCGAGCGCGGCAAGATTATTCCCAGCCGCGTGTCCGGCACCTGTGCACCGCATCAGCGGCAGCTCGGCGTCGCCATCAAGCGGGCGCGCAACATCGCCCTGATCGCGTTCAAGGAGGTGCCGACCTGACGGTGCTTCAAGCCTTGTCCAATGGGCGCGACAACAAGGGGACGCTGCTGGAAGTGGCAGCGTCCCTTTCTGTTTCCGCCCTGCTTTTTCTGGCCATTCATTTCCTGTTTCCCGTCGGCATGCCGCTGGCGATGTTCGCGCCGGTGCCCCTGGTGATTCTGGCCATGCGCCGTGGTCTGTCCACCGCGATGGGCACGGGTATTTTGGGGGCAGTGCTCCTGGGGATACCGCTGGGCGTGCCGGTGACCATTGGCTATCTGGTGGCGGTGGTGGTTCCGGCGTTCTGTATCATCCAGGGGCTGATAGCGGGCTGGCGACCGGAAAAAACCGTCGGTATCGGCGCCCTGTTCGTCGCCGTTTTAACCCTCGGCATCCTTTCCGCCAGTTTGCCGGACGGTCTCCGGGTCTGGGTGGGTGAGTTGGTGGTTGAGACCATTACCGCCTATGAGGAGGCGGGCGCACCGGCTGAGCAGGTCGGGATGATGCGCCAGCAGTCCGAGGCGATTACCGACTTTCTGTATCACATCTGCCCCCTAACCTTTGCCTGGACCGGCATGCTATTGATGGTGGCAAGTTTTTTGGCGTCACGGGCCCTGATCACAAAGATATCAAATGGCGCGGTCACCTTTTTGCCCATGGCCCGCTGGCACCTGCCGGATGAGTGGATCTGGGCGTTGATTGCCGCTGCCGTGCTGGTGGTGCTTCCGGTGCCCGCCGCACGGATCGCCGGTGGCAACCTGCTGGGGGTGTTGCTTCTGGCCTACGGTTTTCAGGGGTGGGCGGTGCTGGCCCACTTTTTCAAGACGCGGCAGGTCCGCCCGATTTTGCAGACCGCTATCTACATGACGTTTGTGGTGTGGCCGGTGCTGGCGATCCCGCTGGTGATGCTGGGGGTGTTCGACATGTGGAGTGACGCACGCGGGGTACGCGCGGGTGAAGGGCCGGGCTCGCCCTCACAGGGACCTCCCCCGCCGTCGGAAGAGCCGCCGAGGGATATTTGACCGTTCCCCGGCTTCTCCGGAATCAGTCGGTTGGATTGAGGCGGTCGATGGCCTTGGGCAGTAGTTCCGCCAGATTGATTGGTAACGGAATCACATGGGATGGCAGCGGTCCCTTGATGAAGCGGTAACGCCCGGTGTCCCACAGGAAGGTGGAGATGATGACTTCGTCCACCTGAAGCCTGAGCCCCTCGAACAGGCCTTTCGGGGTGAGTACGCCGAGTTCGACCAGGGTTTCGCCCTCGCGTTTGCCGGTCTCCTGCATGGCCTTGGTGGTGGCCTGGTGCGCCGAGTCGGATATGACGCCGTGGCGCAGCAGAATCTGCCCCAGCCGATCGGATTTTTTTGTGGAGGTGGCGAATACGATCTCCCCTTTTTGCAGGAAGATGGCCTTGACCACCGAGTCCTGATCAAGGGCGAGGGTGCCCGTGGCTCCGTCCTGGCTCAGGCTTTCGAGGATGTCCGAAAGTGGCACATCTTCAAGGCGCCCTTCCGTGGGCACTTTCGGCGTCGATTCGTTGTTCATGAAGGAAATTATTCGTCTTCCGGACGATTACGTCAATGTGCGGTGGGCGTGTCACGATTACCCACTCACTGGTGACGGGCGGGTGAAAATCACCCGAAAGGACCGCGTCGACGGCTTGTTCCGATTTTCTCCGTTTTAATAAATTCCATTAAATACAACATGTTATCTGTTATCTTGTGTGGGGGGTGGAGTGTGGCACCCCGGTTGCACAACACCTTTCCAGTACGGTCGCGAGGCATTTGCGATCGGGCGGATTTTAACCCCGCCACCGCAGGACCGGCGATCCGGTCTGCGGCGTTTGGAAGATTTACTGGAGAGGGCACGACGTGGCCAGTCAGCACACGGTTGCAAAGGAAGCACATTTTAAAGGCGTGGGCCTGCACAGCGGTGAACCGGTGCATCTGACCGTCGCCCCGGCGGCGGTGGACACCGGCATCCGCTTTGAGGTGCAACTCCCGGGTCAGGACGCACACACGATTGCGGTGACGCCGGAAAACCTGGTTGCCACCTCCTACGCCACCTCCCTGGGCAGCGGGTCTGCACGGACGCAGACGGTGGAGCATCTGCTGTCCGCCCTGTCGGGTCTCGGCATCGACAACGCCCTGATCCGGATGGATGCGGGTGAGGTGCCGATCATGGACGGCAGCGCCGCCCCGTTTGTGGACAAGCTGGTGGCTGCCGGCAATGCGCCCCAGTCCGCGCCGCGCCGCGTGATCCGCATCACCGAACCCGTCCGGGTGGAGGAGGATAACGGCGACAAGTGGCTGGAAGTCCGCCCGCTCGATACCCCCGGCATGATGGTGGACTACTGCATCGACTTCAATCACCCGGCGGTGGGTCGGCAAAACTTCCGCTTCATCTGGTCCCGGGACGGGTTCGTTCGCGAACTGGCATCGGCCCGGACCTTCGGGTTTTTTGAGGAGGTCGCCGCTCTGCGCAACCTCGGTCTCGCCCGCGGCGGCTCCTTGGAGAACGCCGTGGTGATCGGTGAGAACGGCGTCATGAACCCGGAGGGGCTGCGCTTCTCCAACGAATTCGTGCGTCACAAGATCCTCGACCTGTTTGGCGACTTCGCCCTGCTCGGACGCCCCCTGTGGGGCCATGTGGTGGCGCACCGTTCCGGCCACTCCCTGCACACCCGCCTGGTGGAAACCCTGCTTGAGCGCCCGGACTGCTGGGTGCTCGAGGAAGAGAGTGTGCGTCCGGTGTTGCCGGACCACTCCCCGGTCGGGGTCTGAGCCGGGCCGTTTTCCCGCTGGTCAACCCGGCCCTCTGGTTGCGTTGACCGGCGGGCCGCCCACCCCTACAATTTTGCCCCATGAACGGTCGTCCCGATGTCCCCCGCGTGGTGCTGCGCGCCACCGCCGCCTACCTGCCTGAAAACCGGGTGACCAGCGCCACGCTGGGTGAGGGGCTGGGGTTGACCGAGGCCGACATCGTATCCCGCACCGGCATCGTGAGCCGTCGCTGGGCGGCGCCGGATCAGACCACCGCGACCCTGGCGACAGAGGCGGGCAGGCGGGCGCTGGCCAAGGCCGGGGTCGTTCCCGGCAGCGTGGACCGGGTGCTGGTGTCCACCACCAGCCCCGATATGCTGTTTCCCTCCACCGCCTGCCTGGTGCAGGATGCCCTGGGCGCCAAGGGTGCGCCGGCCATGGACGTATTCGCCTCCTGCTCGGGGTTTCTGGCGGCCCTGTCAATGGCCCGCAGCGCGATCCTCACCGGTGACGCACGGCGGGTGCTGGTGATCGCGGCCGACGTGAAGTCCCGTTTTCTCGACCTGGACGATCCGGGTACCGCGATCCTGTTCGGCGACGGTGCCGGGGCGGCGCTGGTGGAAGGGGTCAAAGCTGGCGAGGATGGGCCACTGGGTCGGGTGGGTCCGGTCCGATTGCACACGGACGGCAGCCGCTGGAAGTGGGTGCATATGCCCGCCGGCGGCTCGCGCCTTCCCGCGAGTGCGGACACCGTGGAGGCCGGATTACATACCCTCAAAATGGACGGCATCCCCCTGTTCCGCATGGCGGTGAAACGGTTTTCCGAGGTGGTGAAAGAGTCCCTGGCGGGGGAAGCGTGGGGGCTGGATGAGGTGGACTGCTTTGTGTTTCACCAGGCCAACCTGCGGATTCTGGAAGCGGTCTCAAAACGCCTAAAACTCGACCCGGAGCGGGTGGTGACCACGGTGGCCGAATACGGCAATACCTCCTCCGCCTCACTCCCCATCACCCTCGACCGGGCGGTGACCACGGGGAAGATCGGCCCGGGCAGCCGGGTGTTGCTGGCCACCTTCGGCGGCGGCATCACCTGGGGGGCATGCCCGCTGGTGTGGGACTGAAACCCGCCGTGGCCGCCCGGCCTCCCTACGGGTTGAACGACACCGCGTAGATGGCGGTCATGTCGGCGCCATTCAGAAATATTGTGCGGCGCAGGGTCTTAATCCCGGCGGGGTCCCCTGCAAGATAGGCCCGGTAGCCGTCGAGGTTGCCGACCACTTCGGTCACCACATTCTCCACCTTGCCGGTGCGGCCCCCCGGCGGCGGCTCGCCGTGGGTGCAGGACGGGGTGTAAGTGAAGTTGTCATGGCGTGCGGCCAGCCCGGACATCTCATCGGACAGGTAAATATCCTCGGCACGCTCCCCGGCGTGAATCAGGTGAATGGGGCCGGAGTGGTCGTGGAAGAGGGCGTCCTTGAGCACACCGTAGATGGCTCCCAGTCCTGATTCCAGCGCCACCAGAAGCAGCGGCCGGGTCAGATCGGTCGGCAGGTAAAAACAGTCTCCCACCGGCCCGTAGGCGGTGATTTTGTCCCCCGCCTTGAGGCTTTTGCAGAGCCACGGCCCCATGTTGCCCTCCGGGGTGCGGCGGATGTGGATTTCCAGCAGATCTTCCTCCGGCATGGTGGCCAGGCAATAGCTTCTCACCCGCTCGTCGCTGGGCCGGATCAGGTTGACGCACTGGCCCGGCCGGTAGTCAAAACGCTCGCTGGGGGAAAACCGGAATCGCACCAGCCGGGGGGTCGGCTCGGCGCGTTCGGTGACGGTCAGGGTGACCCGGTGGTCGGCCACATCGATGGGGGCGATGGACAGGTCCGATGTGGGTTCACACAGGCAGGAGAGAAAATAGTCCTGCGCTGTCATGGTGTCCCGCAGGCCCTTCTGGGCCGCCTCGGGAATCCGCCCCGAGGTGGCGCGCACCATGCATTTTTTGCAGGCCCCGCCCTTGCATTTGGAGGGAATCAGGGCGCCGTGGCGGGTCAGACAGTCCAGAACGGTCTCTCCCGGCTCCACCGGGTAGCGACCGCCTCTAAATTCGATGTCCGCCACGATGCCCGACTCCTCTTTACATCATCCGATGATGTATTCCTCGCAGGCCGGTCACACAGGCAAAGCCTTCCCTGTGCGGGGGAAACCCCCGGCACAGGGTTGGTTTGCCAGCCCGCGTATTACCCTTTGGGGTCCGCGATCCTAACGGTTGAGGGTATCGGCCCGGACGGTTTCGGCAACGGCGGCCACCTGTCCGATCAATTCGTCCGATACGTTCAGCTCCTTCAGGGTCTCGGCCAGCAGCTGCACCACCCGGTCGAAGTGGGAATCCGTCAGCCCCTGCTCTTCCACCAGGTGCTTGTGGGCCTCGCGCATGTCCTTGCCGGTGTAGTTGTTCGGGCCACCGAAAGCCATGGTCAGAAACGCCTTCTGAGAGGCGGCCTGCTCTTCCATGTCGGTGTCCTTGAAGAAGCTGCTGATGTGGTCATCGGCCAGCACCTTGCGGTAAAAATTGTCCACGGCCAGGTTGATGGCGGCTTCTCCGCCCAGGTCTTCATACAGGCTCATCGCAATTTCCTTTCATCTGCGGGGGGTAACGTCACGAATGTCGTACACATAAAGTTGTATTTGAAATACATGTTATAATTCCGGGGGAGTTGCGTCAAGCCGCCGGTTTCGGGCGGCCGGATTGGGAACAGGGCATGCAGTTGACGCTACATACGGATTATGCGATCCGGGTGTTGATCTACCTGGGCACCTACCCGGGCCGTTTGGTCACCATCGGCGAGATTGCGGATGCCTACGGCATCTCCAGAAATCACCTGGTAAAGGTGGTGAACGGACTGGCGCGGGAAGGCTATCTGGAGACCGTGCGCGGCAAGCACGGCGGCGTGCGCCTGAAACGTCCGCCGGACCAGATCCGGATGGGCGAAGTGGTGCGCTACAGCGAGCCGATACACCTGGTGGAGTGTTTCGACCGGGAGACCGATACCTGCCCGATCACCACGGATTGCGCTGTCAGGGGACTGTTGGGACGGGCCCTGGACCGGTTTCTGGAGGAACTGGACGGCCACACCCTGGAGAACCTGCTACAAAACGCCCCCCGACTGATCCCGCTGCTCAATCCCGAGGGGGATCGGGTCGGGTAAGTCGCTCCGAAAGCCGCCCAAACAGCCACGCCAGCCCCAGCATCACGGCCACGTTCAGGCCCACAGGAAACAGAAAAAAATTGAACCCGGCATCGGTCACCTGAGCGCCGCCCACCACACAGGTGAGCGCCGCCGCGCCGCCGGGGGGGTGCAGGCAGCGGGTCGCCTGCATGGCCAGGATGGAGCCGCCCACCGCCAGTGCCGACGCCAGCGGGATCGAAGGAATCCACTGGGCGCAGCTGATCCCGATCAGCACGCAGACAATATGGCCGCCCACGAACGCCCGCGGGGTGGCCAGAGGGCTCTCCGGCAGGCAAAACAGAATCACCGCCGAGGCCCCCATGGAGGCCACCAGTAAAGGCGCCGAGGCGCCCATGAACGGCTCGGAGATCAGTCCCACCAGCAGGATGGAACAAAACGCCCCGAGGGCGGGCAACAGCCGGGTAACGGGGTGTGTGTCGGAAGGGGATGTCGGCAGGGGCATTGTGGAAAAGGCGTTTGCGTGGCCGAAGGCGGGCCCGCCTATGCCGACTCCGGAAGCGGCACGGCGGCCAGGAACTCGGCGTTGGTGTCGTATTTGGCAAGCGCCGCAAGCAGCGACTGCATGGCCTCCTCCGGGCGGCGCTCGGCCAGCACCTTGCGGGTCATGGCGATGCGCCGGGCGTCATCCGGACTGTACAGGGCCTCCTCCCGGCGGGTACCGCTGGCGGCCAGGTCAATGGCCGGGAACAGGCGCTGCTCCGCCATCTTCCGGTCCAGCATGATCTCGCTGTTGCCGGTGCCCTTGAACTCCTCGAAAATCAGGTCGTCCATGCGCGAGCCGGTATCGATCAGGCAGGTGGCGATGATGGTCACCGAGCCGCCGTCTTCGATGTTGCGGGCCAGGCCGAAAAAGCGGCGCGGCACCTCCAGCGCGCCGGAATCGACACCGCCGGACATGGTGCGCCCACTGCCCCGGGTGCCCAGGTTGAAGGCGCGCCCCATGCGGGTCAGGCTGTCCACCAGCACCACCACGTCGTGGCCGCACTCAAGCTCCACCTTGATGTGTTCCAGGGTCAACTCCGCCAGCGCCACGTGCTCCGCCGGGCTCTGGTCACCGGAACTGGCCAGCACCTCCGCGTCGACGGCGCGGCGGAACATGGTCACCTCCTCCGGGCGCTCGTCGATCAGCAGCACGATGACGCGGGTCTCGGGTTCGCTCGTTCGAATACCCTTGGCGATTTTTTCAATCAGGTCGGTCTTGCCGGTCTTGGGAGGGGCCGCGATCATGCCGCGGGTGCCCTTGCCGATGGGCGCCATCAGATCGGTCACCCGCATGGCGATGTCCCCCGTGTCACCCAGCTTGAAACGCTGATCCGGATTGATCGCCACCATATCCTGATACGGTGTGCGCCGCTTGAACGCCTCCGGCGACAGGCCGCACACCGTATCGATGCGGGTTACCTCGGCGCCGCGACCCCCCCGGCGGGCCTGCCCGGCCACCCGGGCGCCCGCCACCAGCCCGAACTTCTGCATCAGCGGACGGGGAATGACCGCATCCGATGGGTCGGGCCGGAACGAACGCGCCGGATCGCGCAGCACGCCACCGCCTTTTTTGGTCAACTGGACAACGCCGCTGACGGACTCGGACTCGGACATGAACACGGACTCCATTTAAGGCTGGGGGCTCCGTTCCGGTCGAGAGGATCGGAATCGGGGAAACGCCGTCATGTTAGGCCGAACCGCCGGGTTTTGCACGCACCCGCTATCCGGGCGGCGTATCAGGGGTATCATATGGATCGAACCCTTTGGAGAAAATCGCCCCACCCATGCGGTACCGCAAGCTCGGCACATCAGGCCTTCAAGTCAGCGCCGTCTCCCTCGGCTCCTGGACCACCTACGGCAAGCAGGTGGGGGAGGATGTGGCGGCGGCATGCGTGGCGGAGGCCCTGGACGCCGGTGTCAACCTGTTCGACACCGCCGAGGGCTACGCCGACGGCGAGGCCGAACGCATCCTGGGCCGGGTACTGACCAAGCTCGGCACCCGGCGCGACCGGCTGGTGATCTCCACCAAGGTTTACAACGGCGGCGAGGGTCCGAACCAGAGAGGGCTTTCCCGCAAGCACGTGATTGAAGGGCTGAACGGCTCCCTGAGGCGGCTTGGCCTGGCGTATGTGGACATCCTGTTTTGCCATCAGGCCGACTTTGCCACCCCGGTGGAGGAGACGGTGCGGGCCATGGATACCCTGGTGCGCCAGGGCAAGGTGCTTTACTGGGGCACCTCCTGCTGGCCGCCGGAACGGCTGGCGGCGGCGTTTCGCATCGCCCGTGACCTGGGGGCGGCCCCTCCCACGGTGGAGCAGCCCCCCTACAACCTGTTGCAGCGTACCCGGGTGGAACAACAGCTCACGCCGTTTTGCGAGGCGCGCGGGCTGGGGCTGACCTGCTACTCGCCGCTTGCCGGAGGTCTTCTCACCGGCAAGTACACGGGCGGGAAGGTGCCGGAGAACTCCCGCGGCGGGTTTCGGGGCGCCGCCTGGGAACGCAGGAACCTGAGCGGTGAGCGCGGCGCGGCGCGGCTGCAGGCCATCGACGCCCTTGCCGCCCTTGCCGGTGACCTGGGCGCCACCACCGCCCAGCTTGCCATCGCCTGGTGTCTGAGCCACCCTTACGTTTCCAGCGTCATCACCGGTGCCTCCCGCGCCGGACAGATCAGCGAGACCGCTACCGCATCCGCGCTGGCAGAGCGCGTGACCGGGGAGGTCAAGGTGGCGGTGGAACGGCTGTTTGGCGGTCTGGACGATGGCCCGGACAAGGTTGGCTGAGCCCCACTGAATACGGGTGAAACGCGGATGAATCGCAAGGAGAGAAGGGCCGCGGCCAAGCGCGGCGGCATGGCCGCCGGCGATCCCACCGCCCAAACCCTGACGCTGGCGCTCCAGCACCACAACGGGGGGCGGCTGGCACAGGCGGAGCAACTCTACCGGCAGGTGTTGAACACCCATCCCGAGCACCCGGACGCGCTCCATCTGCTCGGTGTGATGGCGTTTCAGGTGGGACGCTACGAAGATGCCGCCGAACTGGCGGGGCGGGCGGTTCTGGCGCGGCCGAAATTTGCCGAGGCCCATAACAATCAGGGTATCGCGCTACGCAAGCTGGAGCGGATCGACGATGCCATCAAGGCCTACCGGAATGCCCTGCGGATTCAGCCAAAGTTTGCCGGCGCCCTCAACAATCTGGCCAATGCTCTCAAGGACAAAGGCGACACCCTGGAGGCGATTGAAACCTACCGCAAGGCGGTGAAGTGCCAGCCGGATTTCGCCGAACCCCTCGGCCAGTTGCTGCATCAGCAGCAGCAGATATGCCAGTGGGATGAAATGGAGCGGCTGGCCCCGCGGGTGATCCGGGCCTCCCAGGGGGAGAGCGCTGAAATCGAGCCGCTCATGCTGATCGGTATGGAGACCTCTGCCGAACAGCAGTACCGGGGCGCCCGCACTTATGTGGCGCGCCGCTTTGCCCGCGACATGGCCGAAGCGGCCCCCTTTCCCGCCGCCCGGACATCGGACGACCGCATCACCGTGGGCTATCTGTCGGGGGATTTTCGCACCCATCCGGTGGCCCAACTCACCGCCGAACTGTTTGAACGCCACGACCGTGCGCGCTTCCGGGTGTTCGGCTACTCCTACGGTCAGGACGATGGCAGCCCCCTGCGGGCGCGCCTGGAGAAGGCCTTTGACCGGTTCACCGACCTGCGCGCCGCCTCCTTTGCCCAAGCGGTGGAAAAAATCCGCGCCGACGGCGTCGATATCCTGGTGGATCTGGCCGGGCACACCAAAAACGCCCGCACCGGCATCCTGGCCCGCCGCGCCGCGCCGGTCCAGGTGAACTACCTGGGATACCCCGGCACCATGGGCGCAAATTTCATGGACTACATCGTCGCCGACGATTTCGTGGTCCCCACCGGGCAGCAGCCGTTTTTCAGTGAGCGGCTGGTGCACCTGCCCCACAGCTTTCAGGTCAACGACGGCACCCGGACGGTGACCGCCGAGGTGCCGCCCCGGTCCGCCTACGGCCTGCCGGAAGAGGGGGTGGTGTTCTGTTGTTTCAATACGGCCTACAAGATCACGCCCCGACTGTTCGAGGTGTGGATGCGCCTGCTTGCGGCGGTGCCCGGCAGCGTGCTGTGGCTGTCCGGCGCCAACCCCCACGCCCGGAAAAACCTGATGCGGGAAGCGGCGGCACGGCGGGTGGATCCGGCACGGCTGGTGTTCGCGGAGAAGCTGCCGGAACTGTCCGACCATCTGGCCCGCCACCGGCTCGCCGACCTGTTTCTCGACACCTTGCCCTACAACGCCCACACTACCGCAAGCGACGCCCTGTGGGGAGGCTGCCCGGTGCTCACCTGCGCCGGGGACACCTTTGCCTCGCGGGTGGCGGGCAGCCTGCTGCGCTGTCTGGGGCTTACGGAGTTGATCACCCATGACCTGGCGGCTTACGAAGCCCGCGCTCTGGAGCTGGCCCGGAACCCGGCGGCCCTGGCCGATATCAAGGAGCGGCTTGCCGTGGCCCGTGCCGAATCCCCCCTGTTTGACTGCGGCCGCTTTACCCGCAACCTGGAGGCCGGCTATCAAGCCATGTGGGACACTCACCGTCGCGGAAGGCCACCCGCCCCCATTCGTGTCACCGCTGAAGGACAGGCCGAAACCGGATAACCCCGCCAGTCGGAAACCGCCTCCATATGGGCCCGCGTATGTGCCGCCACATGCATCTTGGCGGGGAATGGTTTAATATTTTCAACAGGATGGGATCATTTTCACCCCCAGATGACTCGCCCCTGATCGCCCAACGGCGTATTGCCGTGCTGGGGGAGGTGCTGTTCGACTGTTTTCCTGACGCCCGCAGGCTCGGGGGCGCGCCCTTCAATGTGGCCTGGCATCTCAGCGGGCTTTCCGCCCGTCCACTCCTTATCAGCCGGGTGGGCGAAGACGCCGCAGCGGACGAAATTCGCCACGCCATGAGGGCCCACGGCATGTCCACCGACGGTCTTCAGACCGACCCGGATCACCCCACCGGAACGGTCCGCATCACTCTGGACGGCAGCGGCGGCCACGATTTCACCATCCTGCCGGATCAGGCCTACGACCACATCGACGCGGCCGCGCTCTCCCGCCTGCTGGCGGAATCGCCGCCGGAGCTGATCTACTTCGGCACCCTCTGTCTGCGCCAGGAAGAGAGCCGCGCAAGCATTATGAACGCGGTCGCCGCCTGCGACGGCATCCGCTCTCTGGACATCAACCTGCGCAAGGATTGCTGGACCGAAACCACCCTGACCCTGGCCCTCGAACACGCCACCGTGGCCAAACTCAACGATGAAGAACTGGGCACCCTGGCGGATATTTACGGACTGCCGGATGGCCCTGAGGGCGCCGCCATCACCCTCAGGGAACGCTTTGATCTGGATGGGGTATGCGTCACCCGCGGCCCCCGCGGGGCGATCTGGTGCGGCAAGGACGGCACCGTGGAAAGCGCCGCACCGAAGGTCGATATCGTGGATACGGTAGGGGCCGGAGACAGCTTTTCCGCAGTGTTGATTCTCGGGCTCTTATCCGGCTGGCCGCCCGCCGATACCCTGCACCGGGCGGCGGCGCTGGCGGCGGCCATCTGTGAGCGGCGCGGCGCCTGCCCCAATGATCCGGAATTTTATCAAGCCTTCTCCCGGACATTCGCCGGGGTGCGGGGATAATGGCCATCATGGGAAACCAGCACGGCCTCTATATTGTGCTGCTTTCGGTCCACGGCCTGATCCGGTCCCACGACCTGGAACTGGGACGGGATTCCGACACCGGCGGCCAGACCACATATGTGCTGGAACTGGCGCGCCACCTGGCGCGCCACCCCAAGGTGGCGCAGGTGGACCTGTTTACCCGCCGCATCTTCGATCCGGAAGTGGACCCCGAATACGCTGAAAAGATCGAGGAGATCGAACCCGGCGCCCGCATTGTACGGATCCATTGCGGCCCCAAACGCTACATCAGAAAGGAGTTGCTGTGGCCACACCTGGATGAGTTCGTGGACCGCACCGTTTCATTCCTGCGGCTTCAGCGCCACACCCCCCACCTGTTTCACAGTCACTATGCCGATGCCGGATACGTGGGGCGCGAACTTTCCCGCTTTCTCGGCATCCCGCTGTTCCATACCGGCCACTCCCTGGGGCGGGCCAAGCGTTCCCGCCTGATCGCCTCCGGAGAGCAGGCGGAGCGGATCGAGAACCAGTACCGGCTCAAGCGCCGCATCGCCGCCGAGGAGCGGGTGTTCGAGCATGCCGAGGCGGTGATCTGCTCCACCGGGCAGGAGGCCAAAACCCAGTGGGGGCAGTACCAAAACACCTACAAGACCCGGCTGTTGACCCTGCCTCCGGGCACCGACACCACCCGCTTCAGCCCGCCCACCCGGGACTGGGGCCGCCCCGCCATCCAGAAGGCGGTGGACAGTTTCCTGCGCCACCCGCGCCGCCCGATGATTCTGGCCATCGCCCGCCCCGATCCGCGCAAAAATCTGCGCCGTCTGGTGCATGCCTACGCCCAGTCCGAATTCCTGAGGGACAATGCCAACCTGGTGCTGGTGGCGGGCAACCGGGACGATGTACGCGACCTGGAAGGCTCGTCCCAGAGCGAACTGACCGAGTTGATGCTCGACATCGACAAGTTTTCCCTCTACGGCTTTGTGGCGCTGCCCAAGCATCATCGGCCCGAGGATGTGCCCGAGCTGTATCGTCTGGCGGTGCGCCGCCGCGGGGTGTTCGTGAACCCGGCCCTGACCGAGCCGTTCGGCCTGACCCTGATCGAGGCGGCGGCCAGCGGCCTGCCCATCGTCGCCACTGACGACGGCGGCCCCCGTGACATCATCAAAAACTGCAGGAACGGTTTCCTGGCCGATGCCCTGAATCCGTCACAGATCGCCGACAAGCTGGAACAGGTGCTGTCCGACCGCACCCTGTGGCGGCGTTTCTCCAGCGCCGGACGCTCCGGGGTGCGACGCCATTACACTTGGACCGCCCATGTCAATAAATACGTCAAGGAAGTGACTCGAATGATCGAACAGTCCCGCCCCAAGGGGTTGCCCCGAAAAAGTACGGAGGCCAGCCGTCAGCGGCTGCTCAACATCGACCGGCTGCTGGTCTGTGACATCGACGACACCCTGGTGGGGGATGCGGCGGCGCTGCAAAAGCTCTCCACCCTGATCGAGCGCGAGCGTCACCGCGTGGGCTTCGTGGTGGCCACCGGGCGTTCGATGGAACTCACCCAGGATATCCTCCACGAAGCGGATATTCCGCGCCCGGACATTCTGATCACCTCCGTCGGCACCGAAATCCACGAAGGTCCGTACATGGATCCGGCAGTGGGCTGGAGCAACCACCTGAGCTACCGCTGGAACCGGGACAGCGTGGTCAAGGTTCTGGACGGCATTCCCGGCCTGAGCCTGCAAGGGGCCGAAGGCCAGCGCCCCCACAAAGTCAGCTACTACGTGGACGGAGGCCTCAAGGTGGCCGGTGGTGAAGACAGCGCCAGGGAGGGCGGAAAGCGCATCGAGCAGGAGGTTCGCCAGAGGCTGCGGGACGCCGGCATCCGCTTTACCGTGGTTTTCTCCCACCAGCAGTTTCTCGACGTGCTGCCGTTCCGCGCCTCCAAGGGCAAGGCCATCCGCTATATCGCGGACAAGTGGGAAATTCCGGTGAGCCGGGTGCTGGTGGCGGGCGACTCCGGCAACGACGAGGAGATGCTGCGGGGCAATACCCTGGGAGTGGTGGTGGCCAACTACAGCCCGGAGCTTGAGACTCTGAAGGGACAGCCGCGCGTCTATTTCGCACGCGGGGAGTACGCCAAAGGCATTCTTGAAGGCATCAGTCATTACAGTTTTCTGGACTGACGGGATGGTTTTACCGAAAAAGCATCCGGGGAATGCTTGAGAGGAAGCACGCGTGATTAGCAAGTTTGAAAGTGCCCTGGCCCAGCGTCGGGATGTTCTGTATCCACTGTTCCAGTACATGACCGAATTGGGGCGGCCGTTTCTGCTGCGCAGCGACGTCACCGACTCGATCGACCAGTTTTGCGGCACCCATCCGGAAGCCGGGGTCTGCATGACCGACCCCCAACTGAGGATGTGGTTCGAGCAGATCCAGGAAGCGGTGGTGAACCCGAACTGGATCTGCTTTGCGGTGCGTACCCGCATCGCCCGCTGGCACTATATCCGGGTTCATTTCGCCGACATGGTTTCCGAAACCCTCTCGGTACAGGAGTTCCTCGCCCTCAAGGAGACCATCATCCTGGGGCCGTCGGCGGGCCTTGCGACACCGCTTGAGCTTGATATCGGGCCGTTCAACCGCGGTTTTCCGAAGATGAACAAGTCGAAGAGCATCGGCCGCGGGGTGGAGTTTTTAAACCGCCACCTGGCCAGCGAAATGTTCCGCGACCGGGAAAAAGCCGCCAGCCAGATGCTGCGCTTTCTCAAACTGCATCAGGTGGATGGACGCTCGTTGATGATCAACGACCGCATCAGCGACCTGGCGGTGCTGGAAGAAAACATCAGGGAGGCGATCTCCCTGGTTTCCGGCAAGCCGGAGACCACCCCCTGGGCGGAACTGGCCCTGGAGATGCAGACCCTCGGCTTCGAACCGGGATGGGGCGGCAAGGCGGGCCGGGTGCTGGAAACCCTGGAGTGGCTCGTCGATCTGCTGGAGGCCCCGGAAGCCTCCCTCCTGGAGCGCTTTTTGTCCCGCATCCCGATGATCTTCCGCATCGCCATCATCACCCCCCACGGCTGGTTCGGTCAGGAGGGGGTGCTGGGACGCCCGGACACCGGTGGCCAGATCGTCTACATCCTCGACCAGGTACGCGCCCTGGAGGCCCATATGTGCCGCTGGTTCGAGGAGCAGGGCGTGGATGTCAAACCGCGCATCATCATTGTGACCCGGCTCATCCCGGAGTCGGACGGCACCCAGTCCCACGTGCGTCTGGAACCGGTGCGCGGCTGCGACTACACCGACATCCTGCGGGTGCCGTTCCGGGAAAAGAACGGCGAGGTCGTGCCCCACTGGATCAGCCGCTTCAACATCTGGCCCTATCTGGAAGACTTCGCCCTGGAGGCGGAGCGTGAACTGCTCGCCGAGATGGGCCACCGCCCGGATTTTGTTATCGGCAATTACTCGGACGGCAACCTGGTGGCATCCCTGCTGGCCCACCGCCTGGATGTGACCCAGTGCAACGTCGCCCACGCCCTGGAAAAATCCAAGTACGTGTTGTCGGATCTCTACTGGATGGAAAATGAGGAGGCCTACCACTTCTCCTCCCAGTTCACCGCCGATCTGGTGGCCATGAACATGGCGGACTTCATCATCACCAGTACCTACCAGGAGATCGCCGGCACCCAGGACACCGTGGGGCAGTACGAAAGTTACTCCCAGTTCACCATGCCCGGTCTCTACCGGGTGGTAAACGGCATCGACATGTTCGACCCCAAGTTCAACATTGTCTCTCCGGGGGCCGCCGCCGACATCTATTTTCCGTGGGACCAGGACAGCCGCCGTCTGACCGCGATACACCCGGAAATTCACTCCCTGCTGTTCGATGCGGACAGCGACACCCCCCACCGGGGGCAGCTCATCGATCCGGACAAGCCGATCATACTGACCATGGCGCGGCTCGACCGCATCAAGAACCTGACCGGCCTGGCCGAAGCCTTTGGACAGAATGAGCGGTTGCGCGAACTGGCCAACCTGGTGGTGATCGGCGGCCATATCAGTCCGGAGGATTGCAGCGACACGGAGGAGGCCGAAGAGGCCCGCCGCATGCACGAAATCTTCGACCGCCACGGCCTCGACGACCACGCCCGCTGGCTGGCTGTGCATCTGGCCAAACCGATGGCCGGTGAACTCTACCGGGTGATCGCCGACCGCCGTGGGGTGTTCGTGCAGCCGGCCCTGTTCGAAGCCTTCGGGCTGACCGTCATCGAGGCCATGGTGTCGGGGCTTCCGACCTTTGCCACCTGTTACGGCGGGCCGCTGGAGATCATCGAGGACGGGGTATCCGGTTTCCACATCGACCCGAACCACGACGAGAGCATGTCCGGCCGGCTGGTCGAGTTCCTTGAGCGGGTCAAGGCCGACCCGGAGGAATGGCTGCGCCGCTCCAGGGGCGGGGTGGATCGGGTTTACAGCCGCTATACCTGGGATCTGTATGCGGAGCGCCTGCTCACCCTGTCCAAGGTGTACGGATTCTGGCGCTTTGTCTCCGACCTTGAGCGGAGCGAAACGGTGCGCTATCTGGAGATGTTTTATTACCTGCAGTATCGTCCCCTGGCCGAGGGCGCGGGCGGTGACTAGGGTAATCGCAGTCCGTCAGTCCTGACCGGGGGTTGCGGGCTCCACGTTGCGAGGCAGTTCGAGTTTGAACCAGAGGTTGTGTTCGCCCACGGTCAGCTTGCCGCCGTGGCCCAATGCCACCTGGCGCGCCAACTGGACCGGCAGGCACCGCATCGTGGGATCAGCGGGCTGTCCCGCATCCCGTTTGTCGCCAATCGTGATGCTCACCCGCGCATCCGGCGCATCCACCCGCACGATCGGCAGGCCACCGGCGGCTTCCACATAGGCCACCAGTTGTTGCAGCACGCGCATCACCTCTTCCGTGTCCCAACGGACATCGCCGGACAGTTCCCCATCCACGGCAAGGCCGTTCAGGGCATGGGCAAGGGAACCCTCGTGAAAGTGAAATGAGGTAACGCCCAGGACCATGCGGCCGAGCTTCACCAGATCGTCGGTGATCCTCGATAACTGGTTCGCCCCCTGGGAGACCATTTCCCGGTAACGGTCGGTCTGTTCCGGTGAGGTATCCGGGGTGCCCATGAGTTCGCAGAACCCCATGATGGCATTCAGGGGGGAGCGCAGGTCGTGATTGAGAATCGACATCATGACCGCCATGTCTTCCTTACCCGTCCGGGCGCCCGGCGGTTGCTCTTGTGGGGCGTTCCGTATCCTATCCGGGGCATCGGCCTTGTCCCACGCATGACTGGTGCGTGCGGCGTCCCCCAGAAATGATGCCGCCATCCGGGCTGCGATCGCGGCGGTATGGGCATGTTGTCCCGAAAACGTCTGGTTCCAGCCGGTAAACAGATGGATCGCGCCCAACAGCATGCCGTTCGAAACCACCGGGTACTGCATCCAGTCGCCCAGGGCGGAGGTGCCGAGGGCACGCACGAATGGTTCCGGTTTGGCGGGCAGGTCGGGCCTGCGGGAGGAGTAGTCCGGTGACAGGGAGGGGTTGGCCGTGAGGGAAAAAATGTCGCCCACGTGAATATCAGGTGCATCCGGACCTGCGATGCCCATCACCCGCCAGGTGTCGTCGTCGAGGGTCAGAATCAGCACGGACTCAGCGCTGCAGTGCAGACAGAGTTCCGCTGCCAGGGCCTGGGATTTATCGCCGGTTGAGGCGGCGTCGGTCACGCGGGAACTGAACGGGCTGGCCGGTTCACCGGCCGGGGTGTCAGTGTTCAGGCTGGATGTGGGCTTTGGATCCATGGGTATAACTGACCAACCCGCCTAGGCCACTTGGGCATCGTCGGTCTGTCTGTCTCCGAGCGTCTGTCGCAGAACCGGGCGCAGGGCAATATAGCGGGCCACCGCGGCGAAGCTTGCGACCATCGGTTCCCGGGGCGGCTGGTTCGCGGGCCAGGCCAGCGCCAGCGCCCAGATCTCTTTACTGCCGTCACCGTGTTGTATCCGGACGGGAAAACCGGCCCAGATCCAGTCGCCCACCGTTTCCAGTACCGGCGAGGTCACATCCGGGGAGAAACGCAGGAACGAGGCGGGCACCGAGTCCGATCCGGGCGCGGGCTCCCGTCCGTCGCCGGTTACCATCAGCGAGGCGTCGCCGTTTTTCACCAGCGCCGCCGTGTAAACCAGCCCTTCCCGGGTCCAGCCGCACATACGTTCCCGCCAGAATGGGATGTCGGTGGCGGACAGATCGTCCCGCGCGACCACGTCGAACAGGCAGGACAGGCCGGCGTTGGCGGCCCCCAGTTCACGTACCCGCTCCGCCACCCGGACGTTCACCATGTCCTCTTCCGCCGCCACCCGCTGAACCAGGTTGTGGACCGCGAAAGTCAAATCCGGGACGGCCAACTCCACCGGGGGAAGGTCTGTCCCGGTGGCGTGAGCCGCCAGTTCCCTAAGGGGGGCGAGAACCCAGCGGGTGATCAGCGCGATTGCGAAGATCATCACCCCCATCAGTACGGCGGAGGTCAGGGCGGGCAGGCGGGAGGTGCCGTTCAGCAGTGCAAGGGTGGTGGCGCCAATAGCCATGGCTATTGCGAGGCCGAGTGTAAGTCGTCTGTATACAGGCATCCGTTTGACCGCCACTTGATCCTTTAAGATGGGGGGCGTTCTCAGGCCGTGTGTCAGGCGTAGCGCCCCTTCTCTTTTTATCGGGTTCAGGCCGGCTTTACTTGAGGCCTGGGATGGCTGCCGCTACCATCCGCCCCATGACCGGACCCCGTGCAATGACCGAGGTGGAGATCGCCGTGGCGGTGGCCGAAATTGCCGACGCCACGGTGGACGGGGTCATCATGCGGGTGCGCCAGCCGATGCCGGACCACCTGGCGATTTCGGTGCGAAAAGCGGGCAAGCATCACGAATTCGTGGTGGGGGTGGCGGCGGGGATGGCACGCATCCATCTGGCCCGTAACCTGCCGCCGACGCCCCCTGGACCGTCGGCGTTCACCCTGCGCGCCCGCAAACTCATGCGCCCTGCGCGTCTGGTGGCGGTGGAGCAGGTGGCGGGCGACCGTATCGTCCGCATACGTATCTCCGGCCACCGGGAGGCCGATGGGCGCTGGCAGAGCTCCCTGATTGCCGAATTGTTCGGTCGGGGGCGGTTGCTGCTGCTCGACGCGGATGATCGGGTGCTGGCGTGGCATGGACCCGGCGGTGGCCGGGGTCTGGTGGTGGGCGCCCCCTACACCGCCCCCCCGGGGGGGCGCCCAGGCGGCGCGCGGGGCGGCGGCGCGGGCGGCCGGGGGGCGCTGGCGGCGCCCACGGGTCCGCCGGTGTGAATAGCGACACCCTGGAGGCCCGTTACGAGGCGTGGTTCGCCGCCCGTGACCAGGCGGCGCAAGCGCACGCCCGGAGCGTCCGCTTCGAGCAAGCGTGCAAGCGCACCGAGCGCCGTATTGCCGCCATGCGGCGGGACCTGAAAAAGCTTACGGGATGGCAACGGTGGGAACGGGAGGGGGAGTTGTTGTCGGCCCATCGCCATCTGATGCGGCGCGGTATGGAGCGGGTGACGGTGACCGACTGGTACGCGGACGACTGCGCCGAACGGGTCATTTTGCTTGACCCCGGCCGTACCCCGGACGAGAACATCGAGGCGCGCTTTAAACGGATGCGTAAGGCGAAAAAGGGAATGCCGCTGCTTGAAGGGCGGATTGCCGAGGCTGAAAAAGAGTTGAACCGTCTACTGCGAGAGGGACCAGTGGCGCTGCCGGAACCGGCGGACCAGGCACCGTTCGGGGGTGGCAAGCAGGAGGTCGCCCATTTTAGACGGTTCCGGGCGGCGGACGGCTGGGAGGTCTATGTGGGCCGCTCGGCCACCGAGAACGACCGCCTTACCTTTCGATTTGCCCGGGGCAACGACCTCTGGTTCCACGCCCGCGACGTGCCCGGTTCCCACGTTTTACTGCGCGGTCGTGGCGAAGCCCCCCAGCATGTGGTGCTGCAGGCGGCACTGTTGGCCGCCCACTTCAGCCGCTTGAAAAAAGAAGGCGGCGGCGAGGTGATGTATACCCCGAGAAAATACCTCAAGCGTCCCAGGGGCGGCAGTCCCGGACAGGTGCTGGTTACCCAGGAACGGGTACTTGACGTGGGGCTGGAGACGGAGGCGCTGGCGCAGCTGCTGGCCGCCCGCATTCCTTGAAAAGGCTGCACCCGTCTGCACATTAATGGAAAAAGGGCGCCCCCGCCATGCGGAGACGCCCTTTAAATATCCGCCCGGTCATTCCGCCCGTTGGCACTCGGCCACGGCGGGTGAGGGGTCCCGGAACGCCTTTAGAAAAGGCTGCCGCCGTGCATGCTGGCGGCCATGAAAAACAGCATCGGGATCGACAGCATGGTGTTGGTGCGGGACGCCATCAGGGCGACAAATCCGGCCTTGACCTTGTCCTCGTCGGAGGCTTCCACCATGCCGAGCACTTTCTTCTGGTTGGGCCAGATCAGCACCCAGACGTTGAACAGCATGATGGTGCCGAGCCAGGCGCCCATGCCGATGACGGCGGCGTTGCCCTGCAGCATGAAGGCGTCGCCCAGAATGCCCCGGTGGCCGAGGATGGATGCGCCGGAGAGCCAGGTCAGCACCGCCGCCCAGCGGAACCACAACAGGGCGGTGGGGGCGATGTGTTTGGTGATGCCCGGCGCGGTGCCGTCGGCCTTGGCCTTGGCCAGGCCCGGCACCTGCACGAAGTTGAAGTAGTACAACAGGCCAATCCAGGTGATGCCTGCAAGGAAGTGTGCCCAGCGGGCAAAAAATTCGACAATCATGACGTGCTCCATAATCTTTTTATAATGATGTTCGTGAGGGTGGAAATGGGGCGTTCAGCCTCCGCCCACCATGCCCTTGACCACGAAGTAGAGCACCCCGGTCAGAACGAAGCCGGAGATGATGGTGCCGGTGATGGACTTAAGCGGATTCATAATCGACGCTCCTTTGCGTAGAAGTCAGGGGTCCGGGCAGTGCTGTCAGGACCGTGCGGGTGTCCCCTATTTCCCTACCCATTTAAGGAACCGGAACCCGCTACCCCCTGGTTGCCGTTTTCCCATCGGATCCGTGACTAAAATCCTTCTGCGTCAACTATTTATAGGCAATCAAGAGGCGTTATTCAGCCCATGCTAAGTCCGGGTTTGGACCCCGGTCAAGAAAAAAGGCAGAGAGTTAAATTGGCTGCAGGGAATGGGTTGCCAAAGGGCGGTGGCTCGGGTGGTATGCTGCATTGTCCTGAATTAATGCGTTCGCACCCGTTTTAATGTTGATGAGGATCGATTGGCGCACGCTCGTACCAGCGGTATTCTGCTGCACCCCACATCGTTGCCCGGGGGTCCGGCCATCGGTGACCTGGGTGCCGGCGCACGGGACTTCGTGGAGTTTCTCCAGGCGGCGGGACAACGTCTGTGGCAGGTGTTGCCGCTGGGCCCTGTCGGGTATGGCAATTCGCCCTACGCATCGCCGTCCGCATTTGCCGGAAACCCCCTCTTGATCAGCGCGGAGCAGTTGGTGGCGGACGGCTACCTGTTGGCGGGTGAGCTCCCTGCGGTCCCGGACTGCCCCGTGGACCGGGTGGATTACGCGGCCGCCGCTCATTACAAGCGCGCACTTGTCGAGCGTGCCTGGGCGCGGTTTTGTACCGCCCCCGCCGCCGGGGAGGCGGACGCCTTTTTCGCGTTTCTCGAGGCCGAGTCGGAATGGCTCGATGACTATGCCCTGTACGAGGCGCTCGGTGCCCACCATGGCGGCGCGGCGTGGTACCACTGGCCCGTCGAACTCCGCGAGCGGCGGCCCGAGGCGCTCGCCCCGTGGCGGGAGAAGCTGTCGGATGAGATCGGCCGGGTGTGCTTCGGTCAGTTTCTGTTTTTCCGTCAGTGGGCGGCACTGCGGGAGTATGCGGCGGCTCACGGGGTGACGGTGATGGGGGATATGCCGATCTACCTGCCCCACGAGAGTGCTGATGTATGGGCGCACCCGGAACTGTTCAAGCTGGACGATGCCGGCATGCCCGAGGTGGTGGCCGGGGTGCCGCCGGACTATTTTAGCGATACCGGTCAGCTCTGGGGCAACCCGGTGTACGACTGGTCCGTCCACGAAGCCACCGGCTTCCGCTGGTGGGTGGATCGGATCGAGGCCGGACTCGCCCTGTCGGACGTGCTTCGGATCGACCACTTTCGCGGCTTTGCGGCAGGTTGGGAGGTGGCCGCCGACAGCGATACCGCGATCCACGGCGCATGGGTAACCGGGCCGGGAAGAAAACTGTTCGATGCGTTGGAGAAGGACCTGGGGGCGCTGGCCGAACTGCCGCTGGTGGCCGAAGACCTGGGGCTGATCACCGACGACGTGGTGGCCCTGCGCGAGGGGCTCGATCTACCCGGCATGGTGGTGCTGCAATTCGCCTTCGAGGGGGGCACCGATAACCCCCACCTGCCTGACAACCACCGGGCGCGGCAGGTGGTCTATACCGGCACCCATGACAACGACACCACTGTGGGCTGGTTCCTGAGTCTTGACGACGGGCTGAAGCGCCGGGTACTGGATTTTTTTGGCACGGACGGCAGCCAGATCCATGAAGATCTGATTTTCTGTGCCCTGGCATCCCCCGCCGAAACCTGTGTGGTGCCGATGCAGGATGTGCTGGGCCTGGGTTCCGCCGCGCGTATGAACACACCGGGCCAGGCTACGGGCAACTGGACCTGGCGGCTGCATCCACAATATTTAACCGGGGATTTGGCTGCCCGGCTTGCCGGATATGTAAGCAATTCCGGCCGATGAGGAGGCATTTGCCTCCACATTTGCCAGTTGACGAGCCTTTCCCGCGAATGGTAAAATCTAGATCCCTTGATGAGAATCGGAATCAATGGGAGGGAAGCTGTGTCGGGTGGGCTTCTCTCGTGAATTATCAGGTGCCTGTCCTCCCTCCCTGTGGATCGGGGAAGGGGGCGGAAGTGACCACTTTGGTGGTAAAATAAATTCGGTGTATGGGGGTATGGCGATCAGTTCACTGTTTTTGATTTGTGCCCCTTGGGCGCTGTGTGGAGCGCCCGGGTCGAACGACCCGCAAGTGCGGACGGAGGAGGTTCGCGTCCCATGAAGGATATGCGAGGTTTTGAGGCGGCGACCGGTGGTCAGGATAAAGAGCCTGTCACCCGTCGGGACTTCTTCACCCTGGTCGGGTGGGGGGGGTTTCTTGCGGCCATGGCCGGTGTTGGCGTGGGATCGTTCAAATTCTACGTACCCACGGTGCTCTACGAGCCGCCGACCACGTTCAAGATCGGTCCACCCAAGGATTACGGCTTGGGTGTGGACACCCGTTGGAAGACCATTGGCCAGTTCTGGGTGGTCAGGGAAGAGCGGGGCATGTACGCCCTGATCTCCATCTGCCGCCATCTGGGGTGTACCCCCAACTGGTTTCCCGGTCAGGAGCGGTTCCGCTGCCCGTGTCACGGCAGCATTTACGACACCTCCGGCAACGTGCGGGGCGGCCCTGCGCCGCGCACCCTGTGGCGGGCGGCCATTTCCATCGATCCGGTGGATGGTCAGGTGGTGGTCAACACCGCCGTCCGGCAGGATCCGGATCCCAAGTCAATTGAGGGGATCGCGGTGTATGTGGAGCCGGAAGGCAGGAAGGTCAAACCCTTCTATATCGAGACCTGATCCATTCGGAGCCGGCCTTGCCGCCAGCCTTTTTTAAGTATGTGCCTTTTTTTAGTGTGCGATAAACGGTGCGTTCCTGACGCAGTGGAGAGAGTCCTGTGATTGACCGCTTCACGAAATACGTGAGAAATACCCAGGTGTGGCAGTCCGTGTTCCGTCACGGCTACCCGGACAACGATCGTAACCAATCGTTGATCATGTTCAGCAGCGTGTTGCTGCATCTGCATCCGGTAAAAATCCGGCGCAGTGCGCTTCGCTTCCGCTACACCATGTGCCTGGGCGGCCTGTCGGCCTTTATGTTCCTGTTGCTCACGTTTACGGGCATTTTCCTGATGTTCTATTACGTGCCGGACACCCGTCAGGCCTACAACAACATCAAGGACATCACCAACAACGTGTTCATGGGCGCGCTGATGCGCGATCTGCACAAGTGGAGCGCCGAAGCCATGGTGTTCTTGGTGTGGGCCCATATGTTCCGGGTGTTCATGACCGGCGCCTACAAGGCCCCGCGCGAGCTCAACTGGGGTATCGGGGTGATCCTGCTTACATTCACCCTGCTGCTGTCCTGGACCGGTTACCTGCTGCCGTGGGATCAGCTGGCGCTGTGGGCGATCACCGTGGGTACCAAAATGGCGGAGGCGACGCCGCTGGTCGGTTATGCGGGTCCATGGGGCCAGCAACTGGGCATGCGGGTGGACAACGACATCAGGTTCCTTCTGATCGGCGGCACCGTGGTGGGGCAGAATGCGCTGCTTCGCTTCTACGTGCTGCATTGTGTGGCGCTGCCGGTGTTGATCACCCTCGGCATGGTGGTCCACTTCTGGCGTATTCGGAAGGACGGGTTCTCCGGGCCGCTTTAATCGGCTTCGAGACACGTATTTGAGGTTCTGAAGGAGGTTCACGTGGCGGATCGCGATTCCACGGAAAACATTTACCCGCGCAATCCCAAGAAGTCGTACGCGCTCATCGAGCTGGTACGGGGTCAGGGGTTCCAGACGCGCAAGCAGCCGGAAGACACGGTCTTTGTCTGGCCGCATCTGCTGTACATCGAGTTGATTGCCGCGCTGGTGTTTCTGGCCGGGCTGTTGTGGGTCTGTACCTTCAAGCACGCTCCGCTGGAGGACATGGCGAGCGCCGACACCACCCCGAACCCGATGAAGGCCCCGTGGTACTTCCTCGGACTGCAGGAGCTCCTGGTGTTCTTCGATCCGTGGCTTGCGGGCGTGGTGCTGCCGAGCCTCATCATCGTCGGCCTGGTCGCCATTCCCTATATCGACATTAACCCGAAAGGGGTCGGTTACTGGGCCTGGAAAGAGCGTCCGTTCGCCATCTGGTCGTTTATTTTCGGCTTCATCCTGTGGTGGGTCTTCATCATCATCGGTGTGTTTTTCCGGGGTCTGGACTGGGCCTGGTACTGGCCATGGGACGACTGGACCGTGCATAAATCGGCCTCCGGAGACACGTTGAACGACATGAACGTGATCCTGCAGGGCTGGGGCATGGGGGCGAGTGCCGCCGACTGGGCCACGTATGCAATGACCATCGGCTACTTCGTGGTGTTCCTGGCGCTGCCGGCGGTGTTGTGGCGGACCTTTTCCAAGAAACTGGGAGTCACCCGTTATGTCATCACCTGGACCCTGATGGCCCTGATGATGCTCAGCCCGGTCAAGGTGGCCCTGCGCCTGGGCTTCAATATCAAGTATTTCCTGATTACCCCCTGGTTCAAGCTGTAGCCCTCCGTACGGAAAGCGGCTACCAAGGAAACCAAGAGAGACCTTCGCAACCATGGACATCAAGAACGTTTTGTTTGCATTCGCCGGCTTGAGCATGGCGGTGTTGTTCGGTTACCACGCCTACCACGGGGCCAATCCCGAGTGGCACGAATACCAGCGCACCTACTACGGGATGCTGGCCGACAAAATGGGTGACCCGACGCTGGCGAATGCGCCGCTCAAGATCGAGCAGGTCTGGCTGCCCACGGTGAACAACCGCGCGGATCGCTGCACCACCTGTCACAAGGGCATCGGTAACCCCCTGTTCAAGGACGCGCCGCAGCCGTTCACCACCCACCCCGAGATGTTCGATGCGGACAATAAGGGTACCGGCTACATCATCAAGCACCCGTTCCCCAAATTCGGCTGCACCGTCTGCCACGAGGGGGATCCGCAGGCACTCACTGTGGAGGCCACCCATGGCAACGTACATCATCTGGATCGGGAACTCCTGACCGGCCATTTCACCGAGTCGTCCTGCTCCAAGTGCCACCAGGACCTGTACGCCCGCCGGGTCGAGATGCCGGAAGCCAGTACCCTTATGGCGGGCAAGGCCCTGTTCAAGAGCAAGGGGTGTGGCGCCTGCCACACGGCCAAGCAGATGAAGACCAAGGGCACGGCGGGTCCCGAGTTGTCGGGCTTCGGCTCGAAAACCGAGCTGTCGTTTTACCTGGTGCACAATTTCCACCATGTGGAGGGCGAACACACCAAGCTGCAGTGGGAGTGGGAGCACTTCAAGGATCCTCAAAAAATTACTCCGGGCGACCCCCACGCCGATCCTCCGCAGCCGCCCACGATCATGCCGAACTTCGGCCTGTCGGACGAGGAGACCGATCAACTCACCACGTTCATGCTGTCGTTCAAGGATGACGCCAAGGAGGCGATTCCGATGAACTACCTGTCGAAGTATCCGCCGATCCCGGAGCGCAAGAAGCGCAAGAAGATGGCATCGCAGTAAGCCCGCGGCGGAAATTCCGAAGTCCATCACGGCCCCACCCGCGTATGTCACGGGTGGGGCCGTGGTTCGTTTTGGCGGGAATCGGGGCGTGTGCGCCCCATCGGACCGGGTTTCAGGTAGACTGGACCCGATTTTCACCTCACGGTCCGGCATCCGCATCAGCTGCGGGGCGGCACCTGTTATCGACCGGTTTTTTGTATGACCCCAATCGGCGTAGATCTTGGCACCACCAATATTGTCGCGGCATGGGTGGACGCCAAAGGGGAGCCCCGCGTGCTCTATGCGGATGACGGCAATGCCCTGATCCCCGCGACCGTGCAGTTCGAAACGTCCAATGTGGTACAGGTCGGCCGCGACCCGCTGAAGGGTGAAATTCCCCGGCCGGACCAGATTGCGATCCAGTCCAAACGCTGGCTCGGCAGGCCCCGCAGTTTTCAGTTCCACGGCCGGGAGTATTCCGCGGTGGAACTGGCCTCCCTGATGCTGCGCAAGGTGCTGGCCCGGGCCAAAGACAGGCTGGGCGACGAGATCGGCCCCGTGACCCTGGCGGTGCCGGCCCACTTCGACGTGGCCCAGCGCGCTGCCGTGCATCAGGTGGCGGATCTCGCCGAGGTCAAGCTGCACGCGGTGGTGTCCGAACCCGTGGCGGCCAGCATCGCCTACGGGGTGGAGCGGGGCAACAAGCCGCTCGCCCTGCTCGGCGATGGTGTGCCGACGCTGGTGGTGGACCTGGGCGGCGGCACCCTCGACATCTCGGTGGTAATCTCCACCGCAGAGGACATCGACGTGTCGGTGGTGGGCGGTGACTCCCACCTGGGCGGCATGGATTTCGACCGGGTGCTCTATTACCGCATGTGCCACCACGTGCTGGACGAGACCGGCATCGATCCGGCCGAGATTCCCGAGTTTCGCTTCCGGTTGTTGTCCCTCGCCCGTTGGGCCAAGGAGAACCTCACCTTCAACGAGTCGGTGACGGTGCATATTCCGAGTGACTGGCTGGAAGGGCGCGAGTGCCGCCCGCTGTCCATCACCACGGAGGATGCCAACGAACTGTGGGAGGGTCTTTTAAGGCGCGCCGAGGAGGCCCTGGATCAGGTCAACAAGGACCTGGAAGCGATGGGCCACGAGGTCGGGCGGGTGGTGTTTTCCGGCGGCGGTTCGATGGTACCGGTTTTCCGCCAGCGCATGCTTGCCCGGGTGCCGCCCATGGTGGCCCAGAGCGACCCGCTTATGGGGCCGGATGAGGCGGTGGCGGTCGGCGCCGCCCTGTACGGCAGCTTTACCGACTCCACCGGTTCCGGGGAAGCGGTGACCTTTCCCACCCTGCACGAGAGCCTGCCGTACGATCTGGGGGTGGCGGATGATGTCGGCCATCTGGTGGTGGTGGTGCCGAAGGGGACCATGCTGCCGGGGGACGGCGAACATGTGTTCACCACCGTGGAAGACCAGCAGGAGCAGGTGGTATTCCGCATCGTGCGGCGGGATCCGGGCGGCCTGATCACGTTGCTGGGCGAGTTGACCCTGGACGGGATTCCCAACGTACCCCAGGGTACGCCGGACCTGCACGTGCATTTCAGGGTGGATGCCGAGGGCGCCCTCGCAGTCAGCGCCTGGGAGGGGGATCGTCAGCCGGTGAGCCTGCACGTCGCTTTTTCCGGTGACCTGACCGCACTGCAACCGGCACGGCGTGGCAAACAGCTTACTGTGCTTTAATGCGGGGGAACTCCCGTATTCTTTACAGGAAGGTTGGCATGGGTGGGACCGGTACGGCAGACATCCTGATTGAAGGGCTGCTGGGCGCCACCGCCTACCCGCATCCGGTGCAGGACATCATCCTGCGTGAGACCCACATCTCCTGGGTGCTCCTGACCGGCCCGTTCGTCTACAAGCTTAAAAAGCCGGTGGATTTCGGTTTCCTCGACTACACCACCCTGGAACGCCGCCGCCACTTTTGCGAGGAGGAGGTCCGCCTGAACCGGCGTTTCGCCCCCGATCTGTATCTGGGGGTGGTGCCGGTCACCGGCAGGCCCGATGCGCCGCACATGGACGGTGACGGCACCCCGATTGAGTACGCCGTGAAGATGCGCCAGTTCGACGAGGCCATGCAGCTCGATCGGGTGCTGGCCCGGGGGGAACTCACCGGGGACCATATCGACGGGCTGGCGCGGCATCTGGCCGCGTTTCACTGCGGTGCCGATGTGGCCCGCCCCGGTCAGGGGGTGGGTGGAGCGGAGCAGGTGGCGGCGGCGGTGCGGGCCAATTTCGAGCTGACCCGGCGCTTCGTTCCCGATCTTATCGACCCCGAAACCTATGCCGCCCTGTCCGAGTGGAGCGAGACGGAGCTTGTGCGACTGCAAGGGATCATCGCGCAGCGCCTTGCGGACGGCTTCGTGCGCGAGTGTCATGGGGATGCCCACCTGAGGAACATGGCCCTTCTGGATGGCGAGATCATCCTGTTCGACTGTATCGAGTTCAATCCGGCGTTCCGCTATACGGATGTGATGGCCGAGGTGGCCTTCACCCGCATGGACCTGGATGCCATGGGCGCGAAGATGCTGGGAGCGCGGTTTCTGTCCGCCTATCTGGAGGAGAGTGGCGACTACGAGGGGCTTGCCCTGCTCCCCCTTTACCTGTCCTACCGAGCCTACGTGCGTGGCAAGGTGGCGGCATTGTCGCCGGAGACCTCAGATGGCGGACGCGCGGATACGGTCCGTCGTCAGGTGTCGCTTGCAAACGGCTACACCCGGCCCCAAGGCGCCTTCCTGATCGTGATGCACGGCGTCACCGGCTCCGGCAAGAGCACCGTCGCCGGGGCGCTGGTTGAGGAACTGGGCGCGGTGCGTATCCGCTCCGACCGGGAGCGAAAGCGTCTCACCGGTGTGACCCATGGACAGGATGCGGTGGGGGAGGGCATCTATGATGCCGATACCACCGCCCGCACCTACCGGCGGCTGCTGACGCTTTCCGAGACGCCGCTGATCGCCGGGTTTCCGGTGATTCTCGATGCCACCTATCTGGATGTTGCCGAACGGGATGCGGCGCGCGCGCTGGCGGAGCGGCTTCGCGTGCCGTTCGCCATCGTTTCCTGCGAGGCCCCGCGCGCGGTGCTTGAACAGCGGGTGGCGGCGCGGGCGGAAAAAGGGGAAGACCGTCGCGACCCATCCGATGCCACCCTGCCGGTGCTTGCCGCGCAGCTTGCGGATTACCAGCCGGTTACCGCGCCGGAGCGGGATTTTGTGGTGACGGTGGACACCGAATCGTTCGATTCCCGGGCCCTTGCGGACCGGCTCAGGGCGCGGTGGTCCGGTAGCCGGAGCCGGGGGGCCGGGGGGTGAGTCGGGAGCAGATACAACACACCGGGTTTGGCACAGTGGCAGGTGCTGATCCCGAGGCCGCCCTCACCCTGGCCGCCGTGCCGGGACTGGGTCCGATCGGCTACGCCCGGCTGGTGAGTGTTTTCGGCGATGCGGCCCGGGTACTGTCGGCGGGGGAGAAACAGCTCCGCGAAACCGGTGGCGCCCGCGAGGCTCTGGTCCGGGCCATTGTCGCGGCACGCCCGGACGCCTTGGTGAAGGCGGCCCTGGAGGGCGCGCGGAAAGCGAATGCCCGGGTACTGCCTCTGGAGGACGCCGCCTATCCCGCGCGGCTGCGCCAGATTGCCGACCCGCCGTCCGTGATCTACCTGAAAGGCGCTTTGCCGGAGGCCGCGCACCCGGCGGTGGCGGTAGTCGGGTCGCGTCGCATGACCCCTTACGGCCGCCACGTCACCACATCGTTCTGCCGCAGCTTCTGCCGGGTCGGTGTGGCGGTCATCAGCGGCATGGCGCTGGGGGTGGATGGCCAGGCCCACCGGGTGGCGCTGGGGGCTTCCGGCATCACCGTGGCGGTGCTTGGCACCGGCATCGACCGGCCCTACCCGGTGGAACACGCCGCGTTGCTCGAGCAGGTTGCCGGGAGCGGTGCGGTGGTCACCGAGTACGCTCCGGGCACCGGCCCGCTGGGGCCCAACTTCCCGCGCCGAAACCGCATCATCAGTGGTCTTGCCATGGGGGTGCTGGTGGTGGAGGCGGATGTTCGCAGCGGTTCCCTGATCACCGCCCGGCTGGCGGCGGAGCAGGGGAGGGATGTGTTCGCCGTACCGGGAAACGTGGACCAGCCCGGCGCCGGCGGTACCAACGCCCTGATCCGGGACGGTGCGATTCCGGTCACCTGCGCAGGTGATGTGCTGGCGGACATCGCCCCCCAACTGGCCCTGCCGGAAGATGCCGGCGCGGATGCCCCGGTTCCCGCCGGACTGGGGGCTGCCGAGCGATTATTGTTGGCTGAACTGGGCAGCGCGCCGGTGTCGGCGGATATACTCTCCGAACGGACCGGCACACCGGCGTCCGTCCTGCTTGGCACCCTGCTGTCTCTGGAGCTTGCGGGACTTGCCGAGCGGCTTCCAGGTAACCTTTATGCCCGGGTTTCGGGGGGGTCCGGCGCAAGAAGCGCTTGATCAAACCGGCATGCTTCGACTAAGAATGAGTGTATGGCCAAATCGTTAGTTATCGTTGAGTCCCCTTCCAAGGCGAAGACTATCCAGAAATACCTGGGCAAGGATTTCATCGTGAAGTCCAGTGTCGGGCATGTGAAGGACCTTCCCAAGGACGACATCGGCATTGATGTCGAAAACGACTTTGCCCCCGCCTACGTCACCATTCGGGGCAAGGGCAAGGTGCTTACCGATATCCGCAAGGCGGCCAAGGGCGTCAATAACGTCTACATCGCAACGGATCCGGATCGCGAAGGGGAAGCGATTGCCTGGCATATCGCCGAGGAACTCAAGGGGCATGACGGGCTCTACCGGGTGCGTTTCAATGAAATCACCAAAAAAGCGATTCTGGACGGCATTGCCGACCCGTCCCAGATCGACACGGACATGGTCAACGCCCAGCAGGCGCGCCGGGTGCTGGACCGCATCGTGGGCTACAAGCTGTCGCCACTGTTGTGGGAGAAAGTGAAGAGAGGCCTGTCGGCGGGCCGGGTGCAGAGTGTTGCGGTACGGCTGATCTCCGAGCGCGAGGCCGAGATCAAGGCGTTCATTCCGGTGGAATCCTGGTCGATTACCGCCGACTTCGCCGGGCCGCCGGAGTTCGAGGCCAAACTCACCCACGTGGACGGCGACAAGGCGGACCTGGGCAACGAGGCATCCGCCAGCGCCGTGATGTCCCGGATCGAGGGCGAGCCGTTCACCGTCGCCAAGGTCAGCGCCAAGGAGACCAAGGGCAAGAACCGCCCGCCATTCATCACCAGTACCTTGCAGCAGGACGCCTCCAGCCGCATCGGCTTCACCCCAAAGCGCACCATGAGCGTGGCGCAGCAACTCTACGAGGGTGTGGAACTGGGGGTGGAGGGACCGGTGGGTCTGATCACCTACATGCGTACCGACTCCACCCGCATCTCGGACGAGGCCATCGCCCAGACCCGGGAGTTTGTCGGCGGCCAGTACGGCAGCGAATACCTGCCCTCCAAAGCGCCCGTTTACGCCACCAAGAAAGCCGCCCAGGATGCCCATGAAGCGATCCGGCCCACGGACGTAAGCCGTACCCCCGAACAGGTGATGGGGGCCCTGTCCAAGGACCAGTACCGGCTCTACCGCCTGATCTGGGAGCGCTTTGTCGCCAGCCAGATGATGCCGCCCCGCTACGACTCCACCACAGTGGAGATCACCGCGGGTCCCGCCACCTTCCAGGCCAAGGGAAAGGTCATGACCTTTCCCGGCTTTACCCGGGTGTATGAGGAGCGCACCGGATCCAAGGCCGGGGACACCGACGCCATACTGCCCGCCCTCGCGGTGGACCAGGTCCTGACGCCCCGCCAGGTGGTGCCCAAACAGCACTTCACCCAGCCGCCGCCGCGTTTTAACGAGGCCAGCCTGATCAAGATGCTGGAGGAGCGGGGCATCGGCCGGCCGTCCACCTACGCCACCATTATCTCCACCATCCAGGATCGCAAGTACGCGGAGAAAAAAGACGGCAGGCTGCATCTGACCGACCTGGGCGGGATCGTCAACGACCTTCTGGTGGAGCACTTCGCCAACATCATCAGCGCCGAATTCACCGCCAGCATGGAGCGGGACCTGGACGCGGTGGAGGAGGGCAAGAAGGAATGGACCGACTCGGTGAGCGAGTTTTACACGCCATTCATCAAGGATCTGGAAAGCGCCAAGACCCACATGCGCAACATCAAGCGCGAGATGGTGCCCACCGATATCGATTGCGACAAATGCAACGAGAAGATGGTGATCCGCTGGGGTCGACACGGTCGCTTTCTGGCCTGTTCCACCTACCCGGACTGCAAGAACACCAAGGAGTTCGTGGAGGACGAGAACGGCATTCGCATCGTCGAGGACGAGGTGGTGGACGTCCCCTGCCCCGAATGCAACAAGCCGATGGCGATCCGCACCGGCAAGTTCGGCCGTTTTCTGGCCTGTACCGCCTACCCGGACTGCAAGACCACCCGTCCGATTCCCACCGGCGTTCCCTGTCCGAAGGACGGCTGCAAGGGGGAACTGGTGGAAAAACAGAGCCGCAAGGGCAAGGTGTTCTACTCCTGTTCCACCTACCCGAAGTGTGACTTCGCCTCATGGGACAAGCCGGTGAACATGCCCTGCCCCCTGTGCGACAGCCCGTATCTGGTGATCAAGGCGCGCGGTGGCATCGCTTGCCCCACCAAAGGCTGCGGACATACCCAACAAGCGGCATAACCCTGGGAATGCCCTCCCTGACCGTAATCGGCGGTGGCCTGGCCGGCTCGGAAGCGGCCTGGCAGGCGGCGCGCCAGGGCATCGATGTGACCCTGTTCGAGATGCGCCCGGTGCGCGCCACCGAGGCCCATACCGGCGATAAGCTGGCGGAGCTGGTCTGCTCCAACTCCCTCAAATCGGATCGTCCGGACACCCCGGCGGGCCAACTCAAGGTGGAGTTAAAAGGCCTTTCCTCCCTTATCGTGGAGGCGGCCGAGGCCGCGCGGGTGCCTGCGGGCAGCGCCCTGGCGGTGGATCGGGAAGTGTTTTCAAATACCGTTACCGAGCGTCTGGAAGCACACCCTCACGTCACCATCGTGCGGGCCGAGGTCACGGAACTTCCGGACGGTCCGGCGATTATCGCCACCGGACCGCTCACCTCCCCCGCTCTGTCGAAGCGGATCCAGGCCGCCACCGGCAGTGACGATCTCTATTTTTATGACGCCATCAGCCCGATCGTGTCGGCGGACAGCATCGACATGTCGGTGGCGTTTCGCGCCTCCCGCTACGACCGGGGGGCGGACGCCGCCGGCGACTATCTGAACTGTCCGATGGACAAGGACACCTACTACGCCTTTATCGAGGAACTTTTAGCCGCCCGCAAAATCGCCCCGGCGCCGTTCGAGGAGAAGGCCATCTACTTCGAGGGCTGTATGCCGATCGAGGAAATCGCCGCCCGCGGGGTCGAAACCCTGGCCCACGGCCCCATGAAGCCGGTGGGGCTGGTCAACCCCCATACCGGCACCACCGCGTACGCGGTGGTGCAACTCCGGCAGGAGGATCTGGCGCGCAGCTACTACAATCTGGTGGGCTTCCAGACCAAGCTGGCCTATCCGGAGCAGCAGCGCATTTTGCGGATGATTCCGGGCCTTGCCGATGCGGAATTTTTCCGCTTCGGCGCGATTCACCGGAATACCTATGTAAACGCCCCCCGCTGTCTGGACCGGGGCCTTGCCCTTAAGGGGCACCCGAACATCCGCCTGGCGGGCCAGGTGACCGGTGTGGAGGGCTATGTGGAGAGCACCGCCATCGGCCTGATGGCGGGCCGCTTCGCGGCGGCGGAGCTTTTGGGCGAGGGCTTCGCGCCGCCGCCGGAAACCACCGCCATCGGGTCACTTTTGCACTACCTGGCTCACGGCGACGCTGACAATTTCCAGCCCATGAACATCAACTTCGGCCTGTTCCCGCCCCTGGCCGATCGCCTGCGCCGCAGGTCCGAACGGCGCGCCGCGACCCTCGCCCGTGCGCGGTCCGAGTTCGACCCGTGGAGTGCCGCGTGCGCCACCGCATAATCGAATTTCTTGAGCGCCAGCGGGCGAAACACGCCTCGCCCCATACCATCGCCGCCTACCGCCGGGACCTGCTTTACTTTGCGGGGCACCTGGAGGCCACCGAGGGTCGCCTGCCGTGTCCCGATGAAGTGACTTCGGTCATGGTGCGAAACCACGTGGCGGCGCTCGCCGCCCGGGGGCTGTCCGCCGCCACCGTGGGGCGCAAGCTGTCCGCCGTGCGCAGCCTGTTCGCCGACCTCCTGAGCCGGGGTGAGATTACCGCCGATCCCGCGGCCCGGGTGAAAAGCCCGAAGCGTCCCCACCGCCTGCCGCGCTTTCTGGCCAAAGAGGACATGGAAACCCTGGTGGAGTCGCCGCGGGGCGAGGCGCGCCTGGAGGTACGTGATCGGGCGATGCTTGAAACCCTCTACGCCGGGGGTGTCCGGGTGAGTGAACTGGTGGGGCTGGACGTGCAGGACCTGCGTCTTTCCGAGGGGCTGATCCGGGTTCTGGGCAAGGGCAAAAAGGAGCGCGTGGTGCCGGTGGGGCCGGCGGCGCGGGCAGCCCTGTCGGACTATCTGGCCCTGTGGCGGGACTGGCGCGCTGCGGGCCGCCGTGAAACCGACCGTGCGCCACTGTTTTTAAACCAGCGCGGTGACCGTCTGAGTACCCGTGGTATGAGCTGGGTGCTGGCGAAGCGCCTGCGGCGGAGCGGGGTGCTTACGCGGGTGTCGCCCCACGGAGTGCGCCATTCATTTGCCACCCACCTACTGGACGGCGGCGCCGACCTGCGGGCGATTCAGGAGCTTCTGGGCCACGCCAGCCTCGCCACCACCCAGCGCTACACCCACGTTTCCGGCGACCAGGTGGCGGCGGTGTATGAGGCGGCCCATCCCCGTGCCAAACGCAAACGCGCCGGGGCGGCCAAACGGCCCGGAAAAGGTGGCTCCTGATGCGTGGCGGTTCCGCCAGGGGTGAATCGGGCATGACCGACACCCGGATGTGGGAGGTTTCTTAACCCTCCAGGTTGCGTGTTTTTTGCAACGTCCGTGGGGACAGCGTGCCGGACGAAGTCCTGCGCCGGAGGGTATACACCACCGAGATCTGGATCCAGCGAAGGATCAGATAGAACAGCGCCAGGGTGGTGATGGTCAGCCCGGCGATGGCATCGCCGTTGATGCGGGCGAGTACCAGGGTTTGCAGACAGAGCAGGAAGGTCAGCCCGTGCAGTATCCACACGGCGCGCCCATGGGGAATCCCCGCCCGTAACAGGCGGTGGTGGATGTGGCGGCGGTCCGGCTGAAGCGGGTTCTGGCCGTAGCGCAGGCGCCGGCCGACGGCCCATATGGTATCGAAAATGGGAAGCGCCAACAGCCCGACCGGTACCCAGGTGGAGACGGTATGCGGGTTGTCGTACACCAGGTGCATGCAGGCGTACGCCAGCCCAACCCCCAGCAGCATGCTGCCGGTATCCCCCATGAAGATCGTTGCCGGGTGACGGTTGTAGCGCAAAAACCCGAGGATCGCGCCCGCGAACACCGTGCCGACGATCAGGGCGGTGGTGTTGCCGGTCAGGCCGGCAAGCAGGGCGATCGAGCCAAAAGCGATGGTCGTGGTGCCGCCCGCCAGTCCGTCGAGTCCATCGATCATGTTGATGGCGTTGATCAACGCAATCACACAGAATACGGTGAACAGGTTGGCAAACCATTCCGGCAGGTTCCAGATACCGATGCCGGGCAGCTCCAGATAGAGCACCTTGGTGCCCCCGAACACCACCATCATCCAGGAGGCGAGGAGTTGAAAGGGGAGTTTGGTGCGGGCATCCAGTCCACGGATGTCATCCCACAATCCCAGCGCGGCAATGACCACCATGCCGCTTAAAAACCCCTGGGTCTGCCGGTCCAGCGGGAGCAGGAGAATCAACGGAAACAGCACCGCCAGCAGGATGGCAATGCCGCCCAGCCGGGGGGTCGGGATGGTGTGAATTTTCCGGCGGAGGTGCGGCCTGTCCAGAAGGCCCTTACGGATGGACAGGGCCCGGATGGCCGGGGTAAGCAGGAGCGAAAAAAACAAGGCGACGAATGCGCCAAATGCCGAGACAATCAGCAGGTTGTTCACCCTCACCCCATCTGTAGTAGAACGGACCGACCGAGCCAGACGGGAGGCTAGAATCGAACGCGTCTCGTAGATAACCGAGGGCGGAGTATACCAGAAAAAAAGAAGGCGTCAATTGCTTGTTTTAGATCGGAAATTCGGTAATTTCCGAAACGGAATCTCCGACAGAATAGTATGAAATTGACGGGCCGCCACAGAGGCTCCCGAGCCGGCAACCGCCTCGATGGCACGGCTTCCCATTTTTCGCAGGGCGGGGCCGTCTTCCAGCAGTTGCTCGATCGTCGTGGCCAGGCGTGAACCGCTGGGTCTGGGCAGGACCCGACCACAGTTTTTTTCGGAGATCAGGCGCGCCACCTCGCTGTCTTCCGGGCCGAGAAAAATGCAGGGTCGGCCGGCGGCAAGCACGCCGTAGACTTTGCTGGGAACCACCAGACCGGACAGATTGGGCTCCATGGTGGCCAGGTGGATGTCCGCGGCCCCCAGGGACGAGGACAGGTTTTGCCGAGACTGGAATGGCATCAGACGCATATTGACCAGCTTGCGGTCCCGCACCTGATCCGCCACCCAGGACTTTTTCGGCCCCTCTCCCACACACAGAAATTGAATGTCCGGGCGGGAGTCGCGCAGCCGCTCCGCCGCATCGATGATCGTCGAAAAATCGTGCGCAAGTCCGAAGTTTCCGGAGTACATGACAACCCGGGACCCGCTTAATCCTTCCCGTGAGAGAAAGGCATTGTTTTTTCCGGCAACCGGGTGGACCTCCGGTGCGGGCCAGTTGGGAACGACCGCCAGGGCGCGGGCGCCATTTTTTCGCAGGCGCTCTTCCATGCAACGCCCCACGCAGATCACCTTGTCGTGCCGGGCGAGGGCCCAGCTACTGATCCTGTTCAGGGTCCGGTAGGTGATCCCCTCGCGGTTGATGACCCCCAGTTCCGCCGCCAGTTGCGGATAGACATCCTGCGCCCAATGCATGCTCGAGGCACCCAGGAGGCGGGACATGACAACACCCATGACGGACAGCAGGGGGGGGTCGCTCATGGTGATGATGACATCCGGCCGCGGTCCGCCCAGAGCCCGGATCGCCATCGCCGGAAACAGGCTGAGGTAGGAGACGGCCCGGCGCAGATGACCGCTGCGGTGGAACGGGATGCCCGCCACCCGTTCCACCCGGACGCCTCGGGACATTTCGTGTTCAGGCAGGTCATCAGAGGGGCGGGAGGTGACAACGGTAACGCGGGTGCCGGTGGCGGCAAGCTCCTCCGCGAGTTGCCGCAATAACTCGCCGGTGGCTCCCGGGACGGGGGGGTAAACCCGGTTGATGAAGGTGACGGAGGTGTCGTGAAGCCCGTCAAGTGGCGGCGGCAGCGGCATGGCTAGCGTTCGATAAAGTGGTTGCCGAGCACCAGCACGTCCATGTGGGTGCGCAGAAAACAGTCCAGCGCCTCCGACGGCTGGCACACCACCGGCTCGTTTTCGTTGAATGACGTGTTAAGCAGCACCGGTACCCCGGTCAGGTCGGCAAAGGCTTGAATCAGGGTGGCATAGCGGGCGTTGCCGGCGGGTGTCACGGTTTGCAGCCGGCCCGATCCATCCGCATGGGTGACCGCCGGAATCTGCGCGCGCCGGTCTTCCCGTACCTGGAACACGTGGGTCATGAACGGTACGTCGTCCTCGGTTTCAAACCAGTCCGGCACCGCATCCCGAAGGATGGACGGGGCAAAGGGACGGAACGATTCCCGGCGCTTGATCTTGAGGTTCAGGATGTCCTTCATGTCCGCCCGCCGGGGGTCCCCCAGAATGGAGCGATTGCCCAGGGCGCGGGGTCCCCATTCCATCCGGCCCTGAAACCATCCGATCACCTTGCCTTCGGAGATGGCCTGAGCGGTACGGGCGCATAGTTCCTGCTCGTCTTCGATCCGGCTGACGCGGCAGTTGGCGGATTCCAATTCGGGTTTGCGCTCGATCAGCAGGGCGTCGACCTCCGCATCCGAGGCCTGCGGCCCCCAGTATGCGTGTGACATGGCCTCCCCCCTGGGGGCGTTCGACTGCCGGTGCCAGGTGGTCATCGCCGCGCCGATCGCGCCCCCGGCATCCCCCGCCGCGGCCTGGACATAGACCTGGCGGAACGGGGAGTTGGCGTAGATGCGGCCGTTTGCCACCGAGTTCATGGCGCAGCCGCCCGAGAGGGCCAGACGATCCACCCGGTAACGCCGGTGCAGCACGTTCAGCAGGTGGAAAAAGGCGCGCTCATACATGGCCTGGGCCGAGCGCGCCATGTCCCGATGGGTTTGGGTCAGTTCATCGCCCGGTGCGCGCGCCGGCCCCAGGAGCGATTCCAGTTGAGGCGAAAACAGGGTGCCCACCTCGGGCGAGCCGCCGGTCCACTCGTAGGTGACCTTTTCCCGGTGATGGCGGAAATAATCCAGGTTGAGTTTAAAGCCGCCGTCGTCCTCCAGCGTGACGATCTGCCCCATCTCCCGGGCGAAGCGGTCTTCACCGTAGGGCGCCAGCCCCATCACCTTATACTCGTCGCCGTAGTGGGGGAAGCCGAGATACTGGGTGATGGCCTGGTAGAAGATGCCGAGGGAGTGGGGGAACATGACCCGCCCGTCCACCGTGATGCCGGTGCCCGAACCGAGCCCCCAGGCGGCGCTGGAAAAGTCGCCGAAGCCGTCCACCGACACCGTCACGGCGCTTTCAAACGGGGATACCAGGAACCCCGAAGCCAGGTGACACAGGTGGTGCTCCACCTGGGCCACCTGCCCGCCAAAGCGCTCGCCGGGGAAATCGTTCTGCAGCCTCTCTTCCACGCTGAGGCGCTGGCCCATGTTGCGCAGCCGACCGAGAATCAGGTCCAGGCCGGGACGCTGTTTTACGGTGTAGAGCAGCTTCTGCCACAGGTTTGCCCTGGGGTCGGTGTTGATGGCGAGCCAGTCCACCTCGGCAAGGGAGGCGCCGGCCTCCTGCAGGCAGTATCGGATGGACTCGCTGGGGAATCCGGCCCAGTGCTTGACCCGGCGGAAGCGCTCTTCTTCCGCCGCCGCCAGCAGGTTACCGTCCTTGATCACACAGGCGGAGGAGTCGCCGTGGTATGCATTGATTCCGATAATGAGCATGATCGCCCCTGGGTGGTCAGTTTGATATGGATGCGTACATTGTAGAGTGTTTGGACGCAATCGTTGCCATTGAATGTTTGGATATTACATGGTCACGGGCGGCGGCTCCCATCTTCCGGCGCGCTGCTTCGGACATATCCAGTGCGGAGGTGATGGCGGCGGACAGGGCCCCGGGTTGCTCAGGAGGGACGATCAAGCCGGTATTTTTCCGGCTCAGGATCGATGTTACGTCGCCCACGTCGGTGGCGACACACAGCTGTTCCATCGACATCGCCTCAAGCAGCGCAATCGGACAGCCTTCGCTACGGGACGGCAGCACGAACAGGCGGGCGCGGGCCATCCGCTCCCGTATCGTTTCCGGCGAGGCCCAGCCGTGGAGGGTGACCCGGCAGTCCGGGTGGCGGGTTTCCAGGTCGCCACGGAGCCGGTGAATTTTTTCCGAGAATGCCTGGTGACTGGCAAGCGGACTCCCCATGAGGTGCAGGTGCCAGGGTCCGGGCACATCGTCCATGGCGTGTAAAAGGAGATCCTGACCCTTGAGCGGGTTCAGGTTGCCGACGGCGACGATCTCCGGCACCGGAGTGGGCTCGAACGGCTCGGTCCGGTGCCAGAAGTCGGTATCCACCGGCGGGGGCAGCAAGGTGCAATCGTTCAGGTCGAAGTGGCGCACGGCAGCGTCCGCCACGCTGGCCAGCCGGCCTTTTTTTGGGCTGAGCAGCGCCTTGCCGAGGCCAACGATGGCCGCCGGTGCACCGGAGGTCTCGTGAAAATGCCAGAGGGTGGGCAGCCCCAGTATGCGGGCGGCGGCCAGAGGCGCAATGTTGGCGGCTCCGTGGATGTGGAACACGGTATGTTCCCGGCCCAGGCGGCCGAATAACCGGAACAGCAGAATCGCCAGGATGTTGAGGGGCACCTCGAGCAGATAGAGCGGTCGCCAGGTATGGCGCAGGTTGAACAGGGCGACATCCGTGACCGGTCCGTGACCGGCGGTAACGATGCACGGGCGGGGGAAGTGGGCGGCACCTTGGTGGAGGGCCTTGATGTAGTTGTGAGGGCCGCCAACCCGGGGGTCGAGGATGAAGTGCACCACGGTGCCCTGTGAGGTGGCATCCGGTGTCGATGAGCGAGACTGTTGGGCGGTGGGGTGCGGCATTGCCCGAGGCTAAAACTGGAAGTAAATGAACTGTTTGATCGGGCGCAGAAATACAAATACCAGCGGGATGATAATCGCGAATGCCGCCGTTTCCGCCAGCATCCTCCGGGCGGAAAGCCGGGGCACGGCGGTTTTGGGGCGGTCCGCAAATAACGGTCTTGCCCAGTAGACGGCCACCATGCAGCCGAGCAGCAGGGCGGTGATCAGGTAGGTGTTTTCCCGCAGCCCCAACCACAGGTAGGCGCCTGGCGTGAGTATCTTGCCGTACAGGGTGAGGGTGTCGCCGATAGATTCGGCCCGAAACGGCAGCCAGCCGAGCATCATGACCGGCAGGGTGATCGCCCACCCGATGAAACCGCTTGCCGCTGCCTTCGCGGTTTTTCCGGCACCCGAAACCAGACGGAACAGGTAGATTACCGCCGCGTGGTACAGCCCCCACATCACGAAGGTCCAGTTGGCCCCGTGCCACAGGCCCATGATGGCCCACGACAGAAACAGCGCCCGGTTGCGGCCGCGCCGGTCGCCGCCGGTGACCGCCGATTCCAGTCCGCCTTCGGAGCGGTCTTCAAAGCGCGCGCCGGTCAGGGGCAGGTAAAGATAGTCGCGAATCCAGCTCGACAGGGAGATGTGCCAGCGGCGCCAGAAGTCCCGGGGGGATGTGGCCAGGTACGGAAACGAAAAGTTTTCCGGAAATTGAATCCCCATCAGACGCGCCGAGCCAATGGCGATATGGGAGTAGGCGGAAAAGTCGAAATAGATCTGGAATCCGAATAAAAAGGCCAGGGTCCAAGTGTCGAGGGCCGACAGCAGGCCGGCTTCGGTGGCGAATCCGGCGTCCACCAGCGGTGCGATGTTGTCGGCCAGCACCACCTTGAGGAACAACCCGTACAGGATGCGGCGGATGCCGATGGCCCCGTCGTGCCAGTCCCACCCGGGCCGGTGGCGCAACTGGGGGAGCACCTCCACCGCACGCAGGATCGGCCCGGCCACAAGCTGGGGAAAAAAGGTGACGTAGCAGCCGTACAGCACGAAGTTTTTTTCCGGGCGGATTAACCCCCGGTAGACATCCACGGTGTAGCTGATGGTCTGGAAGGTGTAAAAACTGATGCCCAGCGGCAACAGGATGTTGAGCACCAGCGGGTCGGCTTCCACCCCGAGCAGGTGCATCAGGCCGACGGCGTTGTCGGCGAAAAAAATCAGGTATTTGAAATAGAACAAAAGTCCCAGGTTGACCAGCAGGCTGACCCACAACAGGTGCTTTTTGCGGCCCGGGTCGTCGCTGGCGTAAATGCGCCGGGAGATCAGGTAGTCGGTGGCGGTCGACACCAGCAACAGGGGCAAAAACTCCAGCCGCCAGAAGCCGTAAAAGGTCAGGCTTGCGGCAAACACCAGCCACAGGCGCGGCCGGTCCGGCAAACGCCAGTACAGCATCACCACCAGGGCCAGAAACAGGAGGTAGGTGACCGAATTAAAAATCACCCGCTGCCCCCTTTACCAATCTGAAGGCCGTTCAGTGCCTGGTACACCGAACCAGCCAGCAGGGTATGCCCTTCCGCCTTGAAGTGCATGAAATCCAGTTCGGGTTCGCCGGACAGGTTGGTGGCGTCCTTGCTCCCCCACAGCCGTCCGGGCACCAGGTGTTCCAGGTTGACCAGCTTCGCCTGGTGGGCGAGGGCCAGGCCGGCCGCTTCTTTTTTGAAGCGGTCGTACTCCTCGGCCACGTACGGCACTTCCGCGTCGTCCCGCAGGGGTGGAATATATAGCAGCACCCTGGTGCCCGACCGGGCGGCGCTGGCCAGAAGGGCCTCCAGGGCCTCCATGTTGCTGGTATAGGCACCCGGAATCAGGGGTCGCTTGGAACCGGGATTGATGCCGAACAGGGTGTTTCGGAGAATGTACAGGTTGGTCAGCACCTTGCCCCGCGCCTCGGGCCTTCCGGCCCACAGGGGAACGTATTTTTCCAACCACTGGTTGAGCGCGACCTCGACCCGCTCCTGCACGGTTTGATCGAGTGCCGCCATGTCCGAATCGGTGTCGGTCTGTCCGATTCGCTCGATCAGCTTGCGACCGATTTCGCTTTGTCGCAATGATCGGCTGACCGCTTCATGCCGTATCGCCCGGGAGACGCCATCCCGCACCCCCGACTCGCGCAGGTCGTCGAACACCAGGGGCAGAATCAGCAGGTCCACCGGTTGCTGGCTCTGGATGTACTCGAACAGAATGTAGTGTTCCTGCAGGTCGGCGTTGGGCTGGGAGAACGTCAGCAGGTCGATATGCTCCCGGTGAAGCCGTTCAAACAGGTGTTGGGGGGCGTTGACCTGCCCCGGAGCCATCTGGTTGATGGCGTGCAGTTGCGAGTTGCCGAGCCAGACTGCCCGTTTGTCCGCATCCCTTTTCAGGGCCGCCTGCAGGCACCCGGCGGCATCGGTCAGATCCATGCAGTGAACCGGGTCATCCCGCCAGGTGGCCATGTAGCCGCCGGTGCCTTCCTGAAGCGCAAACGCCTCGAAGTCGGTGGCCGTTTCCCCCACGGTAAACCACAGCCCGATGAGTCCGATCAGCGCCCCGGCGAATATCGGGAAACTCAGCCCGGTCAGGGATCGATGCCGGTTGTCATGTGGGGTTGGGCTGTTACTGGCGCGCTCTGGCATGATCCCCTCTGGCCGTCCCGCCTGCTCGTTGAGTGGCCACGCAAATCGGCCGGTTCAAACAAGCTTCGAATTATAGCCCAAGGTGGGTGTAAATCGGCGGCCCGGAATGGTCCCACGGGGGTGGTGACGGCTGAATACCTGCCCGGGCCGAAACTACCCCACCGGCTTTTTTCGAAGGAACAGGTTTAGCGAGGTGGCCAGCCAGCCAGGGGTGAGCCTGTGGATCAGGAGAAACAGCCGCCAGAGCAGGGTGCTGTTGCCCGCATAGGCGGGTTCGGCGTTCACGGTGTAGATGAACGCGTCGAACCGGTCTGATGGAAACAGTTTTCGGATCGCCCGCGCCGTATTCATCCTGTAGGCGGTCGGGAACACATCGATGCCCTTGCGCTTTGGCTGGATGTGTTTGAGCACTGACACATGCTTCCGGTTGGGTACCAGCGAGGCAGCCAGGGCGACGTAGCCGTAGCGGTTGGCGGTACGGGCGCAGATCCAGCCACCGGGCTTGAGCACCCGGGCCAACTCAGCGGATACGTGTTCCGGGTTTTGAACGTGCTCCAGGGTGACGTCCGACACGATCAGGTCGAATGCGCCGTCGTCGAACGGCAATCTGCCATCCGGGTCGATGACAAAGCATTCGTCCGCCGCCGGATTGTCCCGCACCACCGGATCGACATCGCAGGCCACCACCTTTTTTACCTTGCCCTTCAGCAGACGGATGTTTTTGCGGTAATCCACCGGGTCGTCCAGGTACCAGGCGCCCCGTCCCGCGCCGTAATCGAGCACGGTCATTTCGGGATCCAGCAGGGCGTTGACCCGACCGTAGAACTCCACCGTGCCATCGACGGAGGAATACCCGCCCGCGCAGGTCTCCGGATAAAATTTCTGCATCAGATTCGGGTCGGCCAAAGGACGGGTCACTCCGATTGGGATGAGGGTTCGAGCCGGCCTTGTTTCAGCGAGCGGAGCATGGGCACGATCCATGTTCGGTGCACCGCCGTTAATGTGAGGATGGCCGCTTCCAGTATCAGCCAGATCAACGCGGATTTGTACAGGGCGAAGTTCTGATACCAGATGCCCCGGGGCAACATGCTGACTGCCGCGGCATAGGCGAACAGGGTGACGGTGGTGCGTCGGGTCAGGGAGGCCCGGTAGATTCGGCACAGGAGAAACGTGATGATGCCCGGCACCAGAATCACGCCGACGGCACCGAAATTCGCATAGGCTTCGGCCAGTTCAAAGATGCCTCCACCGGAGGTTTCCCCGAATTTGGGAAAAATCCAGGCGATGCTGACGGGACGATCGGGATAGATGAACTGGGGCAGGGTGCGGGGGAGCCACTCCAGATAGGTCTGCCCGAGCATGAGTGACATGCTTTTTTCCTGAATCAGGCCGTAGGTGTTGAACAGCACGGCGGCGACGTCGCTGGCGGTGCCGTAATGGTAAATGGCGGTGCCCACCTCCGCGATGTTCTGCCCTAGGGACGACATCACCACCCGGGTGGCGGCGATCAGGCTTCCGCCGGCATCCGCGATGGCACGGTAGGCTCCCCACACCTGCGCGAGCAAGAACAGGCCGGCCGCCAGCAGTCCCATCCGAACCACCTTGATACGGGCCGCCTTGGCATCCACATGCAACAGGTAAAGGACCACGAGGCTGGCGCACACTTCCAGTCGCATGCCCCGGAACCACATGCAGAACAGCAGCACATAGGCGCTGATGCACCAGAATAAGACGGTATGAAAGCGGGTGGCTTGGCGCGCATACAGGATTACCACCCGCATGCCGATGAGTCCGAACATGGCGATGGTTGGATAGACCCCGAGGCTCAAGAAGCTTTCGGCGGTCTGGCTGGCGTAGCTTGCCTTCCACAGAAGCGGTCCCAGCGATTGGGCGTTGGCCGCACCGGCAAAGACCGCGATAGCGGCATAGATGAAGTACCGAATGGAGAAATTTTCGCACGGCCGGGGGGGAGAAATCCGGGTCTGCCCGCTTGACCCGATCCCCCACGTAATTCCGCTGGCCGCCAGACCGAGTGTGGTGAGGAGTGTCAGCGCCGCGGTGATTTCCGCCGTCTGAAAGCGTTGTCCGTGATACGCGACGAACACCCCTGGCTTAATCAGTAGAATGACGTTGGCAAGCAGGCATGGTGTGCCCAGCAGGGCGATGCGCAGCAGGTACATGGGAGCCCAGCGGTAGGCGGTAAACGTGGGGGCGATGGCGCACGCCAGCAGCAGGGAGAACACCCCCAGGAAATGGGCGGAAAAATCGTTTCGAAACAGGTAGGTGGTCCCGCTTAGCAGCAGTAGGCCGGACGACCAGTAGATGCCGAACGCAACGCCGGGGGGACCGGAAAACCGGAGGCGAAAGCATTGGCGGGCTCTGTCCGTCGATGCCAGCGGAGGGGGCATCATGGTGCGTTAGTCTCCCGAGGTGGGGAGGGTATCCGCGTCCTCCGGTTTGATGGCCTCAACGAACAGGGTTTCGTCGGGACGATTATCCAACACGTTCAGGTTGGGGGTTTTACCCTGCCGGTATTCGCAGCGGGTGATTTCCTCAAACCCGGCCTCCCGCAGGACGCGTTCGAGCAGTTCGAAGTCGTACATGTAGCGGTGCCGGGCGTAGGAGCTGTCGCCTTCCTCCACGAAGAAGTAATTGTCGAGCATCCGTTCCCGACCTTCCGGATACAGGGAAACGGCATGGGCCAGGTCCGGCACGCACACCCGTAACACACCCCCCGGGCGCAATACCCGGTGAGACTCTTTCAGGAGCGTGGCGGCGGTCTCCCTGGGAAGGTGCTCAAGAAAGTGGGATGTATAGATGAAGTGGGCACAGCCGTCGGCGAAGGGAACCCCGTAGGAGAGGTTATGGTGGACAAACGTGTGGGATCCCAGCAGGCGGCAATACTCATCCATGGTGTAATACTGACTGGCCCCGGAGAGCCGGTACAGGATGCGGTGCATGGCGCGTGGCCAGGATGCAAACAGCGCGTTCAGGCTGCCGTCCACGTTGACCCAGCCTTCGGCCACCGCCAATCCGCAGCCGACGTTCAGGAGTACGTCGCTGGATTGTGCGGGCGGCGTGATCCGCCGCGAGCGTTTGGCTCTGCCGAGCAGCGCCGTGGTGGTTTCGATGATCTTTCGGGTCAGGGTCATGGGTTCGGTGCCCCGGCAATCGGGGTGGCCCACTCAAGCACGTCTTCCATGCGGGAAATCACATCGTGCCGGTCTCGAACGACCCGCTTACGGCCTGCGTCCGCCACCTGGTTCCGGAGCGCGTCATCATACACGTAATGTCGCAGCTTTTGTACGAGTTCCGGGCCGTTTTGGAAAAAGTCGGCCTCCTCCCCCTGTCGGAACATCCCCGCCAGATCATCGGTCTGTTCCGACAGCATCAGGGTGCCGCAGGCGGGGATCTCGAAACAGCGGCGGGTGTAGGAGTCGTGATTCAGCTTGGAGAGAAAGCAGAGTGCCACCTTGGCGCCGCACAGGGCCTTGGCGTAGTCGTCTTTCCATACCAACTCCACCGGGGCCAGGTGCCGCAGGCGGGGCGAGCGCGCCAGTACCTCGTCCCACTCGTAGCCCGGCCCGAACAGCTTGAGGTGGAAACCGGCTTCCACCACCTGCTCCAGCATCTCCAGACGGCCGTCCGGTTCGTAGTGGCCGACGAACACCACGTCGCATGCAAAACGTGCCCGATCCGTATCGGTCAGGGGAACCGGACGGTGCTGATCGGGAATGAACCATGAGCGTAGCAGCCGGGTATCGCGGGCACCGGCCCGCATAAAGTCGCGCAGGTTCCGTTCCCGGTATGCCAATACCATGTCGTAGGCGGGCAACGCCCGCAGAAAGTGCCGCCAGTACAGTGCCGGATGGCCGGTCGCGAACGGATTGTCATTGTTGTAACCGATCAGCACTGTTTTCGGGGAGGCGTGCCGGGCGGCTTCAAGGGTCTGTCGGGTGATGTGCGTGCCGCGATAGATGAAGGACAAGTCCGGTCGGATCCGACCGATCTGCGCGATGAAATCCCGGTTCAGGCGGCTGAACGCGGGACCCGCCATCAACCGGTTCTGGGCTTTTCCCACCAAGCGTCCCAGGGTGCCCCGGGGTGATGGCGCATTGCCGGAATGGAAGTAGCCGTACCACGAAAACGGGTGCACCTGGTGCCCCAGCTTGGTGAAGGCATGGTGTACCGGTTCTTCGTGGACGGTGGAGTGCCAGTCTCCGGCAAGGAGAATATCCACCTAGGATTTCCTCAGGACAGCCCCTAGGGAGGGGGTATGTCCAAGTCGGTGTTTTACCGTGCGGATCAACCGGTCCACCCGGCGCTTGCCGATCAGCATGAGCAGGGCGGCATACGCGTAGAACAGGCCGCTCTTCCAGAACCCCATGCGGGCCAGGGAGACGGTATATCCGATAAACCGGCGCAAGGGGAGCCCCGCCTGGATGGAGAGCAGCGGATAGGAATAGTTACCCATGTCACGCAGGATACCCCGGTAGATAGGCATGTTCAGGTCTTTTTCGACCGCCCGGGCGATACCGAGCATGCCGTGAATGAAATGCAGGGACGATTCCGGCGTCTGCTGCCCCGGTACAAAACCGTGCCGCTCCGAGTCGCTGTTGCCGAAGTCAGGAATGCCGCCGGTCCGGTACAGGGCCAGAATCTCGGGGCTTGCGACGCCATTCATGATCGTAAGCAGGTTTGCAACCAGGTACAGCTGGTACAGCAGTGTCCCGTCAAACCGGTCGGTGGCGCGGGCATGAGCGGTGTCCCGGTGCAGTACCAGACCTGAAATGACCACACAGCGTCGGAAGAACACGCAGACGGTATCGACCCCCGCCGGGAAAAACCGTTCGGTATCGAAGTAACGGAAATATTCGGTCGGTTGCGAAGGGGTGTCGGCAAAGCTCGCATAGCTGCGGAGTATGACGCCGACGTCGGGATGCCGGTTGACCAGGTCGGTTACGGTCGCTAGGGCGCCCGGCGCGACCAAGTCATCGTTCCCCATGAAAAAACAGTAACGGCCGTTCGACTTTTCGATCAGGTGACGCAGATTGCCGTCATAACCCAGGTTCTTCCGGTTTTCGTGATAATGGATGGGAACGGAGGCAGTTTCCCGATAGCGCGTGACCACCTCCCGGATCCGTTCCCGCTCCGGTGAATGATCTTCGCAAATCACCACCTCGGTGTTTTCCGGTGACTGCGCCAGAATCGAGTCGAGAAGTTCCGGAAGGCGGTCCGCCCGGTTATAGGCGGGGATACAAACGGAGATGTCGGGGCGGCAAGCGTCCATCATCGCACCTTAAATGTCCCTTTCTTTCAGGGCGATGGCGATCCGGTGTGCCATCGCCTGGTTCATCCGTACCGAATAGTGAAAACGGTCGACATAGACCGGCTCTTCCACCTGGAGCCGGGCCAAAAAAAGGTGATTGGGGTCCGGGTTCTCCCGGTAGTACTCTTCCAGAATGGGATACCCGATCCGGCAGTTTTCGGCTCCCATGAAATTGTTCCCCACCGAAACCGGCCGGTTCCCGTTGTCATAGAACACGGTGGCCGTCGGTTGGGTAACGAACAGGCATTCGATACCCCACTGTTTGCACACGGCGCTGATGATGTTTCGGTTCTGGATGAGGCGTATGGCTGCACGGTGGATGTCCGCCTCCGAGGCGGGGTGTTGATCGACAAAGTCCGCCACGGTTTGTCCCGTGATGTGGAGAATCAGCCGGACCGTATAGAGCTTGGCCAACAGTTTCATCGCCATGTAGTGAAAGTCCAGTTTGGAAGCGACGGTGAGCCGGTTGCTGAAGGCGCTGCGGTCCGGGAAGTGATGGAAAATGAAGTCATTGAGCCCGTCGATGAACACTGCGGCTTTGGGGGTTACCCCCTGTTCGAGCAGGTTGAGAAAAAGAATCCGCTCGATGGTGCTGTAGTAGGCGGGAATCCCCAGGTTGTAGACGTTGTCCGTACCCAGTTTGGCACCGATATAGTAGGGGATGGTTTCATCATCGGCGGTGCCGTCACCAAACGTGGTGCTGCCACCGAAAATCAGAATGCTGTCGTTTCCGGGGGGCCATGGCTGTACGTTCCCGGAACGGTACCGTTCCGGGAACACGTTGACGTAGCGGCCCTTGAACGGTGTGGTCGTGAACTCGACGAATGGGGCGTATTCCAGCGCGTTGGAACGGTTGAGTTCAGCCAGTAGCCGGGTGGTTTTTTCAATATCCTGACCCGGATAGATGCGCCGCAACTCGTCCGTTGTGTGGGTGGGTTCATACTGGACGAATTTCAGGGCGATGGCGGAGCCCAACTCGACCAGCCCGGCCAGAAACACAACCCCAGCGAACATGACGACCCCCTGGAACAGGCGTTTTTCCAGTTTGGGTTTCAGCGCTTGGATTCGTATGCGGACCAAAAATTCACCATGTCGCGGTCGCCACCGGCTGTCGGACCGCTACTCTGTTCGTTGTCGGCCAAGGGCGGCGAACGGAACAATGAGTCAAACAGCCCCCAGGTTTTGTTCTGCCAGCCCCAGGATTATAAGCGAATAGAGGCGGGCCCCATTACGGTACCCTGACATATGCCCATCGATCAGCCGCTCAACCGCCCCGGGCCGCAGCCAGGGGGATAGTCTGGGGGTGGCCGCTATCGCGCGCCGGCCCCGGTCGGCGCGCAGCCAGTCGTCCATGGGAATTGAGAACCCCTGCTTGCGGTTGAGGTCCAGGGTTTTCGGCAGCCATTTTTGTGCTATCCGCATTTCTAGGCGGCGGTATTCACCACCCGATACTTTCCAGTGGGAAGGGACCGCTCCGAAGCAGTATTCGATCAGGTGGTGATCCAGAAACGGAACCCGCATTTCCAGGCTGTGGGCCATGCTGGCCCGATCGATTTTGACCAGAAAATCGTCGGCGAGGGTGGTGGAGAAATCGGCCCGCGTCATGCCGTCCACGATATCCCGCCCGGTATCGATCAGCGACGCGATGCCGCGCTCGGGCGCGAACAGGTCGGGCCCGAGTTCCGCTAGGCAGTCCGGGTGCAACAGGCGCTGTCGCAGCCCCATCCCGAAAAAGGGGGTTCCCCAGGCGGTTTGGTGGCGCGGGCCGCCATACAAGGAGGCGGCCCGGTTCCTGCCGCGGATCCCGGCGGGCAGCATCGCCGCCATGCGCGCCACGAGGCGCAGGAACGGACCGGGCAGAAACCGCATCCGGGCTTGGTCCCTCAAAGCATTCCTGTAGGTGGCATAGCCGCCGAACAGTTCGTCTCCCCCGTCGCCGCCCAGGGCGACGGTGACGTGGGAGCGGACCAGTTTCGAAACGATAAAGGTCGGGAGCAGGGACGAATCCGCCAGTGGCTCGTCCACGAACGGGGCGATGTCATCCAGCGTATCGAGCGCCCCGGCATCCACCGCCAACTCATGGTGTTCGGTACCGAAGTGTTCCGCCACAACGCGGGCGTGATGGGATTCATCGTAGGGGGTGCCCGGGTTGGCGATGGTGAAGGTCTTCACCGGCTTGCCCTGCGCCTGTGCCGCCATGGCCACCACCAGGCTGGAGTCGAGGCCGCCACTCAGGAGCACCCCCAGGGGGACGTCACTTACCAGCCGCGTCCGCACCGCGTCCTGCAGCAGCCGTTCCACGTCGTTCAGCAGCGTCTCCGGGTCGATGTCGGCGTCCGGGCGGTTTTCCGGTGGCTGCCAATAGCGCCGGATGGAGAGTGAAAAATCACTCAGATCGAGGCGCGCGACATGGGCCGGGGGCAGCTTGCGCACCCCCTGTATGATGCAGCGCTCTCCCGGAACGTATCCCAATGCCAGATAGTGGTTCAGGGCGTGAAGGTCAAAATCCCGCGAGATGTCCGGCAGGGCTTTCAACTCGGAGGCGAAGCGAAAGCCCGCGCGGTCGTGGGTGTAGTAGAGGGGCTTTTCCCCGGCCCGGTCCCGGGCCAGGAACAGGGAGGGGGGCGTTAGCCCGTTGCCCTGATCGTAGACCGCGAACGCGAACATACCGTTCAGCCGGGTGACACACTGATCCCCCCATTCCCGGTAGGCCGCCAGCACGACCTCGCTGTCGGCGCGGCTGCGAAAGGTGTGGCCGAGCCCGGCAAGCTCCACACGCAGTTCCTGAAAGTTGTAGATTTCGCCGTTGTAAGTGAGCGCCAGACGTTTATCGTCACTCACCATGGGCTGCTCCCCCAGCGGGGACAGGTCGATGACGGCAAGACGGCGATGGGCCAGGCCCACCCGGCGGTCCGTGGAAAACCACAGGCCGTTCGCATCCGGACCCCGATGGCGCAAGCGGTTCGCAGCCGCCTTCAATTGCGCCGGGTCCACCGCGTCACGGGGTTGGCAGATGCCGATAATTCCACACATATAATTGGTTTGCGCGCCCCGGTGAGACTACCCGACGGTGAACGCTTCGGCGTTCGCCTTTGCGGGGTCGCGGAGCACGGACAGCAGCATGGCCACGCGCCGTTCCCAGGTATGGTCCGAGGCGGCGCGCTGCCTGCCGCGTGTGGCGATGGCCTCCCGTTCCGCGTCGTTGGCAAGGTAGTGGCGCGCAAGCCGCACACAGTCGTCAATCGTGCGGTAGGTGACAATTTCCGAGCCGACTTTGTAGAGCCGGTGCAGGTCGGGGTTGTCGTGGGTCATATAGAGGCTGCCGCTCATGGGCCCGTCGAAATCCCTCAGCTTGAGGGCGTAGAAATCCTCGCAGTGGCCGATGGTGCCGAGCCCGAGTACGATTTTGGACTGTGCGAACAGTGCGGGCACACGGGCGGTTTCCAAGTGCCCGGCTTCCCACCCGGTGCCGTGTGCCTGAACCTGGATGCCCGCACGCCGCAACGCCAGTACCAGTGCTTCCCTAATTCCGTAACGGGCGCCGACAAAGCAGACATCGTATTGTTTTTCGCGTTCGGAATCCGGGTAAAAGAGGTTCGGGTCGCTCGCTTCCGGAAAGAACAGGGCGGGGCAGCCTTCCTTGCGGTACCAGTCGGCGCATTCCGGCGCGGCGGTTAGGGCCAGATCCAGGTGGGGAATCAGTCCGTGGGTGCCACCCCACACACCGTCTATCGGCTGGCCCCAATACTGGTGGCGGTCGTCCATGGCGATGTTGACGATCACGGTGCCATAGCGGGTGCGAATATCGGCCAGTGCTTGGGGGTCGATGAAGTCAGCCCAGGTCTGGGCAAGAATCAGGTCTGGCGGGCGGGAATTGGCGGCAAGTTCCGCCACCATTTCCAGCAGCCGCTCGGTATTGCTTTGTCGGCGAATGGATCTTGGTCCAGGGTGGTTTTGCCCGTAGCTGCCGTCCTTGCGGGTGAAGCAGGTGACGGTGCAGTACGCCTCAAGGGCCTGAATCAAACCGCTTCGATCCTGGGCCTCATCGGTGCCGAGAAAGAAGATATGAGGCGGGCCTTTTTCGGCCTCCAGTCTCGCGGCCCGCTGCCCGAGCCGCCCGATCAGCATCTGTTTGAACGGCAGCGGCTCCGGTCGACCCTGGTAGTGGCGGACCGTGGCGTGATAGGCCCGCACCGTTTTTTTGGCCTTGAGCCCGCGGTTGAGGGCATAAAAAAGCGGGATTCGCCGCAGGACGTTGCGAATGCTCACCCCGGGATGCTCTGTGCCGTTGCGAAGAGGAGGTCTTTGTAGGTCTGGTTGGCCAGCTCGATATTGTGCTCCCAGCGGGAAAGCCCTCCGTCGGCATCCAGCACGTAGATGTCGTAGCCTTGGCTGACAAGCAGGCGCGCGGCTTCCAGAGAGCCGTCCGTACCGGTCTCCATGAGGATTTTCGGGCGCCGTTCGGCGATGGTTTCGGCCAGACCCCGAACGACCGGTAACTCGAAATTTTCGGCGTCGATCTTGATCACGTCGGGGTGGATGTTCCGCTCCGCCAGCAGCCCGTCAAGGCGAACCATCCCCACCTTTACCTTTCCCTTCATTTGACCGGTGAGCACGTCGGGCATGCGGGATTCGTCCGACAAGGTGTTCCAGGCGGCATACCGCAGGCCAAAGTCGGTGATCTCCAGTTCGCCATCCGTATCCCCCACCCCCAGGTTCAGCGCGGTGATGTTGTCCCGTGTCCGGGTGTTTTTCTCCAGCACGCGAAATGTGGAGGGGGTTGGCTCGAAGGAGACCACGTGCCCCCGGTCACCGGCGAGGTGTGAAAACAGCAGCGAAAAATAGCCAAAGTGGGCCCCCACGTCCAGAACCGTATCACCGTCCTTTACCGCGTGGATCGCGAGCCGTGTTACCGTTTCGTCAAAGAACCCGTAGGTATAGAGGGTCTCGGAAATCACCTCGGGCAGGACCACGGTCATGGGATCGCCGAAGAACAACCGGGTGTGGTATTCCCGGCCGTGTCCGCCCAAGCGGGAGGCCAGGCGCATCATAAACTTGTGCGCTCCCGGATCCATCAGTTTGGCCAGGGGCGGTTGATGCATACGGCGCGACGCGGTATTCAGGGCCTCCAGGGTGTTCATGTGTTCACCGCGCTCCGGAGCGGCTTTTCCAACACGTACATGCCAAGACCGAAGTCGAGCCCGCCGCCGTCTCCGATGCGGGCCTGGTGGGGTTGAACGTCCATTTGTACCTGTCCCAACTCATCCACCATAGCCATTTCAACCAGCTTCAAATCCGGAAACAGGTCCAGTGCATCCTCCGCCTGAAAGATGCGTTGACCATTAAACTGGACACGGGTTGTCCCCATTGGCAAAGAGACATACAGGCGACCGCCGGGGGCCAGCACACGCACGAGTTCGACTCCCGCCTTGCGGGACCCCTGCGGGTCGATGGGGTCGCCGTACCGGCCCAGGCCGATGTGTTCGATCACGTGCATGCTCGAAAGTGAGTTTACTGAATCGTCCGCAAACGGCAATTGCAGAATGGAACCGGACACCCCGGAAAAGCCATTCAGGGTCACGGCTGCCGGGCGGATGTCGATAAACGCCAGGGGGCATACCGTGGTGAGCATGCCGACGAAACGCACATCCGATCCCACGTCCACATGAAACGAAGGTCCCGCGTCCTGAATCTTTTTAAATGCCCACACCGCCTGGTAGAAGTAGTGGGAATCGACCCCGGTGCGGGTGGTCCGGTCGAACAGGCAGGGGTGGAAATCCCTGGCCCTTGCTTTGCCTCCCGCGGCTCGGAAGCGGAACCAGTCTTTGACAAACCCGGCATATCGAAAGGGCGCACGAAAGGGACGGGTCTCAAGCATCGGTCCCGCCATGCGCAGCAGCCAGAGGGCGAGCCGCTTGGCCCATGGCCGCGCTTTGACCATCTCTTTCAGGCGGGTTGCGGCATTGGCGGCGGGGTGGGTCACGTTTTTTCCAAAAGGTACGGCCCCAGGGCAAGGTGGGTCAGGCCCGACAGATCCACCGTGCGGATGGCGTCTTCCGGGGTGCAGACGTTGGGCTCGCCGTGCAGGTTGAAACTGGTGTTGAGCACTCCGCCGATGCCGGTGTGGCTCTTGAAGGTGGAGATGATCTCGTAATAGTCGGGGTTCCACGCCTTGAGCACGGTTTGCGGGCGAACGGTGTGATCCCGGGGGTGAATGGCCGCGGCAAGGTCTTTTCGGGCCTCCTCGGTGCTCCGGAAGGTGATGCACATGTAGGGGGCAAACAGCTTTTCCCAGTTCACGATGTAGCGAGGCAGGTCCACATCGAGAATGCTGGGTGTGAACGGCATCCAGAAATCGCGGCTCTTGATGGCATCGTTGATCAGCCGCAGGTTGTCGAAGTTGCTCGGATTGGCCAGAATCGAGCGGTTGCCCAAGGCCCGGGCACCGAATTCCATGGGTCCGCTGCAGCGGGCAACCACGATGTCCTGCGCGAGCAGACGGCCAATTTCGGAGTTGATGCTGTCCGGGCGGGAAACCTGATACCGGTCTTTTGCGCCGGCGTCCCGGATGGCCTTTTCGATGGCGTCTTCACCGAAATCCATGCCCAGATACAGGTCCTGCAGCGGCGCCACCGGGATATTGGGGGCGTGTTGGACGTTGCCCCATACCGCGGCGCCGATGGCACAGCTTTCATCGGCCGCGGAAGGCGTGACGTACAGTTTTTCAATGCGCTCCGACTCTGCGAGCAACTGGCATGCCTTGACGTTCATGAACACCCCGCCCGCAAGGGCGACATTGGCGCACCCGGTATGTTCGACCCAGTGGTGGACCCACTGCAGCACCAGGGATTCAGTCAATTCCTGAATGGCTCCGGCAACGTTGTCGAAGCGCTGGAAGCGATAGATTTTCTCCAACGCTTCCGGCAGTGCGGAGGGGGTGACCCGGCTCCGCCAGCGGCCATTCTCATCCACCCGGATCAGGCCCTTGAGCTTTTTGACGAGGGGGGCGTAGTACCGGGATTTTGCATAAGGAGCCAGCCCCATGACCTTGAATTCGTGTTCGCCCCCCTTCATGCCCAACAGTTCGGTGGTCGTGGTGTAGTAGTGACCCAGGGAATTCTGCTGGGGGTCGCGACACAGTTCGGTAATTCTGCCGTCCTCCATCAGGCTGACGGTGGCCGATATCGCATCGCCCTGGCCGTCCAGGGTGAAGATCAGTGCCCGCTCCCATTCCTGCACATTGGGGAGGGTGCTGTAGGTGTGGGAGGTGTGGTGGTCCATGGTCACCACCCGGTCCTGGGGCATGCCGAGGCAGTTGGAAAAGTGATCAAGCATTTCCTGCCGCAACGCCGCGCCCTGCTCTCGAGCCTTCATCCGGCGTTGGCTCAGCGCCCAGCCCATGTGAGTCTTCAACAGCATGGCGCGGAGACCGGTGGCCTGCCATTCGGGGTCCAGATGGTGACCATATTGATACGGCTTGAAACCCCGGTTTTTCAGATGCAGATACCCGAATGGGGAATTCTGATACAGCACGGCCAGGTCAATCTGCTCCGGGGGGAGAATGTGATCGTGGATATGGCGAATGGTTAATTCCGGAAAGCCGGTGCTGTTCTTGATCCGGTTGAGCCGTTCCTCACTCTGGCAGAACGTAATGTGCCCGTCCTGAATCAGGCAGACAGTGGCGTTGTGACCATATGCGATGCCGAGAATGTTCAAGGTCATGTCCTATGGAGTTGGCGAACCAGTTGCCGGTTGGTGATCAAAATGGCGCCGATGTATACCGTTGATGCGGCGGCGTATGCCATTGCAACACCGTTTATGCCGTATGTGGGCGCCATCACAAGGGCCAGGGTGACGAACAGCACGCCATGGATCAGCTTGGGCACAAAGATCATGCCCGGTTGCCGATGACACTCGGCCCGCATGGCGAGTAGCTGCCCAACCCAGAACAGTGCGGTCGCAGCAGTAAGTACCCAAAGGACATCCGCATGGCGAGCAAACTCAACAGTGGTGAAAAAGGTAACGATTCGAGGTCCGAAAGCGAAGCACGATAATACGACAGGAAGGCAAGCGGTTCCAAATCCCAGTATGGCGATACACAGCACCCGGTAGCTTTCCCGATCCTGTTCCGGGGACGTCATGTCCCCGGCCTTTTGATAAATCACCGGCAGCAGGAACTGGTTGAGCACGCTGATCATCAAGGTAATGGGGGCCACCGCGATCTGAAGCAGGGCGGCGTAGAGCCCTACCTCGTATTCACCGAACAGGCTTTGAAGTACCCAGCGATCAGCATAGGTGCTCAGGATCGCCGGCACCGCAAGGAGGGTAAAACCCCCCGCATACCGCAGAAAAGAGCGGTAGTCCTCCGGAGTCGGTACGGCGGTTCGACGGTCTTTGATCATCCCCGCAAGTTCAGGGTTCCGGCGGGCGAGAAGCAGATGGGAGAAGACCACAACGGTGGTGCCCAGCAGATAGCCGGCCAGTGCGGCTTCCGGCGCGTGCCACAGCAACGCCACCGCCGCAACGGCGATCAGTGTTCGCAACCAAGCGTCACCGGCCTGATGAATGGCGACCACCCGGCGCGCTTTCATGGCCAGCCGGAATGCGTTGAAAGAGGTATACCATCCGGTGACAACGGTCAGTCCCACGGCGAGGCCCACCACTCCCCACCACCCGCTTTCACTCCCCTTGGGAACCAGGAACAGAATGGCCCCACCGGTCACCAGTACGATAGACAGCGCGCCTTGATGAATGCGGGAAAGAATAGCCAGATAGCGGCCAAGGGTTCGTTGTTCGTGATAGATCGTGTAGTGGCGCAGGACCCCTTGCCCCAGCGGACCGTAGATGAGCAGATTGAACGCCCCGGAAATCGTCAGTGCAAGTGCCAGCCTGCCGTACCCCTCGGGGCCAAGCAGGTGGGTCAGCAGTTTGATGCCCACCAGGGCCCCGACAAACGCAAGCCCCTGTCCGGCGGTCACCCAGAGCAGGTCGCCACTGTTTGCGCGCAGCCGCTGGATCAGCAATTGGAGTCGCCGTGCCGGAGTGAATGGATACGGGAAAGGGCCGGTGTAATGGACATCAGCCGACCGCAAGCCCAATGCGGAGCAGCAGCCGGGACTGCCAGCCGTCCGGGGCCGTACGCCGTTCCACCCGCTCCAGGGCGCCGCCGACTTCGATGTGAAGCCTCCGGTTTGGAGAACGGGAAAGGCTCACTCCCGATTCCCAATGGGTTTCACGCTCGGGCCGGTTGACGTAATGGGTGCGCCAGGCGGCGTGCAGGGTCAGGGTTTGCACCGCCCCGGGGCGGTGGTAGGTCAACGCCGCCGAGCGTCCGTCCGGCCCCAGGGCGTCGCCGATGATGCGGTGCCGGTAGGTGTAGCCGGAACGGTAGGTGCCGTGGCGATACCAGACGTTACCCTCCGTCGGCCAGTCGGTGGCGGCCACCTCCAGCCGCAGGGTGTCGTTTTGATTGGCGCGTACCCCGGCCAGCAACAGGCCCAGCCGCATCGCCGGCTTGGCCGGCCACAGGGAGGCCTCGTCCTCGCCGGCATACTCACCGTACAGTCGAACGGCTCGGCCGGGTGTTCCATGCAGGGGCAGATCAAGGGTGATATCGATGCCCGCAATGGAATTGCTGGTATCGGTGTCCGGCCCCTGATTATTGCCGGTGATGATGGTGAACAGGTCGGAGCCGGAGACTCCCTGGCCGTCACCAGCCATCATGGTGGTGCGGGATGCCCCCACAAGCAGGCGCGGATGTGGCCGCCACATCAGCCGCAGGCCGGTCAGAACCGGGTGGGGAACATAGCGCGCTTCTTCCAGTCGGGCCAGAAAGAACGAGAAGTCCGCCTGTCCCAGGGGTGACAAGCGGCCCTGAAAGCGGTGGGGGCGGCGCAGCCCGGTGCGGATGGCGGGCAGCGGCGGGGCGTTGTCGGTCAGTAGAAACCCGCCGTGGGCGCCCGGCCCCCAGACGATGGGTTGCCTGCCCAGACTGGTGAGCAGGGGGCCGGTTTCCATGGTGATGTAGCCTTCCTGCCACCCCGGATTGCCGCCGCCCGCCTCGCCCAGCGTGAGCCGTGGGGTCACCGATGCGGCAACCTTTTGGCCGGGGGTGTCCAGGTGGAGTTGCAGTTCCATGCCCCACCGTTCGGAGAAAGTGCGGCCGCCGTCGTTTCGGGTGAGCGGACCGCCGTTGTCCGCGGGGACGGTCCCGAATGATGTGGCTTCACCCTCGGTGTAGCCGCCGCGCAGGTCCGCCCGTGCATAGTGATTACGGGTGCGCCGCTCGGCTTCCCCGCGAAGCCGGAGTAATACCTCCCGATCGGCATCGTGCGCCGGGGTGGCGGACTGCAACGCGGTTTGAAGTTGCTCCCAGGAGATGGGTCTGACACCCCACGCCTGGTCATGCAGCACCCCTCGGGGTGCCAGGCTGTCCATCAGCCGGTAGGCGGGGTGGTCCAGGGGAACCCAGGTGGATGCAGCGTGTGCCACGGTGGCCGGACTCATGAGCCAGAGTGCGCCCCATGCGTAAGCCATAACACAGGAGAGGGCCGCCCGAAGCGCGCGCTGGACCGACTTCCAGGGGAATGTTGGCAAGATCATGCGGGGGTGGAATCCCGCTGTCCCCTACGCAGTCGCATCAGGATGCGGATCAGTGCCAGACCGCCGCCCAGCAGGCCGCCTGCGATCAAGCCGAAGATAACAATGGGTTTGCGCCTGGGCCGGACGTGTTTTTCCACGGGCGGGGTGATTGCCGGGTCAATGACCCGGAGGGCATATTCCTTCTGCCCCTTGGCCAGCATGATTTTCTCCACCTGGTTTTCGAGCAGGTGGCCGATTGCCGTGCGTAGCTCCACGTTCTGGGTGTTTGCCAGTTCCGCTTTCAGATAGGCGATGTTCTTGTTGGCATCGGCGATGGCCAGCGACTTCATGTGCGTGTTGAGGCGCTGCACCAGCAGATTGGCCCAACGGGCCGCGGCCTCCCGGTCGGTCCACTCCACCGATACGGTGACCAGCCCGGTCTTCCGGTTTTCCGACACGTTGATCAGGTTCTGAAATTTTTGTGTCGCGTGCCACATGATGGGGGCTTGATCGGCGCCGGGTTCGTTTCGATTCCCGTCCTTCGCCTCAGGAGAGGACGGGGCCAGCAGCGGGAGCAGCCCCTCGTCCTTCACGAAATTGCTGATGAAGGCACGGGAGGTCAGGGTGGCGATCGCCACCTCGGTGCTGCTTTCACCGCCCCCCACGTTGATGCCGGTGAGGGCGGCAAGCCCGCCCAGTTGACCCGAGAGTTTGCCGAGACCGCCACCCCCGTCGGATACCGGGCTCGTCAGTACCTCGGCCCGGTAAACCGGCGTCATCATCAGTGCCGTCGCCACCGAGATCAGGGTGCCGAGCACCACGCAGGCGGATATCAACCGCCACTCCGCATACATCGCCTGCCACAGGTCGAGCAGGGAAACCTCGTTGTCGTTCGTTGCCTGAAGCGGCCCGGTCGGATCGGTCATAGACAGTGCGCTTTCATACGCGACGGGTTGCAGTGCCTTACATGCTCAGCCGCTTTCTCGCAGTGGCTTACGGGACCCGGAAGCGAGAACGGATAAAATGGTGACGGGGCAGTGTAGCCGAAGCAAGGTGTTCATGCGAAACCGGCCCCGGCCCGGAAGCCTTCCGGACGGGAGAAGCTGTTACCCTTGTATGGGAATAAAAAGCGGGGCAACGGCGCCCTGCGGTGTCGGAGCGATTGTTCCGGGGGGAGCCTGAAGAGGGTTTGATGGATATTAAGCTGAGTGATGCGGAGGCCCGGGTGCTTGGCTGTCTGATCGAGAAGGAGGTCACCACGCCGGATTACTATCCGATGACCCTGAACGCACTTACCAACGCGTGCAATCAGAAGTCGAACAGAAACCCGGTGGTGGCTTACGAACAGACCACGGTGGTGCGGGCTCTCGACCGGCTACAGACGGCAAGGCTGACAGTGACCACCCACCAGGCGGGCAGCCACACCCCCAAGTACCGGCATGTGATCACCGATCGGATTCCCTTGGCCCCGGCCGAACTTGCCGTCCTGTGTGAGCTGCTTCTGCGGGGTCCGCAGACCGTTGGTGAGTTACGGGGGCGTGCCGCCCGCATGCACGACCTGGGGGACCTTGCCGCCACCCAGGTGGTGCTCGATGGCCTGATGGAACGGCAGCCGCCGCTGCTGACGGAATTGCCGCGCCAGCCGGGCCGCAAGGAGTGCCGCTACGCCCACCTGTTGTGCGGCGAGGTGGATGTGTCTGCGATTGTCTCCGCGGCGGGTCCGTCGCCGGAGGCGGCCACCGTTCAGGTGCGCGCCGAGGATGAGCGCATCGCCCGCCTGGAGACCCAGGTGGCGACCCTCTCCAACGAATTGGCGGCGCTGAAAAAAAACCTGGAAAATTTCATGTCCCAGTTTTGAGGCAGTGGGGTGAATGGATGAACTGACCGATGCCCAGATGGCCGAACTGACCGCCACCCTGCATCAGTTGGAACAGGAGTTGCTGGCGGTGCTGGCCGATACCGACACGGATGCCCGTCCGGTGGATCTGGGGCTGCCCATCGGCCGCCTGTCGCGCATGGATGCGATGCAGCAACAGAGTATGGCCAAGGCCGGTCGCGCGGCTTATCAGCAGCGGCTGGCGGGTGTGCAAAGGGCCCTGTCCACGGTGGCCGACGGCGAGTACGGATACTGTAGGAGTTGTGCCGAACCGATCGGCTATGGACGTCTGTCTGCCCGCCCCGAGGCCCCCCTTTGTGTTGCCTGCCAGGAGCTTTTGGAAACCAACTGACATGCGTTCCCACCGCTGTGGCGGCTGTGCGGGGAGCATGGCTAAATGAATTCCCCCTTTCCCTTGTCGTTTTGCTTCATTGGGGCTATAACTCGTTACCAACGGGGGGCACAGGGGAACTGAGCCGACCGGATTCGGGCATGCGGCAAATGCATGGTCGATGGAGCCAATGGGGAGGGACAGGGCATGGCGGGGCGAGTTCTGGGTGTGTGGTTGCTGTTTGCGGCAGGGCTGTTTTTCGCGCAGCCCGCGGTAGCCAGGGACTGCGTAGGCTGCCACGAGGCACTCCACCCCGGCATCATCGCCGACTGGAAGGCCAGCCTGCACGCCCAGGTGGGCATCAAGTGTTCCGCCTGCCACGGCAAGGACCACCGCACCGAAAAAGATGTTGCCGAGGTCAAGCATCCGACCCCCGAGGTGTGCGCCCGCTGCCACCCGGACCGGGCGGAGGAGTTCAAGCTTGGCAAGCATGCCATCGCCTGGACCGCTATGAAGGCCATGCCCACCACCCATTGGAAGCCCATGGAGATGATCGAGGGGCAGAAGGGGTGCGGCGGCTGCCACAAAATCGGGGTGAAGTCGGATGCCGAACTGGCCCAGATCAGGGAAGAGGGCAGCGCCGGCGGTGCCTCCTGCGACTCCTGCCACACCCGCCACCTGTTTTCCCGCAAGGAGGCGCGCCAGCCTCAGGCCTGCCAGACCTGCCATATGGGATTCGATCATCCCCAGTGGGAGATGTATTCCACCTCCAAGCACGGCGTGCGCTACCTGCTCAAGCAGAACGGCACCCTGCCGGAACACGTTTCCGCCCCCACCTGCCAGACCTGTCATATGGACGAGGGCAATCACGAGGTTCGCGCTCCGTGGGGTTTTCTGGCGGTGCGCCTGCCGTTGCCGGAGGACCCCCAGTGGCGGGCCGACCAGATCACCCTCCTGCAGGGGTTGGGGGTGCTTGACCCCGAGGGCAACCCCACCGAGCGGCTGGACGTGGTCAAGGCCGCCGACGTGGCGCGTCTGACCCAGGAGTCGTTCGATGAGGAGCGCAACAGGATGATTGCCGTGTGCGCCCGCTGCCACACCGAGCGCTTTGCCAAAAACGAGATGGACAAGGGCGACAAGGTGATCCGCGCCGCCGACCATCTGGTGGCCGAGGCGATCCGTATCGTGGCTGCGCTCTACAAGGACGGCGTGCTCGCCAAGCCGGAAAGCTACGCCTACCCGTTTCCGGACCTGCTCAGTTTCCACGATGCGCCGACGCCGATCGAGCACCGCCTGTTCGTGATGTTCCTGAAACACCGTATGCGTACCTTCCAGGGGGCGTTCCACAACAACCCGGATTACACCCTGTGGTACGGCTGGAGCGAGCTTCAGACCGATCTGATCGAGATTCGTCACCTGGGCGAGGCACTGCGCAAGGGGGGATAGGATTACCCGTGTGGGCACTGACCCTATCCGTTCTTGCGGCGATGGACGTCCTGTTGATCATCGCCATTCTGTACGGCTGGGTGGCGAAAGGGGCGGGCCGCCGCAAGTTGCTGGCGTTTCTCGTGCTCGGGGTGTTTCCGCTGTTGTGGGGCACCGCGGCCTTCTCCTACAACTTCAACCGCATCAAGGATGTGGAATTCTGCGCCACCTGCCACGCCATGCAGGATCATGTGAGGAGCCTTCAGGCCGATAGCGAGGAGCCCTTGTCGGCGTTGCATTATCAGAACAATTTCGTGCCCCAGGAGACCGCCTGCTACTTCTGCCACACCGGTTACACCTGGTTCGGGCCGCTCAAGGGTAAATTCAACGGCATCCGCCACATTTACGTGGCGTACATTCAGGGGGTGCCGGACAAGCTGAGCATTTATGAGCCATATCAAAACAGGGACTGCCTGCAGTGCCACGGCAAGTCCAAGCGCTTCAGGTCCCAGCCGGTGCACAACAGAAGGGCCGACATGATGGACAACCTGCAAAACGGCACTTTCTCGTGCCTGACCGAGGGCTGTCACGACCTGGCCCATCTCCTGCCGGAGGACTGGTAGGTGGTTAACGATCTGACCCCCCAATTCAAGGTGGCCCTGGTCTGCAACATTCTGGGGACGGTGATGCTGGGCGCGTCCATGTTCGCCGACCATCCCCTGTTTTTTATGATCATTGTGATGCTGGGGGTGGGGCTGCTGCTGACCGGTTTCGCCATCTGGGTGTGGATGGTGCTGGGCGAGGCCCACGGCAAGGGGTTGTTCCGGTAGCGGAGCATGATGCCATGAGTACCCGGACGATCTGTTTCAGGCTTTTTTGACTTTGATTTGAATTGTAAGTGAAGGATCACAAGTGAACATTCAATTGAACGGCCAAGATGGCGGCACGGTGCAGACCCTTCTGACGGGCGCCGCCCTGACGCTGGCCTTTTTGCTGACCCTGTTGGCGCTGCCGGCCCTGTCGGGAGCGGCGGCTCCGGTGCGCCTGGCCGAGCTTTCCGTGGAGTCGCAAAACTGCGTGAACTGCCACAAGCAGGACAACGTCAACGTCTACCAGCAGTGGGGCAAGAGCAAGCACTACGGCGCCAACATCGGCTGCTATGAGTGCCACCAGGCCGACAAAAACGACCCGGACGCCTTCAAGCACAGGAAGGGACCGTGGATTTCCACCGTCGTGACCCCCAAGGATTGCGCCCGTTGCCACGAGAAGGAGGCCCGGGAGTTCGCCGAGAGCCACCACTCCAAGGCGGGCCGCATTTTAGGCTCCCTGGATAACATCCTGGCCGAGGTGGTGGAGGGCAACCGCGGCTTTGTCACCACCGGCTTTCCGGACGGCGTCTCGGCCGCCGCCGCCAACGGTTGCTGGCAGTGCCACGGCAGCGAGGTCAAGGTGCTCAAGGATGACAAGGGCAACAATACCGGCAGGCTCGATCCCGCCACCTGGCCCAACAGCGGCATTGGCCGTATCAACCCGGACGGCAGCGAGGGCAGTTGTTCCGCCTGTCATCAGCGCCACGATTTCTCCCGTGCCCAGGCGCGTCAGCCGGAAAACTGCGGCAAGTGTCACATGGGGCCGGACCATCCGCAGATCGAGGTCTACAACGAGTCCAAGCACGGCATCAATTACCACGCCAACAAGGACGAAATGAACCTGGACTCCACCAAGTGGGTGGTGGGCGAGGACTACTTCGCGGCCCCCACCTGCGCCACCTGTCACATGTCCGCCACCCGGGACATGCCGGTGACCCATAACGTCGGGCTGCGCATCAAGTGGAACAACCGCCCGGTGCATTCCAAGCTGGCGCATCTGACTGACAAGAAATGGGGCCTGCCGTCCGCCAGCGTAACCGGTGATGAACGTCGGACCAACATGGAAAACGTGTGCCTGGCGTGCCATGCCAAACCCTTCACCGATAATTTCTTCACCCAGTATGAGGCGCTGATCGAGCTGTACGACAGCAAGTTCGCAACCCCCGGAGAGGCGCTCTACAAGGCCGCCACCGCGGTGCTCAAAAAGGCCGAGGGGGAACGCTACGCCAAGTTCAGTCACAAGATTGACTACACCTGGTTCGAACTGTGGCACCACGAGGGGCGTCGCGCCCGGCACGCCGCTTCGATGCAGGCGCCGGACTACACCCACTGGCACGGCACCTATGATCTGGCGAAGAATTTCTACTCGGAATACATTCCCGAGATCAGGGAGATCATCCACGACAATCAGGAAGGCCCGGCAGCCAAGGAGGCGCTGGTGCTTGAGGCCCTGCTGGAAGAGGTGCTGGCGAGCCCGAACCATCAGTGGTTCATCGGCGAGGTGTCGGACGAGGAACAGAAGGCCCGCGACAACCGGCGCAAGGAGTTCCTCGAGCGCTACCAGTAGCGCCGCGCCGGGCAGGATCAAAAAAGCCCCGGACCAGGCGGTCCGGGGCTTTTTTATTGTTTACGGAATCCAGGGTGCCATTTCGTGAGGGCCGCCGCCCACTCAGGCCAGTTTGTCGGTGGCCACGAAATAGCTCGGGTCTTCCTGGATGTTCACCTCCACCAGGTCGCCGGCCTTTTCCAGAAGCTGACGGCACTCGGCGCTCAGGTGGCGCAGGTGGAGGTTCTTGCCGGCGCGTTTGTAGCGTTCGGCCAGGGTGTCGATGGCCTCGATGGCGGAGTGGTCCAGCACCCGTGAGTTGCGAAACTCCACAATCACCTTGTCCGGGTCCGCCGCGGGGTGAAACAGCCGGTGAAACTGGTGGATGGAGCCGAAAAACAGCGGCCCGGACAGATCGTACACCTTGGCGCCGTCCGCGTCCTCGCTGATGGAGACGCCAATCTGCTTGGCGTGTTCCCAGGCGAAGATCAGGGCCGAGGCGATCACCCCCACCAGCACCGCGACCGCAAGGTCGGTGGCCACGGTGACGCCGGTCACCAGCACGGCGACGAACAGGTCGCCCTGGGGCACCTTGCCGAACAGCCGCAGGGAGGCCCACTCGAAGGTGCCCAGAACGACGATGAACATCACCCCCACCAGGGCCGCGATGGGAATCATCTCGATCAGCGGCGAGGCGAACAGAATAAAGCACAAAAGCGCGAGGGCGGCGGTGACGCCCGAGGCCCGGCCGAGACCGCCGGAGTGGATGTTGATCATGCTCTGGCCGATCATGGCGCAGCCGCCCATGCCGCCGAACAGGCCGGTGGCGGTGTTGGCGACCCCCTGGGCCACACACTCCCGGTTGCCCCGTCCACGAGTCTCGGTGATTTCGTCGATCACCCGCATGGTCAGCAGGGACTCGATCAGTCCGATGGCGGCGAAGATGATCGAATAGGGCAGGATGATCCACAGGGTTTCCAGGGTCATCGGCACCGTGGGGATGTGAAACACGGGCAGGCCGCCGCCGATGGAGGCCACATCGCCCACCGTGCGGGTATCAAGGCCGAACCCCACCACCAGCAGGGTGAGGGCGACGATGGCCACCAGAGACGACGGCACCTGCCGGGTCAGCCGGGGGAGGAAGTGGATAATCGCCATGGTCAGCGCCACCAGCCCGAGCATGGTGAGCAGTGGTTCCGTCGCCAACCATTCGCGGCCACCGTCCGCGGTGTGGATCTGGAACTGGCTGAGCTGGGCCAGGAAGATGACGATGGCCAGGCCGTTTACGAACCCCAGCATCACCGGGTAGGGCACGATGCGCATGAACTTGCCGAGCTTCAAAACCCCGGCGCTGATCTGGATGATGCCCATCAGCACCACGGCGGCGAACAGGTACTGGGCGCCATGTTCGGCCACCAGCGCCACCATCACCACCGCCAGCGCCCCGGTGGCGCCGGAGATCATGCCGGGGCGGCCACCGATGACGGCGGTGATCAGCCCCACCATGAAGGCGGCGTAAAGTCCGGACAGAGGGTGGACTCCGGCCACAAAGGCAAACGCCACCGCCTCCGGCACCAGGGCCAGGGCCACGGTCAGGCCTGACAGGATATCGGAGCGCAGGCGGGCGAAGTGGGTGTGGTAGATATCAAACACGAAAAACAATCCAGGTTAAATGTCGCGTATTCCGGCGTCACACGGACGCAGCCGCACCGAACCGTGGGTGGCAAATCCGCCGCTCATGCCCAAACCTGTAAGGGAAGTCAGGTATCGCCGCCGCTCCGCCGGACCCGTTGCCGGATACCGCTCTGGAGGGCCTTATTCTAAGGCGGGGCAAGACCTTGCACAACGGGTCCGGCGGCATTATCGGGCGGTTCGGGGGGCTTGGTGTGGTGGATCATGCCGCCGTAGCCCGGTGCATCCTTCACCATCACGGTATTTTCACCCACCGGCTAGACATCCGCGCTTTTCCGTGCCCCCATTCCGCCAACCCTGGCGTTTATGGGTCCGCACGCTAGAATTAAAGTAGAGTTCTCCGTGCGTTGAGCGCGGCGGGCCGATCGGGAAGGAGGTGGGCGCCATGGCGCGTTTCGGCTGGCTTCCGTGGAAGTTCGTGGTGCGGCGTATTGCCCGTGCCCACGGCTTTCTGGACCCGATTTCCATCCTCTCCCACCTGCGCCGGTTTACCCAGCCTTCGGAGGTCGCGGAACCGGTGGAGTTGTTGCGCGCCGGAGTGGTGTTGCATGCCCGCGGGCTGATCAACAGCCGGGTCATCCAGCACAATCTGGACTGGGTCTGGCCCTACTGGGTGGAGCGGCAGTTCGACCCGGAGGGCAACGCCTTCGTACCGCGCGCCTTCTCCATCACCCACATCAACCTGACCCATCGCAACTGGACCGCCGTGGGATTGCCGGACGTGGATGCGCTGCCGATCGTGGATCCGCGCGGTCTGATCACCCCCCATCTGGACGACTGGTCCCTGGACGCCTGGGTGGTGGCCGACGACGGCCGCATACTGCTGCCGTCCCGCGCGGAACACGCCACCCAGCGGCTGGAGATGGATGACGATACGGTGCGGGTGGTGACCGAAACCCGGCTGGACGACCTGTTTCTCAGCGTGGTGGCTCAGGTCAATGACGAGGACGGTGCACCGGCGCTTTCCATGGGGGTGAATGCCCGCGCCGCCGGTCCCGCCTGGGTGGTGATCTCCCTCAGGCCCTACAACCCGGAGGGAGTGCAGTTCATCCACCGGGCCGGGCTTTCGGACGACCGCACGCGCTGGCGGGTGGACGGTGAAACCGCCGTCGATTTCAGCGAACCGGTGGAGCGCCACGTGGCGTCGTCTTATGCCCACGGTGACGTGCACGCCCGCCTGCATGACCTTTCGGATCGGCACGATCACGGATGCGACGTCGGCATGCTGACTGCGGCGGCCCTGTTCCGGGTGGAGGCGGGCACCCCACGGCAGGTGACCGCCAGGGTGCCGCTCAGGCTGGAAGATGGCGGTGCGCCCCACGCCGTGCCGTGGGCGCGGGCGCTGTCCGGCGCCTGCCAGTTGGACGTGCCGGATGCCCGCTTCCAGTTTTTGTATGACGCCGCCCTACGCAGCCTGATTCTGCATTCCCCAGGCGACGTCTATCCCGGACCCTACACCTACAAACGCTTCTGGTTCCGGGACGCCGCCTTTATGGTCCATGCCCTGCTGTGCGCCGGGCTGACCGGGCGGGCCGAACGCGCTCTCGACCGCTTCGCCCCGCGGCAGAAGCGCGACGGCTACTTCCACTCCCAGGACGGCGAGTGGGATTCCAACGGCGAGGCGCTGTGGATCATGGAGCGCTTCTGCCGCATGACCGGCGCCCCGCCCAAGGCGGCGTGGCGCACCCCCATTCGCCGGGGCGCCGCATGGATCATGGGCAAGCGCCTGCCGGAAGACAGCAGCGGAACCGCCGGGCTTTTGCCCGCCGGGTTTTCCGCCGAACACCTGGGGCCGAACGACTTTTACTACTGGGACGATTTCTGGGGCGTGGCGGGACTTGCCGCCGCCGCCCGCATGCATGACGCACTGGGGGATGTGAGCGGTGCTGCGCGCTGGCGGGACGGCGCCGAGGCCCTCTCCGGTTCCATCGATCGCAGTCTGGCGCGGGCGGCGGAAAGGCTGGGGCGCCCGGCCATGCCGGCGGCGCCCGGTCGCCGCCTCGACGCCGGCGCCATCGGCTCGATCGCGGCGGGTTACCCGCTACAGCTTTTCCCGGCGGACGATGCGCGCCTGCTGGACCTTGCGGACTACCTGCTGGACGACTGTTTCGTCCGGGGCGGATTTTTCCAGGACATGATCCATTCGGGTATCAACCCCTATCTCACCCTGCACATCGCCCAGGTGCTGCTGCGGGCGGGGGACCCCCGTTATCTCGACCTCGTGGAGCGCATGGCGGAGATGGCCAGCCCCACCGGCCAGTGGCCGGAGGCGATCCACCCGCGCACCGGCGGCGGCTGCATGGGCGACGGCCAGCATGTGTGGGCGGCGGCGGAGTGGCTGATCATGGTGCGCAACCTGTTTGTGCGGGAGGAGGACGATGCCCTGATCATTGCCTCCGGCGTACCGCCCCGCTGGCTGGAGGCGGGCGAACCCTTGTGGTTCGGTCCGGCCCCCACCCTGTTTGGCCCCGTCACGGTCAGCATTGAACGCCATGACAGCGGCGCGCGGGTTGTCTGGCAGGGGGCGTGGCACGGCGCCGCGCCCCGGGTGGAAATACGCCTGCCGGGGTGTGTCCCGGTGGTTGCGGATCCCGATGCGCGGGAGGCGTTGCTGGAACGGGAGACGGTTACGTGAACATCCTCATGGTCACCAATACCTACGCCCCCCACGTGGGGGGCGTGGCGCGCTCGGTTGCGGGTTTTGCCACGGCCTACCGCGCCCGCGGCCACCGGGTGCTGGTGGTGGCGCCGGTGTTTGAGAACGCCGACGACGCGGAAGATGAGGTCATTCGGGTGCCGGCCCTGCAGAAGGTCAACGGAAGCGATTTTTCCGTGGTGCTGCCGGTACCCGGTTATCTGGATGCCGCCGTGGGCCGCTTCGCCCCTGATGTGGTGCATGCCCACCATCCGTTCCTGCTGGGAGGCACCGCCATGCGGCTGGCCCACGGCGGGGGCATCCCGCTGGTGTTCACCCACCACACCATGTACGAGCGCTACACCCATTATGTGCCGGGGGACTGCTCCGCCCTGAAGCGTTTCGTCATTCACCTCTCCACCAACTACGCCAACCTGTGCGAGATGGTGTTCGCTCCCAGCGAGAGCATTCGGGACGTACTGCAGGGGCGTGGTGTGCATGTGCCGATCCGGGTGGTGCCGACCGGGGTCGATACGGAACGCTTCGGTCAGGGAGACGGTACGGCGTTCCGGCACCGCCTGGGTATTCCGCAGGATGCCTTTGTGGTGGGGCATGTGGGACGTCTGGCGCCGGAGAAAAACCTGGCGTTTCTGGCCCGCGCCGTATGCCGTTTCCAGACCGGACCCGAGGAGGGTCACACCCAATTTCTGGTGGCGGGGGAGGGACCGTCGGAGGCGGCCATCCGGCAGGTTGCCGAGGACTTCGGGGTGTCCGGCCGCCTGCATCGGATCGGGGTGCTGAGTCCCCGGGAACTTGCGGATGCCTACCACGCCATGGACGTATTCGCCTTTGCGTCGGAGAGCGAAACCCAGGGCATGGTACTTACCGAGGCGATGGCCGCCGGTGTTCCGGTGGTGGCGCTGGACGCCTCCGGGGTGCGCGAGGTGGTGCGGGATGGCGTCAATGGCTATCTGCTGGAACACTCCGACGAAGGTGGTTTTGCCGATGCCCTGAACCGGTTCGAACACCTGAATCCGGCGGATCGTGTGGCATTTAAGGATGCTGCCCGTGGTACCGCCGACGCCTTTTCCATGGCCCATTCGGCTACCGCCGCCCTGAGCCATTACAGGCACCTTGAATGTCGCCCCGAGCCTGAGCGGCGGGATACGTCCGCAGCCTGGGAGAAGACCGTGCGGCGGATCCGCACCGAGTGGGAGATGGTACGGGGGGTCGCCGCCGCCGCCGAGGCGGCCCTGACATCCCGGGAGGAACACGGGAGCGAGGATCATGTTCGCCCGGGTTGAACTACTGATCCGGCGCGTTCGCAAGCTGTTGAGTCGCAGCGAGTGGGCGGTCCGCCTGCTGCGGCTGCCGGTGGAGACGGAGGCCGCCGCGCTTCCGGGACTGGTTATGCTACAGATCGACGGGTTGTCCCATGCCGAGTTGATGCGCGCCATCGAAGACGGCGAGATGCCGTTCCTCAAAAAGCTGCTCACCGGCGGGCGTCACCGGCTGCACCTGCACTACTCGGGACTGCCGTCCACCACCCCGGCGGTGCAGGGGGAGCTGTTTTACGGGGTGAAGCAGGCGGTTCCGGCGTTCAGCTTCCGGGATAAAACGGGTCATATCGTGCGCATGTTCGACCGCGCCCCGGCGGCGCGCCTGGAGGCCGAGTTGGCGTCCCGTGGCCGCCCCCTGCTGCAAGGCGGCAGCGCCTATGTGGACATCTATACCGGCGGTGCCGCCGAGTCCCATTTTTGCCCCTCCGCCCTCGGCTGGGGGGACGTGCTGCGCACCGCCAATCCGTTTACCCTGGGATTTCTGGTGCTCTCCAACGCCTACAGCTTCGTCCGCACCGCCCTGCTTTTGGTGCTGGAGCTGCTGCTCGCCGTCGTCGATTTCGTGCGTGGGCTGATCGATGGGCGCGACCTGATCAAGGAACTGAAATTTGTCCCGACCCGGGTGGGCATCTGCATCCTGTTGCGGGAGCTGACCACCATCGGCGTCAAGATGGACGTGACCCGCGGTCTTCCGGTGGTGCACGCCAACTTCATCGGTTACGACGAACAGGCCCACCGCCGGGGTCCCGGCTCCGCTTTCGCCCACTGGGCACTCAAGGGCATCGACGACGCCGTCGCACGCATCTGGCGCGCGGCCCATCGCTCCGGGCGGCGGGACTACGACGTGTGGGTTTACTCCGATCACGGTCAGGAGGAGCTTGTGCCCTACCCGAAACGCTTTAAAAAAAGTGTGCGGCAGGCGGTGAACGAGGTATTTGAGCGTCATACCACCGTTTCCGGGTCCGGCGATGGCGGTGGTGTGAACGGTATCGGCAGCCAGCGTATCGGCCTGTTCGGCATGGGGAGGATGTTCCGCTGGATGCAGCCCGGACGGGACGAAACGCCGGTGGGCGATGGCGGCCCCGCGGTGGCGGCGATGGGGCCGTTGGGCATGGTGTACCACCCGGACGGCGCCGACCCCGAACGGCGCGCACTTCTGGCGCGGGCGCTGGTGATCGAGGCGCACATCCCCATGGTGCTTGTTGCGAACGGCCCCGGAGCGGCCACCGCACATCTGTCGGAAGGGGACTTCGAGTTGCCGGCGCAGGCGGCTGAGATATTGGGGGCGGAACATCCGTTTCTTGCGGAGGTCACGGACGATCTTGTTTCCCTGTGCCATCACCCGGATGCCGGGGAGTTTGTCATCTGCGGCTGGTCCCTGCACGGCGAGCGCTTCGATTTCCCCATGGAGAACGGCTCCCACGGCGGTCCCGGAGCCAACGAGACCGCCGCCTTCGCACTGTTGCCGGACGATACCCCGCTGGCGTCTCTGGACCGGGGCTACCTGCGCCCGGGCGACCTGCGCGCCGCCGCGTTGCGGGTGCTGGAGACACCGGTGATCCGCGCCCCGGAGGCGGAAGCGCGCGAGCCGGAAACGGAGCGCGGCACGGTGCGTATCATGACCTACAACGTGCATGGCTGCGTTGGCATGGACGGCAAGCATGCCCCGGAGCGCATTGCGCGGGTGATTGCCCGCCACGCTCCGGACGTGGTGGCCCTGCAGGAACTGGACGAAGGGCGGCCCCGTAGCGGCGGCATGGATCAGGCCCACCGCATCGCGGCGCTTCTGGAGATGACCTATCACTTCCACCCGGCCATGCACCTCGAAGAGGGACGCTACGGCAACGCGGTATTGACCCACCTGCCCATGTTTCCGGTGCGCGCCGACCGGCTGCCCGGGCTTGACGACCGGCCGGGCCTGGAGCCGCGCGGCGCAATCTGGACCGGCATCGACTGGGACGGCACGGCGTTTCAACTCATCAACACCCATCTGGGACTCAGGGCGCGGGAGCGGCAGGTGCAGGTCAAGGCGCTGTTGGGGGAAGAATGGCTGGGCCATCCCCATTGCGAATCGCCGGTCATCCTGTGCGGCGATTTCAACGCCCTGCCCGAATCGCGGGTATGCATGGCCCTTGGCCGCCATCTGCATGACGTGCAGGTGGTGGCCGAGGGCCACCGGCCGCACCGTACCCTGCCGGGGCGTTACCCGATGGCGCGCATCGACCATGTGTTCGTGGACCCGCGTATCGAGGTGACAAACGTCACGGTGCCTTCCACCGACCTGGAGCGGGTGGCCTCCGATCACCTGCCGCTGATTGTGGATGTGCGCCTGCCCCGGAAGGCGGCCACCGGCCAGGACAATGGGCCGAAGGACAAAGCCGCCGCCCGCCATGCCGGTACGCCGGGCTAAGGCGGCGTCAGCCTGGCATCAGCCCTTCTTTCTGGAAGCTGAACACGGCGTCGCTGCCTACGATCACGTGGTCGAGCAGGGGTACTTCCACGGTATCGAGGGCCTTGAACAGGTGTTCGGTCAGGTGCTGATCGGCGGTGCTCGGGGTGGGGTCGCCGGACGGGTGATTGTGCACCAGAATGGCGGAGGCGGCCTGATGCCTCAGGGCGGCCTCCACCGCGTGACGCGGGTGCACGTGGGCCTCGGCCACGGTGCCCGTGGCCAGAAGCGCGGGGAACCGCACCCGGCAGCGGGCATCCAGGCAGAGCAGGAACACCGCCTCCTCCTTACGGCCCGCCATCAGCGGCACCACGTAGTTCGCCACCGTGTCCGGGTGGTTGAGCAGCGGATCGTCGCGCTCGGTCCGGTCTTTCAAATAGCGTCGGGAAAGGTGCGGCAACAGGGCCAGAAACGCCCCGCCTTTGGCGCCCATGCCGTCAATGCCGGCGAGGTCCGCGGGATCGGCTTCCAACACCGCCGACAAGCTGCCGAAGCGTTTCAGCAGCCGGTGGGCAATGGGATTGGTGTTGACTCTGGGCAATACCTGAAACAGCAGCAGTTCCAGCACCTCGTGGTCGGCAAAGCCGTCCAGCCCGGTGCGTTCGGCGCGTTCGCGCATGCGATCCCGGTGGCCGTGATGGAGATGGGGCGCGGCACCTGGTGCGTTGGCGGTCTTTTCCATGCCTGTCCCCATCCCGGCTTCGTCCATGGCGGCGTTCCCTGCTATGGTCTGTGGTGCGACATTACCAGTGTAACCGATAGCAGGGGGCGAATCGAAAGTGGCAGGCGGCGGGGCCGGGTCAGATACGCAGATGCCGGACGGTCCGGTGCTCATTGTCGGCTGCGGCTACGCCGGTAAGGCGGTGGCGCGGCGATTGAGCGCCTGCGGCGTCCCGGTCACAGGTACGGTGACCGGGAGCGAGGGCGCCGATGCGGTCATCGCATGCGGCGCCACCCCGGAAGTGCTCGACCTGCGGCATGCGCTGGAAGGCAGCGGCCACCGGCTGGCGGCGCTGATCGAAAAACATCCATACATCGTTTACGCCGCCGGCCCCAACCGGGTGGGGGATTCGGAAAGGTTCGTCGATTTCAGCGGGGTGTTTGCCGAGCGTGTACGGCGGGCCGGCAACCCGTCCGCCTTCGTGTACCTGTCTTCCACCGGGGTTTACGGCTACCGGGGCGGCGATTGGGTGGATGAGGACACCCCGCCGGGGGATGACCTGGGTCCGCGCGGCATGGTGCGGGTGGCGGCGGAAGCGGCCCTGCTTGCGGCCTGCAAGGAGTGGGGGCTGCCGCTTCGTATCCTGCGCCCGGCAGGTATCTACGGTCCCGGTCGGCATGTGGGTGCGCGTATCGCCGGGGGCCACTACCGGGTGATCGAGGCCGATCCGCCTATCGTGGTGAACCGCATCCATGTGGACGACCTGGCGCGGGCCGTCACGGCGGCCCTGGTGCGGGGCACGGACGGTGGCATCTATCTGGTGGCGGACGGCCATCCCACCACCCTGCGGGAGGTGGCTGACTACGCCGCCGCCCTGATGGGGCTCGATCCCCCCCCCGGTGAACCTGCCGAGGCGGCGCGGGCGCGCATGGGCGAGGCCAATTTTCATCTGGTGTCGGACAGCAAACGCTGTCGCAACCGCCGCTTGCTGGATGAATTGAGGGTGAAACTGGCCTACCCGGATTACAAAAACGGGCTGAAGCAGGCGATGCAGGTGGACGGGCTCATTCGTAAAACATGACGTCAGCGCTGGTTTATGTGACGGCGGCTGTGGCTGAAATCACCGGCTGTTTCGCCTTCTGGGTCTGGCTGCGTCTGGAGCGCTCACCCCTGTGGGCGGTGCCGGGGGTGGTTTCGCTGGTGGTATTCGCCCTGCTTCTGACCCGGGTCGAGGCGGCTTTTGCCGGGCGGGCGTTTGCCGCCTACGGCGGGGTCTACATCGCCAGTTCACTGGTCTGGCTGTGGTCCGTCGAGGGTATGCGCCCGGACCGCTGGGACGTCACCGGGGCCCTCATATGCCTGGGCGGGGCCGCGCTCATTCTGTGGGGGCCGCGCTAGTGCGGCGCGCTCCTAACCCCGGTCTTTGATGGCGCGGTCGATCTCGCGCCTGGCCTCGCGTTTTTTCAGGTCATCGCGCTTGTCGTGCAGGTGTTTGCCCTTACCCAGTCCCACCTCCAGCTTGATACGGCCGTTTTTCAGGTAGAAGCGTAGCGGTATCAGGGTCAGGCCCTGTTCCTGCACCTTGCTCGCCAGGCGGCGGATTTCGCGCTTGTGCAGCAGCAGCTTGCGGCGCCGGGTGGGCTCGTGATTCATGATGTTGCCGTGGGAGTACGGCTGGATGTGGCACCCGATCAAAAACGCCTCTTCCCCGTCGAGGCGCACGTAGGCCTCCTTGATGTCCCCCTTGCCCAGGCGCAACGACTTGACCTCGGTGCCCAGCAAAGCGATGCCCGCCTCGTAGGTATCGAGGATGTGGTAGTTGTGGTACGCCTTCTTGTTACTGGCGAGGGTATCGGAAGCCATAGGTTCGGAAGGGCCATCAGTCGGGAAACATGCGCAGCATGAAAGGGCGTATCATAGCAGAGCCATGGCAAAACCGTATCGCTCAAGAAAGGGTTCCGGAGGCCTTGTGCGTGCTTCGGAAGGGATCGAGGCGATTGCCCGCGAGGGTGGTTGGGAGGCCCTGGTGGAGATGTGCCGCCTGAAGGCCTGCTGGCCCGAGGTGGTGGGGGATGCGGTGGCCGCCCATGCCCAGCCGGAGCGCCTGGTGCGGGGGCGGCTCACCGTGGTGGTGGACAACTCGGCGTGGCTGACCCAACTGGCGTTTTTGAAAAACGACATCCAGCGCAAGGTGAACGCGCATTTGGGGGAGGGCCGGGTGAACGACGTGTTCATGGTGGTCGGCCGGCTGTCCCGCCCGAAGTCCGCGCCCAAGCCGCCACCGGCGCCCCCGGTCTCTCCGGAGCTTGCCCGGGAGGTGGAGTCGTGGGTGGGGGAAGTGGCCGACGAGGAGGTTCGCGACGCGCTTCGCGCCATGATACAAAACGGCCTGCGCCATGGACGCAGGCCGTCTCGTTAACCCGAAAACCGCTTCAAGGGGTATTTTTACCGGGCGTTGGGGTCGGCCCCCACCTTGCTGGTAAAGTCGGTCTTGGCGGCGGATTTCCGGCCACGCACCCGTTCGGCGCGCTTGAAGTTGATCTTGCCCGTCTTGGTCATATCGGCCACCACGTAGTCACCCGGCTTGATCTCGCCGGCCGAGAACAGGTCGGCCACCTCGCCGTCAATGTGGCGCTCCACCTGCAAAATAAGGGGCCGCGCACCCAGGTCGGAGTCATAGCCTGAATCGAGCAAAAACTCTTTTACCGCCGGGTTGATCTGTACCGCGAAACCAGCCTTGGCGAAACGCGCCAGACTCTGGTCGAGAATGATGTCGAGCACCTTGGCGAGGGTGTCGCGGTCCAGCGGGTTGAACACCACGAAATCGGAGATGCGGTTGCGAAACTCGGGGCTGAACGACTTTTCCATCTCGCGGTTCACCGCCTGGTCCACCGAAATCTTGTTAGGGATTGCGCGGGAGGCGGCGAAGCCGATGCCGCTGTTGTCCAGCAGGTTGCTGACTTCGCGGGAGCCGACGTTGCTGGTCATGATGACGATGGTGGAGGTGAAGTCCACCTCGGGGGAGGCCTCGTGGGTCCGCCGCGCCAGGGTCAAACGGCCCTCGTCCATGATGTGCAGCAGCATGTTGTGGATCGCCGGGTGGGCTTTTTCGATCTCGTCGAACAACACGATGCTCCACTCCCGGCTCTCGATCTCGTCCTTGTCCAGGATCACCGGCAGGTCCGAGCCGACGTAGCCCGGAGGGCTGCCGATCAGGCGGGAGATGGAGTGGGGTTCGGAAAACTCCGAGCAGTCCACCCGCAGGATCGCCTTGGGATCGTTGTGAATGGCCTGGGCCAGTGCCTTGACCGCCTGGGTCTTGCCGACCCCGGACGGACCGGAGAAGAAGAAGGTGGCGATGGGCTTTTCCTTGTTACGGAAGCCCGCCGCGGCACGGGTCAGGGCGCGGGTGATGGCGGTGACCGCCTCATCCTGGCCGATGACCTGCTCTCGCAGGGTGCGCTGAATAAATTCGAGTGGGTGCTTGCGCTTCTTCCTGGTTCCGAGCGGAACCGTTGCCTTCGGAATCAGACCGGAGCCTGCCTTGGGCTTCTGCGGTGCCGCTGCACCGGATCCTGCGTAATTCATTTCCCTTATTCTCCCTTCCCTTGGAGTGCATCGGGTGTGTTCAGGTTATGCGGGAAGGTCCCGCCCCCCTGGTCGTTTATACGTCCAAAAACGTTTGGGCGGATTCAACGGCACGGCTTATTTTTCGGTGGAAAAACGCCGGTGCTTTAGGGGGCGGGTGGAGGATATCGGCGTGTGAGAAAAAAAGTCCTTTTATACCGATGGTTTATGGCCACTCGCCACCAGATATACCTGGGGCAGAACCAGGTGTCCGTCCGACTGGTAGGCCCCGGCTATTCGGGCCACTTCGTCCCGCACCTGATCGTGCTGATCGGGGGTCAGGGCGTCGAACTGGGCCTTCAGAATTTCCGATGCCTGCACCAGATCCCAGTAGGCGTCAAAGTCGGGGAAGGTGTAGGGAAGGATATGGCGGCTGATCTCGAAATCGCCGAACCCGGCAGATTGCAGCGTCCCGTCCAGCACCCCCTCGGGGCCGAGGCTGGTGACCTGGTTTACGATCTGTGAGCGGGTGTCTTCCGGCAGGTGCAGGTTCAGGGCATTGACGGTAATGGTGAGGGCGGGTACTTCGTCCGGCCCGCCCCACACCGAAAGGGCGAAGCGGCCGCCGGGGGTCAGCACCCGCCACATCTCCCCCAGTCCCGCCACCGGGTCGGTGAACAGCATGACTCCGAAGCGGCACACCACCCGGTCGAAGGCGGCGTCTGGAAACTGAAGGGATTCGGCGGGCATCACGCCAAAACGGAGGTTTTCAAGACCCGCGGTTTCGGCCTTTTTCCGGGCCACGTTCACCATGCCCGCGGCGGCGTCCACCAGGGTGATGCTGGCGTCGGGATAGCGCATGGCCAGGGTCAGGGCGGGCTCACCGGTGCCACAGGCCATATCCAGAATGCGCCGAGGGTTGTCGGCCTGAAGGCCGTCCAGCAGGTGGTCTGTTACTGGCGCCAGGTGCGGCAGCCACAGGTCAAATTTTTGTGCGATCCGGTTCCAGTCGGGCTGTGTTTCGGTCATGGCGGGTTCCTAACGGGTATGGGCCGCGGCGATTTCGCCATACAGCAGGGCGGCGGCGCGGCAGGCCTTGGTGAAGTCGGACAAAGACAGGCTCTCGTTTTCGCCGTGGGCGCGGCAGGGGGGGTCTTCCACCCCCAACAGCAGGGCCGGGATATTTCCCATGGCGCGGGCGAACGGCTCCACGAACGGGATGCTTCCGCCGCAGCCGATGTGCGCCACCGGGTAGTCATAGCCCGCCGACAGGGCGCGGGCGGCGGCGTCGAACAGGGGTCCTTGCGGGTCCGTGCGCCAGCCGCCGGCGGCGGTGTCGGGGGAGATTTCCACCCGGCAGCCCCAGGGGGTATCGGCGGCAAGATATGTGGTCAGTGCGGTCAGGCAGGTTTGCGGATCCTGATCCGGCGCCAGCCGCACCCCCACCCGGGCGCGGGCAAGGGGCAGGATCTGGTTGCTGGACTCGGCCAGGGGCACGCAGTCGATGGCGCTGACGGCCACCGTGGGGGCATCCCACGTGGCGTGGTAGGTGGCGGCGCCACCTTCGGTCAGGAGCGGTACGCCGTCGAGTACGCCGCCCTGCTCGCGGTATTTGTTGTCATTGAATGGCAGGTTCGCAAGGTCGCTCCGGGGGGGCGTATCAATCGCGATGCCGGGGATGGCGCAACGCCCGGCATCGTCCGACAGGCGGGCGAGAATTTTCGCCAGCGCCTGCACCGGGTCCGGCAGTGCGCCGCCCCATATGCCCGAGTGCAGGGGGCCGTTGAGCACCGACACGGTGACGTCCGCCATCACCAGCCCGCGCAGGCTCACGGTGAGGGCGGGGATGCCGGTGTCCAGGTTGCAGGTATCGGTCAAAATAAGCACGTCGGCGGCCAGCCGTTCGCTGTGGGCGGCAAGAAATTCCGCCAGATGGGGGGAACCCACCTCCTCCTCCCCTTCAATAATGAAGACCAGATTAACCGGCAGCGACCCCGTGGCGGCCAGCCAGGCCCTCACTGCCGCCACGTGGGCCATGATGCCGGCCTTGTCGTCCACCACGCCGCGCCCGTACAGCCGCCCGTCCCGTTCCTCCGGCTGCCACGGCGGGCTGTCCCAGCGTTCCGGGTTGCCTGGCGGCTGGACGTCGTGGTGGCCGTAGACCAGCACGGTGGGCGCATCCGGCGCACCCCGCCACGCCCCGACCACGAACGGCGGCGCCTGGCCGTGGGTCAGCACCTCCACATCCAATAGACCGGCTGCGGTGAGTTTGTCCGCCACCTGTTTTGCCGATTCCATGAGGGGGGCGTCCGGGTAGCCCGGCGCGCTCACGCCGGGAATTTTGACCAGCGATTTGAGGTCTTCAACGGTACCTGGCATGCCCTCCGCCACGGCGCTGAGCACTGCGTCCGCATGGGGGTGTGCGGGGGGGTTGGGGGTAGCGGAAGTCGTGGGCATCAAGCTGCTCAAAAACAGAGAAAGTGATTCTGAAAGGTACGGGGTTGAGGGGTCTGATGCAAGTGCCGATAAGGAGCGCAGGGGACGCCTTTCATTCATTCGAAGCAGGGAGCGCTTTCGATGCATCACACCACCCGCCCGCTGGACCTGCGTGCCGTATCCCACGGCGACATACCCACCCGCGAGGGCATGGGGCACTATCTGGACAGCCTGCTTGAGGAATCGTACACGTGGCTTTCCGAATGTGCCGTACAGCGGGGTATCCCGGACCTGTGGCGGGACGAGGTGGAAGCCCTGCGGGACCGGGTGGCCGAACTGCGCGTCTCCCTGTCGCCCTCCACGGGCTATACGGTAATCAACGCCGGACGCTCGGGGGATGCGATGCCGGGCATGGCCCGCGCGGTGATGTTCGACCTGACGCGGGTGGGGTTGTTCACCGGGTTTCGCGACCGCTGCGAATCTCTCGGTTCACGCATTTGCGACTCCGGTGGGGCCGGTGCCGCCCTCGAGGAGTTGCGGGCCGGTCTGAACCTGTTGGGCAGTACGTGGCGGGAGGCGGCAAACAGTCGGGTATAATCACCGCTCGTTTGTCGGGCCCGTCATTACGGGCGCATAAACCACCCTGGGCCCGTATGTCCCTTGATCCAGAATCATCTTTCATTCCCGTCCCCGGTCCATGCCGAAACCCTGTCTGCGGGGTTGTGGGTCGGGCCATGTTTTAGCGGACCTGCCCGGCGAGCCGGATGCGTATAGCCGGTCTGGCATTTTTGATCCTGTCGGGCATGGCGGCCCTGACCTATCAGGTGACCTGGGTGCGCCTGCTGGGACTCAGCATGGGATCGACCAGCGCCGCCGTGGGTACCGTGCTGGCCGCCTTTTTCCTCGGCATGTCGGGGGGCAGCTACCTTTCCAGATATTTTGTCAGCCCGCGGTTTCATCGTCTGACGCCCTACATTGCTCTGGAGGTCATGATCGGGCTGTCGGGTCTTGCCCTGCTGCCGATACTGCTGCACCTGGATGGCGTGATGGCGGGCTTCCCGCTGTTGGGCAAGCTGCTGGTGGTCAAGTTCCTGATCGCCATGGTGCTGCTCTCGATTCCGAGTATCTGCATCGGTGCCACCTTCCCGGTAATGGCCGGAATTCTCATCGAGCGGGACCACAATATCGGACGGCACTTCGGCCAGCTTTACAGCCTGAATACACTTGGTGCCGTGCTGGGCGCGGGTCTGTCGGGTTTTGTGCTGATTCCGGCCTTCGGGCTCGACGGCGCCACCTATGTGGCGGTCGCCCTCAACTTTACCATTGTGATCACCGGCGTGCTGCTCATGCGGGACGCGGGCGTCCGGGGTGGGGATGTGGAGACGCCGCATGCATCCGATGCACAGGTTGCCGCGCCCTATCAGACGGCGGCGTTCATCGTGCTGTTTTTTTCCGGGTTTACCGCCATTGCCACGGAGGTCGGCTACACCAAATACGTTGCGATTTTTGCCGGCACCACCATTTACGGGTTCGCCGCGATCCTGACCGTGTTTCTGGCGGGTATCACCCTGGGGTCGTGGTTGATCAAGTCGATGATCGATCGCATCCGGCAGCCCCAGGTATGGATGGCTTACGGTCTGGTGCTGTTGGGTTTCAGCCTGGTGTTGACCCGATCGAACCTCAACCTGCTGCCGCCGCTCAGCGGCATGCTCGGCGCCATGGATGTGTCCGACATGGCTATCCGGTGGATCAAGTACGGCGCAATATTCCTGATTCTGCTGCCCCCCACGCTCCTGTTCGGGGCGCTGTTTCCCCTCAACCTGCGGCTCTACTGCGGCGACGTGGCCCGCATGCGTACCCGGGTGGGGCAGGGGTACGCCATCAACACGCTGGGCAGCATTCTGGGTTCCCTGTTCGCCGGGTTTTTCATCATCCCCCGGTTTGGCACCGACACGCTGCTGGGTCTCATGGCAGGTGTTCTGATCGTCCTGGGCTTGCTGTTCCTGCCGCATATGGGCACCCCCCGCGCCCGGTTCGCGCTGCTGGGCGCGACGGCGCTGGCGCTGGCCGGGTTCGTGCTGTTGCCTGCGCTCAAGTTTGAAAAGGTGGTGGCCACGGCGTTGAAGGTGCACCCGGATGCAGTGGTGTTTCTCAAGGAGGGCAAGACCGCGGTTATCAGCCTGAGCCGCACCCCCCTGCCCCGGCTCACGCTGGCCAGCAACGGCTTGCAGGAATCCTCCGTCAACATCCAGAACCCGACCCGGGGTCCCGCCGGAGCGGTGGTGCTGGGGGCCTTTCCCTACCTGTTTCACCCGGATGCCGAGACGGCGTTTCTGATCGGGTTTGGTGGTGGTATCACCACTCACGTCATGACCACCACCGGGCTTTCCGTGATACGCGTGGTGGAGTTGGAGCCCGTGGTGATCGAGGCGGTGGAAAGCCTGCACGGGGGGAAGGTTCCTGCCTTTTCGGACCCTCGGGTGCGGCTTGACATCAACGATGCCCGCCACACCCTCCTGATGGAGGATGAACGGTACGATCTCATTATTTCCCAGCCGTCGCATCCGTGGGTGGCGGGCATGGCCAATCTCTTTACCCGGGAGTTTTACCAGTTGGCGGCGTCTCGTCTGAATGATGGGGGAATCTTTAACCAGTGGATCAACCTGTACCACATGGACGCAGAGACCCTGGGCATCCTGGTTCGCACGTTTTATGAGGTGTTTCCCCACGGCATCGTGCTGGGGGACAACCTGGGCATGCTGTCCAGCTGGGTGGTGCCGGGTGAGCGCGTGGAATCACGGGGGGACGGCTCGCTGTACCTGCTCGGCTCCAACCGCCCGATCGGGTTTGATGCGGCCGGTGTCGGCCGGCGACTGGCGGGCATGACGGAGAACGATGCCGCCATCGGCCAATTGTGGCAGACCCCCGAAATGCTGTTTGCAAGCTACCTGTTCTCCCGGGAGGAGGCGCTGGCGCTCAGCCGGATGCCGGACGTGAACACCGACGCCAACCTTCTGTCCGAGGTGCGTCTGGCCGCACTGGAAAAAACACCGACCGGCGACCGGGATCCGGTTCGGGGAATTCTGAACCGGCTTGAGTTCGACCTTGTGCCGTACCTGGGCGCGGACACGGCCCGCTTCCTCAGTCAGTTTGGCGAGCGCTTCCTGGCCAACGACCAGTTGAAAATGGCGGAACGGGTCGAGATGGCCCTTGAGGAGATCGACCCGCAGCGAGGCCGCTGGCTCCGGCATGCGCGCCTGACGGCGGCATACGATTTTCCCCAGTCCATGCCGCTTTACCAGGCGCACCAGGACTGGCCCGCCGCCAACCGCTACGCTCAGGCCGTGGCCTTTATGGACTTGGGACGGCTTGCCGATGCGGCCGCGGTGGTGAAGGACATGGGTGACCCGGCACTGGGGCGGCTGGCGCTGGCGCGGCTGCTGTTCGAGAGGGGCGCGTTTGCGAGGCTTGCGGCCATTAAACCCGCCTCGGTGGCGGAATGGCGCTGGCAACTGGTGGGTATGGCGCGGCAAAAACCGGCTCTTGCAGCGCGCGGATTAGCCCGGGTGGCCGAGGCCGACCCGGCATCCCTCGAAATCCCTCAATTACAGACACTGGTCCAGCTACAACGAGCCTACCCCAAGGCAGTTCCGCCCGCAGTCGACGCCGGGCGTCTGCTGCGGGCGCGGATCAATCAGGAGGTGTTGTCCCTCAGCGGCCTGCTTGAGGAGGCCACCCGGTCGGGAAACCAGGCCCATGCCCGGGTGCTGCTGGGGCGGATCAGGCAGATGCGCAAAATCCGCTGACCCGGCGCGTGCTTTAGGTTCGGTAGTCGGCGTTGATCTTTACATAGTCGTAGGACAGGTCGCAGGTGACGTAGGTGGCGGTGCCGGGGCCGTCGCCCACGGTCAGGGTGATGGTATACGCGTCGCCCGCCATGACATCGGCGGCCACTAACTCCGCCGCTTCCCCCTCATAGGCTCCGCCTTTCACCAATACCACGTCGCCGATGCTCAGGGACGCTCCCGCTATGTCAAACGGCACCTGGGCCTGACCTGCGGCGGCGATGATCCGCCCCCAGTTGGGATCGGCCCCGAATAGGGCGGTCTTGACCAGGTTGGAGGTGGCCACCTGACGGCAGATGGCGCGGGCTGCTTCGTCGTCGGTGGCGCCGGTCACGGTGATGTCCACCAGCTTGGTGGCGCCCTCGCCGTCGGCCACGATGGCCCTCGACAGCCGTTCGCACACCGCGTAAATCAGGCTGTACAGGGCGTTCCAGTCATCGCCTTCTGCGGTGATTTCGGGGTGTTCGGCGTGGCCGTTGGCCAGCGCCAGCACGCAGTCGTTGGTGGAGGTGTCGCCATCCACCGTAATACGGTTGAAGGTGAACTCCACGGCCCGTGCCAGCATGGCCTGCAGGGCGGAAGCCGACACCGCCGCATCGGTGGCGATGAAGCACAGCATGGTGGCCATGTCCGGATGGATCATGCCGGAGCCCTTGGCAATGCCGGTGACCGTCACAGGGGTGCCGCCGATGGCGCCTTCCGCCGTATGCCACTTGGATACCAGGTCGGTGGTGCGGATGGCGTCGGCGGCGTCTTCCCAGCCGTTTTTTGCCAGAGCGGAAGCCGCCTTGGGGATGCCGTCCCGCAGCGCATACATGGGCAACGGCTGGGCGATGACTCCGGTGGAGGCCACCGCAACCTCGGACTCGGAAATGCCGAGGGCGTCGGCGGTAAGCCGGCACATCTCGCGGGCGTCCGCCTCGCCGGTGTCGCCGGTGTAGGCGTTGGCGTTGCCGCTATTGGCCACCAGTGCGCGCAGCGGTCCACCCGCCACCACCTGCCGGGTGAGCTCCACCGGGGCTGCCCGCACCAGGTTCCGGGTGAACACACCGGCGGCTGCCGCGGGCCGGTCCGAGGCGATCAGCATCAGGTCCCGGGTGTCGCCGGGCTTGATGCCGCAGTGGATGCCGGCGGCGGTAAAGCCCGGCACCGATAGCGGGGATGAGTTGCTCATGCCACCCCTCCAGTGATCGGCAGGGCGGTCTCCTCGGGCAGGCCCAGCATCAGGTTCATGCACTGGATGCCCTGGCCCGCGGCGCCCTTGATCAGGTTGTCGATGGCGGTAAAGGCCACCAGCCTGCGGTCTTCCACACTGCCCGCCAGCGCCACCTGGAAGCGGTTGCTGCCCGCCACGTGCCGGGTGTTGGGGAAACTGCCCAGGGGCAGCACCTGGGCGAACGGGCTGTCGGCGTAAGTTTTCACCAGATGACCATGCACCGCCTCAAGGTCCATGTCAAAAGCGTCCGCCGGGCGCACGTAGACCGACGCCAGAATGCCCCGGCTCATGGGCACCACCTGGGGGGTGAAGAACAGATCGACCTCGGTGCCGCCCAGGCGGGTGGCGTGGTGCCGCATCTCCGGTTGATGCCGGTGACCGCCCACGTTATAGGCCCGCACGCCACCGGCGACTTCACTATAAAGACTGTCGGTGCGGGCCTCCCGACCGGCGCCGGAGATGCCGCTTTTGGCATCCACAACGACCCCGGCGGAGGCTTTTACGAAACCGCCGGTCAGGAGCGGCACCAGGGCCAGCAGGGTGGCGGTGGGGTAGCATCCGGGTACCCCGACCAGATCCGCCTTGGCGATGTCGCTCCGGGCGAATTCGGGCAGGCCGTAAACGGATTTTGCCGCAAGCTCCGGGCACGGATGGGCTTGGCCGTAGGCCGATTCATACAGGGCCGGATCGGAAAACCGGTAGTCGGCGGACAGGTCGATGACCGGCGTGCCGGCGGCGTGGATCTGTCCCAGCACCTCGGCGGATGCCCCGTGGGGCAGGGCGGAGAGTACCATATCGGCGTTTTCCGCAATCTGTTCCGGGTCGAGCGCGGTGAGGGTCGGCCCGTTCAGGGGGGCAAGCTCCGGGAACACGTCGCCGATCTGCCGGCCGGCGTAGCGCACCGAGGTGGCGGTGGTGATTTCCACGTGGGGATGCGCCGCCAGCAGCTCAAGCAACTGCCCGCCGACGTAACCGCTGGCGCCGAGCACGGCGATCCGGGTGAGTGACTTGTTTTTCATGGTGCTATCTTATGCGCTTTGCGAAAACAAAAAAACGGGGGAGAGGCTTTCCGCCTCTCCCCCGTTTTGAAACGGGCGAAATAGAAAGCGTTTCCTACCGCTTGGAGAACTGGAACTTCTTGCGCGCACCGGGCTGACCCGGCTTTTTACGCTCCACCTCGCGAGAGTCGCGGGTGACGTAGCCTGCGGCCTTCAGGGGCGGGCGGTTGTCGGCATCGGCCAGCATCAGGGCGCGGGTAATGCCGTGACGGATGGCGCCGGCCTGACCGGAGAGGCCACCGCCGCGCACGTTCACCGAGACGTCGTACTTGTCGCCGACCTCGAGCAGTTCGAGGGGCTGACGCACGGTCATCACCAGCGTTTCCCGCATCAGGTAGTCCGGGGCGGGCCGCTTGTTGATGGTGATTGTGCCGTTGCCTTCCCGGAGCCGCACGCGGGCGATGGAGGTCTTGCGGCGACCGGTTGCGATGTGAACGTTCATACCTGAAATTTCCTTAGCAAAAGCGCGTTATGCGCCCTGGCCCAGGTCCCACACTTCGGGGTTCTGGGCCGCATGCGGGTGGCTGGCCCCCGCGTAAACCTTGAGTTTTGTGGCCATTGCGTTGCCCAGCCGGGTCTTGGGGAGCATGCCCTTCACGGCCAGCGTGATGACGCGGGTCGGGTCGTTCTCCATCATCCGGCGGATCGGGACTTCCTTGATGCCCCCGACGTACCCGGTGTGATGGTGATACATCTTCTGGTCCATCTTGTTGCCGGTCAGCTTGACCTTTTCCGCGTTGATCACGATGACGTGGTCGCCCAAGTCCTCGTGTGGGGTAAAGGTCGGCTTGTGCTTGCCGCGAAGCACGGACGCCACGCGGGAGGCGAGGCGGCCCAGCACCTGATTCTCGGCATCGACAATCAACCACTTGGCCGGCTGATCGGTTTTTCGGAACGACTTGGTCTTCATCGGTCAATACGCCTTCAACAACACGCGCCCAGTCAATGTTTGGACGAAGCCCACTATTATAAGGCTATGACTTCCCCGGTCAAGGGAAAAACAGGCGGCAAACTGGCACCGGTTGCCCGAAACATGGCGGTGGGCGGCCCGCACACACCGGACAAGGTGTTGTTTTTTAGGATATGTGGGCACCGTTTCCTTTGTTGAGTCGGGGCGTCCCTTGCCGGAAGCGGTCCTTGGCGATACCGGAGGCGGCTCATGCGCCCCGGTTGCGGCGTTCCCGGGAGGGGGACGGAATTTGGCACGGGAATTGTACTTTTTCCGTGGTTATTAAAGGAGTTGAGCCACATACGGCCCCATCGGGGTTTCTTGACAAGAATCAGGGGTGCCGTTACTCTTCTTTGAATTCGTAACACGGCCCGGATGGAGGCCATTGTCGGCCCTTGTCGTGGTGGTGTTGAGTGTTTCGGTAGGGCCTTTTTTAAGTTCGGTATCGAGGCGTTGTGGCGCATTGGGACCGATGCGGTGTATTGCCCCCGCTTGGATCGGGGCGCCCGAGGGTCGGGCTATTTAGATGTATTTCAGTATTTGGAGGCTGGTGTTGTGAGTGATCTGACACACTTTAACAAGTCCGGACGCGCCACCATGGTGGACGTGGGCGGTAAGGGTGATACCACGCGGGTTGCAGTGGCAGCCGGTACCATCAAGGTTCTGCCGGAAACGTTCAAGCGCATCATGGATGGCAAGATTGCCAAGGGCGATGTGTTGTCCGTGGCTCAGGTGGCGGCCATCCTCGGCGCCAAGGCGACCTGGAGCCTGATCCCCATGTGTCACCCGCTGCTTTTGACCAAGGTTAACGTGGAATTTTACGAGGACGGCACCCCGGATGCCGACGGCTACTGCTCCATTACCGCCACCGCCGAAGTGGCCGTGACCGGGCAGACCGGTGTCGAGATGGAGGGGCTGACCTCCGTGGCGGTGGCGCTTCTGACCATTTACGACATGTGCAAGGCGATCGACAAGGGGATGTATTTCACCAACGTCGGCCTGCTTTCCAAGGAGGGTGGCAAGTCCGGGGACTTCACCAATCCGCACATCGAGGCCATGCACGAGATCGTCAACGGGTAACGCGGCGTGATCCGGGTCGAGAAACTGGTCAAGGTCTACCGGGGCAAAAAGGAGCCGTCGGTAAACGACGTCTCCTTTAATGTGGGAGAAGGGGAGGTGTTTGCCTTTCTCGGCCCCAACGGCGCCGGCAAGAGCACCACGGCCAAGATTCTCACCACCCTGCTGTCCCCCACCGGGGGATTGGTCGAGGTGGCCGGGTACGATGTCGTCAAGGAGTCCCGCAAGGTGCGGGAGAGCATCGGTTACGTGGCCCAGAACACCGGCATCGACTACTTCATGACCGGCCGTGAGAACCTGACCCTGATCGGCCACCTGTACCACCTCTCCGGGCGCAAGCTCACCGAGCGGGTGGACACCATGCTGGAGTATTTCGGCCTGACCGCTGTTGCCGACCAGACCTGTGCCGGATATTCCGGCGGCATGCAGCGCAAGCTCGACATCGCCACCGCCCTGTTGCACCAGCCCAAGGTGCTGTTTCTGGATGAGCCAACCCTGGGGCTGGACGCCCAGAGCCGCATCGACCTGTGGAACTACGTGCGCAGCATGAACCGGGACCTGGGTGTGACGGTGTTTCTCACCACCCATTACCTGGACGAGGCCGACAAGCTCGCCCACCGGGTGGGCATCATCGACGAGGCCGTGCTGCAGGCGGTGGGCACGCCGTCCGAGCTGAAAGACATGCTCAAGGGCGACTCCATCGCCCTCTCCTTCGAGGATGATGACGCCGCCCGCACCGCCCACGGCCTGATCGAGGCGGCGCCGTTCGCCACGGAGGTGCTGGACGAGGAGGATGGTCTGCGGGCCTACGTGAGCAACGGTGGCGAAAACATCAGCGACCTGATTCAACTGCTCGCGGCCAGGGATATCAAGGTGAAGTCGGTCACCCTGGCGCGTCCCACCCTGGACGACGTGTTTATCAAGTTTACCGGCCGCTCCATGGACAAGGTGGAGGAGAAGGTCAAGCCGTGGTGGGCGGATTGGGCCGGAGACAACTGGGAGCAGCAGGAGGCCGAGGGCAACTGGGGCGGCAACAAGTGGGTCAATGCCGACGGCACCGCCAAGGATCCGGAGGCCTTCAAGGAATGGTCCGAGGCCCAGGAGAAAGAGTCCGACGACAGTGAAAACAAGGCGAAAGCGGACGATGCGTCCAGCACGGAGGATGACGTGAGCGAAGAAAAAGAGACGGTCCCCGAAGAGAAAAAAGACAGTTCCGATACTGGTTGGGCGGGCAATGAGTGGGTCAACGCCGACGGTACCGCCAAGGACCCGGAGGCCATGCAGAAGTGGCTGAAGGATGGCGCTGGAAAGAGCTCCGACTAGTCCGGCGTGTTTTCTTCGGACACATATTATCTGTTCGCCAAGTATATGCGGATCACATGGCGCATGCCCATGTGGACCCTGTTTGGCCTGGCGCAGCCCCTGATCTGGCTACTGATTTTTTCCGACCTGTTTTCGGCCATGGCCTCCCTGCAGGGGTGGCCCACCAGCAACTACGCTGACTTTTTCCTGCCGGGAGTGATGGTCATGACCGTGCTGTTCGGCAGCGCGTGGGCCGGGGTGAGCCTGCTCAGGGAGATCAACTTCGGCACCGTGGACAAGATGATGGTGACCCCCATCCACCGGGGTTCGGTGCTGTTTTCCCGGGTGTTGCACGCAGCCGCCACGGTCATGCTCCAGTGTCTGGTGCTGATCGCCGTGGCGTTTATAATGGGACTTGATCTCAACGCCCATGCGGGCTACCTGATTGCCGGGCTGGTGGCGGTGTGGACCCTGGGGATCGGCTTTGCCGCCCTCTCCAACGGCATCGCCATCGTGCTGCGCCGGGAGGAGCCGTTGATTATCGTCGGCAACTTCCTCACCCTGCCCCTGATGTTCTTCTCCAGCGCCATGATGCCGGTGAAGTACATGCCCGAGTGGATTCAGATGCTGTCGGTGGTGAACCCCATCAATTATGCGGTGAATGCCACCCGTACCATGTTGGTGGGCAAGGCCGACTGGGCGGTGTTCGGACCGTCGTTTGCGATTGTTCTGGTGTTTACGCTGGTTGCGTTTGCCTGGGCCAACTACATGTTTATGAAGAGTCGGCAGTAGCCGGCATAGGGTTGTTTGATTTTGGATCCCGAGTAAGGAGAGTCATTGGATGATCACCATTAAGCTTTTCGCCGTATTGAGAAAGATGGCGGGCTCTGACGAGCTTCAGATGGAGGTGCCGGCTGGCGGAACGGTCAAGGACGTGGTTGCTGCGATCGCCGCCGATCACCCGGATGTGGGCCAGTTGATTTCCGACCGCAAGGTGATGCTCTCCCTGAACCAGGAGACCGCCGAGGACGACATGGCCGTGTCCGATGGCGATGAGATGGCCGTGCTGCCGCCGTTTGCCGGAGGCGCCGACGAGGAGGCCGCCAGCGTCGACGAGCTGGTGCGGGTGCAGGAAGGGCCGTTCGACGTGAACGCCGAGATCGAACTGTGCAAGCGTACCAGCAAGGGTATTGGCGCCGTGGTGACGTTTCTTGGCATCGGCCGCGATCATTCCAAGGGCAAGGACATCGAGGGCCTGACTTTCGAGTATTACGCCGGTATGGCGGAGAAGCGTCTGAAGCAGATCCGCGAGCAGGCGATCCGTGATTTCAACCTGATCGAATGTGGCATCGTGCACCGCTTCGGCAACATCGAGCTGGGCGAGGACATCGTACTGATCAACGCCGCTTCGTCCCACCGCCCGGAAGCCTTCGAGGCCTGCCGCTGGTGCATTGACGAGCTCAAGCGCATCACGCCGATCTGGAAAAAGGAATTCACCCCCGAGGGTGAGGTGTGGGTGGAAGAGCACCCGTAAGCTGACGGCAACCGTCAGCGTGTTTCAGAAAAGGACCTGAACGGGAGGCGCGGTGCGCCCACCCGGAAGATAGAACAATTATGAATAAATTCGAAAGAGCCGAACTCGATCACGTGCTGGACAAGGCTTTTGCCTTCCACGGCAAACCGTGTGGCGGCACCGTGATCGGCGTGCGCATGGCCATGCTGGGCCTGAAGCTGATCGGCATCTCGGACCCCAAGGGGGCGCAGCGCAAGGACGTCATGGCGGTGGCCGAAAACGACCGCTGCTCGGTGGACGCCATTCAGCACGTCACCGGCTGCCGGGTATCGGCCCGCGCCCTGAAGCTTAAGGATTACGGCAAGGTCGCAGCGACCTTCGTGAACCTGGCATCCGGCAAGGCCGTGCGCATCGTCTGCCCGGAGGAAACCCGGGAGACGGTTGAAAAGTACAAGCCCGAAGAGGGTGAGAAAAAAGAGCGCACCATCGCCGGCTACAAGAATATCCCGTTAAACGAGTTGTTCTATGCCCAGGAAGTGAAGGTCGAGTTCGATGAGAACGACTTTCCCGGCCATGCCAAGGTACGGCTCAAATGTGACCGTTGTGGTGAGTGGGTGTCGGATCACCGGGAGAAGGTGATCGACGGTGAGAATGTCTGCATCCACTGCGCCCAGGGCGGATATTACGATGTGGTCAAGGACCGGATCCCGCTGCCCTAGGCCGTGCGGGAGAAGGAACCTCATACCACCCTGCTGCTGGTTCGCCACGGCGAGCCGGACTATCCGGAGGACCGGATTTACAGCCGGTCCGACGATCCGGGGCTGACTGCAAAAGGGCTCATGCAGGCAAAGGCGCTGGCGGAGTGGGCCAGGGGCGAAAAGATCGATGCCCTCTACGTAAGCCCGACCCGGCGGACCCGCGAGACTGCCGGGCCGGTGGCGGAAAGCACAGGGCTTGAAGCGGTGGTGGATGTACGACTTGAGGAGCGGATGTTCGGGATATGGGAAGGCATGGACTTCGATGCCATCCAGTCCGGATATCCGGAGGAATTCCGCTCCTGGAAAACCGATCCGGTGGGATTTGCTCCCGAAGGGGGTGAAACCATCCAGGACCTGGCGGATCGGGTGGAAGCGGCGTTCGCGGAAATTCGCGAACGCCATCAGGGGGGCACGGCCCTTCTGGTGTCCCATGTGGGCACCATGCGAGCTGCCTTATGTGCAGCGCTTGGAACGCCCCTTGAGGCGTATCGACGGTTCCATATCCGGCCCGGATCGGTGGTGCGTGTCGATTACGGCAAGAGGCAGGCGAACTTGATGTACCTCGGGTTCCAGCCGGGCGCAGGAAGCGCCTGGGGCGGGGGACAGACATAAAGACGGACTTGGACGGGGCCGGGTTGACGGCCCGTTCACGGTAAACGCCACAGCACGAGCCGGGGTTGATCCCGGGGCCTGCGGCACGATAACAACGGGTTGACGAACCCTTTTTAGGTAGAGAGAAAAAATCATGTGCGATACCACTGGAAACCACAGCCATTCTCACGGCGTGCGGACTTCGCAGGAAAAAGCCTACGGCGACCTGCGTAACGACATTGCCATCCAGATGGACCTGCTCACCAAAGTCGAGGCCCAACTCGCCGTGATCGGCGCCGAGGAGTTTCCGATGGTGGGGGCGATTGTTCACACCCTGGGTCACCTGAAAGCCGACCTGAAGAAGCACATCGCCGAGTTGGTTCAACTGATGAATGCACTGGACAGCGAGCAGGCGGCCTACTTCGCCGGCGAGCATGAGGCGCACGACCACTCCGAGGGTCACGCCCACGCGCACTAAGTGCGGTCCTGTTTTGACGGAGCGGGCCGGGGCTTCCCCGGCCCGCTTTGACTGATTGGAAGAAAAAACCTAATCTTATCCGTCCCGTGCGGAAGTTTTCGGAAGGCCTTCGGGTGCTTCGTGCCGCTTTGGCGACCCGGGAGGGTCCCTGTAGAATTGTCGGATTGTGTACCGTTTCGTGTTTTGAAGGAGTTTCTTAAATGACGACTTACTCGGGTGAAGCCAACCCCATGCGAGTAATGGAGCTCGCGAGTGCCTATTGGGACTCGTGTGTGATCCACGCGGCACACCGGCTCAACGTGTTTACGTTGCTGGATGAGCAGAGCATGTCGGCCAAGGAATTGGGCGACAAGATCGGCGCCAGCGAGCGTGGCCTGGACCTGCTTTTGATTGCCTGCTGTTCCATCGGTCTGCTGCATCGGGACGAGAACGGCCGTTACACCAACACGCCGCTGGCGGACACCCATCTGGTGGAAGGGCGCGACCGTTATCAGGGCGGCATCGTGAAGATGTTCGACGAATGGTCCGGCCCGTGGAGCGGTCTGACCGAAGCCGTTGTAAAGGGCGCCCCGGTGGTCGAAAAACAGCACGACCACGGCGAGGAGGCCACCCAGGCCTACATCTACGGCATGCACTGGCGTGGCGTGGCCCAGGCCCAGCTTTTGTCCAAGGTGATCGACTGTTCCGGCATGAAACGCATGCTCGACATCGCCGGCGGTCCCGGGACCTTTACCCTGCACATGTGTCTTGAAAATCCGGAGCTTAGCGGTACCGTTCTCGACCTGGCGCAGACCTTGGCGGTGACCAAGGAGATCATCAACACCTACCAGATGGCCGACCGGGTCGAGACCAAGGTGGGCAACTACATCGAGGACGAGTCGTTCGGTGAAAACTACGACATTGCCCTGATGAGCTCCATGCTCAACCAGGAGTCCCCGGAGACCCTCAAGTCGATCCTGACCAAGGCCAGAAACGCCCTCAACGAGGGCGGCAAGATGCTGGTTCAGGAGCAGTTGCTCGACGACGACAAGAACGGCCCGCGACTTCCGGCGGTGATCGGCCTGAATCAACTGATCCACACTCCCGGCGGGCAGAACTACTGCGGCGCCGAGATCATGGAATTCATGACCGCCGTGGGCTTTAAGGACGTGCACTATGTCGACCTTAAGGAAGAGAGCCCGTTTGTCGTTATTCTGGGAACCAAGTAAAGGCGCACTGCGTCCACAGACCGCCCCGGTTCGGGGCGGTTGCGATCTAAAGGGAAGAGCCAAGTGACAGTGAAACGCATGATGGGGATGGCAGGGCTTGCTTCGGTGATGCTCCTGTTCGGTTCGGTGGTGGTGGGGCACGCCGCCCTGAGCGGCAAGGAAGTCATCCAGAAGTCCCGCAACCTGATGCAGGGCAAGGACCAGCGCTCCACGGTGACCCTGGAGCTGATCAACGCCGACGGCAGCACCCGAAAGATCGTGACCAAGCGTCTCTGGAGGGATTACGGCGGTGAGGATGGATACTCCGCCAAGACCGTGTTCTTCACCATGTTTCCGCCGGATTCCAAAGGGGTCGGATTTCTGATCTGGGATACCGCGGACGCCAGTAAAAAAGACCAGCTGTGGCTCTACCTGCCGTCCTTGCGGCAGGTGCGCAAGGTGAGCGTGCGGGATCAGGACGATGCCTTCATGGGTTCCGATCTGACCTTCGCCGATATGGGTCAGCGTCTGCTGGATGAGGATACCCACACCCTGGTGGGGGAAGAGACCATCGACGGCAAGGCCTACTTCGTGGTCGAAAGCGTCCCGGTCGGTGAGTCGATCTACGGCAAGAAACGGCTGTGGGTCAGTCAGGACGACTACACCACCCTCAAAATCGACTATTACGACACCAAAAATGACCTCTTGAAAACCCAGGCCATCACCTGGATTCGCCAGGGTGACTTGCGGGTCTATAAAGAACTGGACGTGAAAAATGTCCAGACCAACCATCGCACCATCTACACCATTACCGACCTTGAAACCAGCATCGGCCTCAAGGATCGGGACTTCTCCGAGCGGGGCCTCAAGAAGGGCTACCGCGGCCGCTAGCCTGCAGGGGGGGATGGTTGGTGCCATGACCCCGCCGGGGGCGCTCAGGCGCCGGACGCTCGCGTCTTTTCTTTTCGACAAATCAGCGTCGTCGTACCCGACCCCGGGGCTGGCGGCGCTGATTTGCGTTTTAATATGGCTGGTGCCGCCGTCAGCCCACGCCGAGGCCGAAATCGGCGGCCGCGTGCAGCAGGAGCTGGCCTACCGTTTCGGTGGCCACCCCACCCTGAGCAAAGCTCTGTCGTTCCTCCAGCTTGAAGCGGGCGAGCGGGTGGGTGCATTTTCCCGCCTCACCGTGATCGGACGCCTGTTCTATGACGGCGCGCTGGACGCACGGGGGGCTGAGCGGCTCAACCCCAGACTGACCCCTGCGGACGACGTGTCCGAGCACTTTTTCGGCGCCGAGCTGAAGGAGGCCTATCTGGACTTTTTTACCGAGCGTGCGGACGTGCGGATCGGCCGACAGATTGTGCGCTGGGGCCTGCTGGAGGGGGCGCGCATCACGGATCGGATCAACCCCTTGGATTTTGGGGAATTTTTGTTCCGGGATGTGGAGGATCGTTACATCCCCCTGTGGATGGTGCGCACCGACTATTACCCGGATTGGGGTGAATTTCAGCTTCTTTTGATTCCCGACATGACGTTTCACCGTCCGGCCCCGGCCGGATCGGAGTGGGAGGAGTTTGAAACGCCCCCCGGCGTCCGGGAACCCGCCACGTCAGTAAAAAATACCGAAGTGGGTGCCCGGATCGGATGGCGGGTGTGGGAAACCGACATAAATGCCAGTTATTTCTATACTTGGGACGATTTTCCGGCAGCATTCCGGTCGGTTTTCGGTGTCGGGGGGAGCCCCGTGGGGGTGAGCCTGGATGCCCGCTACGAGCGTTTGCATATATTTGGCCTGTCCCTGTCAAAAAGTGTTCAAAAAACAGTCGTTTCATTTGAGGCTTCATACGATCACGGCAAGTACCTTGCAACAGACGCGGGCGCTATGCCCGGCAATGAGATCAAGCGGGATACCGTCAGGTGGGGAACCGGGCTGGACTTGAACCTGTGGGGTGTGGATGTGTCGATGTTCTACTTTCAGGAGCACGTGTTGCACTGGGAGCCGTTTATCCCGGTCAGCCGCCAGGATGAAGCTGCCAGCCTGATGGTTCGTGAAAAGTTTATGAATGATCGCCTTGAAGCCCACCTGCTTGTGCTTTACTTCAACACCGGTCACCAGTACGTGGCCCGGCCCGGGGTGAGCTGGCAGTTCACCGACCGGGTGGGGATGACCGCGGGGGTGGACCTGTTGGGAGGCGAGCGCGGCAGCAACCCCGGCGACGTTACCGGGGCAAGGGATTTCAGATTTGTCGGATATTTCAGGGAGTACGACCGCGCCCACATGGCGGTAAGCTACCGATTTTAGAGCCGCAGGCCCCACGCGCCCGCCGGAGGGAACCGGTGGGCCGGGCCGTGGATGTTAAGGAACGGGAAAGGAGTCCACATTGAGACGCTACGTTGAGGCCATTTTGAAGTGGCCGCTCGTCACCATCCTGGCGCTGCTTCTGGTGACGGTGTTTTTTGCCGCTCAGGTCGGCCATCTGAAAATGGTGCTGGACCCCAAAAGGATCCTGCCCCAGAGCCACCCGTTCGTTCAGCTTAACAACAAAATCGAGGAACACTTCGGCGGCAGCCGGGTGGTGGTGATCGGGGTCACGGTGAAGGAGGGGGACATCTTCAACCCCGATACACTGGGCAAGATCAAGCGTATCACCGAGGCGGTCAAGGGGGTGGACGGCATCCTTGAGGAGAACGTGATCTCCATCGCCGACCGCAAGATCAAGTACATCAAGTCCACCACGGACGGCCTCGACATCCGTCGCATGATGGGGGAGGTTCCGACCACCCCGGAGGGTCTTGCCCAACTGCGCGAGAACGTCTTCATCAACGACATGTATGTCAATTCACTGGTTTCGGAAGACGGCAAGAGCGCCGCCATCATCACCGACTTCAGCGGCGGTGGCGGCTCCTCCGACTGGTGGGACAAGATGATGGCGGACAGCTCCTTTATCCAGATCCCCGATCTGGTCACCGAGGCGGTGGCCGCCGAGGAGTGGACCGCCGAGGAGATGGAAGCCTGGTGGGCCAGCCAGGGCGGTAAACCGTGGGAACAGGGGGCAAAAGGCGCCACCGGAGCCACCGGAGCCACCGGGGCGGCCGAAGGTGCTGACACCGCTCCGGCGGAGATCGTTGCCATGCCGGAAGACGGCAACTGGGAGGAGTTCGCCGCCCAGTGGTACGTGCCCGACTCCAAGATTTACGAGAACCTGGAAGCCATCGCCGCCCGGGAGCGCGACGCCAACACCAGCGTACACCTGGGTGGCCTTCCCATTGCCCTGGCGTTTCTGGAAAAAGACGCCCTCCTGATGAACCAGTTGGTGTTTCCGATCGCCGTGGGGGTGGTGCTGGTGGTGCTGTTCGGTGCGTTCTTCAGCGCCCAGGGTGTGATTATTCCGCTGTTGACCGCGACCCTGAGCGTGATCTGGGCGCTGGGGGCGATGGCGATCTTCAAAATTCCCCTCGACCCGTGGACCCAGACCCTGACGCCGATTTTGATCGTGGCCATCGCCGCCGGCCATTCCATTCAGATTCTCAAACGCTATTACGAGGAGATGGGCCGAACCGGGGGAGACAACCGGGAATCGGTGCTGATCGCCACCACCAAAATCGGCCCGGTGATGATTACCGCGGGTCTGGTGGCTGCGGCCAGCTTCGCCTCGCTGATCACCTTCGATTTAAAAACATTTCAGTCGTTCGGCATGTTTACCGCGTTTGGTATCCTGTCGGCGCTGGCGCTGGAGATGTCCTTTATCCCGGCGCTCCGTTCCATGCTGCGCGCGCCTTCGGAGGCGGCGCTCGAGCGGATGACCGGCCGCAAGGGGTGGATTGACCGGGCCGGGGAGATGCTGGCGTCCCAGGCGGTGGGCGAGCGTCCGCGCGTTGTTTTGTACTCCGTCATCGCGGTGCTGCTTGTCTCTCTGGCGTTTTCCGGCAACGTGGTGGTGAACAACTCCCTTAAGGGGCAGTTTTTCGAGGACACCCAACTCAGAGTCGACGAGGCCGCCATCAACACCGCCTTTGGCGGCACCACCACCTTCTACGTGCTGATCGAGGGGGAAGAACCGGGGGCGCTCAAGGATCCGGAGGTGCTCAAGGGGGTGGAGCGTCTGCAAAAGCGGTTCGAGGCGGTGTCCGGGGTTGGCAAGACCCAGTCCTACGTGGATTACGTGAAGAAGATGAACCGCTCCTTCAATGCCGATGACCCGGCGTTTGATGTGGTGCCGGATCGACGTGAGGAGGTGTCGGACTTCCTGTTCCTCTACTCCATCTCCGGCAACCCGGCGGACTTCCGGCGGCTGGTGGACTACGACTATCAGAAGGCGGTGCTGTGGGCCTTTTTGAAGGACGACAGCACCCGGCTGGCGGAGGAGTTGATCAACATCACCGAGTCCTTCGCCAAGGATAACTTCCCGGAAGGTGTGAGCGTCGGGGTGGCGGGCAGTTCGCCCGTGACGGTAGCCCTGAACGACACCATCGTCGACGGCAAGCTGCGTAACATCCTGCAAATCGGCAGTATCACCTTCCTGATTTCCTGCATCGTGCTGCGCTCGTTCCTGGGCGGTTTTCTGGTGCTGGTGCCGCTGCTCTCCGCAGTGACCATCAACTTCGGCATTATGGGTGCCTTCGGCATCACCCTCGGCATCGGCACCGCGACCATCTCGGCCATGGCGGTCGGCATCGGCGCGGACTTTGCGATCTATATCCTGTTTCGCTGCCGCGAGGAGTTTGCCCGTGCCGGAGACGTGACGGAAGCGGTACGGGCCACGGTTCAGACCGCGGGCAAGGCGGTGATTTTCGTTGCCCTGGCCATCGGGCTGGGGTGCGCCACCCTGTCGGTGGCGGGCTATTACCGCCACATGGAAGGGGTCCTGATTCCATTGGCCATGTTAACCGGCAGTCTGGGCGCCCTGACGATTCTGCCGACGATCGCATTCAAAATGCGGCCGGCGTTTATTTTTAACCGGAGGTAATCGGAACGGAGTTCACTTCGCGGGCAATGCCCGGCAAGCATTCCAAACCTGAAATCGGATGGCGTCTTTCGTGTGCATAAAGGGCCGGGGGGTGGCCCAATGGACGTCCGGGCGGTGGATTGTGGCCGCCCTGTGGGTGTTCCTGACATTTCTGGTTCTGCCGGCTTCGGGGATGGCCGCGGAAGATGAGACCCGGGTGGAAGATGAACCGCTCACCTTCGGCCGCTGGAGTGTGGGTCTGTCCGCCGGTTCCTATGCCCCCGACATCCGCCAGTTGAACAATGCCCTGGGTACCGCGGGGCTTGTGCTGTTGCAGGATCCCAACTTCCTGATTCCGAGAAACGAGAACCTGCCGGTGGAGATCCGCGACGTGGCGGTGCCGGAATTGACCTCCAACGGCAGTTACGGCCTGGAGGTCCAGTGGCACTGGCATCCGCGCACCTCTTTTGTGGTGTCTCTGGCCAACTGGCAGGGCCGAACCGGGGCCTCCGACCAAATCACCATGGCCCTGCGCTCCAACCTGCCGCCGATCCAGGTGCCGCGCACGGCGCGCTATAACCTGAACATCAACCAGATCTGGCTGGGCTGGCGCTATCAGTTTTTCAAACGCCCGGAGATCGGACAGCTCTACGTCAATATCGGCCTGGCCGGGTTTGCCGTGGTGGATCTCAGCATGGATGCCCTGCTGAAGGTGAGCGAAGCCAGTGATGAAATTGATCTTAGCTTTGCATCGATCAGTTCCACCGAGGTCCACGGCACCGCCTACTCCACCAAATATGGCGCCGGTGGCGAATTTTTCCTGTCCAAGCACACGTCCGTGGGGTTCCACGTCAACTATGTATTCGGTGAACTCGATTCGTTTCGGGTGAGCCGCTACTTCCCGTCCGGCTTCTCGGAACTACCGCCGGTCCCGCCGCAGGCGACCGGCGGCTTGCCGGACAATACGCTGCCCCCGAACTTTGCACAGCCCAATCCGGGCGAGCAGTTGCAGGAGGGGGACATCACCTATCCCACGGAGGGGGTGGAGCGGCTCGACAATCCCCGCCCCGTGTTAATGGACCTGGATGGCTGGGAGATGGGTCTGATGTTCCGAGTCTACTACTAAAAAAACCGCAAAAGCCGCCGGGAGGGGACTGATTGCGTCGCCGGTACGGTGCTCGGCCCCCCCGACATACCGGAGTACGCCTTTGCCCCCTGTATTTTCGGCTGAAAAGTCTATTTTGACGTCGGTTTCCGGCGCTTCCCGGGTTTTTTTAAGGAAATGCATCCGTTTTAATCCGAAATCTTCTGGTGCTGAAATGCCGGGTTTCCGGCAAAAATCCCTCCTTCGTGGGATTTTTATATAACAAATCAATAGGTTACGGATAGCTCCGCGTTGGCCTGAAATGTGCATTTACCACCCTTGGTGCGCTTTTGCTTAAGGCGTTTCCCGCCGAAAAGTATGGCGATGGTGTGATGGCGATGGTGGTGGTGAATGGCTCAGGCCCAGAACGAACAACATAGCCACGGGTCCGCAAGACGCCTGGGCAGGGCTTTTGCTCTGCTCCTGCTGTTCTGCGGCGGTGTCTTTGCCGGATGGCAGGCCATTCAGGAAGGCACCCGTGCCGCCGACCCCGTCACCGTCCAGGGGCCGTCCTATCAGGCCCGGTTCGACGGTTCCGGCCTCTCCATGCACATGGAGCGCGGCCGCAAGTATCGCCTCGACATCGGTACCGAGCGGGTGACCACCGGCGAATACACCCTTTTCGACGCAAAACTGGGCGGTGCCCTCTGGGAGATGGAGCCGCATCTGACGTTTGACTCCCTGACCGACGTCACCAGCTTTTCCCGTAAATCCTCCAGCGCCGCCCGCTACCGCCTGGCGAAAGGCCTGAGTCAGCGTTTCATCGCCCGTGACTTTGGTGTCGAACAGATCTGGGAGGTCGAAAAAATACCCTCCGGCGGCGATCTGACCATCACCAACCGCATCGTCACCCCCTTGACCGCCCGCACCGAAGCCGGCGGTGTGGTGCGTTTCTATACCGCCGATGGTCACTACGTTACCTCCTACGGTCAGGCCACCATCACCGACCGTGCCGGACGCCGCCTGCTGGTGGATTCCAAGCTGGCCGCCGTGGACGCCGATGCGGCCGATGCATCCGGTGGGTCGGGCGAGCCCGGTGACAACCATTATCTGATCGCCCTGAACCTGCCGGAAGAGTGGCTTGCGACTGCCGAATACCCGGTCATCATCGATCCGCTCATCGGGGTCGAGATTCCGGTGGCGTCCATTCCCGGTACCCTGGAGCACGATCCGGAGATTGCCGTTGGCGGCACCGAGCACCTGGTGGTGTTTACCGAGCAGGTGGGCGCCCTGGGGGCGGTACACGGCATCCGTCTGACCATCAACGGCGCGGTGCAGCTTCCCGAGATTACCATCAGCGGCGCCGGTGACGCCCACTCCCCCGACGTGGCTTTCGATGGCACCGACTGGTTCGTAACGTGGGTGGAGGACGACGACATCATGGGCGCGTTCGTGGACGCCACCGGTGTGGTGAGCGGCACCGTTGCGCTCACCGCCGACGGCGCCACCCTCATCGATGCGGTGCCCAAGGTGGCCTACAATGTCACCAATAACCAGTTCCTGGTGGTGTGGGAACGCGACATCAACATCTCGGCCGCCTTCGTGAACGGCACCACCGGTCTGCCCGGTGCGGTGTTCAATATCTCCGCCACCACGGCCACCGAGACCAACCCGAGCTTGTCGTTCATCCCCCAGAAGGGGCAGGGTAATGACACCGTTGACTACTTCATGGTGGGCTGGGTGGCAGACAACAACGTCTACGCCACCCGGGTGGATGGCACCGGCACCGTGGATCCGGTGGCCCTCACCATCATGGACGGCGGCATCACCGGGGCCACCCTGGCCACTTCGGTGGCGGTGGGCAGCGACCCCACCGACTGGGCGGCCAACTTCATCATCATCTGGACCGACGACCGCAACGCCGCGGGCGATGAGGATGTGTGGGCGGTGCGGGTGACCAAGGAAGCCACCCTCATGGACGTGACCGACATTTCGGTGTCGGCGGCGCCCGGCAGTGAAACCGAGGTGGACGCCCTGCTGGTGGGGGGCTCCACCTACTTCATCACCTGGACCCACCGGGCCCGCGCCTCCCAACCGGATATCTTTGCCTCCCGCCTGCTGTTCGGCAGCGGTCTGGTGATGGATCCGGGCGGCATCGAGGTGGCCATCACCGGCAGCGCCCAGACCCAGCCCGCCATCTCCTGGGACGGCACCAACTACATGGTGGTGTGGAGCGACGACCGGGATACCGGTTTCTCCGACGTCTATGCCCAGCGCATTCCCAACGTTTTCCCGGAAGCGCCCACGGCGCTCGTTGCCGCCGATACCCCTGGCGACCTGGGCGGCAGTGTGGACCTGTCCTGGAGCCCCTCGGCGAGCGCCGGCGTGACCCAGCAACGCATCTACCGGGAAACCGCCGCCGACGGTCAGTTCACCAACCTGATCCAGACCATCACCGGCAACGCCACCAACACCTACACCGACACCGACCCGGCCCTGGTGGACGACACCACCTATTACTATGTGGTGCGCGCCTTCGACGGCACCTACGAGAGTGGCGACTCGCTGATGGCCTCCGCCGCGCCTCACGACAACATTACGGTCAACGCCTTCTTCAGCAGCATCTCCCAGGCGGTTTCCGAGGGTGGCCCTCCGGGAACCACCAACGCGACCGCCCGGGTGCAACTCACCAACCTGTCCGGCACGGACGTGACGGTGCCGTTTACGGTGGATGTCCTGTCCACCGCCACCCTCGGTACCGACTACACCATCAGCCCGGCCTCACCGCTCACCATCACGGCGGGACAGGCATTTGCCGACATCACCGTCACCCTTACCGGCGACACCGACTTCGAGCCGGATGAGACCGTGGTGATTAATCTGGGCACGCCCACCGGTGCGGGTTTGGGCACCCCCACCAGCCACACGGTAAACATCACCAACGACGATATACAGCCCTCCGTCACCTTCGCCCTCGGCGCCCAGAACAGCAACGAGGGGTTGGCGGCGACGGTCCCGGTGACACTGAATCTTTCCGCACTCTCGGCCTGGGATGTGACGGTGCCGTACACCATCGGCGCCGCTTCCACCGCCAGCGGCGCCGGCGTGGATTACTCCCTGGCCCCGGCGGGTCAGGTGGTGATTTCCGCCGGTCAGATTTCCGCCGATCTTTCCGTGACAGTGGTGAACGACCTGCTGCACGAGACCGCCAGTGAGACGGTGATTGTGGACATGGACACTGTGGGTCTGGTGAACGCCACCGCCGGCGCCACGGTGCAGCACACCCTGAACATCGTGGACGACGATACCGAACCGGTGGTGACCTTCGCACTCGGCGCATCGAGTATTTCCGAGGGTGCAGGGAGTTTCAATATTCAGGTGAATCTCGGCGCCGCATCGGGCCTCGATACGGACATCCCCTTTACCATCGACGGCGCCGGTACGGCCCTTGGGGCGGGGGTGGATTACACCATGCTGACCGCGTCTCCCCTGACGATTCCGGCGGGCAGCACTTCGGGTCAGATTCAGGTGCAGCTCACCGGGGACCTTCTGGACGAATACAATGAAACCCTCATCCTGAACATGGGGGTGCCGGTCAACGCCGTGACCGACGGCACCTCGATCACCCAGCACACCTTCACCATCAATGATGATGATGTCACCCCGAGCGTAGCCTTCACCGCCGCCAGCCAGAGCAAGGCGGAAAACGGCGCCATGAGTCTTACCGTCCAGTTGTCGGCGGTGGCGGGACGTGACGTGACGGTGCCGTTTAACGTGGACGCCATTTCCACCGCCACCGGGGGCGGCACCGACTACAGCATTCCCACGGTATCGCCGCTGGTTATCCCGGCGGGCAGCACCATCGGCGGCATTACCATTGATATCGCCCTGGATTCCCTGGACGAAAACGACGAGACGGTGGTGGTCAACATGGATACGGGTGGGCTGATCAACGCCCTGCCTGGCGCCATCACTCAGCACACCGCCACCATCCTCGATGATGACGTGGCGCCGACGGTCACCGGACTGCTGGATGTCGCATCGATTCTGGAGGACACGGTGAGTGGCAGCGTCACCCTCACCCTGAGCCTGAATACCGCCTCCGGTCGGAATGTGAGCCTGCCGTTTACCCTGTCCGGCACGGCCCTCGAGGGCTCCGACTACACCGCCACGGCCAGCCCTGTGAGCATTACGGCCGGCACCCTGAGTACCAGCGTGGTCATCACCCTGATCGCCGACGCCCTGTACGAGGGCGACGAGACGGTGACCCTGACGATGGGCGCACCCGGCAACGCCACCCTGGGCGATAGCGGCATTTATACCGCCACCATTACCGACGACGATCTGGCGCCGACGGTGGACTTCCAGCTCCCCGTCAGCCAGAGCGGGGCCGAAAACACGGTGGGCAGCATGACCGCCACCGTGACCCTCTCCACCGTGTCGGGCAAGGACACCACGGTCAACTATTCGGTGGGTGGAACCGCCTCGAACGGCTCGGACTTCACCATCAGCCCGGCTTCCCCCATCACGATTCCGGCGGGCGTCACCACCCGCGACATCACGATCACCGTGCTGGACGATACCATCGACGAGCCGGACCAGACCGTGGTCCTGAATATCGGTTCATTGGTGAACGGTACCCCGGGCACCAACCTGACCCATACCGCCACCATCGTCGATAATGATGCAGCGCCGACGGTGTCGTTTGTGCCGGCAAGCCAAACCAGTCTGGGCCTTGAGAGTGGCGCCATGAACCTGCTGGTGCAGCTCTCCCAGGTGTCGGAGAAGGTGGTCACCGTACCGTTCACCGTGGATGCCGCCAGCACCGCCACGCTCACCGACGACTACACCTTGAGCCTGGCCTCCCCCCTCACGATTCCGGCAGGTGATCCGAGTGTCACCCAGACCATCAACATCGTGGGTGACGTCCTCGACGAGCTCAACGAAACGGTCATCCTCAACATGGATACCGTGGGTCTGGTCAACGCCGCTCCGGGGGCCGTGGTGGTGCATACCGCCACCATCGACGACAACGACAATCCGCCCACGGTGAGCTTTACTCCGGCTTCCTACCTCACCGACGAGGCGTTGGCCGCCACCGTGGTCGTGACCGCCCAGCTTTCGATAGCGTCCGGGCTGGAGGTGCAGGTGCCGTACGCGGTCAGCATTCTCTCCACGGCCACCGAGGGGCCGGATTACACTTTGAGTCCGGCCTCGCCCCTGATCATTCCCGCGGGTCAGACCACGGCCACCCTGTCGGTGAGCGTGCTCGACGACCTGCTGTACGAGGGCATCAGCGAGGCGGTGATTATCGACATGGTGACCGGCGGGCTGGTGAACGCCGCCCCGGGGGCGACCACCCAGCACACCGTGACCATCAACGACAACGACCCCGACCCGGTGGTGACCTTTAACAACGCCATCTCCAGCTTCTCGGAAGGGGTGCCGGGCGGTATTGTGGATATCCGGGTGGATCTGGACACGGTTTCGGGCCGCGATACCGAGGTGCCGTTCAGCATCGACGCCGCCAGTACCGCCAGCGGGCCGGACTACACGGTTCTGACCGCATCCCCCCTGATCATTGCGGAGGGCAGTGCCTTCGGCCTGATCCAGGTGCAGCTTTCCGGGGATGCTTTGGACGAGTACGACGAAACCCTCATCGTCAACATGGGCGTGCCGGTCAATGCGGTGACCGACGGCACTTCCATCACCCAGCACACCCTGACCATTCAGGATGACGACGCCACCCCGACGGTGACCTTCCCCACGGTCCCCGCATCCCTGTCCCAGTCAGAGACCGGCACCATGACGGTGACTGCCAGGCTGTCGGACCCATCCGGCCGCGATGTGACGGTTCCGTTCACGGTGGACGCCGTTTCCACCGCCACCGGAGGCGGTGTCGATTACAGCATCAGTGCATCGCCGCTGACCATTCCCGCCGGCTCCACCAATGCCTCCATTTCCATCAATATTGCCCTGGATGCCCTGGACGAGAACGATGAAACGGTGGTGCTTAACATGGACACGGTGGGTCTGGTCAACGCCGTGCCGGGCACCGTCACCCAGTACACCACCACCATCCTGGACGACGACGCCCTGCCGGCAGTGACCTTCCGCGACGTGGCCCTGGCGAGTCTCGGGGAGAGCGGGACCATCGACATCTGGGTGGATATCGCTCCGGTATCAGGCCGGAACGTTACGGTTCCGTTCACCGTGGATGCCGCCTCCACCGCCATTGGCGGCGGCACCGACTACAGCATCTTGCCCGCGTCCCCCCTGACGATTCCGGCCGGTTCGACGGGTGAGCTGATTACCCTCACCATCGCCGGCGACCTGCTGTACGAGGGTGACGAGACGGTGATCCTCAACATGGGGGCGCCGGTGAATGCGGATTCCACCGGCCAGACCACGGTGCATACCGCCACCCTTACGGACGACGATGCCGTGCCGACGGTGGACTTCCAGTCCGCCACCCAGAGCGGCGCCGAGAACACCGTCGGCACCATGTCCGCCACGGTGGTGCTCTCCGCCGTTTCGGGCCTTCCCACCACGGTCAATTTCAGTGTGGGCGGAACCGCCTCGAACGGTCCGGACTATACTGTCAACCCGGCGGCGGCGCTGGTGATTCCAGCCGGTAGCAGCAGCGGCAATATTGTGATAACCGTCCTGGACGACACTGTGGACGAGGCCGACCAGACGGTGGTGCTGAGCATCGATTCGCTGGTGAACGGCGCCCTCGGCGCCAGCCTGACCCACACGGCCACCATTCTCGACAACGACGCCGCGCCCACGGTCTCCTGGAACCTGCTCAACCAGACCAGCACCCAGGAACTCGGTACCATGAACCTGAAGGCCACCCTTTCCGCGGTGTCGGAACTGGATATCACGGTGCCCTACAGCCTCAACCCGGCAAGCACCGCCACCCTGACCACCGACTTTGCGATCAGCCCCGCCTCTCCGCTCACGATTGCCGCGGGGAGTCCGGACGCCACCATCACCATCACCATCGCGACGGATATCCTCGATGAGGACGACGAGTCGGTGATCGTGACCATGGAGACGGCGGGGCTGATCAATGCCACCGCGGGTGCGATTGCCGAACACACCGCATTTATCAAGGACGACGATAACACCCCGGTGATCACCTTTACCTCCGCCGGTGCCTCCGGCGCGGAGGAACTGGTGGGCGCCTTTACCGTCACCGCACAGATCGATGCGGTGTCAGGCCGGGACGTGATTGTGCCGTTCGATCTGCTGGCCTCCACCGCCACCGGCGGCGGCACCGACTACAGCTTGAGCAACGCAAGCCCCCTGGTGATTTCCCAGGGCGCCACCATCGCCAGCACCACCATCACCATCGTGGACGACCTGCTGGACGAGGCGGACGAAACCGTGGTGGTCAACATGGATACGGTGGGGCTGACCAACGCGTTGACCAATGGGGGCTCCATCACGGACTACACCCTGACCATCCTGGACAACGACGCCACCCCGACGGTGACCTTCACCACGGGCTCACAGTCCACCTCCGAGCCTCTGGCGCAAACGGTGAGCATCACCGCCCAGCTGTCCGCCCTTGCGGGCCGGGACGTGACGGTGCCCTACACCCTCGATGCCCTCTCCACCGCCACCAGCGGGGTGGATTACAGCCTTACCCCGGTGTCGCCGCTGGTCATTCCCGAGGGCCAGCTTTCCGCTTCGCTTTCGTTGACGGTGTCCGACGACCTGTTGCACGAGTCCACGGGTGAGACGGCGATCATTAATATGGATACCGCCGGTCTGGTGAACGCCACCGCCGGGGCCACCGTGCAGCACACCGTTACCATCACCGACGACGACCCCGCGCCGACCGTCACCTTCGGCACGGCGACGTCCAGTGCCCTGGAGGGTGTCGGCACCACCAACATTCAGGTGAACCTGAACGCCGCCTCCGGGATGGTCACGGAAATTCCCTTCACCATCGATGCCGCGAGTACGGCGCTCGGTGCGGGTGAGGACTACACGGTACTGACGGTTTCCCCGCTGACCATTCCCAAGGGTGCCCTGTCGGCGAGTATCTCTGTGCAGATCAATGACGACCTGCTGGACGAGTTGGGCGAAACCGTGATCGCCAACATGGGCGTGCCCCTGTATGCGGTCACCGACGGTGGATCGATCACCCAGCACACCCTGACGATTACCGACAACGACGCCACCCCGACAGTGGCGTTCAGCAAGGCGTCCGAGCAGTCTCTGAATGAGACCGGAAGCGTCACGGTGGATGTGACCCTGTCGGCGGTGTCGGGTCTGCCGGTCACCGTGCCCTATACGGTGAACGGCCTCAGCACGGCCATCGACCCGGACGATTACACCATCACCCCGGTGTCGCCGGTCAGCATTCCGGCCGGGAATCCGTCCGCCACCACCACCGTCAACATCGTGCCCGATATCCTCTCGGAGGAGAACGAGACGGTGATCCTCGACATGGGCACCCCCACCAATGCCGGGCAGGGGGGTGTTGTCCAGTTCACCGGTACCATCACCGACGACGACAACGTGCCGTCGGCCTCGTTCACCACCACCACCGGCAGCACCCCGGAAGTGAGCGGAAACACCCTGACCGCCACCGTTCAGCTCTCCAAGACGGCGGTTGGCAACGTGACGATTCCGTACTCCCTTACCGGTACCGCCTTCGATACGGTGGACTACACCGCAAGCCCCCTGAATCAACTGGTTATTCCGGGTGGACAGTTGACCGGCGACATTGTCGTTACCGTGGTGGGGGATGTCCTCGACGAGCCGGATGAAACCGTGGTTATCACCCTGGGGGCGGCCATTGGCGCATCGGTCACCCTGCCCAACACCTACACCGGCACCATCACCGACAACGATGCGGCGCCCACGGTTGGCTTTGACCTGGCCACGTCGAGCGGCGACGAGAGCCTGACCCCGGCCAGCTTCGCCGTATCCCTGTCCGCCGTCTCGGGCCGTACCGTAACGGCGGACTACGCAGTGGGTGCCGGCGGTACCGCCCTTGGCTCCGGCATCGATTACACCCTGGCGGCGGGCACCCTGACCTTTACCCCCGGCCAGCTCACCCAGTACGTCGACGTCGATATTGTCGATGACCTCATCGACGAGGCCGACGAAACCGTGGTGGTGGATCTCACCACCGCCACCAACGGCACTGTGGATGGGCTTGCCGCCAGCCACACCTACACCATTCTCGACAACGACGTCTCCACCATTTCCATCGATGATGTGGCGGTGACCGAAACCGCGGGTGGCGTGAACGCGGTGTTCACCGTGAGCCTGTCGACCCCCGCTGCCGCCATTGTGACCGTGGACTGGGCCACGGTGGATGGCACCGCCACGGTCGCGGACCTGGACTACAGCAATGCCTTTGGCACCGTGACATTCAATCCGGGGGTGACCTCCCAGTCGGTGATCGTTCCGATCCTGGACGATATCCTGGATGAGGATGCCGAGACCTTTACCGTGGCCCTGTCCGGCGCCGTGAACGCCGCCATTTTCGACGCCAGCGGTATCGGCACCATCAACGACGACGATGCCCTTCCGGTGGTCGGATTCGACCTCACCGCAGGTTCCGCTGCTGAAAGCGTGGCCACGGTCAACGTCGCCGTCTCCCTCAATCTGGCCTCGGGCCGTACGGTGAGCGTGGACTACTCGGTGAACGGGGGCAGCACCGCCACCGGCGGCGGCACCGACTACACCCTGGCGGCGGGCACCGTGACCTTCCTGCCGGGCGAGACCACAAAAAACATCGCCATCACCGTCCATGAAGACGTGATTGACGAGGCCAACGAGACCCTGATTCTCGATCTGTCGGGCGAGCTTAACGCCGCCCTGTCGGTGACCAACCGCCAGTACACCCAGACCATTACCGACAACGACACCGCCACCATCGCCATCACCGACGTGGGCGTGACCGAGGTTCCGGGCGGCGTGAACGCGGTGTTCGACGTCACCCTTTCCACACCGAGCGCCGTTACCGTGACCGTGAACTGGGCCACCGTGGACGGTACCGCCACCGTGGTGGGCGCCGATTACACGGGCGGTTCCGGTGTCCTGACCTTCCTGGCCGGAGAGACCGCCAAGACGGTTTCCGTGGCGGTGCTGGACGATGCCCTGGACGAGGATGCGGAAACCTTCACGGTGGTGCTTTCCGGTGCCTCCGGCGCCACCATTCTGGATGACACCGGCATCGGTACCATCACCGACGACGACCCGATCCCGACCATCGGCTTCAACCTGACCGCTTCCAGCGGCGCGGAGACGCTCACCCCGGCCAGCCTCGCCGTCTCCCTGTCGGCCCCCTCCGGGCGCAGTGTCACGGTGGATTACGCGGTGAACGCCGCCAGCACCGCCGGCCGCCTCGGGGAGGACTACACCCTGGCGGATGGCACCCTGACCTTCGGCCCGGGCATTACCACCCGGACCATCGACATCGACATCGTCGACGACCTGCTGGACGAGGGTAACGAAACCGTGGTGGTGGATCTGTCCAATGGCGTCAATGCCACTGTCGACATTCCGACCCAGACCCATACCTATACCATCATCGACGATGACGCCGCCGCCATCTCCATCAACGACGTGGCGGTGACCGAGGCCGTGGGCGGCGTGAACGCGGTGTTCAACGTGACCCTTTCCGCGCCGTCCGCATCCTCGGTGACCGTCAACTGGGCCACCGCCGACGGCACCGCGCTCGCCGGCGTTGACTATACGGCCGGCTCCGGCACTCTCACCTTCCTGTCCGGCGAGACCCTCAAAACGGTGACCGTGGCGGTGTCCGACGACATCCTGGACGAAGATACCGAGAGCTTCACCGTCGGCCTGTCGCTCCCGGTGGGCGCCACCATCGCCGATGCCACCGGTCTTGCCACCGTGGCCGATGACGATGCGCTTCCCACGGTTGGTTTCGGCGTTACCACGGGCAGCTCACTGGAGAGCGTCCTGACGGTCAACACCGCGGTCTTTTTAAGCACGGCTTCCGGGCGCACGGTGACCGTGGATTACGCGGTGAATGCCGCCAGTACCGCTACAGGCGCCGGCACGGACTACACCCTGGCGGCGGGCACCCTGACCTTCCTGCCGGGCGAGACCAGCCAGAACATCGTCACCACCGTGGTGGACGATGTGATTGACGAGGCCAACGAGACCATCATCATCGACCTGTCCGGCGAGGTGAATGCCGCCCTGTCCGTTTCCAACCGGCAGTACACCCACACCATCACCGATGACGACACCGCCACCCTCTCTATCGATGACGTGGCGGTCACCGAGGCCGTGGGTGGCGTCAACACCGTATTCACCGTGGCGCTCTCCACCGTGAGCGCGTCCACCGTGACGGTCAACTGGGCCACCGCCAACGGCACCGCCACCGCGGGCGCCGACTATGCAAGCGCCAGCGGAAGCCTCACCTTCACCCCGGGGCAGACGTCCCAGACGGTGACCGTGGTGACCCTGGACGACGCCCTGGACGAGGATCCGGAAACCTTCGATGTGAATCTCTCGCTGGCCTCCGGCGCGGGCATCCTCGACGGTACCGGTGTGGCCACCATCACCGACGATGATGCCTTGCCCACCGTGGCCTTTAACCTGATTGCCTCTTCCAGCGACGAGGCGGTGCCGACCGTGACCCTGGATGTGACCCTGTCCCCCGCTTCGGGCCGTCAGGTGACCACCGACTTTGCCGTGAATGCGGCCAGCACCGCCACCGGAGGCGGGGTGGACTACACCCTGACGGCGGGTACCCTGACCTTTGCCGCCGGAGAGGTTGCCAAGACCATTACCGTTACCGTGGTGAACGATTCTCTGGTGGAGGGCAACGAAACCATCGTCGCGGACCTGACCGGCGCCACCAACGCCTCTGTGAGCGGGACCAACGGCAGCCACACCCTGACCATCGTCGACAACGATTCGGCCAGCCTCACCATCGGCAATGCCACCGTGACCGAAGGTCCGGCGGCGGTGGCGAGCTTTACCGTCACCATGTCCGCCGTATCCACCGGCGCCGTGACGGTGGACTACACCACGGTGGACGGCACCGCCACCACGGCGGCGGGCGATTACACCGCCGCCTCCGGCACCCTGACTTTTGCCCCCGGCGAGACCACCAAGGTGATCGATGTGACGGTTGCCGATGACACCCTGGACGAAAATGCCGAGAGCTTCACCGTGGTGCTCTCCAACGTCGCGGGTGCCACCCTCCTGGGCAATACCGGCCTTGGTACCATCAACGACAACGACGCCGCGCCCACGGTGGGCTTTGCACTGACCGCCGACAGCACCGTGGAGAATGTCACCCCGGCGAATCTGGCGGTGAACCTTTCCGCCCCTTCGGGCCTGACCGTCACCGTCGACTACGCCGTGAATGTGGCCAGCACCGCCACCGGCGGCGGCGTGGACTACACCCTGGCGGCGGGCACCCTGACCTTTAACCCGGGGCAGACCACCCAGAACGTCGTCATCGCCGTGGTCAACGACACCGCCGACGAGGGTGACGAAACCGTGGTCGTGGACCTGTCGAACGCGGGCAATGCCACCCTCGACCTGGCGGCGGATCAGCACATCCACACCATCACCGATGACGATACCGCCTCGCTCCTGATCGGGGACGCCACCGTCACCGAGGCGGTGGGCGGCGTAAACGCGGTGTTCAACGTCACCCTTTCCACCGCGTCCACCCAGACGGTGGACGTCAACTGGGCCACCGCGGACGGCACCGCCACTGTGGCGGACCTGGATTACACCGCCGCCTCCGGCGCCCTGACCTTCCTGCCGGGCGAAACCGCCAAGACGGTGACCGTGGTGGTGTCCGACGATACCCTGGACGAAGATGACGAGACGTTTACCGTCACCCTCTCCGGCGCCGTTGGCGCGCCGGTTGCGGATGCGGTCGGTGTCGGTCAGATCCTGGACAACGATGCCACCCCGACGATCGGCTTTGACCTGGTAAGCGACAGTGCCGCGGAGAGCATTGCCTCGGAGATTACGGCGGTCTCCCTGGATGCCCCCTCGGGACGGGTGGTGACCGTGAATTACGCGGTGAACGTCTCCAGCACCGCCACCGGCGGCGGGGTGGACTACACCCTGGCAGCGGGCACCCTGACCTTTGCCCCCGGCGTCACCACCCAGAACATCACCTCGACGGTGGTGGACGACGTCATTGACGAAGCCAACGAGACCATCATCATCGACCTGTCGGGCGAGGTGAACGCGATCCTTTCCGTCACCAACCGGCAGCACACCCACACCATTCTCGACGACGACACCGCCACCCTGTCCATCGACGACGTGGCGGTGACCGAGACCGTGGGCAATGTGGACGCCGTGTTCACGGTGAGCCTGTCCACCCCATCGGCGCAGGCGGTGACGGTGAACTTCGCCACCGCTGATGTGAGCGCCGCCGCAGGCGCCGACTACACGGCCGTGACCGGCAACCTCTCCTTCGCCCCGGGGGAGATCAGCAAGACGGTCGCGGTGACCGTGCTGGACGACGCCCTTGACGAGGACGTGGAAACCTTCGACGTCAACCTGTCCGGCGCCACCGGGGCGGGCATTTTCGATGCCACCGGTATCGGTACCATCACCGACGATGACGCCACCCCGACCGTGGGCTTTGCGCTGACCGTGGCCTCCACCGCAGAGAACATTACCCCGGCACTGATTTCGGTGAATCTGTCCGCGCCTTCCGGCCGCAGTGTGACGGTGGATTACGCCGTGAACGCGGCCTCAACCGCCACCGGCGGCGGCGTGGATTACACCCTGGCGGACGGCACCCTGACCTTTGATCCGGGTGTGACCACCCAGGACATCAGCATCGCCCTGGTGGACGATCTGATTACCGAGGGCAACGAAACCGTCGTCCTCGACCTGTCGAACGGGTTCAACGCCACCGTTGACCTGGCGGCCGACCAGCACACCCACACCATCGGAGATGACGACACCACCACCCTGTCCATTGATGACGTGACGGTGACCGAGGCAGTGGGCGGTGTCAACGCGATCTTCACGGTCAGCCTCTCCACCGCCGCGGCGGGCACGGTGACGGTGGACTGGACTGCGGTAGACGGCACCGCCACCGCCCTCGACCTGGACTACACCGCCTCCTTCGGCTCCCTGACCTTCCTCACCGGCGAGACCGTCAAGACCGTCACCGTGCCGGTGCTGGAGGATGCCCTGGACGAGGACGTGGAAACCTTCACGGTGGTGCTGTCGAACGCGGTAGGCGCGCCGCTTCTGGACGGTATTGGCCTCGGCACCATCAACGACAACAACCCCACCCCGACCGTCGGGTTCGACTTCACCACCGCCAGCGCGGATGAGAGCGTCACCCCGGTTGCCACGGCGGTGTCCCTGACCGCTGCTTCGGGCCGCACGGTTACGGTGGACTACACGGTCAACACGGTCAGTTCCACCGCCACCGGCGGCGGCACCGACTACACCCTGACGGCGGGCACCCTGACCTTCGCGCCGGGGGTGACCACCCAGAACATCACCACCGTGGTGGTGGATGACGTCACCGACGAGTCTGACGAGACCGTGATTATCGACCTGTCGGGCGAGTTCAATGCGGTGCTTTCGGTCTCCAACCGGCAGCACACCTACACCATTCTCGACAATGACACCGCCACCATCTCCATCGACGACGTAGCCATCACCGAGGTGCCGGGCGGGGTGAGCGCCGTGTTTACCGCGAGCCTGTCCACCCCTTCGGCTGCAACGGTGACAGTGAACTACGCCACCGCCGACGTGACCGCGGTGGCGGGTGTTACCGGTGATTACACAGCGACCAGCGGTCTCCTGACCTTCCCCCCTGGAAGCACCAGCCAGACCATTACCGTGCCGGTGCTGGACGACGCCCTCGACGAGGATGTGGAAACCTTCGACGTCAACCTGTCCGGCGCTTCCGGGGCGACCATTCTCGACGGTACCGGTATCGGCACCATCACCGACGATGACGCCACCCCGACCGTGGGCTTTGCCCTGACCACCGATGCGACCCTGGAGAGCATCACCCCGGCACTGATCGCGGTGAACCTGTCCGCGCCTTCCGGCCGCAGCGTGACGGTGGATTACGCCGTGAACGCGGCCTCAACCGCCACCGGTGGCGGCGTCGACTACACCCTGGCAAACGGCACCCTGACGTTTGACCCGGGTGTGACCACCCTGAACGTCAGCGCCGCCCTGGTGGACGATTTCCTGACGGAAGGCGACGAGACCGTGGTGCTCGACCTGTCGAACGGGTTCAACGCCACCGTTGATCTGGCGGCCGACCAGCACACCCACACCATCACCGACAACGACAGCACCGGGCTGATCATCGATGACGTTGTCGTGACCGAGGCGGTGGGTGGTGTCGATGCGATCTTCACGGTGAGCCTCACCACCGCCGCGGCCGGTACGGTGACGGTGGACTGGACCGCGGTGGACGGCACCGCCACCACCCTCGACCTGGACTACACCGCCGCCTTCGGTTCCCTGACCTTCCTCACCGGCGAGACCGTCAAGACCGTTACCGTGCCGGTGCTGGACGATGCCCTCGACGAGGATGTGGAGAACTTCACGGTTTCACTGTCGAATGCGGTGGGCGCGCCCATCAACGACCCCACCGGCCTCGGCACCATCAACGACGATGACGCCACCCCGACGGTGGGCTTTGACCTGACAGCGGACAGCTCGGACGAGAGTATTGCCAGCCACGTCACGGTGGTGAGCCTGGATTCGCCCGCGGGCCGCACCATCACCGTGGACTACGCGGTAAACACGGTCAGCTCCACCGCCACCGGCGCCGGCACCGACTACACCCTGGCAAACGGCACCCTGACCTTCGCGCCGGGGGTGACCACCCAGAACATCACCACCGCCGTGGTGGACGACACCATCGACGAGGCCGACGAGACCGTCATCATCGACCTGTCGGGCGAGGTGAACGCGATCCTGTCAGTCACCAACCGGCAGCATACCCACACCATCCTCGATAACGACACCGCCACCCTCTCTATCGACGACGTGACGGTGACCGAGGCGGGAGGCGGGGTGAACGCGGTGTTCAACGTTACCCTGTCCACCTCGAGCGCCGCGACGGTCAACGTCAACTGGGCCACGGCGGACGGTACCGCGGTTGTGGCCGAGTCCGATTACGCCGCCGGCAGCGGTGCTCTGGTCTTTGCGCCGGGCGAGGTTGCCAAGACCGTCACCGTGGCGGTGTTCGACGACGCACTGGACGAGAATCCGGAAAACTTCAGCGTCAACCTTTCCGGCGCCTCCGGGGCGGCCATTCTCGATGGTCTCGGCGTGGGTACCATCAATGACAATGACGCCACCCCGACCGTGGGCTTTGACCTGGCCACCTCCTCCAGCGGTGAGGGTGTACCGACGGTGAATATGGCGGTGAGCCTGTCCGCGCCTTCCGGCCGCACCGCCACCGTGGATTACGCGGTGAACGTGGCCAGCACGGCGGTGGGCGGCGGTACCGACTACACCCTGGCGGCGGGCACCCTGACCTTTAACCCGGGCGTGACCACCCTGAACATCAGCGCGACGGTGGTGAACGACACCCTGGTGGAGGGCAACGAGACCGTCATCGTGGATCTGACCACTGCCTCCAACCTCACCGTGGATCTGGCGGCGGACCAGCACACCCTGACCATCACCGATGACGATTCGGCCAACCTCACCATCGGCAATGTGGCGGTGACCGAGGGGCCGGGCGCGGTGGCGGCCTTCGTGGTGACCATGTCCACCACCTCCACCTCCACCGTGACGGTGAACTACACCACCGTGGACGGCACCGCCACCGTGGCGAGTGGCGACTACACGGCGGCGTCCGGCATCCTGACCTTTAACCCGGGCGTGACCACCCAGCCGATCAATGTGTCGGTGATCAACGACACCCTGGACGAGGCCTCCGAGACCTTCACGGTGGTGCTGTCCGGCGCCTCCGGCGCGTCCATCCTCGACAACACCGGCATCGCCACCATCACCGACGACGACGCGCCGCCCACGGCAGGCTTCGACCTGGCCGCCTCCAGCGGCGCGGAAAACATCACCCCGGCGGTGATGGGGGTTTCCCTGTCCGGTGCTTCGGGCCTGTCCGTGACGGTCGATTACGCCGTGAACGTGTCCAGCACCGCCACCGGTGGCGGGGTGGACTACACCCTGGCGGCGGGTACCCTGACCTTCGCGCCGGGGGTGACCACCCAGAACATCAGCATGCCCATCGTGGATGACGCCCTGGACGAAGGCGACGAAACCGTGATCGTCGACCTGATTGGCGCCACCAACGGCACCGTGGATGTGGCCGCCAATGTCCACACCTACACCATCGTGGACAACGAAAGCGCCGCCATCCTGATCAATGACGTGCTTGTTACCGAGGCCCCGGGCGGTGTGAACGCCGACTTCACTGTGAGCCTGTCCACCAGTTCCGCCGGCACCGTCACCGTGAACTGGGCCAGCGCCGACGGTACCGCCACCACCGCAGACCTGGACTACACCGCGGCCTCCGGCCTCGTGACCTTCCTGCCGGGTGAAACCGCCAAGACCGTCACTGTGCCGGTGCTGGACGACGCCCTCGATGAGGATGCCGAGACCTTCACCGTCAACCTCTCGGGCGCCACCGGCGCGGCCATTGCGGACGCCACCGGCATCGGCACCATCACTGACAACGACGCCACCCCGACCGTGGGCTTTGACGTGACCTCCGCCAGCGCGGCGGAGAGCGTGACCGCCATCAGCGCCACGGTCTCCCTGTCCGCGGTTTCCGGCCGCACCGCCACCGTGGATTACGCCGTCAACGTGGGCAGCACCGCCACTGGCGGCGGTGTCGACTACACCCTGACGGCGGGCACCCTGACCTTCCTGCCGGGCGAGACCACGAAGGTGATTCCGGCCACGGTGGTGAACGACACCATCGACGAGGGCAACGAGACGATCGTGATCGACCTGTCCGGCGAGGTAAACGCCACGCTGTCGGTCACCAACCGGCAGCACGTGTACACCATTCTCGATGATGACAACGCCACCATTTCCATTGACGACGTGGGGGTGACCGAGGTGGCCGGCGGCGTGGACGCGGTGTTTACCGTGACCCTCTCCACCACGGGCGCCTCCACCGTGACGGTGGATTACGCCACCGCCGATGTGACGGCCGTGGCCGGGGCCGATTACACCACCGCCATCGGCACCGTGACCTTCCTGCCCGGTGAAACCGTCCAGACGATTGCCGTGCCGACCCTGAACGACGCCCTCGACGAGGATGTGGAAACCTTCACCGTGGCGCTGTCGAACGCGGTGGGCGCGAGCCTGCTCGACGCCACCGGCATCGGCACCATCACCGACGACGACGCCACCCCGACGGTTGGCTTTACCATTGCGTCTTCGAGCAATAGCGAGTCGTTCACCCCCGCTGTCGTGGAGGTGACCCTGGCGGCGCCATCGGGCCGCACCGCCACCGTGGATTACGCCGTGAACGTGGCCAGCACCGCCACCGGCGGCGGGGTGGACTACACCCTGGCGGCGGGCACCCTGACCTTCAACCCGGGCACCACCACCCAGAACATCAGCATCGGCATCGTCGATGACGCCCTGGACGAAGGCAACGAGGACATCATTCTCGACCTGTCCGGGGAGTTCAACGCGATCCTCGACCTGGCCGCCCAGACCCACACCTACACCATCGTCGACAATGAGAACTCGGTGCTGTTGATCGACGACGTGGTGGTGACGGAAGCCGTGGGCGGTGTGAGCGCCAACTTCACCGTGAGCCTGTCGGCCCAGAGCGCCGGGACCGTCACGGTGAATTACGCCACCGCCGACGGTACCGCCACCACCGCCGGTCTGGACTACAGCGCGGCCTCCGGCGTCGTCACTTTCCTGCCGGGCGAGACCGCCAAGACCGTTACCGTGACGGTGCTGGACGACGCCCTGAGCGAGGACGTGGAAACCTACACCGTCAACCTCTCGGGTGCCACCGGCGCGACCATTGCGGACGCCACCGGCATCGGCACCATCAATGACGACGACGCCCTGCCGACGGTGGGCTTTGACCTGACCTCCGCGAGCTCGGCGGAAAGCACTGCGTCGTTCAGCAGCGTGGTCTCCCTGGATGCCCCCGCGGGCCGCACGGTGACGGTGAACTACGCCGCCAACACGATCAGCTCCACCGCCACCGGCGGCGGTGTGGATTACACCCTGGCGTCCGGCACCCTGACCTTCCTGGCGGGTGAGACCAGCAAGTCGGTCGTGGTCCAGGTGCACGAGGACCTGATCGACGAGACCAACGAGACCGTTATCCTGGATCTGTCGGGCGAGGTGAATGCGGCCCTGTCGGTCACCAACCGTCAGTACACCCACAGCATTATCGACAACGACACCGCCACCATCGCCATCGATGACGTGGGGGTGACCGAAATTGCCGGCGGCGTGAACGCGATCTTTACCGTGAGCCTGTCCACCGAGAGCGCCTCCACGGTGGGCGTCAACTGGGCCACTTTCGACGTTACCGCCCAGGCCGCCGCGGACTACACCGCAGGTTCCGGAGCCCTCTCCTTCGCACCGGGTGAAGTGGCCAAGACCGTCACTGTGGTGGTGCTGGACGACGCCCTCGACGAGGATGTGGAGACCTTCAACGTCACCCTGTCCGGCGCGACCGGCGCCACCATTCTCGACAACACCGGCATCGGCACCATCACCGATGACGACGCCACCCCGACCATCGGCTTTAGCGCCATCACGGCGTCCGCGAACGAGAACATCACCCCGGCGGTGATCACGGTGGCCGTTTCCGCTCCGGCGGGCCGCACCATCACCGTGGACTACGCGGTGAACGGGGTCAGCTCCACGGCCCTGGGCGGCGGGGTGGATTACACCCTGGCGGCGGGTACCCTGACCTTTGCAGCGGGCGTCACCACCCAGGACATCAGCATCGACATCGTCGACGACCTCCTGGATGAAGGCAACGAGGACATCGTCATCGACCTGTCGAACCCGGTGAACACGGTCATCGATGTGCCGACCCAGACCCACACCTACACCATCATCGACAACGACTCCACCGCGCTGTTCATTGACGATGTGACTGTGACCGAGGTGGCGGGCGGGGTGAACGCGGTGTTCAACGTGACCCTCTCCACCGCCGCCGCCGGCACCGTGACCGTGGACTGGGCCACCGTGGACGGCGTGGGCGAGACCGGCGCGGTATCCACCGCCCTGGGCGACTTTACCGCCGCCTCCGGCAGCCTCACCTTCCTGGCGGGCGAAACCGCCAAAACGGTTACCGTGGCCGTGCTGGACGACGCCCTGGACGAGAACGCCGAAACCTTCACCGTGGTGCTGTCGAATGCCGTCGGTGCTCCGATGGGGGATGGCAGCGGCCTTGGCACCATCACCGATGACGACGTCACCCCCACCATCGGGTTCGACCTGACGGCGGACAGTTCAGACGAGAGCATCCTCAGCCACAACACGGCGGTGAGCCTGACGGCGCCGGCGGGCCGCACCATCACCGTGGACTACGCGGTGAACGGGGTCAGTTCCACCGCCACCGGCGGCGGCGTGGACTACACC
>JBHHVE010000002.1:0-112929 GCA_046754085.1 Leptospirillia bacterium
TGTCGTGACCGCCCATGTCGTGACCGCCCATGTCGTGACCGCCCATGTCGTGACCGCCCATGTCGTGACCACTCGTGTCCCCCCCGGACCCGGTACCGACCATCTTGGCGGTGGCTTCCCGCAATTTGGATTCGGAGTCGATCAGAAACTGGGCGCTGGTAACCACCCGTTCGCCTTCCTGAACGCCTTCGTCGACCTGCACCCAGCCAGCCGACGTAACCCCCAGCCGCACTTCCCGCGGTTCAAACTTTCCCGGACCCCGCACCACGAACACGATTTCCCGCTCTCCGGAACGCACCACCGCCTCGGTGGGCACCGCCACCGCGTCCACCTGACGACTGGCCTGAATGGTCACATCGGCAAACATATTGGGCTTGAGCGCCTGGTCGGCGTTATCAAACTCCAACCGCACCTTGGCGGTACGGGTGGACGACTCCATGTAGGGGTAGACATAAGCGATGCGTCCCCGGAACACCCGGCCCGGCAATGCCGAGATACGCATGACCGCCTCATCCCCTGCCCGCACCCATGACAACTCGTTCTCGTAGACATCGACGTAAGTCCAGACCTTGGACAGGTCAGCGATGGTGTACAGCTCGGTGGCGGGGGTGACGTACTGCCCCTGACGCGCCCCGACCCGCACCACCACCCCGTCGAACGGCGAGTGGATATGCAGGGTCTTTTTCACCCGGCCGCTGGCCTCCATCTCATGGATCTGATGTTCCGGAACATCCAGCAGCCGCAGCCGTTCGAGGGACGAGGTCACCAGTTCTTCGGCACCCTGGCGAATGTCCGGAAACGAGCTTTCCACCAACGCCGAACGGTTCTTGACGGCGATGAGGTACTCCTCCTGGGCGGCCACCAGCTGGGGGGCATAAATACCGAGCAGGATGCCATTCTTCTCCACCGGCTGCCCGGTGGCGTCCACCATCATTTCCTCGATCCAGCCCTCGGTTTTGGGGTGCAGCCGCGCCAGACGCTCCTCGTCGTAATCCACCCGGCCCAGGGCATGGATTTCCCGGGACAGGGTGCGCCGCTCGGCCTCCACCGTGCGGACACCGATGTTCTGCACCACCACCGGATCGATGCTCACGCTACCCGCAGCACCGTCGGAGGCTCTTCCGCCGTCGGCATACACCGGAATGTAGTCCATGCCCATGTGGTCCTTGGCGGGTGTCGGGCTGGTGATCTCCGGGTTCATGGGGTTCCGGTAAAACAGTATCTCACGGCCGGTCTCCCGGGATGCCGTCACCGCGGTTTCGAACATGGTTGCGTTGATCCAGTAGCCGATGGCGCCCCCGGCCATCAGCGCCAGGATGGCCGCCAGCATGGTTTGTCTGTTCATGGGGTGTGCGCCTCCGAGCGCATGGGGGTGGTCTTATCCGAAGGGAGGGGCGGTGCGGCGGATTTCGGGGCGGAAGTCATGGCCTCCTCCGGATCGACACCGCCGCCCGCCGCTGCAATCAGCCGGGCACGGTCGCCCTTGGCTTCGGAGAGCCCTTTCCAGTAAAGGGTTTCGTAGTTGTATAACGTGATCTGGGAGCGCACCAGATTGAGAAAGTCCACCTTGTTGACCTGATAACCGGCCAACATGGACGACACCGTCTGGGACGCCTGCGGGATGATGCCGGCACGGAACAGCCGCACCCGTTCCCGGGAGGCCATGTACTTGGCCCTGAGTCCGATCAGGTCCGCCTGCAACCGGTCGGTGGCCTGCCGCAACGCCGCACTTTGCTCTGCCAGCTCATGGGTCCGTTGGGCCACCTGCCGGTCCTGTCGGTCGGCTTTGTACAACGGCAGATCCACGCTCAGCATCAGTGAGGCGAAATCCGCGCGCTCACTGCCGTCCATGTTTTCGCCATCGCGAAAACCGTAGGTCGCACTGACCATAAAGTCGGGCAGATGTTCCTTGCCGGCAAGCTCCAGCGCGGAGACCGCGGAGTACCCACGGCTGGTGGCGGCGGACAGCATCGGCCGGTGCGTCAGGGCGCGGGCAAACAGGACGTCATCGGACGCCACGTCCGGCAGTTCCTCGTCCGCCTCCCGGGGAAGGGTGATCGGGTTTTTGCCGGGACGGCCGAGCAGGGCGTTGAGTTGCGCCGCCGTGGCGGTCCGCATGCCCTCAAGTTCCAGGGCGCGGTCGAGCAGCTTGGACAGCTCCACCTCGGCCAGCAGGACGTCCTGCTGCAACCCTTTTCCCACCCGGTAGCGGGTACGGGCGATGGAGACGAACTGCCGCAACAGATCCTGATTGCGCCCGACGATCTCGATGGCCTGATCCATGTAGAACAGGTGCCACCAGGTGATGACCACGTCCCGCACCAGGGTCAGGTGGGCCTCTTCAAGATCCGCCAGTGCTGCGTCCGCCGCATGTTGAGCGGTGGTATTTTTTAACCTCCGCTTGCCGGGAAACGGCAGCTTTTGGCGAATTCCCACCTGCAACTGGGTCATGGGCTCGCGGCCGGTGGCAAAGCTGTCCGACGGCAGGTTCATGGCCCCCAGAGTCAGGGCCGGGTCCGGCAGAGCGCCGGCCTGGGTGGGTATCTCCGCCATCGCCTGCGCCCGCGCCGCCACCACCTCAAGGGATGGGTTATCCGCCAGCGCGGCGCGCACCGCCACATCCAGGCCCAACACCTCCCCATGCCCGGACGGCACCCATAAAAAGACGCCAAACATGGCGTAAGCTACTGTTTTCAATGGGCCTTTAAACATAAGCCCGCTCCCGTTGATTGCCGTGAATGATTAGATGTCCGCCGCACGCGGGAAGCGACCGGGAACACCACATCAAAACCTGAACCCGACCGGCGTGTTGGCCGGTCCGAAGGTCAGGACAGGATCAAATCAGGAAAACCTGCAGGGTATCGGGGGAAGGGGGAACCAGGCGAGGGGGGAGTGGAACCGCTTTGTGGCTGACATCAACCTGTGCAAAGGCAACCCGCAAGGGTGTCGGCAGCGGCACCATCACCACGCTGTCTTCAATGGTGCGAGACGGCATCACCGCCAGCCCGTCGCACTCGGTGACGCCGGAGCAGCCGACGGATACGGACACGGCGGCGTAGGCCACCCCATGCATGGGCATGGCCACTCCGGACGATGCCATTGATCCGTGTGCGGACATGACCATCGGCCCTTGAGCCATGGCGTGGGACGGCATGGAGAACATGCAGCAGTGGGCCAGCACCACGGCAGCCACCAGGAAAAGCCGCAGAAACAGCGGGCGCGTATGTTTCAAAATTAAAATACGCATCTTTTCACTCTAACGGCCGGATACCCGATGGTCAATCCGACGCGCCCCTTGTCCGGTAGCCATACAGCCACCGGGCGGTACATCCGCCCACATTGTGCACGGTGTGCGGGGCGCCCGCCGGAATGTGGACTTCATCCCCCGGACCCATGCGCCGGAGCGCACCGGACACGGTCATCTCCAACTCGCCCTCGACCACCAGCACCAGCTCGTCCACCTGATGGACGAAGTCGCGCCATATCTGACCGGGCGGGTCCACCCACATGTCACAGCCATAGCCTTGCGCAAGCCAGCGCCCGCGCACCCCCTCAATGTCAACATCATCCACCATGAGCCCCACCTCCGTATCGGCGACCTCTCCCCGCCACCATGCTACCATCCCGACCCATGAAAGGTCCTTTGAAAGATCCTTGTGGCACCCTCTTTGTCATCGGCACCCCGATCGGTAACCTTGAAGACCTGAGCCTGCGGGCCCTGCGCCTGTTGGGAACGGTGGACATCATCGCCGCCGAGGACACCCGCCACACCCAGAAGCTGCTGACCCATCACGGTCTTTCCGGGCAGTTGACCAGCTACCACGACCACAACAAGGAGATGAAGGCGCCGGTGCTGGTGGAGCGCATGCTGTCCGGCGAGTCGGTGGCGCTGGTGTCGGACGCCGGCACGCCGCTGGTGTCGGACCCGGGCTACCTGCTGGTGGTGCAGGCCCACGAGGCGGATATCCCGGTGGTGCCGGTGCCCGGCCCCTCGGCGGTGCATGCGGCGCTGTCGGTGGCGGGCCTTGCCACCGACGCCTACACCTTTCTGGGCTACCTGCCCAACCGCTCGGGGGCGCGGCGCACCCAGCTTGAACGACTGAAGGAACAGCCCTACACCCTGGTGCTGTTCGAGAGCCCGCACCGGATCGGCAAGTGCCTCGCCGACATACTGGAGGTCATGGGCGACCGGCCGCTCGCCATCTGCCGCGAGTTGACCAAGGTCCATGAAGAGGTGCTGCGCACCACGGTATCCGGAGCGATCGAGCGCTTCGCCGAAGGCAAGGTCCGGGGGGAGTTCACCCTGGTGCTGGAAGGCTTTACCAGAAAGGCGCGGCAACAGGCCCGGCGGGAAGAGAAAGCGCAGGGCCGAAAGCCCCGGCCCCGGCCCCGGCCCCGGGATGCCGGGGGGCGATAGAAAGACCGCCGGGGTGCGACCGGCGGTGAAGCGGAGCCCTCTTTAAACCAACGCCCCGCCGCAGGAGGATCCCGCGCCCGCGGTACAGCCGTAGCAGTGGTCCATCACCTGCACCCGGCGATCCACGATGTCGGCGTCAGCGGCATCCTTGATGTGCACCGCCCGCGCCCCGCCAATGCGCATCCGCAGCATCTGGTTAAAGTCGCAATCGTACAGGTAGCCCTGCCAGTCCACGCTCACCGAATTTCTGCACATCAGGCCGTCCAGGGTGGCGGGATTGAAGGCATCGGCCAGCAGGCACATGTAGGCATCGGTTTCGCCATTTCTCGCCAGATTTTCGGCAAAACGCGCAATGGGCATGTTGACCATGGTGTACAAGTGGTTGAACACGATTCCGTGTTCCTTTTCCAGGGCCTCCTTGTAGTCCGCCTCCAGTTCCTCCTGGGGGCCGGGCAGTTTCGGGCCCGCCGGGTTAAACACCAGATTGAGGGAAAGCTCCGGGTCGGTGCCGTAGCCCTGCTCGTTGAGCAGCTTCAGGGCTTCGATGCTCTTCTCGTACACCCCCTGGCCACGCTGGGCGTCCACTGTTTCCGGGGTGTAGCACGGCAGGGAGGCGATCACCTCCACCTTGTTTTCCCTATAAAAACCAGGCAGATACGCCTGTCCGGGCTCAAAAAACACGGTCAGGTTACAGCGCACGATCACGTTCTTGCCGAGTTTTTTCGCCTCTTCCACCAGGTAGCGGAAATTGAGGTTCAATTCCGGCGCACCGCCTGTAATATCAAGGGTTTGTGCCTGGGTTTCCGACAGGTAGTCGAGCAGATGGTCGATGGTCTCCAGGTCCATTTGCTCGGTTTTATTCGGCCCCGCATCCACATGGCAGTGGGTACAGGCCTGATTACACAGCTTGCCCAGGTTGGCCTGCACGGTATCCAGCCGCTCGCGCCGCAGGGTAACACCCTGGTCGCTCAACCGCTTGGAAAACTGAATGAATGACACGGTTTCCATTATTGTGAACCCCAGTTAGACAAGCTCTACCCCTTCTTTCACACTCAAAATGCGCCGGAGGGCTTTAATTATTCCAGCTTCCCGCGTTCCGAACAACGGTCGGGTGCCCCGGCCAACACACCGTGCAAACACCTCCCTCCACGGCCCCTATATTGCATATATATGGGCGAATGTTCCGAATTCAGTCCCATAAAGCCCGCTCCGGCCTCCTGTTTGCTGCCCTTGCCGCCCTGCTCACCCTGCTTGTGAGCGCCTGCGGACCCGGCGGTGACAACGTTCGCTCCCTGGCGACGGAGATCAGCGGCTCGGTGAAAATACCGGCGGCGAGCTCCCAGCTGGGCAAGACCTCCCTGTTCGCCCGCGCCGGCCACTGGCTGTTTCCTGAAGCCATGGCACTGACCGGCATGAAAACAGTGGCCGGAGAAGTCGTCTCCCTTTACGCCATCGACCGGAACGGCGTGCAGCAAGGTCCAATCCTCGCCCAGGCAGTAACCGACGCCAACGGCAAATACACCATCCGCGTCCCGAGCTGGGACCTGTACAACGCCAACTTCCCAAGGGTGGTTGCGGTGGGAAGCGCCGCCAATGGCACCTTGATGCGGCGCTTCGTGGACGACTTGACCTCCGCAAGTTTCAGCCGCGACATCGATCCGGCCACGGAAGCCGCCGTGAGAATCATCATCAACGATACCGCCAATCCGTCTCTGGCCGAGGTGAAGCCCTCGGAGCTTGCGGAATTCACTGACCTGGTGATCGCCGCCTCGGATGCGGTGAGCGGGCTCACCATTGAGGACATCATCGACGTCGCCTATCAGACCGCGCGGGCATCCGAATCGGTGCAGACCAAGCAGGTCACCATGACCAGCACCCTCAGTAACACACGCCCGCTGGCCCGGGCCGGGATTGATTTCTCGGTGCCCACCGGCAGCACCCTGAACCTGATCGGCAGTGCCTATGATGCCGATGGTGATCTGGTGAGCTTTCAGTGGCGCATTGTGAGCACCCCGGCGGGCAGCGCCATCACACGCACCCCGGCGGTGGGTTCACGCCTCGTGTTTGTTCCCGATGTGGACGGCACCTACCTGCTTGAACTGGTGGTCACGGACATCAATCTGGTGACGAGCCCTCCCGACTTCGCCACCATCATCGCCACCACCGCACCGGTCCTACTCACCAACGACGCCGCCGTCGCAAGCTCCGACGTGGAGTCCGAAGGCCGCATGACCGATGCAAAGAACCTCATGATCTACACTGCGGCCACCCGCGACCCCAGCACCAACTCCAACTACGCGGACGTCTATCTCCAGCAGATTTCCGATGCCGGATGGCTGGGGTCCCCGGTGCTCCTGTACCCGCCGGGGGCAAACACCCCGACCCATGTGGAAACCACTGCGGAAATCCACCCTGCGCTGGCGCCAAACGGGGTTATGGCGGTGTTCTCCACCGACCTCGCTTCAGCGGGCGTCGGCGGCAGCGATTTTGAGATTGTAGCGGTGCCAACGGCAAACCCCGGCGGCAGTATCTGGGTCAGCGACAACATTGCCCATGAAACCCAGCCGGACGTCCACTGCTCAAGCGGCCTGCAGTGCACCGTGGTTTACGTCTCGGACGAAGACCCCAGCGGTGACCAGATTATCGCCGCCACCCTGCTGGGAAACGGCAGCACCTTTGCGGTCAGTCATCGCATCACCCTCACCTCCGGTGCGATCGATCATTTTGCGCCGCGCATCAGCCGCGACGGGCAGTGGGTGGTTTATGTGGCCGCCGACGCGGTGGAAGGGGACCTTGAGGTGTTCCGCATCCGCACGGACGGCTCGATGACAACCCCCCAACAGCTCACCGACAATAGCGTAAACGACGACCAGCCGGTGCCGGACACCGGCGCCATCAACGTGGCGGTACACCGGGAAGGGGCCATCTATCTGGTCAAGGGCAACGGAGCCCCGGAGGTTCGGCTGACTCCGTTATCGTTACTCAGTAACCACCCTTCGATCAGCTCGGACGGCCAGAAAATCGCGTTCGTGGGGGAGACCGAGATCGGCAGCGACCTGTTCTCGGTAAGCGCCGACGGGTTCAACCTGGTTCAACTCACCGATGACGGAAGCGTCTCCCAGCCGCAGATCAGCGCCGACGGCAACTCCATTATGTTCCGATCGTCCATCGACGGAGACCACGACTTCTACCTCCGCTAAACTCCAGGGGGCCAGGGGGCGAACACCATCCCATACCGATCCCCGTCACACTGAAGGAAGTGAGCCCCTCAAAGCCGTTCAGGCGGGCAGTGGCGGATAACGCACCTCCACCATGGTCAGCCCGGCGGCCGGGGCGGTCTCTCCGGCGGCGCTGCGGTCGCGCGCCTCAATCACTTCGCTGACCCACTCCGGCTCGCGGGCACCGCTGCCCACCTTCACCAGGGTGCCGACGATATTGCGCACCATCTGCTTCAAAAAACTTTTTCCATCCATTTCAAACACCACCTCGTCGTTCTCGCTCCATACCCTGACGGCATCGATCCGCCGCACCGGATGGCGGGCGCCGCAACCGGAAGCACGAAAACTCGAACAGTCGAATTCCCCAACCAGCAGCGCCGCCGCCTCCGCCATGGCCTCTACATCGAGTGGGGTGGAATAAAACCAGGTGTGCCCACGGCGAAACGGGCAGCGGGTGGGACGATTTAAAATACGGTAGCGGTAGGTCTTGCCGATGGCGCTGTGGCGGGCATGGAAGTCGTCCGGCACCGACTCGGCGCGGAACACCGCGATGTCGGGTGGCAGGTTGGCGTTCAGCGCCCGCAGCCAGGTATCACTGTCGTGCGCCTTGCCGGTATCGAAATGGGCCACCTGGCCCAGGGCATGGACACCGGCATCGGTGCGGCCGGAGCCGGTGACCGTGACCGGTTCCCCCTCGATGGCCGCCGCCGCCTGCTCCAGCGTGCCCTGCACGGTGACCGCATCGGGCTGCACCTGCCACCCGGCGTAGGCCGCACCGTCGTACTGAATCGTTAGCCGAATCCTGCTCATCCGCCCTCCTGTGCCCAGAGCGGCACCTCGTCCGCCTGAATATCAAAGCCCGGCATGATGCTCAGGTACACCAGCCCGGTCACCAGCATGGTGGCAATCAGGTTAAGCACAAGACCGGCCCGCGCCATCTGGGGAATCCGGATGTAGCCGCTGCCGAACACGATGGCGTTCGGCGGTGTTGCCACCGGCAACATGAAGGCGCAGGACGCGCACAGCACCGCAGGTAGCATCAAGAGCACCGGATTCTGCCCCAGGGTCACCGCCGCCGCCCCCAGAATCGGCATGAACAGGGTGGACACCGCCGTATTCGACGTCACCTCGGTCAGAAACACCATAACCAGACACAGGGTCACAAGCAGGATCACCAGCGGCATGCCGGCCAGGCCGTTAAACAGGCTCCCGATCCAGCCGGACAGCCCCGTGGTATCCACGCCCTTGGCCAGTGCGAGACCCCCGCCAAACAGGATCAAGACCCCCCACGGGATGGTCGCGGCGGTTTTCCAGTCGAGCAGGCGGCCGTCCAACCCACTCTTGTCATTCCCCGCTCCGGAGGGGATTACGAACAAAAGCAGCGCGGCGGCGATCGCCACGGTGGCGTCGTTAACCCAGCCTCCCACGCCGGCAAGATCGGCCCAGCCGGGCAGGGTGGCAAACCCCAGGTCGATCGGCTTTCTGAAGAGCCAGCCGAATGCGGTCAGGGCAAACACCGCCGCCACCCGCCATTCGGGGGTCGTCATCGGCGGCAACGCCGCAAGGCGCTCCCTGATCACCCGGCTGCCGCCCGGCAGCTCCCGCATCCGGATCGGAAACGCCACCCGCGTCAGGTAGAGCCAGACCAGTGGGATGAACACGATCACCAGGGGCATCGCCATCCGCATCCAGTCGGTAAACGTCACTTCCGGGGCGGCCGGAAACAGGGTCGAAAGCTGGCTGACGAACACCACGTTGGGGGCGGTTCCCACCAGCGTGCCCATGCCTCCGATGTTGGCGGCGTAGGCCACCGCCAGCATCAGGCAGGTGGCCATGGTGGACAGTTCCGGGTGCTCCTCCACCGTGGTTCCCGCAATCAATGCGGCCTCCATCAGGATCGCCATGCCGATCGGCAGCATGATGAGGGTGGAGGCGGTGTTGGATATCCACATGGACAGAAAAGCGGTGGCCAGCATCATCCCCAGAATGAGCCGGGACGGCGACACGCCGATGATACGAACGATGTGAAGCGCGATGCGCTCGTGCAGGTTCCACCGCTCGATGGTGCGGGCCAGCATGAAGCCGCCCATGAACATGTAGATGAAGTGGTGGCCGTAGGCCGACGCCAGATTACCCGCCTTCAGAATCCCCAACAGCGGGAACAGGGCGATAGGCAACAGCGCCGTGACGTAGATGGGCACGGCTTCGCTGATCCACCAGATCGCCATCCACCCGGCCACCCCGGCGGTGCGTTGCCCCGGATCGGTGAGCCCCTCCGGGGTGGGCAACAGGCACACGGCGGCAAAAGCCAGCGGCCCAAGCAGCAGCCCAACCTGCCGTACCCGATCGATCATGCCATGGCCTTCACGCTGAAGATCATACCTTTTTTTGCCATCCCGGCGAAAAGCGGGTCGGACGGCTTGCGGGAGCACACCCGTTCCCGTTAGCTTCCCCCCATGGCCGGAGATATTCGCATCATCGCGGGCGCCCTCAAGGGACGGCGTCTGGTCTCTGTTTCGGGCCGGGAGGTTCGCCCCACTTCGGCACGGGTACGGGAGGCGGTGTTCTCGGTTCTAGGCGACCGGGTGCAGTCCGCCCAGGTGCTCGACCTGTTTGCCGGTATCGGCAGCCTTGGGCTTGAAGCCCTGTCACGGGGGGCGGAACACGTGGACTTTGTGGAAAACAATGGCCGCCACCTGGCGGCGATCCACGACAGCGTGGAAAAGATGGGCCTGGAAACGCAGGCTTCCCTGATCAAGGCGGATGCCGCTCGCTTCATCTCCCGGTTGAGGGAGCCGGGGCGTTACGACCTGGTGTTTTTCGACCCGCCCTACGGTGCCGAAGGCATCACCGGTATGCTTGCCTCACTGGCCCGTTCCGAGGCGCTGATGCCAAACGGGGTTGTGGTGGTGGAGCATGATGTACGGGCATCCCCTGAATTCGGCCTGTCATGGGAGGTCGGGCGCACCTATAATTACGGCAAGACGGCAATCACTCTGTTGTCACCCGTATCCTAGAGATCCGAATGAAACGGCACGCAATCTATCCCGGCACCTTCGATCCCGTGACCAACGGCCATGGGGATATCGTGCAGCGCAGCCTGGCCCTGTTTCACCAGGTCACCGTGGCGGTGGCGGTAAACCCCGCCAAGGAGCCGATGTTTTCGCTGGCGGAACGCCTCGACATGCTGAACGAGACCTTCGGCGGCATGGAGGGCGTTGCGGTGACCTCTTTCGAGGGGCTTTTGGTGGAGTTCGCCCGCGAGCAGGGGGCACAGGCGATCATCCGCGGGTTGCGGGCGGTGTCGGACTTCGAGTACGAATTTCAGATGGCCCTGATGAACCGCCGTCTGGCGGACGACATCGAAACCGTCTTTCTGATGCCGAGCGAAGAGTACACGTACTTGTCGTCCAGCATTATTAAAGGCGTTGCCCGTGCCGGGGGCGACGTCGGCAACCTTGTTCCCGCCGGTGTATTGAAGCGTCTGGAGGCCGCAGTCCACCCATGAGCGAAGCATCTTCCCCCATTGCCCAGCGTCTGAAAAAAATCAAGCCGTCCGAGACCCTGAAGGTCACCGCCCAGGCCGCTCGCATGCGCGCCGAGGGGATCGACATCGTCAGCCTGGCGGCGGGCGAGCCCGATTTCGGCGTTCCCACTCACGTGCAGGACGCCATGATCCAGGCGCTGAAGGAAGGCAAGACCCGCTACACCCCGTCCGCCGGCATCCCGGAGTTGAAGTCCGCCATCGCCGCCAAATTCAAGGCCGACAACGGCCTGGACTATGACACCGCCCAGATCACCGTGGGCGCAGGCGCCAAGAACGTGCTGTTCACCGCCGCCCAGGTGCTGTTCGATCCCAGGGACGAAGTGGTGGTGTGCGCACCGTTCTGGGTGTCCTACCCGGACCAGATCCGTCTGAACGATGCCCGTTCGGTGATCATCCGAACCCGCGAGGCGGACGGCTTTCTGGTCCACCCGGACGTGCTCGGAAAAACCGTGGGGCGGAACACCAAGGCGATCATCCTGAACAGTCCCTCCAACCCCACCGGCGCCGCCTACCCGAAAGAGGCGCTGGCGCGGATCGCCGAGATCGCCCTGGAGAACGACGCCTGGATCATCTCCGACGAGATTTACGAAAAAATCGTGTTCGACGGCTTTGAGCACGTCAGCATCGCCTCCCTGTCACCGGAGATCAAGGCCCGCACCCTGGTGGTGAACGGTCTCTCCAAGGCCTACGCCATGACCGGCCTGAGGCTCGGCTACGCGGCGGGGCCGACAGAGGTCATCCAGGCCATGAACATGGTGCAGAGCCAGAATGTCTCGAACGCCCCGTCCATCGTGCAGTGGGGCGGCGTCGCCGCCCTCACCGGGGACCAGAGCCAACTGCATGAAATGCGGAATGCGTTTCAGGAGCGCAAGGACTATGTGGTGCGCCGCCTGAACGACATGGAAGGCATCTGGTGCTTCGAACCCCAGGGCGCGTTCTACGTGTTCCCCCGCATCGCTCACTATTTCGGCATGAAGGCGGGAGATACCGAAATCACCAACTCGGTGGAGATGGCGGGTTACCTGCTGGATAGCGCCAAGGTCTCGGTGGTGCCGGGGGGCGCCTTCGGTGGTGACGAATACGTGCGGATATCATTTGCCACCAGCATGGAGCAGCTCACGGAGGGGCTGAACCGGATCGAGGCCGCCCTCAAAAACCTCACCCCCGGTGAACATTACGAAAACACCCAGGTACATCTGGAACAAAAACGCTTTTAGTCCCATGCCGATTTACGAATACAAATGCACCGCCTGCGGGCACATTTTCGATGTGATCCAGAAGGTTTCCGATGCGCCGCTGAACACCTGCCCCGAGTGCGGCGACAAGCTGGAAAAATGCGTTTCCAGCCCCGCCCTCCAGTTCAAGGGGTCCGGCTTCTACATCACCGACTATCCCAACAAGAGCACGGCGGCCTCCGGCGGCAAAAAGGCCGAGGCCAAAAAAACGGACAAAAGGCCCAAGACCAAAAAAACCGCCCCGAAGAAAAAGGCGGACTGAGTTCGGAGCCGCACGGGTGTAAGCGCAGGGGACGAAGGCGTACTTCTGTACGTCAAGGTCCCGAGCACCGCACCAACGCAGCAATCGGGCCGCTATCGGCGGTTTTTACGATTCGGTGAAGAAACGCATGATGTCGTTGTAGAAGGCGAACGCCATCAGGGCCAGCAGCATGAACAGGCCCGCTTGCTGGGCCACCTCGCGCACCCGGATGCTGACCGGGCGTCCGATGAGCGCCTCGGCGCTCAGAAACACCAGATGCCCGCCGTCCAGTACCGGGATCGGCAACAGGTTCAGAATGCCCAGATTGACGGACAGCAGCGCCACGAACAGGGCAATATTCAAAAAACCTTCGTTGGCCTGCTGGCTGGCCATCTGGGCAATCAGGATGGGACCGCCGATGGTGTCGCTGGGAATCACCCGCTGGATCAGCTTGATAATGCCCTGCATGGTCAGGCTGGTGACCTCCCAGGTTTTTTGCAGGCCCAGGACGGTGGCGGTGACCGGGTTGTGGCGCTCGGTGAAGGTGGTGCCTTTCGGCGACACGCCGATCAGCCAGCGCTGCACCTCCTCGCCAAAAATATTGTGGGTGAGCATCATCTCCGGGGTGATCATCACCTCCCGCTCGGCCGGCAGGGATATACCTTCGGTGGCCGCGTGCTCCACGGTCAGCATGACCGATGATCCCTGGGCCTCCTGCACCGCATTGCGGATATCGTCCCACTGGGTGACCGGCTGGCCGTCGATGGCGGTAATACGGTCGTCCGCCACAAGCCCTGCGCGGTAAGCGGGGCTGTCCTCCTGCACCGTGCCCACGTCGGATGTCAGTACGGGAACACCCACCATATAGACGCCGCAAAAAATCAGCACCGCGGTCAGCATATTGAACAGCGGCCCGGCAAACACGATGGACATGCGCTGCCAGACGCTCTTGCCGGCGAAGGTCAAATGCCGCTCCTCTTCGGGAATCGGCGCGGGGGCGGCCTCTGCGCCCGCTTCACCCTGATCGGACGCATCGGGGTCGACTTCTTCATTCTCGCCTTCGCCGTACATTTTCACGTAGCCCCCCAGGGGGATCCACTTGAGGGCGTACTCGGTATCCCCATAGGTACGGGAGATCATGGTCGGGCCGAAGCCGATGGCAAAGGTCAGGACCCTCACCCCGCACCAGCGCGCCACCAGAAAATGCCCCAACTCGTGAACGAAAATAAGAATCGCAAGCACCGGGATAAACACGGCGGTGGCGCGAATCGCCCCAATGAACTGCTCGGAAAATATGGCTTCGATGCCTGACAATTCTCAGTCCTTACTCAAATGACGGCTCGGAACGCGCGTCGACCCCAATTGACCGGTCACCCCGGCCCAGGAACGGGCTCCGGGAGGCGGGTGCCTCGCGGATCTTGTCGGCAATATCCTCTGAAGAGAATACCCGTGAGTCGAAAAACCCGTCAATTTAACTGCATTTAAGGGCCGCGCCCCGGTGCGCTATACCGGGTTCACGGCACCGAGCAGCACCTCCTGCCGCGCCCCGGTGACCGCGGGCAGGTTGCCCGTCTCCCCCCACACGGCGCGGCAGGCAAGATCGGCAAACACCATGGCCTCCAGGGCATCGGCGGGCACCCCCAGCGTATCCACCGGGATCATGCCGACCCCTGGAAGCTCCCCCTCCAGAAGCGCCAGCAGCACCGGGTTATGCACCCCGCCGCCGCACAGCAGAAGCTCATCCGGGTGACGCTCCCGCTCCAGTCCCCGGATGGCGTCGGCCACTGTGCGGGCGGTGAAACAGGTGGCAGTGGCGATCAGATCGTCCGGCGACAACTCCCGTTCCAGCCCCCGTTCGATCAGCTTCTGAACGAACCCTTCACCGAACATCTCGCGGCCGGTGGACTTGGGCAACGGCAGCGCCAGGTAGGGATGCGCGAGTAATTCATCGAGCAGGGGCCCGTTCACCGTTCCACGAGCCGCCCGCGCCCCGTCCCGGTCCATCTTCTCCGCATCGCCGGAAAAGCGGGCGGCAAGGCCGTCCACCACCATGTTGCCGGGGCCGGTATCAAACGCCAGCACATCCTCTGCGGCGCCTCCGGCGGGCAGCCAGGTCACGTTTGCAATGCCGCCGAGGTTGAGCACCGCGCGGTTTTTTTCCGGGGAGGTGAACATCAGATGGTGGGTAATCGGGGCCAGGGGCGCACCCTGCCCGCCCACCGCCAGGTCCGCAGCGCGGAAATCCGCCACCACCGGACAGCCGGTGCGGCGCGCGATCACCGCGCCGTTCCCCAGTTGCAGGGTGGCGGGGGGATTGGCGTCCGGTGCGTGCCAGACGGTCTGACCGTGGGAACCGATGATATCCAGCTCTTCCGGCGCCACCTCCGCCGCCTTGCACAGGGCAACCACGGCCTCCCCAAAGGCTGCGCCCAGAGCGCTGTGCAACCGGCACAATTCGCCGGTATGCGCGCGCCCGGCGGCGGCATCCAGAATGCGGCGCCGGAGCGGCTCCTGGTGAGGTGTCTCCATATAGTGCAGCAGCCGAAGCCGACGCGGGTTGCGGCTCACGGTCACCAATGCGGCGTCGATACCGTCGGCGGAGGTGCCCGACATCAGGCCGACCGCAAGCAGGGTGTCCTTATGGCTGGCCTGCCGGCTCATTCGAACGAGCGGTTCACCTTGAGCAGGAAGCGGTTGGCCGCCTCGTCCACCTCGTAAGTGTTGGTGACGGAAATATTGGTGCGGTACAGGGGTAGGTCCTGCTGGAACACGTCCATCCACATGCGGCGGCTGAAGGGGTCATATACCAGTTCCCGCTTAAGCCCGGCGCCGGTCATCTTCAAATGGATGCGTTCGGACATGCGAAACGCCAGCCCCATGCCGTCATCGCTTGCCTCGCCCCCCTCCTGGAACAGTTCGAAATCCGTGTTGCGAAAGCGTTCCACCTGTTGCAGCGCACCGCCTTTGGACCACTCGGTCAGCTGTTCCGAAAGCTGTTTTCGCGCCACTCGCGCGGCCATTCCCCGGCGGTCGTCCTGCTCCTGGTCCCCCTCCAGCCAGTAGGCGGCGTCCACCGCGAGCGGCGTGCCGGGTATCGATGCATCGCCGGATGTCAGACGCAGCCTGAGCAATTCCACATCCATTGCCGTTCCCCAGGTGGCCGCGCCCAGAACAAGCGCCACGGCCACAGTGCAGCCGACCCATGTCAAAGCCCTGTGTTTCATGGCCCGCCACCCTTTCTCTACCCCGATTCTAGCAGCCGGGGGGACGGGTTCGGTGTCGGACAGCGGCCATTTAACGGAGCATCAGGCGGAGCGCTCAAGAGCGCGCCTCACGCATGCGGTTCAGATAGGCGTGAACCAGGCGGTGGAAAGCAACCCTGCGCCCCTCCCGCACCGGGAATTCCACCTCAAACGAGGTTTCCCGGTAGCGCACCACAATGCCCCCCTGCCCGCCTTTTTTTCCACGGGCCGCGGCTTCCGGAAGGACCTCGCAGGCGTCCACCCGTTCCAGCGGAATGTCCACGGCGGCGCCTCCCTTGAGGAACACCAGACGGCGGTTGCCGATGATCACGCCGCACCCTTGCATCCGGCCGTTGTGGCCGTTGCGCACCTCGCGCATGCGAGCCCCTTCGCGAAACGCGCGGGCACGGTCGGCAAAGTAGAGCACCCGCCCGTCCAGGGTGCGGTGGTGGGAGAACTTGAACGCCTCGGTGTCCCGGGGTGGCCGGTAGAGATTGAGCCGTTTTAAACCCTGCAAAAACTCCTGTTCCGCGCCGGCGGCCCAACCGGAGAGCGGGAACCCGCAGTAGGCGCACGCCTTGTGCAGCAACGACTGCACCGTTTTGCAGCGGCCGCAGGACACCTTCAACGGGCCGTCGCAGCGCGGGCAGGTTTCGGTTTCGCCCATGCCCCGGTGCCCGCAGGACGGGCACATCACCAGCGATGGGTCATCCACTGTGGTGGGGTCCGGCGGGGTATCCGCCTGCTGCGACGGAGACTGCGGAGCAGCGGTTGGATTCGGTGCGGTCTCCGGTATCGGCGGCGCCACCGCAACCGGTTCGGTTGCGGCCATTTCGGGGGCTTCCGCAACCCCGGAGTCGGCAAGACTGAACGTCATGCGCGGCGGCGGCACCTCCTGGGGCATCCCCCCCGAACCGGTGGTGACCACCGGCGGCGCTTCCCCGATACCCGCATCGGCGGCGGTGAATACGGGTGGGGCGCCAACGTTCGGAGTCGGCGGCGTGAATGCCGTCACCGGCTCCGGCTCCGGCCTGGCAACGGGCGGCGGTTCCGGCGCGGCCATGGGCGGCGGTTCCGGCGCGGCCATGGGCGGTGGCTCCGGCGCAACCCCATGATCACTGGGCTGCTGGGCCGCCGCGTCGTCTTCCAGGAAATTGAAGTAGTGGTACGACGGCCCGGTGTGCTCCATGTCGCTGCACGCCTGGGTCACCTCGGCAAAGTCCACCTGGCGGGCGCGGTTGCTGTGACCGATCACCAACGACAGGTCGGAGACCGCGCAAATCACCCGGGGGCAGCCCTTGGAATAGCGGAAAATCCCCTCGGTGGCGGTGTCGGTAAAGATCGGCCTCGTGGCCCCCGCCACCTGCACCCGGTGGCGGATCATGGCGGCGGTGTCGGCAAAATGCAGGTTTTTCAGAAAAAACCGCACCGGAAGCCGCTGCCAGAACTCGGGCATGGCGCGCACCGCGGGTTCAAGAGGCGCCTGACCGGAAAGAATAAACGACAGCAGGAACTCACCGGACGAACAAAAATTCAGCAGGATGCGGAACTCCTGGAGCAGGTCCGGGCGGTCCGCCAGCATCTGCCCTTCGTCCACAATCACCAGACTGTGGATACCGTCCCGGTGGCGCGCGCGCAGCACCTCCCGCAGTGCGTTCAGGTCTTCGACTTTGTCCTTCTGGAGGTTCTCCACCCCCAGCTGGCGGGCGATTTCGGCCACCATCTGGGTTGGTGTCATGGTCGGGTAATCGAGAAACGCGGTGCGGATGCGGCCCTCGAACTCGTCCTCCAACTCCTGCATCAAGAGGTTCAGGCTGGTGGTTTTCCCATCCCCGGCGTTTTCGGAAATGAGCAACGCACCCCCCTTGCCGGAGTGGATCGCGAACTTGAGACGCATCAGGCACTCGCGGTGCTGATCGCTCAGGTAGAACATCGCCGGATTGGGGGCGAGGGAGAAGGGGGCTTCGTTCAGCCCCCAATAAGATAGATAAGCAGGTAGTTTTTCCATGTATCTTACGGAGCGGGGATTATGCGCTCCAACAGGTCAAACGTTATCAAAAGCCCCTAAAATCGGCAACTTCCAGCCATCCGCTACGGGTGTCCCTGTGGCATGGGATGGTCTATTGGCATGGACTGCTGACGCGCTCCGCCCGCCTCCTCCGGCGGCGTGTAGGTGCGGTAGACCACCGGCAGCGTATGCCGCACGCCCTCACGCTCCACCACCAGGGTGCCGTGCTCCCCCAGGGCGACCTGGGCGAGGGCGGCTTTCACATCCACCGTTTCGCGCATGGCGATGCCGTCCACGGAAACCAGATGGTCTCCGGCGGCCACCCCGGCATCCGCCGCCGCCGACCCCGGGGAAACCGCCTGAATCCAAACCCCGTCGGTGTGGCTCAGGTCGAAGCGGATGCCCAGCACCACCTTCCTGTCCCGCAGATCCCGGTAGTCCACGGACCAGACGAAATCGGCGATGGGCAGGGGAAACTCCGGCACATCCACGTCCATCAGCAAATCGGCCCGGTCGTCCGGCATGTCCACCGTGATCGGGATCACCGTGCTGTAGGAAACCGGCATGCGGGAAAACAGGCGGCGCGGAATGCCGAAGCCGTACTGAACATGCCCACCCCCGGCCAGCACCACCAGACGGCGATGTTTTAAATCGTCACGGGTCAGGGCGGCGTGGGCCGAGGCGGCCATGGTCTCGTCCCACAACAACTGGACCGAGTAGAAGCGGTCACCGCCACCCTGGCCGTGGCCGCCGAAAATCGCGTCCAGATAGGCCCGGTGGTAGGGGTCGGTACCGTCCCATCCGGCCGCCTCCCAGTCCGCCTCGGAGTGGGCCTCCCCACGGGATACCGCGCGGATTTCCTCCCGGGTGGCGTTCAGGGCGATGAGGGGGATTTGATGTGCGCGGGCATACATCAGGATGTCCCGGTAGTAACCGAAATCCTCGGACCAGGAATTAAGCCAGACCTTTAAAAACTCGTGCTCGGACAATTCACCGGAAACCCAGCGGTCCAGGTCTTTCTGGACGGGATGGGCAAACATCTCCAGGCCGATCATGATGCCGTCCGGATGGCGTTCGTTCAGGCCCCGGATCACCGCCAGTTGCACGGCATGGTCTTCCAGGTTGGTATGGGTTTCGCCGACGTACACCACCCGGCTGTCAGCCAGCACATCGAGCATCTGCGTCTGGCTCATCTCGGTGCCGCTGGGCACATGCAGGATGGTGCCGGAGGGGAGCGTCTCAAGCGCCCGGTACGGCGATACGGGACTCTCGAATCCGGCGTATCCCGCGACCGTTTCGGGAAGCGCGGGTCCGGCATTCGTGGCGCAGCCGAACGCCGTCGGCAAACACAGGAAGGCCGCGAGGGCCAAGGGACGAAACCAGGTTTCAGAGGGTCGTTTCATTCGATGTAATCGGGGTTCGGAATCAGATGTGGGGTGACTGTCTCAGTACAGATGATACTCCCCGGAGGGGCGTAACAGGTGATTAAGGTCCACGTCCGTGCGCAACAGTTGCAGTTCGTGGCCGTGGACGTTCACCTCGGACTCGACGATGCGGCGCACCACATGGGCGTGGCGCCGGTCGCCCAGAATGATCGCGCCGATCAGCCGGCCGCCCTTGAACACCAGACGGCGGTAGCTTTCGGAGGAGGAGGAGGAAGTGACTTCGGCATCACCCTCCGCATGCACCCGGCCAATCAGGGTGAGCGGCACGTCGTACAGCATGGTGGTCTGGAAAAAGCGGGACGGATCGTAGCCGGCGTCGCCACCGGCCATATTGGTTCCGGCCACCTCACCCTGAAGGGAAGCGGCCAGCCAGCCGGTGGCGCGGTGGTAGCCACCAGTGGTGGCGTCCCGCACCTGGCACATATCACCGGCGGAAAAAATATCGGACAGGGCGGTCTCCATGCGCTCGGACACCGGACGCGGCCCACCCGCATCGCCTCCTCCCGCACCATCCAGAAGCCCGCTTCGGGGAATGGCGTCAAAACCGACCCCTACCCAGTTACAGGCGATGCCCTTGCCCCCCGCCGTCACCACCGCCGCCACCTGGCCTTTTTCCCCCTCGATCTGCTTGAGTCCATCGGACAGGCGCACATCCACCCCGTCTTCGGCAAGCCGCCGAAACACGATCTGGGCGCCACGGGCGTCCAGCCACTCGCCCCCTACGGCGTGGCCGGGTACCAGCAGGGTCACAGCCATGCCCAGACGGCGCGCCACATAAGCCAGCGTCAGGGCGCGGGGACCGCCCCCCAGTACCACTGCGCGACCACCCTCGCGGCAGCGCGCCACCAGCACATCGGCATCCTCCAGACGGTTCAGGGCCAGCACCCCGGACAGCTCCGCCCCCGGACACGACATGCGGGCCGGCGCGGTTCCGCAGCTCAGAAGCAGACGGTCGTAGGAAAAGGTGTCACCGGCATCCGTAACAAGTTGCCGTGCACCGGTGTCGACATGCTCCACGCGGGCGTCCACCCGCTTGATGCCCCGGGCCTCACAATAACCTTCGGGAAAGCCCCATAGCTGTTCACGGGTTATCTCGCCCAAGGCATACCAGGGCAGGGCCGCACGAAAATAAAACGGGTGCGCCTCCTCGGAGAACACCTGAATCTCCCCGTCCGGGTCCCGCGACCGGATCGCACTTGCCGCCCGGGCGCCGGCGGGGCCGAAACCAACAATGGCGTACCTCACAGACCCCCCTCAAAACCGCTCCGGGCGGTTTGAGCGCATGGCAGGCGGAGCGCAGGGGCCGGGGCATATTCTGATGTATCCAAATTTCGAGCACCGCCCAACACCGCAATCAGGCCGCCCGGAGCGGTTTTGAGGGGGGTTATCATGCGCCCTCGGCCCCCACCACGCCATCATCCGCAAGCGGGCGGCGGAAATGCACCGGCTGCGGTATCAGGGGCGAGTCGTCATCGATGGCCTCGTACACCAGGTCCACCAGATCCACCACCGGAATACCCGCCGCCTCCCCGGCGGGGCCGAACGACTCCTGGCAGCGCACGCACTCCACCACCATACGGTCGGCCCCCGTCTGCCGGGCCATCTCCAGGCGGTTGTTGCGCATGGCCGCCACCTGCTCCGGGTTGACCTCGAACTGGTAGTGTCCGCAACAGGGGGAGTCGTCGCCGTTCGCCTCCATCTCCACAAAGCCTCCAATCTGCCGGAGCACCCGGCGGGCCTCCTCGCCCTCGCCCAGCTTGCGGGTCACGTGGCAGGCGTCGTGGAAGGTGAATATCTGCGGGATGCGCTGAAGGGGAAACCGATGCAGGTTGCGCCGCACCCAACTGGCCGCGGTCACCGGCGTAAACAGGTCCCCCTTTACCGCCACCACCCGGCGCAGGGCGGCATAGCATTCGGCGCCGATGGTGACCACCTCCTTGGGACGGACCTCCAGCACCCGGTCATAAACCCGGTCCATCAATGCCTCGGCCCGATCGAACTCACCGGCCAGGTAGTGGGGCCAGCCGCAGCAGGAGCGTAATCCCCCCAGCACCTCGTAATCGCACTTCAGGTAGTCCGCCAGGGCCAGCACCTTTTCCGGCAGGCCGGTGTCGGAGTAAATGTTGCAGCCGAAAAAGAACAGGGTGTCGGCCACCCGCAGCTTGCCCTTGTCCACGTGGGAGCCGAGGCTGCCCATGCGAGGCCGCTTTTTGAGGTTGTACATGGTGATGCCAAGCTGGCGCGTCACGCTCTGGCCCGCACCCTTGTGCTTCAGGTGTTTTTCATATTCGGGCGGATGCTCCGGGAGCCGGTGCTTCATCCACAACATCATGGTGTCCCGCTCCACCCCGGAGGGGCAGACCGGCACGCACAGACCGCACTGAAAGCATTCGACGGTAAATTTTTGCACCGGGCCGGGCATGGCCACATCAACCGCAGTCCAGTGATTGAGGTCGGCGATGGTGAGTTCGGGATCCGCCACCGGGCAGGCTTTCATGCAGGCGTTACAGCCGATGCAGGCGGCAAGCCCCATCTCCGTCTTACACTGCACGGCGGCCCGCACCCGACTGCTCACCGGTCCCCCCGATCCACCCAATCCGAGGGGGTGCTGCCGATTTGATTCGCGGGTTTCATGATCAGCCGGGAACATCCTTTCCCTACCGGCGCCGCCCGACGGGGACAACGCATTACTACCCTAAAGAATAAACAACGGCGGCCCGAAGGGCCATCGGGGCGGGGATTCAGGACGCCTCCGATTGCGACCGGACCAGGGTATCCACCCAGTGGGCCGCCGCCGAATCGCTCAACATCAGGTGGGCATAAGTGGCCACGGTATGGCCACGGCGGTAGCCCTCTGTCCGCTCGCCCCTGCCACCACGCCGCGCCAGAGTGAGCACATGGTCGATCCCGGCGGCGTCCAGCGCCCCCCGGTCTACCGACGAGTAGTGAAATTCATGGCCCCGAAGGCGGCTTCCCGCAAGTCCCAGCAGGTTGTCTTTGGTCACCGCCACCTCCCGGTAACCCAATGCCACGCGCCGGGACTCCATCCGGCAGGCGGCGGGCAACAGGGCACACATGGGAAAACTGTCCCCCTCCGCGGTGGTCACCGATTCACTCAGATAAATCAGCCCGCCGCACTCGGCAAGGATCGGCATCCCGGCCTCCCCGGCAGACAGGATTTTTCCCCTGAGTCCGGCATTATCTGCCAGGGCGGCGGCGTGCAGTTCCGGATAGCCGCCGGGCAGGTAGATGCCGTTGATGCCGTCCGGCAAATCAGCGTCGGTGAGGGGGCTGAAGAACACAATCTCCGCACCGGCCCGAGCCAGGGCCTCCAGGTTGTCCGGATAGCAGAAACAGAAGGCGGCGTCCCGCGCCACCGCCAGCCGGGCGCGCGCAGGGGCATCCGGGGGAGCCCCAGGGACACCCGGCAGCCTGACCGGAGCTGCCAGCGAAAGTACCGCATCCAGGTCCACCCCTTCGGCGACACGCTCCGCAACCCGGCCCAGCACCTCCCGGTCGGCCAGATCGGAGGCGGTGGTCAGCCCCAGATGGCGTTCGGGAATGGTCAGGCCGTCGTCCCGCATCAGGTGGCCGAGCACCCGTACGCCGGTGCGTTTTTCCACCGCCTCGGTGAGGTGGGCCAGATGATTGGCGCTCGCCACCCGGTTAAACACCACCCCGGCCACGGTGACATCCGGATCGAGGGTGGCGAAGCCGTGCACGATGGCGGCCACCGAACCCGCCATGCCGGAGGCGTCCACCACCAGCAACACCGGTATGCCGAAGCGGCGGGCCAGATCGGCGGCGGAACCCTCCTGAGTCGCGCCGGCCGCGCCATCGAACAGGCCCATGGCGCCCTCCACCACCGCCACGTCCGCGCCCGCACACCCGATGGACAGGCCCGCCAAAATCCGGGCTTCGTCCATCATCCAGGTATCCAGGTTGCGCGAGGGGCGGCCGCAGGCGAGGGCGTGCAGGCCGGGGTCGATGAAGTCCGGACCGCTCTTGAACGGGGCGACCACCTGGCCGCGCTTCTTCAATGCGCCCATGAGGCCGAGGGCAACGGTGCTTTTGCCCGCGCCGGATGCGGGGGCGGAAACCAGAATGGCGCGGGTCACCGGGTGCCCCCGTTACCGGTTGACGGAGCTACCCGGTAAAACGCCGCAGCACCAGACTGGCGTTGGTGCCGCCAAAGCCGAAGGAGTTGGTGATGGCGACATCCAGTTGCACCTCGCGGGCGCTCCCCGGATTGCAGTCCAGGTCGCAGGCCGGATCCTGGTTTTCCAGGTTGATGGTGGGTGGAATCACGCCCTGGTGGAGCGCCATGGCGGTGAAAATCGTCTCAATCCCCCCGGCGGCGCCCAGCAGATGACCGGTCATGGATTTGGTGGAACCCATCACCAGCTTGCGGGCGTGGTCGCCAAACACGGTCTTGGCGGCTTTGGTTTCGAGGGCGTCGGCCATGGTCGAGGTGGCGTGGGCATTGATGTAGCCGACCTCTCCGGGGTTCACGCCGCCGTCGGCAAAAGCCATTTGCATGCAACGCACGGCGCCGTTGGCGTCCTCCGGCGGCGCCGTGATGTGGTAGGCATCACCGGAACTGCCGTAACCGACCACCTCCGCATAGATGCGGGCGCCACGGGCGACAGCGTCGTCCAGGTTTTCGAGCATGACCACCCCGGCGCCTTCACCCATGACAAAGCCGTCCCGGTCCACGTCAAATGGGCGGCTGGCGTGCTGCGGGTCGTCATTTCGGGTGGACAGGGCGCGGGAGGCGCAAAACCCGGCCACACTCAAGGTGCAGAGGGCGGCCTCGGTGCCGCCCGCAATCATGGCGTCGGCATCGCCGCGCTGGATCACCTTGAAGGCATCACCGATGGCGTGGGCGCCGGAAGCGCACGCGGTCACCGCCGACTGGTTCGGTCCTCGGGCGCCGGTCATGATGGCCACCTGACCCGGCGCCAGATTGATGATGGTGGCGGGAATAAAGAACGGAGACACCCGGCGCGGGCCCTTTTCGAGCACCATGCGCAGGGTGGTTTCGATGTTGGGCAAGCCCCCCATACCGGCGCCGATGAAGACCCCCACCCGATCCCGGTTGGCTTCGTCGATCACCAGACCGGAGTCCGCAACGGCCATGCTGGCCGCACCCAGGGCGAAGTGAATAAAGAGGTCCATTTTCTTGGCCTCTTTGGGTTCGATGTACCGGGTGATATCGAAGCCCTTCACCTCCGCCGCGATCTGCGCCGCCAGGTCACTGGCGTCGAAGCGGGTGAGCGGACCCACCCCGGACTGACCATTCAGGATGGCCTTCCAGGTGGTGTCCAGATCGTTGCCCAGGGGCGATACCGCGCCCATTCCCGTTATGACGACACGCCGATTCAGGGGATACCTCTTTTATCTAATAACAAGACCGTCGGGGCGGTGGATACTCCACCGCCCCGTTCGGTCAGTCTGTCCTCGACCTAGGCCGCGTTGACCTTTTCGCCAACGTAGGAGATGGCGGAATCGACCGTGTTGATCTTCTCCGCGTCCTCATCCGGAATCTCGATGTCGAACTCTTCCTCAAACGCCATGACCAGTTCAACCGTGTCGAGTGAATCCGCTCCCAGGTCATCCACAAAGTTGGCACTGCCAACAACCGCGTCGGCCTCGGCGCCCAACTGCTCGCAAATGATCTCTTTGACCTTTTTTTCCACCGAAGACATATCGTGTTACTCCTTACTGGTTGTACGCAATCAAACTATCTCAAACAAACGGGGACAAGCCCAAAAAAACTTTCAACGGTCTACATGTACATACCGCCGTTGACGTGCAGTACCTGACCGGTCACGTATCCGGCCTCGTCGGAGGCCAGATAGGCTACCGCCGACGCCACATCCGACGGCATGCCGAAGCGCTCCATGGGCACCTGGGCGATCAGCGTGTCCCGGGCGGCGTCCTCCAACTGCCGGGTCATGTCCGTCTCGATGAATCCGGGCGCCACCGCATTGACCGTGATGCCGCGGGTGGCGTACTCGCGGGCCAGGGTCTTGGTCAGACCCACCATACCGGCCTTGGCGGCCACGTAGTTGGCCTGACCGATGTTGCCCATGAAACCGACAATGGAACCGATGTTGATGATCCGTCCCCAGCGCTTTTTCATCATCGGGCGGATCGCCGCCTTGGCGCATGCGAACACACCCTTCAGGTTGGTTGCGAGCACCGCATCCCAGTCCTCTTCCTTCATTCGCATCAGCACGTCGTCGCGGGTTATACCGGCATTGTTGACCAGAATGTCGATGCCGTCCACATCCTTGCCGACCGCCTTGAAGGTCTCCTGCACCTGATCGAAGTCGGCCACATCGAGGGCCACGCCCCGCACCATGCGGCCTTCTGTCGCGAGCGCGGCGGCGGCCTTGTCGGCGGCGGCCTGATCGCGCCCGGTGATCACCACCTGGGCGCCCATGGCGGCGAGCCGCTCGGCAATGGCGTTGCCGATACCCCGGGTGCCGCCGGTCACCAGCGCGGTTTTTCCGGTCAGATCGCTCATGCCTTGAGTTTCTCCATCGCGGCCTCGAGGGAGGCCGTGTTTTCCACGTTGAAACCGATCGCCTTGCGATCGATGCGGCGCAACAGCCCGGTCAGCACCTTGCCCGGCCCCACCTCGACGAAGCAGCGAATCGCATAATCGTTAATCATTGACTGAACGCTGTCGCCCCACAATACTGGCGACGAGATCTGGCGGCGGGCCGACAGTACCACGTCGGCGGCCACCGACACCTCCCGCGCCTCACAGTTGTTGATCAGCGGGAAGTTCAGATCCTCCAGCTTGAGGGCGCGCATGTCCTCATCGAGCCGGTCCCCGGCAGGTTCCATCAGGGCGCAATGGGACGGCACACTCACCGGCAGCGGGATCACCCGGCTGGCGCCGGCTGCCTTGGCGCCCTCTTCGGCGCGCTCCACCGCCTCTTTGTGACCGGCAATCACGATCTGGGCCGGACAGTTGAGGTTGGCGAGGGACACGATCTGCCCCTGGGCCGCCGCCTCGCAGACTTCTCCCAGGGACTCCCGGTCGAGGCCGAGTACGGCGCTCATGCGGCCCACCCCTTCAGGCACGGCCTCCTGCATGTAACGGCCACGGGCGCTGACCAGCCTGACCGCATCGGCAAAGTCGAGACTGCCCGCGATCACCAGGCCGGAAAACTCTCCCAGGGAGTGGCCCGCCACCGCATCCGGCGTGATGCCCTCGGCCATGAGCACGCGGGCGAGGGCCACCGAGGTGGCGAGGATTGCAGGCTGGGTAAACTCGGTGAGGCTGAGTTTATCTTCCGGGCCGGAGAAGCAAAGCCCGCTCAGGGAAAACCCGAGGGCGTCATCCGCCTCATCGAAGGTCTGACGGGCAAGGGGATGAGACTCGGCGATCTCCCGCCCCATTCCCACATACTGGGAGCCCTGTCCTGGAAACAGAAAACCGGTCTTCACACCAATGCCTCTACCTGCATCACCATTAAATCGAGCAGGGCGATTTTAAACCCCCGCACCCCCGTCCACCAAACCCGATCCATTATCCGGCATTGTCTACCCCCACCGGAGCAGCGCGCTACCCCAGGTCAGCCCGGCGCCAAACGCCAGCATCAGCACCAGATCCCCGGGCTCCAGGCGCCCCTCCCGGACCGCTTCGTCAAGGGCCAGGGGCACGGAAGCGGCGGAGGTGTTGCCGTAGGATTCCAGGTTCACGAACAGTTGTCCCTCGGTGAGCCCGAGCCGGTCGGCCACCGCATTCAGAATGCGGATGTTGGCCTGATGCGGCACCACCAGCTTCAAATCCTCCGGCTTGATACCGGCGCGCTCGGTCACCTGGCGCGCGGCCTGCGCCATGTTGCGCACCGCCACCTTGAAGGTCTCGTTGCCGCGCATTTGCAGAAACTGCTGCCGCCCTTCGAGCAGTGCCGGTCCGGGGGGCAGGCGGGAGCCGCCTCCGGGCACGCAGATGTAGTCCCAGGCCGCGCCGTCGGAGTGGATCTCGGTGTATATGAGTCCCGCCGCGCCGTCTCTGGGATCACCTTCACCGGCAGTCAGCATCACAGCTCCGGCACCATCGCCAAACAGTACGCAGGTGTCCCTGTTCTGCCAGTCGATGACCCGGCTCATGGTTTCAGCGCCAATCAGAAGGACGTTGCCGTAGGCGCCCGAACGAATAAAGCCGTCCGCCACGGAAAGCCCGTAGATAAAGCCCGAGCAGGCGGCGGAAATATCAAAAGCGGCGGCGTTTGTGGCGCCGATGGCCTGCTGCACCAGACAGGCGGTGGCCGGAAAAAACATGTCCGGGGTGGCGGTGGCCACCAGCACCAGTTCCACCTCTTCCGGCGCCATACCGGCAGCGTCCAGGGCGTTTCCGGCGGCCTTAATGGCCAGATCCGAAGTGGCCTGATCGTCGGCGGCGATACGCCGTTCCCGAATGCCGGTGCGGGTGGTGATCCACTCGTCGGAGGTCTCCACCATCTTTTCCAGGTCCCGGTTGGTGAGTACCTTTTCCGGCACGTAGGACCCGGTGCCGCGAATCACGCAGGCAGTCATGGCGCACCCTCCCCCACCAGGGCGCTGCTCTCGATATCGGCGACGATGTGGGCTTCGACCTTGCCGTCGTACTGTCGCTTGGCCACACCCACCGCGTTTCGGATGGCCCAAGGGTCGGAGCAGCCGTGGGCGATAATCGAAATACCGTTCAGCCCCAGAAGCGGCGCGCCCCCATATTCGGCATAACTGGTGCGTTTTTTGAAATGATCGAAAGCGGGTTTGAGCAGCATATACCCCAGTTTACCGAAGGTGGTGCGGGCGATCTCGGTTTTCAGCATCTGCATGATCGCCTCCGCCAGCCCCTCGCTGGCCTTGAGGGCGACGTTTCCCAGAAGCCCGTCACAGACGATGACATCAGCGTTGCCGTTGTAAATGTCCCGTCCCTCCACGTTGCCGATAAAGTTGATGGGCAGATCCTTGAGACGCACATGCACATCGCGAATCAGGGTTGAGCCCTTGCTCTCCTCCTCCCCGACCGAAAGCAGGCCCACCCGGGGGGCGGTCAGGTCACTGACGTGCTTGGCGTACTCGTGCCCCATGAAGGCGAATTGCACCAGATGCTCCGCCTTGCAGTCCACGTTGGCCCCCACATCCAGCATGAGCGAATGGCCGGCAACCGTTGGCACCGGCGCCGCAATGGCCGGGCGCTCCACACCGGGCAGGGTCTTGAGAACAAACAGGGAGGTGGCCATGCAGGCGCCGGTGTTACCCGCGCTGATGACCGCCTGGCAGGTGCCGTCCGCGACCCGCTCGTTGGCCAGCCAGATGGACGACTTGCGCTTGCGTCGAACCACCTGGGACGGCGACTCGTCCATGGCGACCGCCTGTTCGGCGTGCACCACCTCGATGTCGAGGCCCTTGGTGGACAGGCCCACCAGGGCCTCACGCACCCGGGGCTCGTCCCCGACCAGGTCGATACCGATACCGAAGTCCCGTGCCCCCAGCACGGCGCCTTCCACAATCGAGGCAGGGGCGTGATCCCCTCCCATGGCGTCAATCGCGATCCGCAACGTCCGCAGACTCCTTACCTGTGGCGTGGCCCCGTAAACCGGGGGTTCCCCATCCACCACACCTCTAAATCCCCCCTGCGCAATTCCGTGCGCAGGCTAGAATTCTGAAGTGGTAATGACCTCCCGGCCATTGTAGTGACCGCAGGCGCCGCACACGTGGTGAGGCTTGACGGCCTCGCTGCAATTGGAGCAGCTCGCCAGGGTCGGGGCGGAAAGCGTTTTGTGGGTGCGGCGCTTGCCTTTCACCGACTTGCTGGTTTTCCGTTTTGGTTGTGGCATCGGTTTCGTTTCCCAAACAATATCCGCCGCGTAACGCGGCGGATTCGATATCAGTAAAAAGTGGCGGGCGGCACGGCGCCTCCCACCTTACAAAAGATTTTTCAACGCTGCCATGCGGGGATCGATGTTGTCATCCCCGCATTCACAGTCACCCGCATTCCTGTTCGCTCCGCATCGGGGGCACAACCCCTTGCAGCCTTCACTGCAAAGCGGCGCCATTGGAATGCCCAGAAGCACCTGCTCGTGGGCAAGTTCCCCCAGATCGACGCTGTCCCCTTCCAGATGACAGACCGTCAGTTCCCGGCCGTGAAGCTCGACTTCGTCCTCGTCGCCGACGATCTCGGCATAGGCGACATCAAAACGCCCCTCGAACGGAAATGGAAACTCGGCAAGACATCGCGAACAGGTCAACGTCAGGCGGGTTGCAATCCGGCCCCACACATGCAGCCCGATGGACTCCATCTGGGCCCGACCGCTCATCCGAACCGGCTCGCACGCAACCACCCGGTCCCGGGCATCCGAGAACAGGTCCGACGGCGCGACGAACTCAATGTCGCAGCCGCCCGGGTCCACCTGAGCAAGGGCAAGTCTCATCCCGGCCACAAAAAAAGCACGGTAGATTAACCCGGAAAACAGGTTTCTGTCAACGGCTTCACTATGGCGGGGAGCAGGCGCACGGGCACCTTACGGCGCCGCGGAGGGGCAATTAACGGAGCTATCGGGAAGGGAATACCCGGTGCCCGGAAAGGGCACACCGGAAACCGCTTCAGGGGGAGATTTTCAGGGACTTCAGGAAAGCCCGGTCGAAGAAGTTGGACTTGCGGCCTTTTGTCGAGGCGGTCTCAACCGGTTCATCCGTGGACGCCGCCTCACGGGGTTCCGCCGAGGTGTCCTCATCGTCGTGCATCACCCAGCCCGAGACCACTTTCGGCTCATACTGTGCTTCCGGCGCCACATCGGCGGGGTCCGCCTGTTCCTGTTCGACCATCCGAAGCAACGAACTCATGTTGAGAAGCACCTGTCGGTTGTCCTTCTCCTGCATGCGGATCATCTCCTGCAAGCGGGGATTTCCGGCCACCACGCGTTTAAGCGCCGAAAATAGCTCGCTCAGGTTCTGCTTCTGGGTCAGAGATTCCTCTCTGTCACTCATGGTTCCAGTCCTCTACACGATAAAAAGTCAATCAATCACGGCGGCTCAGGTCCGCAACACACACGGTGTGAGCGCTGGAAAAAGCGACCCGCACAACGCGAACTCACCTGCAAGTTGTTCCAAGAAGGGTGCCAAACCCTAAAACCGCCTCAAAGCCCCTGTTTGATAGGGAATGCGGGGGCTGGGATTTTTTTTTAGACCGGCCTGAATGCCCTTTAGTAGGAAAAAAAGTGCCAACTTACGTGAATAGGCCGTTCCGGGGGGATTTCCGCCACTTCCCTCGCCCCAACCGGCAGGCGGGCTGGCGGCATTGACGCCCCCCGCCCCGGCGGGGATAATTCGACATCTTTCAAGCCCCTCGGAAATCGTCCCGGCATGCGGCCCCCGCACCGATTGGGACAACGCCCGCGGGGTGCCCCAAAAACCGTTCGGAAAGCGCCCAGGAAGTCCCCATGACCCGCCGCATCAATCAGGTTTTCAAGCACGCCCGGACTGCGGGACGCAAAGTGCTTATCCCCTACATCATGGCCGGTGACCCGAACATGGACACCACCTGCGCGCTGGTGGAAGCCATCGACCGGGCCGGGGCCGATGTCATCGAACTGGGGGTGCCGTTCTCCGACCCGATCGCCGACGGGCCGGTGATCCTGCGCGCCGCCATGCGCTCGCTCACCCACGACACCTCCCTGGCCGAGACCCTGCGGACGGTGGAAAAACTCCGCCAGGTGACTCAGATCCCGATCGTCTTCATGACCTACTACAACCTGATCTACCAATACGGTGAGGAGGCATTCGCCAGGGACGCCGTGGCCGCCGGGGTGGACGGGGTGATCATCCCGGACCTGCCGCCGGAGGAGGGGGCCAATTTAATCAGCGCCGCGCGCGAAAACGGGCTGGCCACCATCTTCCTGCTGGCCCCCACCAGCAACGAGGCGCGCATCACCCGCGTCTGCCGTCAGGCCACCGGGTTCGTTTACTACGTCTCCATCACCGGCATCACCGGCGCCCGGATCACCGACCAGCAGGATGTGGCCGAGTGCATCAACAGGATTCGCCAACACACCACCAAACCGATCGCCGTCGGTTTCGGCATCTCCACCCCGGAACAGGCCAGAAGCATCGGCCAGATGGCCGACGGCGTCATCGTCGGCTCCGCGCTGGTGCGGATCATCGAGGAACAGGAGGAAGCCGGTGCCGGGAAAGACGCCGTGGTGAGGGCCGCCGCTGAATTTGTCGGCTCCCTGCGCACCGCCCTGGACCGTTAGGTGGCGTCGCCCCGCACCCGATTTGTCTGCCAGTCCTGCGGCGGCTCCTCCGCCAAGTGGTCCGGCCGCTGTCCCACCTGCAACGAATGGCACAGCATGGTGGAAGAACGCGCCACCGCCGAGCTGCCCCGGGGCGCCGTGGCCATGGCGGCAGGCACCGCCATGCCGGAGCCGATCACCCGGATCGCCCCCATGTCCGAGTCCCGCATCCCCACCGGCATTGGCGAACTCGACCGGGTGCTGGGCACGGGCGCGGTACCGGGCGCGGTCACCCTGATCGGCGGCGATCCGGGCATCGGCAAGTCCACCCTTATGCTGCAGGCCAGCTATCACATGGCGAAGCGCGCACCGGTGCTCTACATCTCCGGGGAGGAGGCGCCCCATCAGGTGCGAATGCGGGCCGAACGGCTGGGGGCGGGCCACGACAACCTGCTCATCCTGGCGGAAACCCACCTGGAAGACATCCTGACCCACATCGAAAAAACCGCCCCCGGCGCACTGGTGGTGGATTCGATCCAGACCACCTACTCCTCCCGGCTCGACTCGGTGCCCGGCAGCGTCGGCCAGATACGCGAGGTGGCGGCGCGTCTGATCACCGTCGCCAAAAGTCGCGGCATTCCCGCCTTTCTGGTCGGGCACGTCACCAAGGAAGGGGCCATCGCGGGGCCCCGGGTGCTGGAGCACATGGTGGACACGGTGCTCTATTTCGAGGGCGAGCGCAGCCACGCCTACCGGGTGTTGCGGGCGGTCAAAAACCGCTTCGGCACCACCAACGAGATCGGCGTGTTCGAGATGCGGCAGGAGGGGCTGGCGGAGGTGAAAAACCCGTCAGCGTTCTTCCTCGCCGAACGCCCGGAGGACGCCACCGGCTCCGTGGTGGTGGCGGCCATGAACGGCACCCGGCCGATTCTCGTCGAGGTGCAGGCGCTGGTCACCCCGGCCCCCTACGGCAGTGCCCGGCGCACCGCCATCGGCATCGACCAGTCACGCCTCAGCCTGCTTCTGGCGGTGCTGGAAAAGCGGGTGGGGCTGTCCCTCGCCTCGGACGACGTATTCATCAACGTGGTCGGCGGCATCCGCCTGGACGATCCGGCGGTTGACCTTGGGGTATTGGTGGCGGCGGCCAGCAGCCACCGGGACAGAGCGGTGGACGCCTCCACCCTGCTGGTGGGCGAGGTGGGGCTTGCGGGCGAGGTGCGGGCGGTGCAGCACCTGGACACCCGCCTGAGCGAGGCCGCCAAGCTTGGTTTCTCCCGCTTTATCGTCCCCGGACGTGGTCGCACGCTCAAACAGGCCGGCGCGGTGCCGGTGGGCTCGGTCACGGAGGCGATCGAGGCCGCTCTCGGCTGATGCGCGCCCGCGTCACCGTCAGACACTTCGCCTGCGTGCTCTTCTCCGGTGCGCTGTTAACAAGTGCCCTGTCCGCCTGCGCGAGCCTTTCCCTGAGACCTGCCGACCCGGCGGAAGCCGACCGGATTACCAAAGCGTTTGCCGACCGGCGATCCGGCATCGTGAGCGCCAACGCCCTCGCCCAGGTCGAGGTGGATGGCGCCGACCGCCGGGGCCTTCTGCCATCGTTCACCGCCGTCATCCGCTACCGGGCGCCGGACCGGATCATCCTGAGCGGCTACGATGCCGTGGGCGCCCCGCTGTTTCACTACACGTCCATGGGCGGCAACCACCATATCGAGATCACCGGAGGCAATCCGGATGCGGTGCCCGCCGCCCTGCTCAAATCGCTGCCCCACCTGCTCGATGGACTGCTGGGGCCCACGCTGGAAGGCCGCCCCCTGTTCCGCGACCGCAAGAGCCGCTGGGTATCCGGCAAGGACGCGGACGGCATACGCTTTACCGTGGATGGCGGTCATCTGCATCAGCTGTTTCTAAAGCGTGTGGGGCGGGACGTAAGCCTCGTGTTTTCCGACTACCGGGACGGCCCGGAGGGGGCGCCGTACCGCATCGTGTTGACAGCCCCGAAAACGAGGATCAGGCTTATGGTTTCGGTGGATGAATGGGTGCTCGAACGGCAGCCTTTGGGCGTGTCGGAAACGGCTCTGACACCTTGACTCAAGGGCTGGATTTGCATACTGTTTTAGCCTCTTTTTAACGCGCCTTCACCGGGGCGGGCTGCGGTGGCCGGGATAAACCGTCCACCATCTCTATATCGACCAGGAGTGACACGACATGACGGTACGGGTTGGCATCAACGGATTCGGACGCATTGGCCGCTGTGTATTCCGCGCGGCGATGGACCGCCCTGACATCGAGATCGTCGCAATCAACGACCTGACCGATGCGAAAACCCTCGCCCACCTGCTCAAGTACGATTCGGTGCACGGCAACCTGTCGGCCAACATCGAGGTAACGGGCGACGGTATCAGCGTCAACGGCAAGGCCGTCAAAATCGTCGCCGAGCGGGATCCGGCGGCGCTGCCGTGGAAGGAGCTGAACGTGGATATGGTGGTGGAATCCACCGGCCTGTTCACCGCCCGCGACGACGCCGCCAAGCACCTGTCCGCGGGAGCCCGCAAGGTGATCATCAGCGCCCCGGCCAAACAGCCGGACCTGACCATGGTGCTGGGAGTCAACGATACCGCCTACAACGCCGACACCCACCACATCGTATCGAACGCCAGTTGCACCACCAACTGTCTGGCGCCGGTAGCCAAGGTGGTCCACGACTCGTTCGGCATCGTGCACGGCCTGGTCACCACGGTACACGCCTACACCAACGACCAGCGACTGCTCGACCTGCCCCACTCGGACATGCGCCGGGCCCGCGCCGCCGCAATCTCCATGATCCCCACCACCACCGGCGCCGCGCGCGCGGTGGCGGAGGTGCTGCCGGAGCTTGCGGGCAAGCTGGACGGCATGGCGATCCGGGTGCCGACCCCCAACGTCAGTGTGGTGGATGCGGTCTTCACGGTGGAGCAGGAAACCACCGCCGAGGCCGTCAACGAGGCCCTGAAAGCGGCGGCTTCCGGCCCCATGAAAGGCTTCCTTCAGGTGTGCGACGAGCCCCTGGTCTCCATCGATTTTTGCGGCGACCCGCACTCCTCCAGCGTGGACAGCGCACTGACCAAGGTGATAGCGGGCCGCATGGTTAAGATTATCTCCTGGTACGACAACGAGTGGGGCTACTCCAGCCGGGTGGTCGACCTGATGACCCGCCTGTAAGGAACCCACGTGAAACGCAGCATCGACCAACTCGACCTGAAAGGGAAGCGCGTTTTCATCCGCGCGGACTTCAACGTCCCCCTCGACGACGATCTGAACATCACCGACGACGCCCGCATCCGGGGGGCGTTGCCGACCATCAACTACGCCATCGACGAAGGCGCCAAGGTCATCCTCGCCACCCACCTGGGCCGTCCCAATGGTGAGGTGAACCCGCGCTACTCCCTGTCGCCGGTGGCCAAGCGTCTCGGACGCCTGCTGGGCAAGGATGTGGCATTCGCGCCGGACTGTATCGGCTCGCAGGTGACCGGCATGATCGACAAGATGTCGGCGGGGGATGTGCTGCTGCTGGAAAACCTGCGCTTCCACAAGGGCGAAACCGACAATGACCCGGCCTTCGCCAAGGAGCTGGCGGCGCTCGCCGACCTCTACGTCAACGACGCTTTCGGCGCCGCCCACCGGGCGCACGCCTCCATCACCGGCATCACCCAGCACATCAACGACACCGCCTGCGGCTACCTGATGCAACGGGAGATCGGCTACCTGGAAGGGGCCCTGGACAACCCGGTGCGGCCGTTCGTGGTGATCATCGGCGGCGCCAAGGTGTCCTCAAAAATTGCCGTGATCGAGAACCTCATGCAGCGCGCCGACAAAATCATCATCGGCGGCGGCATGGCCTTCACCTTCCTGCGCGCCATGGGCCATGGCGTGGGCGCCTCCCTGGTGGAGGACGAGATGCTGGAGCTGGCCAACAAGATCCGTCTGGACGCCCGCGCCCAGGGCAAAAAATTCTATCTGCCGGTGGACTGCGTGGTTTCCACCGAATTCTCGCCCCAGGGCGAGACCAAGATCGTCACCACCCAGGAGATCCCTGACGACTGGATGGCCCTCGACATCGGACCGGCCTCGGTCAAGCTGTTCCAGGAGGCCATCGGAGACGCCAAGACGGTGCTGTGGAACGGCCCCATGGGCGTGTTCGAGATGGACGCCTTCTCCCGTGGCACCTTTGCCGTGGCCCACGCCGTGGGAGACACCTACGCCCTCACCATCGTCGGCGGCGGCGACTCCGCGCTTGCGGTGCACCGCGCCAACGAGAGCGAAAACATGAGTTTCATCTCCACCGGAGGCGGTGCCGCCCTCGAGTTGCTCGAAGGCAAGGAACTGCCCGGGCTTGCGGTAATTCCGGACCGGGAGTAGTCCTCGTGAATCCCCGCCGCACACCGATCATGGCCGGAAACTGGAAGATGCACAAAGGCATCCACGACACCGGCGGCTTCGTGCGGGAACTGGTGGACCACCTCAAGGAGCGCGGCGGGATCACCACCGAGATGATCATCGCCCCGGTATTCACCTCCCTCACCGTAGCCCAGCAGGCGGCCTGGGGCACCCCCATCACCATCGCCGCGCAAAACTGCCACTGGGAAACCACCGGCGCCTTCACCGGCGAGGTTTCGGCGGCCATGCTGGCGGAAATCGGCATCAGCCACGTCATTCTCGGCCATTCGGAACGCCGCCAGTACTTCGGCGAGACCGACAGCACCGCCGGTAACCGTCTCAAGGCCGCTCTCGCCGCCGGACTGACCCCCATCCTCTGCATCGGGGAAACCCTGCCGGAAAGGGAGGAAGGCGACACCGAAACGGTTCTGACCCGGCAACTCTCAGTGACCCTGGCCGGGCTTGACCCGGACGACCTGGGCAACCTGATCCTGGCCTACGAGCCGGTCTGGGCCATTGGCACCGGCAAGGTAGCGACCGCCGAACAGGCCCAGGAAGCCCATGCCCTGATTCGGAACTGGCTCAAGGGTGCGCTCGGGCACGGCATTGATGAGACTTCCCGCATCCTTTACGGCGGTTCGGCCAAGCCCGGCAACGTCGCCGAGTTAATCGCCTGCCCGGATGTGGACGGCTGCCTGATCGGCGGCGCAAGCCTCGACGGCGACGCCTTTTTCGCCATGGTGGATGCCGCCGAGCAACGCCTGGGTAAAACGGCCCCCTAGGTGCGGTTTTTAGAGTCCCTCTAGAGTCTGGGCCCGACTCCCGCTATACTAACGCGTTTTTTGAGGGGCGGCGGTGGTCGTCGCCCGCCATCGGAGTTGCTGAACCGTGTCAACATTCATAACTGCTATTCACGTCATCACCTGCCTGCTCATGGTGGGGGTAATCCTGCTGCAACATGGCAAGGGCGCTGATATCGGCGCATCCTTCGGCGGTGGCAGCCACACCCTGTTCGGTGCGCGCGGGGCCGCCACGTTCCTCTCAAAATTCACCGTCGGCTGCGCCATTGTGTTCATGTCCACCTCGTTGCTGTTGGCGGTTGCCGCCAGAAATCAGGCGTCTTCCTCGGTGATCGACGACATGGGACAGACCGACGATTTCTTCTCCGGCGATGTGGCTCCGGTAGCGATACCCGACGCCCCGGCCCCCGCCGACACCACCCCCCCCAGCGGGGACGGCCAGTAACCGACAGACTTGAACACGGAGCGGCGGCAGCAACATGGCGGGGCATTCCAAATGGGCCAACACCAAGCACCGTAAGGCGGCGGTTGACGCCAAGCGGGGCAAGGTCTTCACCCGCCTGGGCAAGGAAATCACCGTGGCCGCCAGAATGGGCGGCGGCGACGTCGACGCCAATCCACGTCTGCGCACCGCCGTCAACAAAGCCCGTGCCGACAACATGCCGATGGACAACATCAAGCGCGCCATCCAGCGCGGCACCGGTGAGATCCCCGGCGTGGTCTATGAGGAGATCGTCTACGAGGGCTATGGCCCCGGCGGCGTCGCCCTCTATATGGAAGTCACCACGGACAACCGCAACCGCACCGTCGGTGAGATTCGCCACGCCCTCTCCAAGAACGGCGGCAACATGGGCGAAAACGGCTGCGTGGCCTGGATGTTCCACAAAAAAGGCATCATCACGGTCGAAGCCGAAGGCGTCTCCGAGGATGCCCTGATGGACGCCGCCCTTTCCGCCGGCGCCGAGGACATGGAACTGCAGGACGACGTTTACCAGATCACCACCGAACCCGGCGACTGCGAAACCGTGGTCGAGGCCCTCCGCGCGGCGGGATTTACCCCTCAGGACGACGAGATCCGCATGGTGCCCGATAACGAGGTCAAGCTCGAGGGCAAGGATGCGGAACGGATGATCCGGCTCATGGAGGTCCTGGAAGACCACGACGACATTCAGTCGGTCTCCGCCAATTTCGACATCCCCGACGAAATTCTGGAGCGCCTCCTCGGCTAACCGGGGGCGGATGCTGTCCCTCCTCCATATTCCGGTATCCCGGTGATCGTACTCGGGGTCGATCCAGGCACGGTGGCCACCGGCTTCGGCGTGGTGGCCCAGGAAGGCTCCCGCTTCCGCTGCCTGATCGAAGGCGACGTACGGGCCCCCGCACGCCTGCCCATGGCCGAGCGCCTGCACCGCATCCACCAGCGCATTGCCGACTTGATCGCAACCCATCAGCCCGAGGCGGTGGCGGTGGAAGAGGCGTTCGTCTCCAGAACCAAAAGCCCGCAAACCGCCATCAAGCTGGGCCAGGCCCGAGGGGTGATCCTGCTGGCCTGTGCCGAGGCCGGGGTACCCCAGGTGGACTACACCGCGCCCCAGGTCAAGCAGGCTGTGGTCGGCAACGGCCGGGCCGACAAGGCGCAGGTGATTTTCATGATCCAGCGCCTGTTAAACCTGCCCGCACCGCCCCGTTCCGAGCACGCCGCCGACGCCCTGGGGCTGGCGCTCACCCACCTGCAACTCAGGCGCATCCGGGAAATTGCCGCCGGCGAATATGGAGGCCCCACATGATCGCGTACCTGAAAGGCAACACCCTGTTCTGGGGCGAAAACCGCCTGGTGGTGGACGTGGGCGGCGTCGGCTACGAAGTCTTTGCCCCCCTCTCCACCACCACCCGCACCCCAAAGGGTGAACCGGTGGAACTGTTCATCCATACCCTGGTGCGGGAAGACGCCTTTCAGCTCTACGGCTTTCTTGAAGAGACGGAGCGCGATCTGTTCCTGCTGTTGATCGGCGTCTCCGGCGTCGGCCCCAAGGTGGCCATGGCGGTGCTTTCGTCCCTGCCCCTGCCGGAGCTTGTCGGGGCCATCAGCCGGGAGGATGTCGCCATGCTTTCCAAGGTCAACGGCGTCGGCAAAAAAACCGCCAGCCGCCTCGCCCTGGAACTCAAGGACAAAGTCGGGCTGCTCGGCATCGCCGCGCCCATGACCATGGCGGCGGGCGCGGCGCCCGCCCCGGCGGGGGGCCTCAGCGATGCGGTGTCGGCGCTGGTCAACCTGGGCTACTCCAGGGCCCGCGCCGAGAGCGCCGTACAGACCGTCGCCGCCACCGGCGAAACCGACCTCAAGGCGCTGATAAGAAAAGGCTTGGCGGCGCTTTCCTGAGGCGCCCACACAGCCGTGCGACAGCCTGCTTTATTTTGCCGTCGCCCATGCTATTCTAATGCCCATGCAGCCTGACTCTCCCCACGCATTTCGACCTGCGGACGACCTTGGTGAAGACTTTGCCAAAGGTGGCTTCACCACCGCCGAGTCCCTGCCCGGCGAGGCTCACCGGGAACCGGCCCTGCGCCCCAAGCGGCTCGATGAGTACGTCGGTCAGGAGCACACCAAGCAGAGCCTTTCAGTCTACATCGAGGCGGCCCGCGAACGCGCCGAGGTGCTCGACCATGTCATCCTCTACGGCCCGCCGGGGCTGGGCAAGACCACCCTGGCGCATATCGTCGCCAGCGAGCTCGGGGTCAACATGGTGTCCACCTCCGGCCCCGCCATCGACCACGGCGGAGACCTTGCGGCCATCCTCACCAACCTGCAACCGCGGGACGTGATCTTCATCGACGAGATTCACCGTCTCAACCCCGCGGTGGAGGAGGTCCTGTACCCGGCCATGGAGGACCACACCCTGGATCTGGTGATTGGCCAGGGACCGGGTGCCCGATCGGTCAAGATCGACCTTGCGCCGTTTACCCTGGTGGCGGCCACCACCCGCGCCGGACTGCTTACCGGCCCCCTGCGGGACCGTTTCGGCATCATCAACCGGCTGGAGTTTTACACCCCGGAGGAACTGGTCAAAATCATCACCCGCTCCGCCCGGCTGCTGGACGTGCCCCTGACCGACGATGGCGCAGTGGAGATCGCGCGCCGCTCCCGCGGCACCCCGCGCATTGCCAACCGCCTGCTGCGGCGGGTGCGCGACGTGGCCCAGGTCAAGGCCAGCGGGCACATCGACATCGACACCGCGCGCATGGGGCTGGCCATGATGGAGGTGGACGAGGGCGGCCTGGACCCCATGGACCGCAAGCTGCTGCTTTCCATCATCGACAAGTACAGCGGCGGACCGGTGGGGCTCGACACCCTGGCGGCGGGATTGGGCGAATCCCGCGACACCATCGAGGACGTCTACGAGCCGTTCCTGCTCAAGGAAGGCTACATCGACCGCACCCCCCGTGGCCGGGTGGCCACCGTGCGGGCCCACGAACACCTGAACCGCCCCCTCTCCGCCAAGGCCCAGGCCGGCCTTTTCTAGGGAATTTCCTTCGTGTGCGGCATCATCGGATACGCGGGTGACGGAAACGCCGTCCCCATTCTGATCGAGGGGTTAAAACGCCTCGAATACCGGGGGTACGACTCCGCCGGAATCGCCTTCATCGACCCCGCCGGCGAGATTTCCGTGGTCCGCAACGAGGGCAAGCTGGCGGCGCTCGAATCCCTCATCGAAGGCCAGGACCTCTACGGCACCACCGGCATCGGCCACACCCGCTGGGCCACCCACGGCAAGCCGTCGGTGCCCAATGCCCACCCCCACAAGGTGGGGCGTATCGCCCTGGTGCACAACGGCATCATCGAAAACTATCTGGCCCTGCGGGAAGAGCTCACCGCCGCCGGACGCAGCATGGCGTCGGAAACCGACACCGAGGTCATCGCCCACCTGATCGACAGCCACATGCAGGAGGGCATGTCGGTGGAGTCGGCCATGCGCAAATCCCTCACCGAGATCAACGGCGCCTATGCCCTCGGTGTGGTGTGCGGGGACACCCCGGGGGTGATCTACGCCGCCAAAAAAGCGTGCCCGCTGGTGGTGGGGCTGGGTGAGAACGCCAACTTCATCGCCTCCGACATCCCCGCCATTCTCAACCATACCCGCGAGGTCATGTACCTGGACGACGGTGAGGTGGCGATCATCACCCCGGATAAAGTGTCGCTCTCCACCGTCGACGGCGCCGCCGTCACCCACCGTACCGAGACCGTGAACTGGAACCCGGTGATGGCTGAAAAGGCGGGCTACAAGCACTTCATGCTCAAGGAGATCCACGAGCAGCCGAGCGCCATCACCGACACCATTCTGGGGCGTATCTCCCCGGCGCGAGACAGCGTGATGCTGCCGGAACTGGGGCTGTCCGACGCCGATTTGCGGGGGCTGTCGCGTATTCACATCGTCGCCTGCGGCACCAGCTGGCACGCGGCCCTCACCGCCAAATACACCATCGAGCGCATGGTGCGGCTGCCGGTGGAGGTCGATATCGCCTCCGAATTCCGCTACCGCAGCCCGATGCTGGGGCCGGATCATCTGGTGGTGCTGATCACCCAGTCCGGCGAGACCGCCGATACCCTGGCCGCCATGGCCGAGGCGCGGGACCAGGGGGCGCGTGTGCTTTCGGTGTGCAACGTGGTGGGCTCGTCCGCGGCGCGCGCCGCGGACGGGGTGATTTACACTCACGCGGGGCCGGAGATCGGGGTGGCCTCCACCAAGGCGTTCACCACCCAGCTGGTGGCGCTCTTCCTGTTTTCCGTCTATCTGGGTCAGGTGCGCGGCACCCTGGATGAGGCTGCCCGGCGGGAGTTGATCGAGGAGCTTGCCCGGCTGCCCCGTCTGCTGGAAAAGACCCTGGATCAGGAACCGCAACTGAAAGCGCTGGCCAAGCGCTACCACGGCTATTCCGATTTTCTGTTCCTCGGTCGCGGGCTGCATTTTCCCATCGCCCTGGAGGGGGCGCTCAAGCTCAAGGAGATCAGCTACATCCACGCCGAGGCATACGCCGCCGGGGAAATGAAGCACGGCCCCATCGCCCTGATCGACGCGGACATGCCGGTGGTGGTGCTGGCGCCGCCGGACCGGCTGTACGACAAGGTGGTGGCCAACGCCATGGAGGTCAAAGCCCGGGACGGCATCGTCATTGCCGTAATGGGCGAGGGCGACACCCAGCTTGCCACGATGGTGGACGATACGGTCTCGGTGCCGGATGTGAATGAATATCTTTCGCCGGTGCTGTACACTGTCCCGCTTCAATTTCTGGCTTACCACATCGCGGTACTGAGGGGGTGCGACGTGGACCAGCCGAGGAACCTGGCCAAAAGCGTTACGGTCGAGTGACCGAAGCCTCAAAAACCCGATACCCTCCAAGACTTTCAACATGTCCAAGACAACGATCAAGACCCCCATGTCCCGTGACGGCCGCATCACCTTCAAGGAAGGCATCCCCATTGTGCGGGACGGCAAAAAGCGCGGCGAAGGCCGTGTGGTGCCCACCGTGCGGGATGGCGGACCGGTTCCCACCCGCGAGATCCCGAAGGTGCGGGACGGACGCACTGCCGCCACCCGGCAGGTGCCCACCCTGCGGGACGGCGGCAACGGCAAGGGCCGCATCATCCCGACCGTGCGTGGCGTCCGCCCACTGCCCGGATCGCCTTCCGCCAACTGATGGCTCACGTTCACACGGAATCCCCTTCCCGGCTGCTGGCCGACCACATCGCCCTCATCAAGTCCGCCACCCCCGGCCGCACCGCCCTGGACGTGGCCTGCGGCAAGGGAAGAAATGCCCTTTTCTTAGCCCGCGAAGGCTTCGATGTCACCGGGCTGGAGCTTTCTGACGACGCCATCGCCGCCACCCGGCATGCGGCGGACGCCGAGGGACTTTCCGTCACCGTGGAAAAGACCGACCTGGAAGCCGGGGACGCCACCCTGCCCCTGATCACCTACGATCTGGTGACGGTGTTCTACTACCTGCACCGGCCGTTGCTGGAAGCGATTCGCGGTGCAGTCAAACCCGGTGGTTTTATCGTCTACGAGACCTTCCTGATCGACCAGCACGAACGCTGGGGCAGCCCCCGGCGGGCCGAGTTCGCCCTGGGCCATAACGAGCTTCTGGACACCTTTGCGGGCTTTCGCATTCACCACTACCGGGAGGTGGTGGACGAGGACAATCAAAGCGCCTTCGCGCAGATCGTGGCGCAACGGGCATAGTCCCGTGGGCAAGCAGTACGACAGAATCAGCGAGCGGCACAAGGCGTTCATTGCCGGTCAACACATCTTCTTCGTCGCCACGGCGGCGAACGGGCGAGTGAACCTTTCCCCCAAGGGGCTCGACTCCCTGCGGGTGGTGGGGGATAACCGGGTGCTCTGGCTCAACCTGACCGGCAGCGGCAACGAGACCGCCGCCCACCTGCTGCAAAACGACCGCATGACCCTCATGTTCTGCGCGTTTTCCGGTGACCCGCTGATTCTGCGCCTGTACGGCACGGCGCGGGCGGTGCATCCGGGGGACGGGCAATGGGAGGCGCTGGCCGCCCACTTTCCCGACATTCCCGGTGCTCGGCAGGTACTCGACATGCATGTCGATCTGGTGCAGACGTCCTGCGGCTTCGGCGTGCCGGAGATGGATTTCAAACAGAACCGTCAGGTCCTCACCGACTGGGCGGAGAAGAAAGGCGATGCCGGTGTGCGCGCCTACTGGGCGGAACACAACCGATCCAGCCTGGACGGAAACCCCACCGGCATCCCCACGGAGGAACCATGAACCCACGTTTTTTTGTCGTTCTCGGCGCCACCCTGTTGCTGCTGGCGACCGCCTGCACAGGCGGCCCCCGGAGCATTTCCCTGAACCTGTCACCGGCGCTGCCGGAAGGCGATATGGGCGGGGGCGTGGAGGTGGCGGTGCGGGTGGTGGACGCCTCGGCGGAAACTGCACCGCAGGGCCCGGCCTACCGGCGGGCGCGGGAGCTGTTTCCCCTGAAGGGCGATCTGGCGCGGGCGCTGGAACCCCACGTCATGAACGGCCTGTTGTCCCTGAACTTCACCCCCGGCGGTGGCGCCCCCGCCGACCCGTCGTTAACGGTAACGGGGAAGGAGTTGTCCGACCGGGTGACGCCGGGGTTCGGCGTGGCGGACATCCGGGTCACGGCGTCATTGAACGCCCGCGCCGAGATCGGCGAAATCTGGAAGGAAGCCACCCACACCATCGTCGTCAAACAGCAGGTGCCCATCGCCGCAAACCCCGAGCACGTTTCGAAAGCCATCAGCGAGGCGCTGGCGGGGGCCCTGGCGGAAATATTCAAGGATACCGCCCTGATGGGATTTTTGGGGGCGGTGGGGTAGCAGACACCCGGGCACGGGGCGGCTTCACCCCGACGGGGCACCGGGGGGTGAGGCGCCACCGGGAACTTTCCCCCCGTCGGATTCGTCTAATTCCATGGCCGACAAAACAACCGATACCCGAGTGTGGTGACTGTATGAGCCCGAGCCCGGAGATGCAGCCGTTTGAAGCGCGCCGAGACGCATGTCGACTGAAGATCAAGGTATTGCTGGACGCCCTGTGCGATGTCGCCTCGTCCCACCGGCTGGCCCACTCCCTGCGCCACGCCTTTCTGGAATACGACCTGCTGTTGCGGGACGCAAAACACCCCCCGCCGAAACCCTCCCCGCCCGACGAAAAATAAACCTCCCCCCTACAACACCATACCCAACCGATCCGGCGCTTCCGCGATCGGGATGAAAAATCAATCCACTTCGGCGAGCGCCGTCAGGTAGGCCCGGCTGTTTTCGTGCACCGTGGGTTCCGACCCCATGCGCCCGGTGGACCACCAGGAAAGCACCCCGTGCTGGTCGTCGGCGCTGATTTGATCCCCTTCCGGCAGGCGTACCCGGTGGGCCAGCACCACGTAGTGGGTACCGATGCCGGGGGCGTCGGCGAAGTTGTCATCGTAGTGGTGTTCGTACACTCCCAACAGGGCGGCGTCGGCGTAATCCAGCACAAGCCCCAGTTCGGCGCGGGCGATACGGGCGAAGGCCGCGGGGAGGGTCTCGCCTTTCAGGATGCGGCCGCCGGGCACGAACCAGAACCCACGGGCGGGAGCGTTGTTGCGCAGGCCCAGCAGCACCTCGCCACGGGCGTTGGTCACCACCAGGTCGATGGAGACCAGCGGGGCGTCGCGCACCACTGCCAGCAGATGGTCGCGGTCAAGGCGGGCGGGGCTCGGATTCGTCATGGCGGCACGCTACCGGATGCGGCCAACGGATGCAATCGGCAGGGGCAAATCAACGCCGCAAAAAAAACGATGCCCCCCGGAAAAACCTTCCGGGAGGCATCGTCATGTGTCTTCATACGGCGGAAGGAATACGGCTGGAGTCACCCCCATGCCCGCTCCCCCTACACGTTTGCCGGAAAGATTCCCGGCCTCGCGCATGACCGCTGCGGGGCGACCCCCGCTAGAAGGTGTACTGGGTGTGCAACCCGACGATCAGGTTGCTGACCGTGCCGTTGTCGATCTCCTTGACGTTGGGCGCGATGGTCAGGTTCTCGCCCACCTTCTTGGCGAGGCCGACGATCCACAGGCTGCGGTCGGCGTTGGCGGCGTTGGTGCCGATATCGATGCTGTCGTAGCGGGCGAACACGTGGGCGTTCGTCATCTTCGGCAGCTTGTAGTGACCCTGCAAATTGTAGCCGTCGCCATCGTCGTAGACGGTGCCCGCGCCGGTGCCGTCGTCGAGCATCATCAACTGGCCGCCGAAGCGGAAGGTGTCGGTTTCATAGAACGCAAATACCACCTGACGGTTCGGGTCGAAGTCCCGCACGCCGTTGCGATGGTTCTCGTCATGCAGGAACAGGCCGACGGTGAGGGCGTCTATCTGGATGTTGGCGCGACCGGCGAAGGCGAAGCCGTTGCCGTCGGTGCTGTTGCCGTAGCCTTCGCCGTTGAGCAGCGCGACGTGGTAGTCGAGCTTGCCCTGCATGCCCGTGCCCTGGGCCGAAACACCCAGATCGGAGGAAGTCTGCGCACCCCACTCGTCGGTGAAGGTGTTCTCCACGAAGCGGTAGCCCCAGAAGTGCTTCTCGTCCCACGGCACATAGGGGGTGCCGTGCAGACCGGCGGTGTACAGGATGCCCTTGTAGCTCTTGGAGAGGTAGGCGTGCTTGACGAACACCCCCTCGCCGCCCGCGCTGGCTTCGCTGCGCTGGTCCAGGGTCAGGCCGAATTTGGCGCCGTCCGCCAGTTTGCCGCGCAGCATGACGTAGGCGCGCTTTAAGTGAAAGCCACTGTCGTCGTCCCGCTCGGACGAGGTGACATCGGCGAAAAACTTGCCCTTCAAATCCCAGTCCGGGGTGAGCTGGATGGCGTGGGCGGGGGAAGTGAAGGCGAGCACCGCCGCGGCCAGACCGGCCAGCATTGCGCCCATGGGTTTAATTACGCCGTGGCGATTCATTCGGGTTTCTCCATGTGGATCATCATCAGTTGGGGGATTTTTTTAAAAACACGCGGGACGCGCATCCGGAACATCGGCCCGGATGCGCGTCCCGCGCAATTTCATTACATGCGGTGATCGACGCTACGGCCGTGGTACGGCTGAACCGGACGGGCGTTCTCGTGGATCACGCCAAGGAACTGCTCGATCTGGGCTTTGGAAGCCTGGATGCTCTTGTCCATCACGAACCAGTTGACGCCTTCGCTGCACGGCGGGGTGGTAAGGGAGCCACTGTAGTTCCAGTAGGCCTTGGGATTCGGCAGCACATCGGCGATGTTGACCGCGCCCATGCCCTTCATGGTTTCGCCAGCTTTCTTCGGCATGGCGGACCACACCTTGGACAGGAGCGGGTTCTCGGCGCCCTCCTTGAAGAACACGCCCACCACAGCCAGGGAACCGTCGTCCGCCTTGTGCACCAGGTGCGCCTCAAGCGGATAGGGGTTGCCCTTGTAGGTGTGCTCGCTCGGGCTGTGGAAGTGGAACTGGAGCAGGTTGTAGGTCTTGCCGTCCACGGTCATGGACGAACCCGGCTCGTAGTTCACCTGAATGGTGTGGCCGTTGTTGAGCACGCTCACCGCTGTGGCTTTGTAGTTCATGGCCAGGGACACCTTGTCCCGGTGAGTGGCACTGTCGATATTGATGGGCGACTGTTTCATGCCCTCTTTGCAGACGTGGTAGTCGTCGTTCAGGTCGCCCCAGTGGGACGGCCCCGCCTCACCCGTGTAGCCCCAGTGGCTGCCGTGCCCACCGCTGCCAGCCCAAGCCGTGGCGGCCAGAGCAAAGTAAGCGGCAACTGCAATCAAAATCCGTTTGTTCATCGTAATCCTCATCTCTCACTCAAAACCGGGCGATGCCCGTTGTTCCTTGATAGATTGGACCGGAGGCGACCCATCTCGCCCACAACCCCAAAACCGTGACGTCGGAATAATTCGGCATGCCACGCGCCTGAACAGCAAACGTTGCTACTCCACATACACCGATCCGGACGTTTTAAACGGCCCCCATTGTACGGGTTAGGTCAGGGTGACGCCACCCCTTCAAAGCGGGCCACCACCGGGGCGTGGTCGGACGGCTTTTCAAGCTCCCGGGGGGCGGTCACCACATCGCAGGCGGTGCAGGCGGCGGCCAGGGATTGCGTCACCCATATATGGTCAATGCGAAGCCCCCGGCCCGCGGCATAGGCCCCCTGGCGGTAATCCCACCAGGAGTAGATCCCGGCCTCGTCGTGGTGCAGGCGAAAGCTGTCCACAAGACCCCATTCGAGCCAGCGGCGGGCGGCTTTTTTTTCCGGCTCGGAATACAACACGCGCCCCTCCCACGCCACCGGGTCGTACAGGTCACGGGGCTCCATGGCGACATTGAAGTCGCCGCACAGGAGCACCGGGGCTTTCGGGTCGAAATGGCCCGCCAGCTCGTCCGACAGCCGCCCCATCCACTTCAGCTTGTAGTCGTACTTGTCCGACCCCACCTCGGAACCGTTGGGCACATAGACATTGATGATCCGGACGCCCCGCACGGTGGCTGCGATGACCCGCGCCTGTGGGTCTTCCGGGCCATCGGAAAAGCCGGTATGCACATCTTCAATGGGGTATGGCGAGATGATCGCAACGCCGTTATAGGTCTTCTGGCACAGGGCCTCGATATGGTAACCGAGGGTTTCAAACGCCTCCCTCGGCAGGGCCTTGTCATCGGCTTTTAATTCCTGCAAACAAAGCACGTCCGGGGTGTGGTCGCGCAAAAAGTCCAGCACGTGGGCAAGCCGGGTGCGAAGCGAGTTGACGTTCCAGGTGGCGACGTGGAGCGGGACGGATGGAGAAGAAGGGGTCACGGGAAAATCCGGTAAGGCCCAAGACGGGCGCAAGGTAAAAGATGGTCCTATACTACCGGGCAGAGGGGGCGCGCCGCATCCGCGAACCGCCACGATTTTTCATTAGGGGGTATCCCATGGCCTGGTGGCTCACCTTTCATCTGCTCGGCGTCATTCTGTGGAGTGGCGGACTGCTGGCCATCTCCCGCATGGCGGCCTACCACGTGGTGGAAGAGGCGGCGGTGCAGCCGCGCTTCGCCTGGGTGGAAGGCCGCATGCACTGGCTGGTGGCGGTGCCCGGTATGGTCATCACCCTGATCACCGCGGGTGGGTTGCTGGCAAACGGCCCGGTGCCCTACGGCGGCATGGGCTGGTTCCACGGCAAAATGGTGCTGATTGCCGTGCTGGTCGTGCTGCATATTGTGCTCTACATCAAACTGAACGCCCTAAAGGCCCATCCCGAGCAGGCTAAAAAGGCGCTGTTCTCCGCCGTGCACGGCACCATCGGCCTGATCGTGATCGGCATCCTGATCATGGTCAAGGTGCGCCCCTTCGGCTGAACCGATGGATTTTTCCGCGCTGGAAAACCTGAGCGGTTCCTTCGGCGACTCCCGCGTGCTGCACACGGCGGTGGAGCTGGACCTGTTTGCCGCCATCGGTGACGGCGCCACGGCGGACCAGGTGGCCGCCTCCAGAGGTCTCGACCCACGCGCAACCGAATTGCTTCTGAATGCCATGACGGCGCTGGAGCTGCTAAAAAAAGCCGACGGCACCTTCACCCTGAGCGACACCGCACGCCGTTACCTGCTGCCGGACGGCCCGGACTACTTCGGTCACATGATCGCCCTGGAGGCCGGTAGCTGGGCGTTGTGGGGCAAGCTGGCGGACGCAGTGAAGAGCGGACGGCCCCAGCGCCCCACCGACATGTACCAGAGCGACCCGGCGGAAACCCACACCTTCATCATGGCCATGGACAGCCTGGTCAAGGCCCGCGGCGACGACGTCTGGCTGGCAAACAACCTGGACCTCACCGGCGTCAACCGTCTGCTGGACGTGGGCAGCGGCCCCGGCACCTACCCCATCGCCCTGTGCGGCGCGAAGCCCGCACTGGCCGCCACCATCTTCGACCTGCCCGGCACCCTGGCGGTGACCGAACAGGTGGTGGCCAAAGCCGGCATGACCGAACGCATCACCCTGACCCCCGGCGACTACAATGCCGACCCGCTGCCGGGCGGCTTCGACATGGTGCTGCTGTCGAACGTGATCCATCTGGAAAACGAGGCCGACAACGCCCGCCTCATGGCCCGCTGCTTTGACGTCTTGAATCCCGGCGGGCGCATCGTCATCAAGGACCACGTGCTGGAAGCGGACCGGGTGCACCCGGAAGGCGGCGCCTTGTTCGCACTGTTCATGCTGCTGGCCCAGCGCGGCCGGGTCTACACCCGGGAAGAGATCGGAGGCTGGCTGACCGATGCCGGATTTGAGGCCCCGTCACAGACCGACCTGCCGCCACCGTTTTCATCGTCGCTGGTGATTGCATACCGGACAGGGTAGGATCAGACAACGCGGTGATTGTCTTCACCACCCGACTCATTGAGCATGCTCGGAGCAGAATCCCTTGGGGGGACAGAGTAAAGGGAAATATGGATAACGAGTCGACAGCCCCGTCAAAAACCGAAACCCCGGTTCACATACTGCCCGACAACCTGCCGGTGGGTGTTTTTCGCACCGACCCGGAAGGGCTTTGCCACTATGTCAACCGCAAGTGGTGTGAGATCACCGGTCTGAGCGCCGCTCAGGCGATGGGGCAAGGCTGGGCCAACGCACTGGACCCGCGCGACCGGGAACGGGTATTCGAGGAATGGAACGCCGCCAGCAAAAGTCGTCTGCCATTTTCCTCCGAATACCGCTTTCTCCATCCGGACGGCACCGTCATCTGGGTCTTCGGACAGGCCGGTGAGGAGCTGGATGAAGCAGACCGGCTGACCGGTTACGCGGGCACCATCACGGACATTACCGCTTACAAACAGGCGGAAGAACGCGCCCTGGAGAGCGAGCGGCAACTCACCACCCTGATGGACAATCTGCCCGGCATGGTCTATCGCTGCGCCAACGACCCCGACTGGACCTTACTGATCACCAATCCCGGCTGCGAATCGTTGACCGGACATTCCCCGGAGGTGTTGCTGTCGGGACGGATTAACTACGCTGACCTGATCGTACCGGAAGACGCGGGTCGGGTATGGGACGGGGTGCAGAAGGGGGTGGAAGCACACCTTCCCTACACCCTTACCTACCGAATCCGGGACGCTGCCGGGACGGAAAAGTGGGTATGGGAACAGGGAGAGGGGGTGTTCTCGGATGACGGCGAACTGCTTTTTCTGGAAGGCTTCATCACCGACATCACCCGCCAGAAAGAGGCCGACCAGCTACGCAACGAAAAGGAGATCGCGGAACAGTCCGACCGGGCCAAAAGCGCCTTTCTCTCCCGCATGAGCCACGAACTCCGGACCCCAATAAACGCGGTACTCGGCTTTGCCCAACTCCTCAAACTGAATCTGCCGGAGGATGGCGGCGCGAACCGGGGAAACGTCGACGAGATACTGAAGGCGGGCGAGCACATGATGGAGCTGATCAACGACATGCTGGACCTGACGCGGATCAGCACCGGTCAACTCCCCATGCGGGTCGAAACCGTGCCGGTGGGGCCCATATTTGATGAATGCATCTCGATGCTCCGCCCTCTGGCGGAAAATCGTCAGGTGACCCTCGCGCCCCCCGCATGCGAACCGGAGCAACGGGTGCGTGCGGACCAGACGCTGCTCAAGCAGGTGTTCATGAACCTCCTGAGTAATGCGGTCAAGTACAACCGGCCCGGCGGGTGGGTGAAACTGGAGTGCCGCTACGCCGGGAACGGGCAGGTTACCTTCACCATCAGCGATAACGGTTCGGGCATTCCGGAGAATCGCGTGAAAAAACTGTTCCAGCCGTTTGAACGGCTGGGAGCGGAATCTTCCACCATCGAGGGGTCGGGTCTGGGACTGAGCATTACCCGGCAACTGGTGGAGCGGATGGACGGGCACATCGGATTTGTGCACCGGGAAGGCGGCGGCAGCCTCTTCTCCGTAACCCTGCCGGTCGCCGACGAAGACACCTCCTGAGCCGGCGGTGAAAAAAGTGACTCAGCACATGACTCCCTCCGCAGCAGCCGGATCAACCGGATAAACATCCCCCGCGCCCCCCTGTCGCGCCGATGGCGCCCCTACCCGCCACACAAAAACGTCTTCATTGCGACTCCATTGAAGATTTCCCCACCGCCCGACACCCTCGGGAAACCCTCAAAATACAGAGGGTTATTATTTTAAAAACAATGGGTTATCAAATGTTTTCGGGATGGCACTGAAGTTGCGAATTACGTAACCAGCAACAACGGTCGGGGACCTGCGTCAATGGCACCGGGGCACCCGTAAACAATCACATACCCGGTTGGTACGAATGAGCAAACCCCGCGAATCTCTGGTCATGACCGGTAGCGACAAGGCCGATATCGCGCAAAAAAAAGACAAAAAAAACCCCGCTGAAGAGGCCTTCAAAACCGAAAAACACCCCCTGGACTGCTGGGAGAACATCCTGGGTTTCGCCCGAAACGGGAGCGGGCCGCCGGACAAGGCGTGGAGCTTTCGTCTGCGCTGGTTCGGCCTGTTCTGGGAAGGTCCACGCTCGGACACCTTCATGCTGCGTCTGAAGGTGAACGGCGGGCAGATCAGCGCCGCCCAGCTGCGCGGCATCGCCGATCTGACCGATGCCTGCGCCCTGCCGTTCCTGAACGTGACCACCCGCCAGGGTATTCAGATCCGCGGTATTCCCGTTGCTCATGTGCCTCCCATATTCAAGGAACTTGAGGCCCTCGGCCTCACCAGCATGCAGTCGGGGGCCGACAACGTGCGTAACCTGACCGCCTGCGCCCAGGCCGGTATCGCCCCGAACGAAATCGCCGATGTATCGGCACTGGCCCGGACCCTTAAAACACTGTTTGTGGGCAACCGGGCGTTCGCCGATCTACCGCGCAAGTTCAACATCTCCCTGGCCGGATGCGGCACCAACTGCACCCACCCGGAACTGCACGATATCGCCGTACAGGCGGTGCGGGACGGCGCCGGTGACGCCGTGGGCTACGGCATTCGGGTGGGCGGCCAACCCTCCACCTCCCATTTCGTATCTCAGGATTTAGAGGTGTTGCTCACGGAAGAGGAAGTTCCGGAGGTGTGCGCCGCCATCGTTGCGGTGTATCGGGACCACGGCGACCGCACCAACCGCAAGCAGGCGCGCATGGGGCACTTGCTGGAGAAATGGGGCATGCCCCGTTTTCGCGAGTCGGTGGAGCACGCCCTGGGGCGCCCCCTGCCCCGGCACATATCGGACGCCGCCATCCGCGAGCAGGAGCAGGATCCCATCGGCATCCACCCGCAAAAACAGGACGGGCTGTCCTTTGTCGGACTGCCGTTCCCGGTGGGAAAGGTCACCGTGGATCAGGCCCGCGCCCTGGCGCGGCTTTCGGAGGAGTTCGGTAGCGGTGAACTGCGCACCAGCAACCGCCAGAACATACTTCTCATTAATATCCCCAACGAGCGTTTGGATCACCTGACGGCGGAACTGGACCGGGCGGGCATCCCCTACGGCGGCTCCCCCTTGCAGGCGGCCATGACCGCCTGTTCGGGCAACACCTACTGCAAGCTGGCCACGGTGGAAACCAAAAACCGGGTGGTGAACATCGTGGAAAGTCTGGAGCGTGAAGGGCTGGATAAAGACCCCCTCAACATCGCCCTGTCCGCCTGCCCCAACACCTGCGCCAACCACTCCGTGGCCGATATCGGTTTACAGGGATGCAAAATCAAAGTGGACGGCGAAACCGTGGAGGCGTTTCACGTGTTTTTTGGCGGCGGCACGGGTGATTCCACGGCGTTCGGCAAGCACGCCTTGCGGCGGATTCCCGGCGACCGGATCAACGCACAACTGGCTTACGCCGTGCGGGTGTACCGGAAGCGCCGGCAGGGAGACGAGTCGTTCAAGAGCTTTTGCGAACGTTACACGGCGGAAGAGATGGCCCTGTTGTTCAAGCCGTGGACCTATCCCACCAGCCGTCCGGTGCGGTGGCTGGCGGAGCGCATCGCCCGCATCGGCGGCGACGAACTTTCCACCTACGTTTAGGCCCCCATGTGGCCAGCGCGGCCAGCCACCGTGGCCGGGTCAATCCGGCTCAGAAGCCGTCCAGATAGTACTGCAGCAAATCACGGGAGGTGATCAACCCCTCCAGCGTATGGATTCCATCATCGTCCGAGACCACCGGCAGGCAGGAGATGCGGTGGGTCACCATGATCTCCCCGGCCGCCCGCAGCGGGGTATCCGGAGGGATCGTGCGGGGGTTTCGTGTCATGATCTGGTGGACCCGCCGGTGCATCAGCGACTCGTCCCGCACGTTCTCGTCGCGGGTCCCGAAAAACGGGCTGGTTGCGCGCAACACGTCCCGGTCCGAAAGAATCCCCACCAGCCGCCCTTCGTCCATCACCAGCAGGTGGTGAAACGGTTTTGAATCCAGCAACTCCCGCACGGCGATAACGGTATCGTCCATGCCAACGCTGCATACCCCGGTGGTCATGATGACATCGACGTTCATGGACGATTCCCCGTCACCCGCAATGTCCGGGAGACCACCTGTCCCCGCTTACGATGGGGGGGCGGCAATCCCGGCAGGGGCTTGCTCCGGTGTAACGGATAGCGCACTCACCGGGTCCGCGGCCAATTCGGCCAGAGGGCCCGGATGCACCAGATAACGCTGCGGATCCGCATCCACCACCACCCGGTAGCGGCCGTCCACATCGTCCTCCACGGTCAGGTCGATGGGGTTTCCCGCCCCCCGGTGCAAAGTGACAATCAACAGCGGTTCAGCACTGGCATCCGGCACCTCATCGACAAAATCGTGGGCCTTCAGGGTGGCTAAAAACCGCACCAACTGACCGACTTTTTCCGGGTCGAGGGCGGATGCCGGGGTCGGATGATCGACGGCCCAGCGCCAGGACGCACCATCCGCCTCCCGCTCCACCGACAACATTCCTTCGGCCGCCAGATCGATCCGGTGGATTTCGGCCGCATCGAACGCAAGCACCGTCTTGTCGCGCCAGCCGCCCGCATCCCGTTCAAAGCGGAAGCGAAGGGTGCCCCTGACCTGGTGGACCTCGGGACGGTCCCCCAACGTCACATAGGTGTGGCCGAAGTCGGGGCTCAGCTTACCCAGGGTCAGCCGCGCCAACGGCTGACCCGACTCCGTATCCTCGAACACCGACACGGACAGCCCTCTGGATGCATCCACCTCGAACACCGATGCCCGCTCCGGGTTGGACGAGATCACCCCGTCGCTCACAAGCTCCACCAGAGCGCCGATCGTGCTCGCGACCAGGGCGCTGTCCGCCGGGTAGGAAATCGGCTCGGTCAGCATCCACTCCCCGTCCTTCCGCACCAGCACGGTGCGTCCGGAAGCGGACTCAAGCACCACCCGGGCAATGCGCTCCGGATCCAGCGCCAGGAGCTGGCCGGAAGCGGTTCCTCCGGCGTTCTCCTGGTCGATACGCCCGGCAAAAAACAACCCGGCCAACAGCAGCACGAACACCAGCAGGATGACAAGCGTTTTCAGCTTCACAGCACGCCTTCGAACTGGCGGCGGCGGGTGGCGCGCATTTTCCAGCGCACCAGCCCGAGCACAATGAGAAACGCCGCGCCGCCCAGGATGTTGAGCGCCTTGATCGACTGCCGGGCCGTGTCCGTGATCTCGGACAGGGGACGATCCGTCACGCCACGGGAGCGCAGGCTGATGAGGACCTCATCACGGGACAGCCAGTCCACTGCGTTCATGAGGAACGGCAGGTTCTCGCCGCTCATGAGGTACCGGTCGGTAAACACGCCGGCGCTGCCCACCACCATCACGCGGCCGGGAGCGGGAACAGGCGCGGACACGGGAACGGCATCCGCCGGAGCGTCATCCCCCGGCGGCGTCACCACCCGCCCGGCGTACACGCTCGGGAAGGTGCCCTCGCCCACCACCGCCAAGGTGTGCGGCCCCTTGGCGTCCGGCCCGAATTCAGCCGGGTTGAGTGGTGTGAACGGCCCCACGTCATACGGTGCGATCACCTGCCAACTCAGGTCGGAACTCTGCATCATGGGGGTCCAGGTGACCTCGCCACTGCTGTCTGCGGCGACGCTGGAGGGGAACGGTAAGAAGACCCCTTCCAGGTCCTTCACCACCACGTTGTCCGGAGCCAGCCGGGTGAGCTTCGGCAGGTACGGATAGTCCACCAGGTTCTGGATCGAGAACATGCCGCGCTGCTGGGATACGGTGATGCGCAGGTTGTGGCTATCCGCCACCAGGTCACGCCCGATCCGCACCCCCCAGCCGCCGAGCAGGTCGCCAAACAGTTCCGGCAGGTCGTTCGCCACCTGGGTCGAGATATCCGCGTCCACGCCACCGGCAAACAGCCCGACCGCGCCACCCCCGGCCAGATAGCCGTCAATCCGGGACAGGGCCCATTCGGACAGGGGTTCCGTGGGGCCGACCACCAGAAGGGCGTCGATATCCGGCGGAAGGTCCTCTCCTGACTCAAGGTCGACCGGCACGATCTCGTACTGCTCGATCAGGCTTTGCGTGGTCTGCCGCATCTCTTCCGCCATCGGCGGGATACCGAAGCCCTGCATCAGCCCCAGCTTCCTGCGGCCGCTACCGGTGGCCTTGCCGATCTTGGAGGTCAGCAGATATTCCAGCCCCTCGGCGCCCTGCACCACCGGGATGACCTCGCTTTTGTCGCCATACAGGACCGCAACGCCCATAAAGCCGTTCTTGACCTCGATCTTGTCGGAGGAGACGTCGGTCACCTGCACCTTGGGGATGCCCATCATGAGCACGTCCTGCTCGCCTCCCGGCGCCTCCGCCGGGTCGATGAATTCGTAGCTCACTCTGCCGTCGGACAGCACCCGGTACTCGTCGAGCAGGTCCTTGAGCACCGCGCGGCTGCGGTTATAGGGCGGCGGCAGGTCGCGGGTGAAATAGCCCCGCACCAGCACGTTGTCGTCCAGCGATGCGAGCAGGCTGCGGGTGCTTTCGGAGGGGGTGAATTCCTTGTCCTCGGTCAGATCCAGACGGGCGAACCAGAACGATCCGATCAGATTGACCAGCACCAGAACCGCCACCGTGGCCGTCAGAATCCCCCAGCGGGTGGCGGTAACTTTAAGCCGGCGAGAATCCATCAGCGTCCCCACTTGCGGCTTTCGAGAGCGGTGACCGCCCCCACCAGACACAGCACCACGATGGAGGTGAAATAGACCACGTCCCGGCTGTCCACCACCCCCTTGATCAGGTTGCCAAAATGGACGTCGATGGCCAGCGTCTCAACCACCGGTATCAGCACATCGGGCACCAGGGGCAAAACCTTGCCGAGCATAAACAGGGCGAAGCAGATGAAAAAGCTGACGATGAACGCGATTACCTGACTGCGGGTCAGGGCGCTGGCCAGCACCCCCACGGACAGAAATGCCGCCCCCAGAAGGAGCAGGCCGACATAGCCGGAGGCGGCCTGCCCCCAATCCATGTTGCCCAGCATCGACACCGTCAGCGGGTACAGACAGGTCAGCCCGAGGGCCACAACCAGCACCGAGAGCGCCGCCAGAAACTTGCCCAGCACCACCTGCATGTCGGAAAGCGGCAGGGTGACCAGCAGTTCCATGGTGCCGTTCTTCCACTCTTCAGCCAGCAGCCGCATGGTCAGCGCCGGGGCAAAGAACACCAGCAGTATGGGCACCACGCCGAAATATCCCCGCAGGTCCGCCTGCCCTGCCAGAAACAGGTTGCTGGTGAAAAACCAGCCACACATGAGCAGGTAAGCGGTAATGACCACATAGGCCACCGGCTGGTTGAAGTAGCCCGCCATCTCGCGGCGGAAGATTGCGGCGATGCCGTTCATGCGTCGTTCCCCGTGGTCAGCTTGCGGAAGATGTCCTCCAGACTCACCACCCGGCGGCGCATTTCCAGCAGCACCCAGCCCTGATCCACGCACAACCGGAAGATGGCTTCGCGCAGATCCGTATCCTTGGCGGACGTGATGTGGGCGGCCACTGCGCCACCGGCCCCGGCCTCGACCTGCACGGCATCGGCCCCGGCCATCTGGTCGATCTTCTGCTTAAGGGCGTCCGGGCTGGTGCCATCCACCAGCATGTCCAGTTCCTGCGCCCCCTGGAATTCGGCGTGCAGGGACTGGGGGGTGCCGTCGGCGATGATGCGGCCTTCGTTGATGATAAGCACCCGGTCGCACACCGCCTCCACCTCTTGCAGGATGTGGGTGGAGAGGATGACCGTTTTCTCCCGGCCGATTTCACGAATCAGGTCGCGAATCTCGACAATCTGATTGGGATCAAGGCCGGTGGTCGGCTCGTCCAGAATCACCACGTCCGGATCGTGGATCATGGCCTGGGCAAGACCCAGCCGCTGGCGGTAACCTTTGGAGAGTTCGGCAACGCCCTTGCCGATCACCGGCCCCAGCCCGCAGCGGCGCGCAATCGAGGCGATCGCCTGACGGCGCGAAGCGGCGGGCACCTCGCGCACCCGGGCGATAAAGTCCAGATATTCGTACACCCCCATCTCGTCGTAGAGCGGCACGCTCTCCGGCAGATAGCCGATGCGGCGGCGCACTGGCAGGGTGTCCTCCATCACGTCCATGCCGTCGAACAGCACCTCACCCCGGCTTGGCGGCATGTAGCAGGTGAGCATCTTCATGGTGGTGGTCTTGCCGGCGCCGTTCGGGCCCAGAAGTCCCACCACCTCACCCTTTTTGATGGCAAAGGAAATATCGTCCACCGCGCGCACCGCGCCGTAGGTTTTGGACAGGTCTTTAACGGTAATCAAAGTGTCCATGGAGGGCGAATTTTAATCACAATGGAAAATGTGTCAAGCCCTCGGCGGGGCAACAGCAGGGACCGGGGACGTGGGGGACAGGGTTACGGCATATCGAGTTCGTCCACCGAACGGCGGCCCCTGAAACCATCGTCCAGGCCGTGCCACCAGTCCACGGCGGGTTCGCCGTACTTCCAGCACAAAAGCACGGTTTCCCCATCCCGCTCGTGGGGAAAATCACACAGCCCCGCATCCAGATCCTTGATGAATACACCCATCCCGGCCACCCGGTCGGTGAGGTCCACAATGTGCTCCAAGGCGCGCACGTAGCGGGCACCATAACGGCTTCCGCCCCCTTCCACCCGTCTGGCGGCGGCGCGGACGGCCGCCGGCATGAGCTGATCCACAACGCGCTTCTCGGCCCGAATGGCGGCGAAAATCTCGGTGAGTTCCGGCACCAGCAGGTTGGCTTCATCCAGGCTGAAGATCCGATGGGCAAAGGGCTCTGGCACGTCCCCGGCTCCTTGTTCAAGGGTGGATCAGGACTCCGGATTCAAGTCTATCACCGGGGCAATCTCCAGACCATCTCCCGGACGCCTCCGGACACCGCCCCGAGCACCTGACCCGCAAGGGGGAAGATGCGCGGAGGTGGGGGCATATTCCTGTTTGATGTCGGGATTTCGAGCGCCGCCCGGCACGGCAACCGGGCGGCTCAGGCGAATGCCGCCAGGGCAAACAACGCGACCAGCTCTCCCAGGGGACAGGAAGCGCCGATCAGATCACCGCTGACGCCGCCGAAGGCGGTGTTCCAGAAACGCCGCAAAAGCCACCCGGACAACACCATCAGACCCATCAGGGCAAGCGCCTTGAACACCCCCATCAAAAGCAGGCTGACGGTAAACGCCAACAACCCGCCCCACAGGATGTGGCGGCTTTCCAGCACCTGAATGAAGGCGCCGGCCAGTCCCTCTCCCTGTCGCAGGTCGGTCATGTCCAGGGTCACTACAGGCATCAGCCAGCGGCCCCACATGGGGAACAGGATCAACGCCGCGCCGTGCATCCAGCCGGACAGGGAATACAGTGCGGCCCACTGCCCCCCCACCACAAACACCAGCGTCAGCATGCCGAAGCTGCCGACATGAACGTCCCGAAGCACCTCCAGACGCCTTTCCCGTGGCGCACCCAGGGCATCCGCCGTATCCATCAGACCGTCCCAGTGAATCGCCCCGGTAAGGAACGCCAGCAGCGCCAGCAGCAGTATATCGACCACCACCTTCGGCAGGAACCAGCCGAGCACCCCGCCGATGCTCCACAACAGACAGCCGATGAACAGGCCCACCAGCGGAAACGCCGCCATGGTCCACGGGTGGACCACCGGCCCCTCGTCACCCTCATCCTCCGCCGGAGCGGGAAACGGCAGCCGGGTCAGAAACCGGACCGCATCCGCCACCGGCTGGTGCGCCGGATGACTGCGGGCCTTGTCGCGCCACCCCCCGGTCACGCCCGCCTCAGTCCCCGGCCCGTTCGGACACGCCGGCCTGGGCGAAGGTGGACATCTCGCCCATCATCCGCACCGCGGCTTCGGCCAGGTGCATGGCCAGCACCGCGCCGGTGCCCTCCCCCAGCCGCAGGTCCAGTTCCAGAAGCGGCTCCAGGTTCAAATGCTCGAGGGCGATGGCGTGACCCGGCTCCACCGAGCGATGCCCGGCGATCAGGTATTCCCGCACCGCCGGACACAGGCCGACAGCGGTCAGGGCGCCAGCGGTAGCGATGTAGCCGTCCAGCAACACCGGCACCCGGTGGCGGGCGGCCGCCAGCACCGCTCCGGCGATGGCGCCGATCTCAAAGCCACCGACCCGGGCCAGCACCTCCATGGGGTTTTCACGATCCGGACGGTTCACCTCCAGCGCCCGGGTAACGGCGGCGATTTTTTGCCGCAGGGCGGCGTCATTCACTCCGGTTCCTCGCCCGGTCACAGCGTCCGGCGTCCGGGCGGCAAAGCAGGCGGTGATGGCGGCGCTGGCGGTGGTATTGCCGATGCCCATGTCACCACAGGCGATCAGCTCAGCCCCGGACCGGGCCGCCGCCGTCGCCACCTCGATACCGGCGGCCACGGCGGCCTCGGCCTGCGCTTCGCTCATGGCCGGGCCACGGGTCATTGAGGCGGTGCCAGGGCCCACCTTACGGACGAGAAGCCCCGGCGGGGGCGGGGAAAAGTCGTGGTCCACACCCATGTCCACCACCGTCACCGAGGCCCCGGCGTGGCGCGCCAGCACGTTTACCGCGGCGCCACCGCCGAGGAAGTTCAGCACCATCTGGGGGGTGACCTCCCTCGGGTAGGCGCTCACCCCCTCCGCCGCCACCCCGTGGTCGGCGGCGAACACCAGCACCGCCTTGCGGGCCACGGACGGCTTGACGGTGTCCTGAATGCGGGCAATGTGGCTGGCCAGCGCCTCCAGGCGGCCAAGGCTTCCCGGCGGCTTGGTGAGACTGTCGAGCCGCCGGGAGATTTCCGGCAGCAGGGCATCCCCCGGCGGGACGATGGCCGCCACGGTATCGTGAATCCGGTTTTTATGATCAGGGATGGGGTCAGTCATTACAGAGCGGGTTCCGTGGGGTGTTTTCGGATGATCGTGCCCGGACCGGCGGGGTGGGCTTGAGTTCCAGCGGTAGACCGGCGGTCACCAGCACCACCCGGTCGCAGGCCGCCGCCAAGTTTTGATTGAGTTCCCCCATCAAGTCCCGAAAGCGGCGGGAGAGGGGATCGACGGGAATGATGCCGCCTCCCACCTCGTCGCTGACCACGATCAGTTCCGGCAGCTTCGCAAGGGCCTCGACCCCCGCCGCCAGTTGGGGTTCAACGTCGGCGTCGGGGACGGCTGTCAGGAGGGCGGTGAGCCATAGACCGATGCCGTCCACCAGCACCAGTTCGCCGCTGTCCACACCCTTGAGGGCGGCGGTCAGATCGGTGCCGGCGTCCACGGTCTCCCAGTGGTCGGGGCGGCGCGCCCGGTGCAGGCGGATGCGTTCCGCCATCTCGGGGTCAGCGGGTAGCGCGGTGGCCACGTAGCGCACCGCCGAATGGGGTTCCGCCAGGGATTCCGCAAAGGCGCTTTTGCCGGATCGGGCGCCGCCGAGGATGAGGGTTTTCACCGTGCGCCTCCCGGTAAAGGGCGTGGGGGTTATCTGGAGCGGGCGACGGGATTCGAACCCGCGACAACCAGCTTGGGAAGCTGGGACTCTACCAACTGAGTTACACCCGCGTAAAAAATCGTTTGAAGGGCCGTATGGCCGCCGGAAAGTATTGGCGAACGGGGGACCCGAGTCAACCGCAAGACCACACCCCGTTGGCGTTCACGCCTGCCGGGGCGGCACCCGACAAAGCCGCCTGTCGCCACCCTGGCGTCCGCTTCGACCGGCGACTTCACCTCCACCGTGTCAAACTCATTGACCATTCAGGCCTTTGCTTCGTATCATTTTGGGTTCGGTACGGGGTTTTATGATACTTGAACCGGACGGGTGGGTGTTGGCACATGCCTGACCCATGTGCCATGGTTGGGAGCGTGAGACGACGAAACGATGCGACGCACGATGCTTAAGAGTAAGGTCCACCGGCTGACGGTGACCGAAGCCTGCCTCCACTACGAAGGCAGCTTCACCCTTGATGAAGACCTCATGGATGCGGCCGACCTAGTCCCCTACGAGCGCATCGAGATTTACAACATCAACAACGGTGAGCGCTTCGCCACCTATGTCATTCCCGGCCCGCGGGGTAACGGCGATGCCTGCATCAACGGCGCCGCCGCCCGTCTGGGCGACAAGGGCGACCTGATCATCGTGGCAAGTTACGTGGATATGGAGGCAACCGAAGTGGCGGACTTCACCCCCATCAACGTCTACGTCAACGACGACAACACCATCCGCGAGCGGGTGGCGGGCGTGGTGATCGCGCCGTTTACCCACTACCCCAACGGCTAGTTCCGCCAAGCGTCCTCACAGGCCCGCCGTTCGCGGGCCTTTTTTTTATTCGACGGGGTTTCCCCCCGGAGCGCGCCCATGACTCCCACCGCACTCACCGTCGCCTGCTTCGTCCTCTACATCGTCGGCTATCGTTTCTACGGCACGCGCCTGGCCAGGCGCGCGTTCGATGTGGACCCGGACCGCCCCACCCCGGCCCACACCTGCCGGGACAACGTGGATTTCATTCCCACCAACCGCTTCGTCCTGTTCGGCCACCACTACTGCTCCATCGCGGGGCTTGCCCCCATGCTGGGCCCCGCCATTGCGGTGATCTGGGGCTGGGCTCCGGCCATGCTGTGGGTGGTGCTGGGCACCATTCTGATAGGCGCGGTTCACGATTTTTCCGCCCTCATGCTGTCGGTGCGTCACCAGGGCAGGGGCATCGGCGCCGTGGCCGAGAGCGTCATCACCCCCCGCGCACGGGGGCTTTTTCTGGCCCTGATTTTCTTTTTGATCAGCATGGCCATGGGGGTGTTTGTGCTGGTGGTGGCGGGGCTGTTCTCGGACGTAGGGGGCAACACCACCGCCCACCCGGAGGCGGTGGTGCCCACCTTTTCCCTGATGGGCATCGCCATGGCCATGGGCTGGCTGGTGTACAGAAAAGGGGTCAAACTCGGGCTCGTCACCGTGGCCGGCTTCGCGCTGATGCTGTTTTTCACCGGCTGGGGCATGGAGCACCCGGTCTCCGGCATCGGCCGCGAAACCTGGATGTTCGTGCTGTTGGCCTACGCCGCCTGCGCCTCGATCCTGCCGGTGTGGCTGCTGTTGCAACCCCGGGATTACCTCAACTCGCTACTGCTTTACCTGGGCCTGGGAAGCGTGTTTCTCGGTTTCTTTTTACTGGCCCCCACATTCTCGGCACCGGCGGTGAACCTGCACCCGGAGGGGGCGCCACCCCTGTTTCCGTTCCTGTTCATCGTGATCGCCTGCGGCGCGGTATCGGGCTTCCACGGGCTGGTATCGTCCGGCACCACCAGCAAGCAGCTCGACCGGGAACCCGACGGCTGCATGATCGGCTACGGCGGCATGGTGGGAGAATCGATCCTCGGCCTGTCGGCGGTGCTGGCCTGTACGGCGGGCTTTGCCTCGGTGGCCAACTGGAACACCTATTACGCATCCTGGGGCGCCGCCTCGGGGCTGGCGGCCAAGCTGTCGGCGTTTATCAGCGGAACCGGGCTGTTCGTCAGCCAACTCGGAGTGCCGCGGGGTTTTGCCGAAGCCTTCATGAGTGTGATCGTGGTGGCCTTCGCCCTCACCTCCATCGACTCCGGGGCAAGGCTGTTGCGCTATACCTTCCATGAAATCGGTGAATCCCTCGGCATCGCCATGCTCGGAAACCGTTACATCGCCACCCTGGCCGGGGTCATCTCCATCGGTTTTTTTGCCTTCTTCAAGGTGGACGGCAAGCCCGCCGGACTTTTCCTGTGGGCGCTGTTTGGCACCACCAACCAGATTCTCGCGGGCATCACCCTGCTGGCGGCCACCGTCTACCTGTTCAGGAAAAAACGTCCCTACCTGTATACCATGCTGCCCATGGGGCTGGTGCTCACGGTAACCATCTGGGCCATGGGCAAAAACCTGATCGCCTACGTCGACAAGGCCCAGTGGGGACTCACCCTGGTGGGCGCCACCATTCTCGCCCTCGCCCTGTGGGTCTGCGTGGAGGCAATCCTGGTGCTCAGGAACCTCAAAAACGGCGCCCCCGCGCCAGACGTCGGGACCGAGGGCGAAGGCTAACGCCCGGCCTCGATATTTCTTATATTTCGGGGCGGTTTTTCCGATAAAGAGTCGATGCGTGCGCACGCCGGATGGCGTATGCCCACCAAACCGCTTTATAAAAGTATTTGCAGGGGGGGACCGGCAAATCTCTCGGGATGTTTGATGACCCAATGGGCCTGAAACGGAAAAACTCGAACAAGGACCCGTTCTCCCCCATCCGGGTCTACCTTGCCGTACTGGTGGTGATCTTCCTGGTGGAAGCCGCCATCATGCTGCTGATGCCGTTCGAACTGGATCGCCAGGACTACCTGATCGCCGCCGCCCTGGATGCGACCCTGCTTTCCGTTTTTTCCGCACCGTTTCTATGGTGGATCGTGATCCGCCCCATGCGAAGCCGTGCCATGGCCGACCGGATGCAGGCCGCAACCGTGCTCGAAAACGCCACGGAGGGCATCATCGGGGTAGGCAAAAACGGCCGCATCACCACTTTCAACGCCGCCGCCGAGCAGATGTTCGGCATGGCTGCGGAGCGGGCCATCGGGCAACCGTGGCAGGCCATGGTTTCAGGCCCGAACGGCCCCCAAACCTCGGAAGAGAACAGTCACCGCCCGTTTGAAACCACCCTGACACGGCTCGACGGTTCCGTCTTCGATGCGGAAATCACGGTAAGCCGGGTGGCCGCGCAGGGGGGATCGTCGATCACCATCTACATGGTGCGCGACGTCACCCACAGAAAGGCCGCCGAAAAAAGTCTGCAGCAGCACACGGCCACCCTGAGCCGCGCCCAGCGCATCGCCCAGGTGGGGCACTGGGAGTGGGATATCACCACCGGGAAACTCGACTGGTCCGATGAGATCTACCGCATATTCGGCCTGGATCCCCAGGCGTTTGAGGCCACCTACGACGCCTTTCTCACCGCCGTGCATCCGGACGACCGCCAATACGTGATCGATCAGGTCAACGCCGCGATCGACCCCAAGCTCAAGCAGCCGTACGCCATCGACCACCGCATCATATGGCCGTCCGGCGAGGTGCGTACCGTGCACGAACAGGGCGAGGTCACCTTCGATGAGACCACGGGAGCCGCCCTCCACATGGTGGGCGCGGTACACGACATTACCGACCGCAAGGACGGCGAGGCCACCCTGGCCCACGCCCTGGAGGAGATGGAGGACAGGGTGCGGGCCCGCACCCTTGATCTGGAGGAGACCAACCGGCGTCTCACCAACGAGGTCGAGCAGCACCGTGAAACCGAAGCGCGCATGAGCCGCTTCCGCCAGGCCCTCGACGCCACTTCCGACTGCGTGTTCATGTTCGAGCCGGACACCCTGCGCTTTGTCTACGTCAACCAGGGGGCGATCAATCAGGTCGGGTACGACCGCGAAACCCTTGAAACCATGACCCCCCTGGACATCAAGACGGAGTACGACGATGGCCGTTTCCGGGCGTTGATCGCGCCGCTCATATCCGGGGAAATGGAGGTTCGCCACTTCGAGACCGTGCACCGGCACCGGAACGGCACCGAGACCCCGGTGGAGATCACCCTCCAGTATGTCTCGATTGAGGATGCGCCCCTGTTCGTTTCCACCGTCCGGGACATCACCGAGCGCAAGGCGGCGGAGGAGAAGATGATCGCCGCCAAGGAGACGGCGGAATACGCCAACCAGGCCAAGAGTGAGTTTCTGTCCCGCATGAGCCATGAGTTGCGCACTCCGTTGAATGCCATGCTCGGCTTCTCCCAGTTGATTGCAAGCGACACCGATGACCCGCTCACCCCGGGCCAGAACGCCCATATGGAAGAAATCCTGCGGGCCGGAAACCACCTGCTTGACATGGTCAATGAGGTACTCGACCTGACCCGTATCGAATCCGGCACCCTGGAGGTGTTCATCGAACCGGTGGACGTGGCCAGGACGGTGGAGTCGGTCCTCATCCAGTTCGCCCCCATGGCCGACCAGTACAAGATGTCCATCGAAAACCACATCAGCCCGACGTCGGGCTGCTGGATTCAGGCCGATGCCGCCCGCCTGAAGGAAGTGCTCAACAACCTGGTATCGAACGCCATCAAGTACAATCGGCCCGGCGGCACCGTGGTGCTCAATTGTGAGCCGGGGCCGGACCAAACCCTGACCATCTCGGTGACCGACGACGGACCGGGCATTCCCGCCGAACAACAGGAACGCCTGTTCGAACCGTTCGACCGGCTGGGGTGGGCACATTCCGATGTAGAGGGGACGGGTATCGGCCTCACCATCACCAAAAAACTGGTGGAGGCCACCGGCGGCCAGATTCTGCTGGAAAGCCATCCGAACAGGGGCACCCGCTTTGAGGTGCTGTACCCGGTGACCGGCGAACGGGACACCGTCGCCCTCGACACTCCGGTGTCCGAGGTGCCGATCGCCACCCCCCAGGCGGAGGAGTCCCCCCGAGTCGTGCTCTACATCGAGGACAACCCGGCCAGCGTGCTTCTGATGCGGGAGACCTTCAGAAACCGAAAGGACATTGTGCTGCTCACCGAACCCGCCGGGCAGCCGGGCCTCAACACCGCCCACGAAGCCCAGCCAAACCTGATCCTGCTCGATATCAACCTGCCGGACATGGAGGGTTACGATGTGCTGGCCGAACTCCGCTCCGCCAGCGACACCCACCACATCCCGGTATTCGGCATCAGCGCCAACAGCTTCCCCGAAGACATCGAACGGGCGCGTCAGGCGGGGTTCGACGAATACATCACCAAGCCGTTCAACCTGGCCACCCTGCTGTCCCATGTGGACGAGGTGCTGAACGCTTCATAGCCCGGCCCCGGGACGCCGAGGAGCGAAAACGCCTGCCGGGCGCACGCCCGCAAGCGGCAGGATCGGGATGCCGGATCGCTGGCATAGCGGTCCGCTTCCGTTTACCCTTAGCGGGCCCTGCTTAAGGAGATTCGTCCGGTGGTCGTGATTCCCTACAAATTCAAGGACAAGGATGCGCTTCGCAAGTGGTTGTGGAAGTACCTGTCCGACTACCACCTGACCATGCAGCCACGCCCGTGTTATGCCCGTATCCCGTCGTTCAAGGCGGTGGAGCTTGCGGTCCGCAGGCTGGTGGCCGAGCCCGCCTGGAAAGACGCTGACACAGTGGTCATCAGCGCCGATGAGGTGACCTTCCATGCCCGCTGGGAAGCCATCAAGGACGGTAAACGGCTGATCGTGCCCATCCCCCGCGGTGATCGCGCCCACCTGGTGGAGGGGATCGCCCCGGCAAACGCCCAGGTGGCGGCGATGATGAAGGAGATCGGAAAATTTTCCAGCGACATCCCCCTGACCCGGGCCGGGGACGCTCCGCTGCTGATCACCGGCGCCCTGTCGGTGGACCGCTTCGGCAACTGGCTGGGACAGGGTGAGGTGTTCGGGGAGCTTGCGCCGGAAATCACCCAAAAGGGCGGCCTGCTCGACACCGCCACCCGCATCGCCCTGGTGGACGATTTCCAGATTTTCGAGGATTTCACCTACCTGACGAGCCCGGACGACCTGCCGGTGCATCGGATCGTCACCAAAACCCAGGTGGTGCTGCCAAAACCGCCGGAGGATCCACCCCTCGAAACACCGGATGCGCCGATAACCCTGCGCTAGCTTTGTCCCCGCGCGCGACCCGCGGGATGTTCCTCAAAAAAAACAGGGGGTGGATTTCTTGCGCTGCGGGAGTCCATCGGCTTTCCTTAGAGTCAGGGGGATAGGTCGAAATCACGACAGGGAACATCCGACGTTCCAAAGTGGTTTTGCGTCCGTGGCACCGGGGACGATATGTTCGAGCGGTTTCCCAAACTAAGAGGGGAAGGGCGGGTTGCGTCCTTTCTCATTGTGCTGGCTGCCGTATTCGTAGCGGACGGCGCCGGGCTGCTCGCGCTGGATTGGCTGTCCGACAAGCACGACGCTCTCTCCACCCACCTGCTTCATACCCTGGGCATCACCCTGCTGGCGGCGCCGGTCATCTGGTGGTGGGGCGTGCGCCCCACCGAACGCAAGGCCGAGCATAAAACCCTGCGTGCCCGGGAGTTGGTCGCTTCCGCCGCCGACGGCATCATCACCCTGGATAAACATCTGGTCATCCGCTCCTTCAGTCCGGGAGCGGTCACGTTGTTCGGCTATCCGGAGCATGAGGCGACAGGACGCAATCTGACCCTGCTTCTGGCCCGCCCCGGGCGGCGCGACCAACAGCACACCCTGGCCGAGCGGCTGTCCACCTGTCCGGACGAGGTGATCTGCCTGTCTTTGGACGGCCGCCGCCGCGACGGCACCGTGTTCCCGGCCGAGGTCACTGTCAAACCGATCCCACCCCAATCCGGCACGTGCCTCTATGTGGCGGTGATACGGGATATTTCCGCGCGCCGTGCGGAGGAGCAGAAGCGGCGCGAGAGTGAAGCGCGCTACCAGACACTGGCCGATACCGTTCCGGTCGGCGTGTTCCGCACCGACCCGGACGGCGGCTGCATTTACGTCAACGACCGGTGGTGCGAGATTTCGGGGCTCACCGCCGAACAGGCCGAAGGCGATGGCTGGACCAGCTCCATTCATCCGGATGACCGCAAGCGGGTGTGGGAGGAGTGGGAAGAATCCCTGGCGGAAGAACGCCCCTTCTCCCTGGAATACCGTTTTTTTGCGCCCGGACGGGAAAGAGACGTGGGTATATGGCCAATCCATGCGCGAAGCGGGTACGGATGGAAACCCCGGTGGCTTTGTCGGCAGCCTCACCGACATCACCGGCCGGCGCCGCGCCACCCAGGCGCTGGACGCCCTGGCGGAAGCCACCCCGGCGAACCTGGACGAATTCCTGGGGGAATGCGTGCGCCAGATGGCCAACGCCTACGGCTCCCGCTACGCCGCCATCGGCCTGGTCGAAGGCCCCGCCGGGCGCCACATCCAGCTCAAGGCGTTCTGGACCGGTGAAGAACTGACGGCAAACAGCGAGTACGAACTCGCCGGAACACCGTGCCAGGACGTCCTCGGCCACAGACAGGTGTTCGTTCCGTCAGGCGCCGTCGAAGCCTATCCGAACGACCCGTGTCTCGCCGACATGGGGGTGACAAGCTACTTCGGCTCCCCCCTCGTTTCCACCTCGGGAGAGGTCATCGGCCTGGTTTGGGTGATGGACACGAAACCGATGGAAAAATCCCCCTGGAACGAGCGTCTGCTGGCCAGCTTCGCCCGGCGCATCGCCACTGAACTTGAACGCCAGCAGGCCGTGCAGGACCTCGAACAGAGCCAGACGGCCCATACCAAAGCCCAACACATCGCCCACCTGGGCCACTGGCACTGGAACGTCACCACCGGAGCGCTTTCCTGGTCCGACGAAATCTATCGCATATTCGGCCGTGAGCCCCAGGCATTCCACCCCACCTATGAGGCGTTCCTTGGCACCGTCCACCCGGACGATCGTCAGTACGTCATCGACCAGGTCAACGCCGCCGTCGATCCAACGCTTAAGAGGCCTTACGCCATCGACCACCGTATCGTGTTTCCATCCGGCGAGGTACGCACCGTACACGAACAGGGCGAGGTCGCCTTTGACCCGGAGTCCGGCGCCGCCCTCCACATGATCGGCACGGTGCACGACATCACCAAACGGCGGGAGATGGAGAAGCACCTGCAGCAGGCTCATGACAAGCTCCAGCAACGGGTGAAAGAACGTACCCGGGAGCTCACCGAGGCCAACATCGCCCTTGAGGAGGAGGTTGCCAGGCACCGGAAGACCGGAGCCAGCCTGACCCTGTTCCGCAACCTGATCAACTGCTCATCCGACTCCGTAGCGGTGATCCATGCGGACAGCGGCCGCTTTCTGGATGTGAACGACTCCGCCTGCGACAGCCTCGGCTACACCCGGACGCACCTGTTGGGGCTGGGGGTGCCGGACATGGATGTGTCCATACCGGACCACACCGCCTGGCAAGCCATGGTGGAGAAGTTGAAACAGCAAGGCCCCCTCGTCATCACCAGCCGCTATCGACGCCGGGACGGTTCGCTGTTCGACGTCGAGGTGGCCGCCCGATACACCAGCCGGGACACGGGCCATTACGTGGTGGCGGTGGCCCGCGATGTCACCGCCCGCAAAAAGGCGGAAACCGACCTGAAACGGGCCCGGGAAGAGGTCGAGGCGGCCAATCGCGCCAAAAGCGAATTTCTGTCCCGCATGAGCCACGAACTGCGTACCCCCATGAACGCGGTTCTGGGGTTCGCCCAGGTGCTTGAAGCCGCCCCCGACAACTGGCCGTCCAAAGAGCGCAAGGAGTGCGTCGGCGAAATATTAAATGCCGGCAACCACCTCATGGATCTGATCAACGAGGTGCTCAATCTCTCCCACATCGACAGCGGCCGCATGCGGCTGACCCCCGAGGCAGTGCCGGTGGGACCAGCCATGGAGCAGGCGGTCACCATGCACGCCGCCCTGGCAAAGCACCATGGTGTCACCTTGGAAAACCGGATCGAGCCGGACAGCACCCTGTGTGTGCGCGCCGACCCCGGACGACTCACCGAAATCCTTTCCAACCTGATCAGCAACGGCATCAAGTACAACCGTCCGGGCGGCACCGTTATCCTGGAGGCGTCCGCCGGACAGGACCGGATGGTGCGTTTTACGGTCACCGACAACGGCACCGGGATCTCCAGCGACATGCGTGAGCACCTGTTCGAACCGTTTAACCGGCTGGGGGCCGAGCACTCCCAGGTGGAAGGCACAGGAATCGGACTCATCATCACCCGTCGGCTGGTGGAGTTGATGGGGGGACGGGTCGGCCTGGATGGGCGTGTGAAAAAGGGGTGCCGGTTCCATTTCACCCTGCCCGCCACCGCTGCCGGGGGGCGGCGCACCGGGGTGAAGGGCAAAAAGTCGCACCCCTCCCAAAGCCCCGCGATGTACGCCACCGGAGCAGCCTTTGCGGAAGACGGCGCAACCCCCTCCACGGTGCTGTATATCGAAGACAACCCGCAAAACCTTAATCTGGTGCGCAAAGTGCTGACCCGGCGGCAGAATATCGTCTTCGAAACCAGCACCACCGGCCAGGAGGGGCTTAAAGCCGCCAGGAGGCTGACTCCCGACCTGATCCTGCTCGACATCAACCTGCCGGATATGGACGGATTTACCCTGTTTGGGCAGCTCCGGACACACTCGGACACCCTCCATATCCCGGTGATTGCAGTCAGCGCCGACGGTTTTCCGGGAACGGTGGACCGCGCCCTCGCCTCCGGGTTCTCTGGTTATGTCACAAAACCCATTGATATTCCACGCTTTCTCTCAGCCGTAGACCGCGCGCTCACCTTGGGCGGCGGCAAACAAATGACTGCCTGACGTCAGCCCGCGCCCGCCGCTCCAAAACACCAAAAAAACCCGTCACAACCCTCTTCTCCACCCTCATGCATCGGTCGGATTCGGCCGAAAAGATGTTCACAAGGGAGTTGGGGAATGGGAGTCTCCGGAAGCGCCAGGCAACCGGCATCCCATAGATATAACCGCATAGGGATTTCTAAGGAGCGGAATAATGCTCGACCGGAGGCAATTGCCTTATCTGCTCAAACTCCTCGACGACGACAGCCCTCAGGTTCGCGAACAGGTGCTCGATGCCCTGGCTGCCTTTGGCGATGATCTCGAGGCTGAGTTAATACAACTCCCCGTGCCGCCTGAAAATCATCAGGTGTTGCACATCAAGGGACTTCTGGCCCGCCATCTGTGGGGCGAGGTACGGGAACTGGCGGTCGCCGAATCCGATTCAATGGCAGCCGACAGCGCCCCCCTGTTCTACGCCGGACAGGTGGTCTATCACGCCATATACGGCTACCGCGGCGTGGTTGTGGACGTCGACCCCAGCTGCATGGCGGACGATAGCTGGTACGCCGCCGGCGAATCCCAGCCCGATCGCCACCAGCCGTGGTACCACGTCCTGGTGCACAATTCCATGCAGGTGACCTATGCCGCCCAGTCGAGCCTGAGTACCGACGACACCGGCGATGAAGTGGTGCACCCGTATGTGCCTTACTTCTTCTCCGAGTTCAGGGACGGCGACTACATCCGCAACGACCAGCCCTGGCCGAGCTAGCAAGGCCCCCCCGAACGGGGGTCCTTATCAGGCCGGCAAACAACACGGTACGGATGGGAAGGACGGGCGCGGGCGACCCCGAACCGGGGTTTGCCCCGACTTACGCCCGTCGTGGACGGTTGCGTTTGAGGGTTACCGGGGCATTTCCCCGACCACACCACTGCCTACCGCCTCCAGCAACTGGGTCAGAGAGTACGGTTTCTGGAGGTAGGCAAGCCTCTGCTCCTGAATCGCCGACCACCCCGATTTCTGATCCGGGTAGCCGCTGCATAAAAGAATCGGCAGGTTGGGGGTTTCGGCCCGCAATTCGCGGGCCAACTGGAGTCCGTTGCCGTCCGGCAGCACCACGTCGGAAAACACCAGGTCAAAGTTGTTTTCGCCATTTTCCAGCGCTTCCCGAGCCTGTGCCAGGGATTCGCAGGCGACCACCTCATAACCGTTTTTGGTAAGGGCCACCTCGGCAAACCGGCGCAGGGAGGTTTCATCCTCCACCACCAAAACCCGCTGGCCGTTTCCGGACCGCCCGGAAGGTGCGGTCTTCTCCGACAGGTCCGGCGGTGGGGCCGGGACCGGGCGGTGCGCGGCGGGCAGGAAGATGTGAAAAGCGCTGCCCTCCCCCAGGGTGCTCTCCACCTCAATCCAGCCGCCATGCTGCTTGGCAATGCCGTGCGCAACGCTCATCCCGAGGCCGGTACCCTTGCCGCGCTCCTTGGTGGTGAAAAACGGCTCGAAGATGTGCGACAGAATCTCTTTTTCCATGCCGGTTCCGGTGTCACGCACCGATACGCACACGAACCGCCCGGCACGGGCCTCCGGGTGGGCCGAAGCCATCTGCTCGGTCAACACCACGTTGTCGGTGTGCAGGGTCACCCGGCCGCCGTCCGGCATGGCGTCGCGGGCATTGATGGCCAGGTTCATGATCATCTGGTCGATGCTCATGCCGTCGCCGTTGACCGGCCACAGGTCCAGGGCGAGTTCGGGGTGGATCTCCACGTCCTCACCGATCAGCCGCACCAGCATCTTGATCAGGCCATCGACCCGCACGCTCATGTCGAGTGACGCCACCAACATGGGCTGCTTACGGGAGAACATAAGCAACTGGCGGGTAAGACCCGCGGCGCGCTCGGCGGCCTGGCGGATCGCCATCAGATCGTCGTTCAGGTTGTCGTTCGCACCGGCCTTGTCCATGGCCAGTTCCACGTACCCGCTGATGGTGGTTAAAAGGTTGTTGAAGTCGTGGGCGACGCCGCCGGCGAGCACCCCCACCGCCTCCATTTTCTGCGCCTGCAACAGCTGGATCTGGTACTGCTCTTTTTCCGCCTCGGCGCGGGACAGTTCGGTCACGTCCTGCACCGCCCCGATCATGCGCAGGGGCGTGCCGTCCTCAGATTCTTCCACCATGGCAAACCCACGCACCACCCGCTCGTCGCCGTCGGGCCGTATCACCCTGTGCTCCACACCGTAGGGCAGTCCGCGGTAGAGGGCATCATGGGTGGCCAAGGCCACCTTGTCCCGGTCGTCCGGGTGCACCGTCTGTAAAAAACCATCGTGGGAGACCGGCGAACCGATCGGTTCAATACCGAAAATCCGGTAGGTTTCGTCGGACCAGGCCAGTGTGTCGTCCTTAATGTCCCACTCCCAGCTTCCCAGATGGGCGATGGCCTGGGCCTCGGCCAGACGCATTTCGCTGTGAGCGCGAAGTTCCTCCGCCTCCTTGCGCTGGGTCACGTCGCGGATGGTGCCCTCAATGCCCTGGGGGGTTCCATCCTCGCCGCAGTAGTAGTGGGCGTTCAGCGCCACCCAGATCACCGAGCCATCCTTGCGGCGCATGGTGGTCTCGAAATCGCCGATACGGCCGTTCTGGTGCGCCAGGGTTTCCAGAAGACCCTCTCGCAGGGACGGTTCCTGATACAGATTGGCGGCAACGGTGCCGATCAACTCTTCCGGGGTATAGCCGAGCAGGGTCTCCACCGAACGCGACAAGCGCACGATCTCACCGGAATTTTTGGTGCGGTAAATGGTCTCCTGCATGTGGTCGAGGATGGAGGCAAGCTCCCGCTCCGAGCCCCGTGCCCGGCGCTCACTCACCCGGGCGCGCTCAATGGCGCGGATGCGGGAGGTCACGTCCAGCAGCAGCATCACCAGCCGGGTGACGCGCCCGGCATTGTCCTGGAGCGGTGTCAGGGTCCAGTCCCAATAGATAACCCCGCGCTCCGGGTTGTTGGCATATTCAAACGGCTTGGCGGAGACGACGTGGGGTTCGCCGGTCTCCACCACGCGGCGGAAGATGGCTTTGTTATCCTCGTTGGGATACAGAGTGAAGTGGTTTTTTCCGGGGAAGAAGTCCGGGGTCTTGCCGTCCGCCTCGGCGTAGGAGCGGTTGACGGAGATAAAGTCAAAATCCGTGTTAAAAATCGCCACCATCACCGGGGAGGTCTCGAATACCGAGTGTAACAGGTGGTCACAGCCAGCAACGGAACAACTGTCCGGGTCCGCCTGAGCGCGCAGGGTGGAAAGTTCCGCCTCCAGTTCGGCAATCCGCCGGGCAACAGCATCTGCTGCCGCCTGGTTCCCGGTGGGTTGATCCATCCGAAGCCCCTTGCAGAAAAAATGCTCAGGGATGCATCACACAAACGCCCCGAACAACCGACCGGCGCACCCCGGATTCAAGGGTGCGCAATCCCAAACCCCGACTAACCTATCGACTGTAACGATTGTAGCCGAGAATGCGACCTTGCGCACACAAGCATCCCACCCGGTCAATCGCCGGTGGGTTGAATGCAGAATTCCAGCACCTCATCAATGCCGTTCAGATGCTCCGCCAGCTTCTGAAAATTCCGCGCATGGCGGGTGCGGACGGTCATCTCGTAGGTGTAGATACGCCCCTCCCCTTCCAGACGGAAGCTGGGGGTGGTCCATTCGATATGGTGGCTGCGAACCAGTTCGCGCAGGGTGTCCTCCTCCATATGTTCAGGGCGCTTGAAGCATACCGTAAGGCGGGCGTATCGCAGGGTGGGGGTGGCCTTCTCCAGCCAGCGGAACAGCGACAGCACCCCGGTGGCCACGATGGTGGCCACGAAACCGGCGAAGTACATGCCCATGCCCACTACAATGCCGATGGAGGCGGTGATCCAGATGGAGGCGGCAGTGGTCAGGCCACGTACCGTAATGCCCTCCTTGACGATCACCCCGGCGCCCAGAAAGCCGATGCCGGTCATGATCCCCTGGGCCATGCGGGTGGGGTCGATGCGCACCGTCTCCATCGCGTCCGGAATGTGGGACAGAAGATCCCACTGAAACGCGGTGAACTGCATCAGGAGCGCCGACGACACGCACACCAGGGTATGGGTGCGAAACCCCGCGGGACGCCCGTGGTAGGTGCGTTCCAGGCCGATCATCCCCCCCGCCAGTATGGCGAGACCGATGCGTATCAGCATGGCGGTGGTTTGATCGTCCAGCAATTCCTTTACTCCCTGACCGGCACCCATGACCGTCCGTGGTCCTGATTTCGGTATTATGCTCCATTCGGTGGGAATCGGCTTTCGCCTTAATTAATCATCCGGCTGGGAGGGCGCATCAGGTGACGGCAAACCGGTGGATCGGGTGGGGTTTGGCGGGGGTGGCGGTGGCCGCTCTGGGCATCTGGCAACTGGCCAGACCCGCGCCGGTATCCGTGCTTCTGGAGACCGTGGACCGCGGCACGGTGGAGGACACCGTGGCCAACACCCGCGCGGGAACCGTAGATGCCTGCCGCCGGGCGCGATTGTCGCCCCTGGTGGGGGGGCAGGTGGCCCGGCTGTCGGCGAAGGAAGGCCAAAAGGTGAAGGAGGGTGAGTTACTGCTCGCCCTGTGGAGCGAGGACGTTCAGGCCCGCATCGCCTTGGATCAGGCCGAAGCGGTTGCGGCGGACGCCCGCGCCGAGGAAGCCTGCCTGATCGCCGAAAAGGCCCAGCGCGAGGCTGCCCGGCTTTCCGCCATGCACAGTCAGGGCATCACCACCGAAGAGGACTACGACCGCGCCGCCACCCAGGCCAAGGCGCAACAGGCCGGATGCCAGGCCGCCAGAGGGTCGGCCAAAGTCGCCCGTTCCCGCGTCGCCGTGAGCCAGGCCGAGTTGGCCCGTACCCGTCTTAAAGCCCCGTTTGACGGCGTGGTGGCGGAGGTCAACGCCGAGCTGTACGAATTCGTCACCCCCTCCCCGGTGGGCGTACCCACGCCCCCAGCGGTGGACCTGATCGATAATTCCTGCATCTATATCTCCGCACCCATCGACGAGGTGGACGCCACCTCGGTGGCCCCCGGAATGAGCGCCCGGGTCACCCTCGACGCCCTGCCCGGCCAGGCCCTGCCCGGCACCGTGCGGCGGGTCGCCCCCTATGTGCTGGATCTGGAAAAACAGGCCCGCACGGTGGAGGTGGAGGTAACCCTCGATACCCCGCAGGCCCTGCTGCCCGGTCTGTCCGCCGATGTGGAGGTGGTGCTGGCGGCGCGCCCCGGCGTGCTGCGGGTGCCCACGGCGGCGGTGATGGAGGGCGGCCGGGTACTGGTGTACGACCCCGAAAGCCGTGAACTGAGCGAACGATCCTTTACCGCGGGACTCTCCAACTGGGTGCATACGGAGGTGCTGGACGGGCTGTCCGAAGGCGATCAGGTGGTGACCTCCCTGGAACGGGAAGGCACCGTGGACGGTGCGGATGCCGTGCCGGAGATTATCCCCTGAGTGCGCTGATCGCACTATCCGGGGTGTCCCGTGTGTACGACGTGGGCAACACCCGAGTGGCCGCTCTGGACCGGGTGGATCTGTCCATCGACGCCGGGGAGTACCTTTCCATCATGGGGCCGTCCGGCTCCGGCAAGAGCACCCTGTTGCACACCATCGGTCTGCTCGACCGCCCCACCCAAGGCACGTACCAACTGGATGGGCGCACGGTGTCGGGCCTGTCCGACGATGAGCAGGCAGCGGAACGGCTGATGCGCTTCGGCTTCGTGTTCCAGTTTTTTCACCTGGTGCCGCGCCTGACCGCCGCCGAAAATGTCGGACTGCCCCTGACCCTGGCCGGCATCCCTCACGACCAAGCCGCCCCCCGGGTGGCGGACGCCCTGGCCCGTTGCGGCCTTGGGGACCGGGCGGACCACCGCCCGGATCAGCTTTCCGGTGGCCAGCGGCAACGGGTGGCCATCGCCCGCGCCATCATCATGCGGCCCCAGGTGATTCTCGCCGACGAGCCCACCGGCAACCTGGACCGGACTTCGGGCACGCAGGTCATCGAACTCATTGAAGACCTGCACAGTGAGGGCATCACCCTGATCGTGGTCACCCACGACGCCGACATCGGCCGCCGGGCGATGCGCCTCATCCGCGTGGTGGACGGCAAAATCGCAGAGGATAAAAAGCGGTGACAGGGGCCGATGCGGCGGGCTATGCGCTGCGGGCGCTCGGTGGCCACCGCATGCGCTCGGCACTGATGCTGATTGCCATGGCCCTCGGGGTGGCGGCGGTGGTGGTGCTGACCGCCCTGGGCGAGGGCGCGCGGCGCTACGTGCAGGCGGAATTCTCCGCCCTTGGCACCCATTTGCTGGTAGTGCTTCCGGGTCGTGCGGAAACCACCGGGGCGGCCCCGCCCCTGTTCGGGGTCACCCCCCGAGACCTGACCGTGGAAGACGCCATGGCGCTGGAGCGAAGCCGCGCGGTGGCGCTGGCCGCTCCCATCAGCGTGGGGGTCGCCGCCGTCTCCCGTGGCAGCCACGAGCGCGAGGCGCTGGCCCTGGGCACCACCGCCTCCTTCCAGCAGGTGCGCCACCTGAGCATGGCCCGCGGCCGTTTTTTGCCCGAGGGCGACCCGCGCCGGGGGCAGCCGGTGGCGGTCATCGGCCGCACCACCCGGCAGGCCCTGTTCGGCAATGCCAACCCGGTTGGGGGGTTCATCCGTGTCGGCGACCGGCGTTTTCGGGTGATCGGCGAACTGTCCTCGGCGGGCCGTTCCCTCGGCATCGACCTGGACGAGTTGGTGGTGATCCCGGTCAATCAGGCCCAGGCCCTGTTCAACCGGCCCGGCCTGTTCCGGGTGATTCTGCAGGCCAACCCGAACGCCAGCATGAACGCCGCCCGTGAACAGGTTCTGGAGATCATCAAAAAACGCCACGAGGGCGAGGACGACGTCACCGTCATCACCCAGGACGGGGTGGCGGCCACCTTCAACAAGATTTTTCAGGCGCTGACCTTCACCGTCGCCGGAATCGCCGCCATCAGTCTGCTGGTGGCGGGTATTCTGGTGATGAACGTGATGCTGGTGGCGGTGTCCCAGCGCACCGCCGAGGTGGGCCTGCTCAAAGCGATCGGGGCGCGTCCCGGCCAGGTGCTTTCCCTGTTTCTGGCGGAGGCGGCCATTCTGGCCCTGTGCGGCGGTCTTCTGGGGCTTGCGGCGGGCTACGCCGCAGTGGCCGCCATCGGCGCCGCCTATCCCGCCTTTCCGCTGGCGGCGCCGTTGTGGGCGGCGCTCTCGGCGCTGTTGGTGAGCGTGGTCACCGGCCTGTTGTTCGGCGCCTGGCCCGCACGGCGGGCGGCACGGCTCGATCCGGTCATCGCTCTGTCCGGGAGGGGCTGATGCGCCAATCGGACCTGCTTCGCTTTGCCATCGACTCGATCCGCGCGGGCCGTCTGCGCTCCCTGCTCACCGCCACCGGCATCGCCGTGGGTATCGCCTCGGTGGTTCTGCTCACCTCCATCGGTGAGGGGGTAAAGCAGTATGTGTTGTCCGAGTTCACCCAGTTCGGCACCCACCTGATCGCCATCACTCCGGGCAAGACCGAGACCCTCGGCCTGCCCGGCGGCATCCTCTCCACCGTGCGGCCCCTGACCGTGGACGATGCCGCCGCCCTGCAGCGGGTGGCGGACGTGGAGGCAGTGGCGCCGGGGGTGTTCGGCATGGGCCGGGTGGAGGCCGGAGAACGGGCGCGCAGCGTGTTCATCAACGGCGTCGACCACAACATGCCGGCGGTGTGGCAGTTCGAGGTGGCGGCGGGACGCTTTCTGCCCCCGGACGAACCCCGTACCGCGCGACCGTTCGCGGTGCTGGGGTCCAAGGTCAAAACCGAGCTGTTTGGCGACAGCCCGGCCCTGGGAGGGGTGGTGCGGGTGGGCGGCAGCCGCTTCCGGGTGGTGGGGGTGATGGTGCCGAAAGGGGAGATTCTCGGCTTCGATATGGATGATGCGGTCTACGTACCGGTGCAGCGGGCGCTGGAAATATTCGGCCGGGACAGCCTCATGGAGGTGGACGTGCTGTACCGCCCCAGCGCCAGCGAGGCACGGGTGGTGGCAGCGGTAAAACGCCAACTGACCGCCCGCCACGGGCGCGAGGATTTTACCGTGATCACCCAGAGCCAGATGCTCGACACCCTGGGGCGGGTGCTGTCCATGCTCACCTTCGCGGTGGCGGCGCTGGGGGGCATCTCCCTGTTGGTGGGGTCGGTGGGCATCGCCACCATCATGACCATCGCGGTCAACGAGCGTAGCGCCGAGGTGGGCTTGCTGCGCTCCGTCGGCGCCAGCCGCCACACGGTGATGGGGCTTTTCCTCTCCGAAGCCGTGCTGCTGTCCGTGGCCGGAGGGTTATGCGGCATCCTCATCGGCGTGGGGGGCGCACAACTATTGGGGCTGTTCATCCCCAAACTGCCGGTCACCATCCCGTGGCTCTACAGCCTGCTGGCCCTGACCCTGTGTTTCCTCATCGGCGTCACCGCCGGGGTGCTCCCGGCCCGCCGGGCCGCCCGGCTGGATCCGGTGGATGCGTTGCGGGCGGAGTAGGAGGCGCCGCCGTCGGTCAGCCGGTTGATGCGGGTCCGGCCGCAGAACGGATCCTGGTTTACCAAGGACACGCTCTGACCCGGTTCGATCTTCCACGTCAGCCGGTCTACCAGCCTGCGCTTACGCCCGTGGGGGCTCCCCCACGCAATCGGGCCGCTATCGGCGGTTTTTCAGCCGACCGCGCCGCGGCTGGTGAGGCGGGCCTTGTTCAGCCTGGCTTTTAACACCCACTCGAGCACCGCCGGTTCCTGGGTCTGGCCGTAGCGCCGGATAATCTCCTCGTACACCGCCAGTTCCTCGTCCGGGCGCTCCATCTCCCCCAAGGTGATGGCCTTATAAATCAGGGATTGGGCGACGTAGGCCTGCAGCACCTTCTCGGAGCTCTGGGAAAAGCGGCGCACCAATTCATCGTAGGCCCGCATTTCGGCCACCGGACGGCCCAGTTGGGAAAGCGCCACGCCCTTGTTGACCAGCGCTCCGGCCACCGCCTCCTTGAGGGCCAGACTGGTCGGACGTCCGAGGCGATGCAGCACCTTCTCGGCGGCCTCCAGCGAGGCCTCCCAGCGGCCCACCTGACCGAGGGTGATGGAGATGTTGACCATGGCCTTGGCGACCTGCTCCCGAACCACGCGGTTCCTGCTTCTGGCGTAGCGGTCCACCAGAAGCTGATAACCGGCCAGTTCCTCTTCCGGCATGCCGATCTGGTCGAAGGTGATGGCGCGGTTGAGCATGGCGCGCGCCACCAGGGATTCCATGGACTCGGTGCGGGAGCGGGCGTAGCGCTTGGCCACCTGATCGTAGGCGGCGATTTCGGCTTCCGGGTCCCCCATGCTGCCGAGGGTGATGGCCATATTGTAGTAGGCCTGCGCCACCAGTTGGCGCACCTCCGGATCGGAGTCGGTGACCAACTGGTCGATCAACGCCCGGTAGGCCTTTACCTCACCCCTGGCGTCGCCCATGGCATCCAGGGTCACGGCCCGGTTGAACATGGCCTGAGCCACCACCCGCCGGGTATCCCGGTGGTTCTGCCCGCCAAACCTGCTCGCCACCTCGCCGTAGGTGCGGGCCTCGTCTTTGGGTCGGCCGATCTGGCCAAAGGTCATGGCCTTGTTGTAGAGCGCCTTGGCGGCCAGATGCATGAGGCTGGGGTCGCTGTCGCGGCTGTAACGGCGCACCATGGCGTCATAGGCCTTGATCTCGTCTTTGGGGCGCCCCAACTGGCCGTAGGTGATGGCACGGTTAAACATGGCCTGAGCCACCAGGGAGCGGATGACAAGGGTGTGTGACTTACCGTAACGGGAAATCATCTCGTCGTAGACGGCAAGCTCGGCCAGGGACTCCCCCTGCTCCGAATACCGCAATGCCCGCTGCAACAGGGACTCCGCCTCGGCCATCTGATCCGCCAACGCCGCCCGTGCCGCCTGCGAATTGCCCGCGGGGGTCACCTTTGCCGTCTGTACCGAGGCGCAGCCGGCGCCGTACAGGACCAGGAACAGGGCCGCTCCCCACGGCACCATCTGCTTCACCAACCGATTCATCACGCGCTCCATCCATTTCGGGCTGAATACGGTGCCCCATCGCCCAAAGGGGAGGTACGGCACCACCGCTTCTATTCGGCAGAAGCGGGCGCATCTTGATTGGCGTTTTGTTTCGCCCCGGAACAGAGATTGGGGAAACCCCGGCGTTTTGCGGTACCATGGGGCACCCTGTCGCCCACCACGCACGGGCGGCGCTCACAAATCGCAGGCGCACGTTATGGACTACTCCCACCACCCCTACATGATCTATGGCATCGGCCTGCTGGCGGTGCTGATCGGCGTGCTGTTTGCGGTCCTCGCCCTCGTGTTTCTGCGCACGCCGAAGCGGTTCACCGAGGACGGCGACGGCGATACCGGAAAGCCGTGAGCGCGGACCGTAAGCGGAGCCTCGCCTACAAGTCGTTCCTCGCACTGGCCCTCGCGGTGCTGCTGTACACGGTGCTGGACAGCGTCGGCCGCACCGGCCTGTTACCCCAGCCGGTGGCGGCGGGACTGTTGGTATTCGTGCTGATGCCCACCCTCGGGCTGGGGGCGATGGCGGGGGTCGCCGGCACGCTCCTCACCCTGCTGGTGGGCCGCGATCCGCGCCTGTATGCCCTCACCGTGGCGGCGTGGGCGCTCATGGTGTTCTGGGGCCGCCACGACAGCATGGGGGCAAGCCCCTACCTGATGCTGCTGTACCCGGTGGGCGCGCTGCTGTTTTCCCTGCGCTGGCTCGCTGAGAACCGCACCGCAAAAGATGATGCTGACCCGCCCGAAAGCAGCCAACCCGCGGCAACTTCAAACGATCGGCAGGGCCCTTTTTAGACGGGCGACACCACCACAACACTCATATACATAACCTGTCGGATGCCATACAGGCCGCCTGATCGGATAAATATCATGGTGGGGTTGTCTGGCTGACGGAAAACGGTGAATAATACTATACAATTGGTTCACGGACAGCCGTGACCGAGGATAAATACCATGTTGTATCCACGGATTGCCTCCCCCTTGCGGGAAGGCGAGGCCGTGGGAGAGTTCACCATCCGACTCAATAGGAGGCGACAAGGGGAGCCGTCATGAATGGGGGGCGTAATCACCGCAAAGCGCAGTTTACGCGATGGAGTCCGCCCTTGCCATAACGCTGGACCATGTCTGATATTTCCGCTGTCATCGAAAGCTTCAAACGCTGTGTCAGCAGGGAAGACTTTTTTACCCGCTTCTACGAAAACCTGTTCGAGGCCGACCCCAGCCTCAAATCGAAGTTCAGCAACACCAACTTCGATATGCAGAAAACCCTTCTGCGTAAAGGCGTCACCACCCTCATCATGAGGGAGTCGGGCATCCAGGCCGCCAACATATCCCTGGACCGGATCGCCGAAACCCACGGTGAGGCCGGCTTCAACGTCACCCCCTACCAATACCGGACCTGGGTTCAGAGCATGCTGCTCACCATCCGCGGGGGGGATCCGGAGTTCTCACCCATACTGGAAGAAGCATGGCGGAAGGTGCTCACTGACGGGGTCGAATACATGATCAAGGCCACTCAGAAGGTCTAACCCCCCACGCCGTCCGCCCCCACGGGCCCAGGCCCCGGCAGCCACCACTCTCGTAGCGGGGATTCACCTCCAGCCCACCAATTTCTGTCCATACACCACCCCCACCCCCACTTCCACATATTTTGATTACTTTTTAATCATTATTGGCGTTTTGGCCCCGAGCATGCATATACCTCGGGGTAAGGGTGGCGGTGAGAAAACAGTTTCTCACCCCAAATACGATCAAGCGACCCCATGTGTACGGTGTAAAGGTCGCAACCGGAATGGAAAGTTTGGGAAAACATTTTCCCATCATTCTGAGACTGACCGTACAGTTAGGTACGTAATTTTGATGCAGTTTATGTACATACGACGTCTTATCCTGGCCATCGGGGCCCTGTGTTGCTGCGTGGCGCTCGCTACGCCGGCAAGCGCCGCGGGGATTTATGACGTTGATCCCGGCGTTACCGTCAAGACCACCAAATCCGCCAAAAGCGTGGCACGGGAACGCCAGTTGGAGCTGCTTTCCAAGCTGGTCGGTTTCGTGACCAAACGCATGGATCTGCATGTGGGCAAGTCGCCCGACGCGGGCTTCGACATGGCCCACCAGCCCGGCGCCATGCCGATGGCCGCCGATATCGGCCTGGGTAATATTGAGGCGACGTTCGACCTTGGCACCCCGGTACTGACCGCAGCGGGCGGCACCACCGTCGAGCGGAAACTGCCGCTCTCCTCCTCCCTGTCCGTCAGCCGGGACCGTGTACGGCTCATGTTCAAGCTCCGCTGGTAAGCGGCGCTCCCCCAAAAAGTTCTCTTTTCCCCGAAACATCGTCCGCGACCGGCAAAATCCCCCATTGCCCACGTCCCTGTACCATCCCGCAGTGCCATCCGTACCAATCCACCGGCCCCAGGCATTGCCATTTTTCCGGCAGTAACCCCCGGTCTCCGGCATCTATTTCGTCATATGGTCTGCCGGGTCGGGCTTAAAACACCGACTGCACCCCGATCCGCACCTTGAGGTGGTGGCGGGCGCCGTCCGCCCCCTTGAAACGCACCGCCACATCCAGCGGCAGGCCCGGTTGCGGCGCCGGCCCACCTCCGATCATTGCCTCCACGGCGCCGTCCACCCGGCGCACGTCCCGCGGCCTGGCATCCCATACCGACTCCCCGGAAATCACCCAGACCCGCTCCAACTCCAGCATGGGCTTTGGCACTCCCGGCTCCGTCGCCAGACGAACCCGCACCTGCAACGGTCCGGGCGGGGTCTCGCCCTCGGCCACAACACGCGGCATCCGGTCCAGCCACGCCTCAGCCGCAAGCGCGATCTGCGTACCGGCCACCCTCACCTGACCCGGCGCACCCATCAAATCCAGCAGCAGCGGCGGCGAACCCGCCCCCGGGCCGGAACCCGCCGCCGACATCCCGACCGGCTCCGCCGGACTGCACCCGACCGCCAGCAGCAGCATCAGCCCCGGAACGACCGCCCCCCGGCGGGGACTATTTGTCGGAAACCCCATTCGTGCCGGCTTTCGCGCAGTTGACCCCCAGGGTAAAGGAGAGCCGCTCGCGCCCATCCGGCCAGGTGCCCACCTGATGGACGTACAAATCCACCACACTGGCCACCGGGCAGCGCTCCATCATATGCAACCGCACCCGGCGAATGCGCTCCTCCTTCCGGTACAGGGCCGCGTCACTATTGGCCATATGCACCACATAGTCAAAGCGCCGCTCCGGCTTCTGCTTGACCACAAAAATGCCGGAGGCTTTCGGCTTGCCGAAGCTGGCATTCATAAATGCCCCGTCCCCGGCGCACCCGACGGAGAGAAAAAACGTGAAGGCGATGAGTAGTGCAACAGCGCGGCCCATGATCAGGCTCCCTTGCAACAATGACTTCGGTCCGATTCTAGCGCAATTGGCAGGGGCACAACAGGACCGATGACATACCCGGCAACCACTCAGCCCACAGCCGGAACACCCGCCAGGGCGAAGTACCCCGCATTGTAGAAGACATGCACAACGATCGGCGGCCACACGCTGCTGTGCCGATCACGCAGGTGGCCGAACAGGAGGGACGGAATGAACACCGCCGCCGCCCAGATCGGCGGATGATAGGCAAAGTGAATCGCCGTGAACAGTACCGACGCCATCAGGTTGGCGCGGCTCACCCCCAGGATCCGGGTACGGCCCCAGGCGTAGTCGCGAAACCAGCCCATGAGCGCACCGCGAAACGCCAACTCCTCCAGTACCGGCGTCGCCAGCGCCAGGTACAGGTAGGCCCCGGACAGGAACTGCGCCACGGACACCGGCTGCAGCGGCAGCATCAGCCACATCCCCAGCCAGAACGCCACGCCACCGGCCAGCGCCAGATGCACATGGCGGTCCGCCCACATGCCGGGAGCGGCCACCAGCGCCAATGCGTGAATCACGGTCCGCACCCGAAGATTGTGCCAGCACAGCGCTTCTGATTTCCACTACGGGTGGCATAAAAACATTTTGATTTCAAATGCTTTCAACCAATCCGAGGACACTATTCCAGCTATGGTTTTTTTTGTTCGAACCGTTCAGAAACGGGCCGTATCCACCGATAAATCCAGTAGGCGTGTGATTGTGTGGTTTCCAGTGTCGCCTCCCATTACCAGCTTTGGAAAAAGGGGCGACACCGGACACATGGCCACATGGCCACATGACCACCCAATCCCACCTGTTAAATATCCCGCATGAGGAATCCTTGCCGCATCTCCTGACCATCAGCCTGACTGGGATCGCACTTGCCGTTCTCTGGTTCGGCCTGCAGTACCACCGGCTGCGCCGGCTTGCCCGTCTGCGCGATCAGGCCATGGATGCGCTTGCGGCCGCGTTTCGGGTGCGCCAGGATCTGACCCTGGACCTGGTCAAGCTGTGCGGTGGCTACCTGGTGATGGACGACGGCCTGCTGGAAGCGGTGGCCCTGTCCCGCAGCTACGCCATGCAGGCCCGCAGCGTGCTTGCCAGAACCAAAACCGAAACCGACCTGTGCTGGGTCCTGGCCCGCCTGCTGGTCACCGTGGAAAAGCACCCGGACCTGGCCAGCCACCCCTCCTTCAGCGCCGTCTCCGATGCCCTGGTGAATTCGGAGATCCATGCCGCCTACGCCCGAACCCAGTACAACGCCCAGGTGGAGGCGATCGATAACGCCGTGCACCATACCCCGGCGTGGCTGGCCGGCAAGGTATTCGGCATCCAGCCGGGACAGGTGTTCGACCTGGACCCGCGGGTGGCGCGGGAGGCCATGATGAGCATGCTGACCCCCGGCCCGGAACTGAACAGGCCGCAGATCCAGGCACGCCCTACCGCATCGGTGGCGTTTGGCAGCTGACGTAAAAAACGCTATCTTTTCAGCAGGTTAGAAATACCACCTGAACCCAAACACAATAAAAATCAAAGATTTATGAAATAAATGCCGAAAAGGTTACGGGAACCCGTGCGTCCGGCACGGGGTGGGGGGATTTTTCTTAACCGTGGAGCCTGAATGGGCCAGACGGCAAACATGTGGCTCGCCATCGCGGCGTTTATTATCGTGCCCGGCATTTTGTTTTTACACGGTGCCGGGGAGATATTCCGATACGCCCGCAGCCGCGACCGGTTATGGGAGCAAATCATCCATGCGTTGAAGGTGCGCCACAGCCTGGCGCCCAAGCTGGTGGCCATTGCCTCCCTCTACATCCCCTGGAACGACCCCCTGATCAAGGACGTGACCACCGCCCGGCTGAGGGCCATGAGCGCCGTCGGCGTGGCCCATCAGGCCGCCTGCGAAGCCGAGCTTTCCTGGGCGCTGGCGCGCATGATGGTGGCCGCCGAGGCCTCTGACGAAATCGCCCATCACGCCGACTTTGCCACCTATGCGGAGGAACTGGAAGAGGTGGAAAACCAGGTGGCGCGCCTGCGGATCGACTACAACCGCCAGACCACCCTGCTGTCCGAGAGTTTTTCCCATTTCTGGTCGGGCATCGCCGGCCGTATGGGCAACACGGCAACCAGCGAGCCGTTCGATCTGGACCCGCTGCTGGCGCGGCAGGCCATGATGAGCACCTTGGTGATCCACCCTCCCGGCGGCCCCCATCCCGAAAACGGCATCGCCGCCTGAACCTCCGATGGCGACCACCGTTCTCCCCCCCAAAGCACCCCGCAAACCTAGTGCAGGCGGCAGAACGTCTCGACCCGCCTCTGGTCCGCGTCCGAGGTCCAGTGGAACGAAACACCCAACCGGCACACGTCCCCATCGCGCACCAGGTTGCGAACCTGCGCACTGACCTGCACGTCATCGTCCTCCCCCACCAGAAACGTCAGATACAGGCTTCGGCCCACCGGGTCGTCCCCATCCGGCAGCGCCAGCTCCAGCAGGCCTCCATCCGTGGTCAGGTCGCGCAGGACGCCGAACGCGGTGGCCTCGGAGGCGCCGCTTCCGGGCATCCAGTGGATCACCGTGGGCAGACGCACCGGCACCCGCGCCTCACCCCGCAACGGCACGTTCTCGATCTCCTGGGGAAAGGCCAGAAACAGCATCGGGGAAGGCTGATACTGCACCCGGATCACCCGGCTACGCAGGCCGAACACCTCGCCCTCCACCACGTAGCGCAGCACCACCTCGGCATCCACCGGAAACCGGGATTCGCCCCGGGGCAGGGAAACCAGTAAAAAACCGCCCGCCTTCCAACCCAGCAGTTGGGACGGCAGCTTGCGCTCCTTGCCACCCACGGTGTGGAACAAAAATACCTGACTGCCCACTTTGAGAATGCGATCCGGGTCGATGCCGGCAGCGGGTTCCGTGCGGTTTGTCATCCTTCAAATCCTCTTTGGCCGCCGGCTCCGGTTCGCCCGCGACGGTCCCCAGTATAGCGGCATCGGTCAGGCCACCCGAAACATGCTAGAATAAAGCGGTTGGGGATGTTCATTGACAGGACCGGCGCCTTTCATCCGGCGTGGTCTTTTGTCCCATATCTGGATATGGGGGCGAAAGGTTTCGACGGGGATGATGGAAGCCGGGGTTGCGTACCGAGGTCTCCGGTTGGCCTCGTTAAACTACCGGAACAAACACAAGTGCCAACGAACCTGAATACGCACTGGCCGCCTAAGGAAACTTAGTCGGACGGCTACCGGCGACTACGGTTGTCGGCGTTTCTCCCGGGGATGCCCAGGCTCTGGGAAGAGATGTAACTTTACTGGGCCGCTCCTTGCTGCGGGCGCCTTGCAGCAAGGCTAAGCTTTAGGACGCTGGCTTTGGACTTGGCCTGTTTGTGGGCTTGGTTTGAAGTGAGATTTAAACACAAACTATGTGCGTAGACCCCCCGGTCGTCCCATTTCCGGACGCGGGTTCGATTCCCGCCGCCTCCACCATTTTTTCATCAAAAACAATCTGTTGTGAATTCGCGCAGGGCCATATGCGCCCTTCGGTATGCGCTGTGACGCCCCCGCCTCACTCCTCCCGGCGCAGGGCCCAGCACACCAGCATCCAGAGGATGAACGGCACCAGGAAGGCAAACAGCACCACGCTGATCAGGAGCACGCCGAAGGCCACGAACAGGGTTTCGGGGGCGCCCCCCAGGTAGTCGCTGATAAACGACATGAAGTGCGAACCCAGCAGGGTCGGCACCATCATGGTGTAGCCGAACGCCCAGAAACCGAACATGACGGTCAGATAGGGGTTGTCGCGGGCGTTTCGGACCACCGTGCGGAACAGTTTGCCCCTGCCGGCCGCCGGGGCGCCGCCGGAAGGCGTCTCAGGCGTCTTTTCTGGGGTGGATGTGGAGTCCGGGGCGCGTTCTGAATCCGTGCCGGTCATCGGAGGGGAGGTTTAGCCGGTCTCCGTCAGGCCGCTCCGCTGATCCTTGCGGGACAGCCAGGCGGCTCCCGCCATGGCCAGACCGCCCGCCACCGCAACGATAGCCGTGAGCACGCCCAGGGACTCGCCCATGCCATATTCCGGCTCCCGCAGCGGCGCGTAGATGACAAACAGCATGAAGTAGATCATATAGGCGGTGATCACGCTCATCAGGTAACTCAACAGGGTTACCTTACCGAGCTTTCGGTGGCGGTTCGCGCCCTTGCCATGCAGCACCTTATCGCCGCCCTCAAACCGCGACCACTTGAATCCCCCGTAGATCTGGAAACCGGAAAGCAGGATTGCCAGGGTCGAAACCAGGGAATGGAAGATGATGGTGGGCACGTACACGAACAGCTTGACGCCCTCCGGTCCGTCAAAGCCGGACAGCCCCGCGATGATCTGCTGAGCCACATACATGGCCAGCCACGCGGTCACCATCACGGTGGCGATCAACATCGTCTTCTGATGTTTGACCCCCTGATGGCGGCGACCGTAGAGCCAGCCCATGACGAACGCCACCACCACAATGGTCTCCGTGGTGAGGGTGACATCCCACCAGAAATCCGCCTTGGTGCCCAAAAAGCCCTGCATGGCTTAACGAAACCTTTTCAGGGCGGTTAACAGCGCGTCGAAATCGCCCTCGGCCATGGCGGCCTTGCGGATCACCTCGCTCACCCCCTGATTGTCGTGGGTCTTGCCTTGCAGCACCAGCAGGTTTTTCTTGCGGGTGTAGTCGATGTCGCGAGTCAGTTCCAGCACTTTGCCGTTCTTGAGCGAAATCCTGAGGTGTTTACTGACGATCTCGACCGACACCGGCGACTTGGGCATCATGTGCAGACAGTGCCGAAACACAATGGTCACCCCCTGGAAGGCGGACAGGAAGAACAGGAAGTAAAACGCGTAAAACCAGAGCGAGTTGGCCTCCGCGAACAGGGCAATGCCGAGGGAAACCGTGGCGTAGCAGGCGTAGATGGCGCCGTTGACCGCCGCCCCCCGGGTGTCCGGCACCAGGGTAAAGAGCTTGTTCCTGCGCTTTCCGGAAGCTGTCGGGACAGTGGCCGCCGGGCTCTCGGCTTGGGTATCCGTGGTCATGTCAGAAATGCTCCATGCGCAGCACGATCAGGGTAAAGGTGTTCTGGAGCAGCGCCGCCATCATCAGCACCATGATTCCCATCACCAGGTTGAACACCCGCAGGGACGCCACCATGCCGCGCATGCGGAACACGTTGCCCTTGGCGGTGAGTGCCGCGTCCGATTCCTTCGCCACCCCTTGCTGCACCCGGTTGAACGCCGCGATACGGCTGAGCAGGGTGGTCACGTAGACGGAGTTGCCGATGATGATGAGCACCATCAGGATTTTCATCCCCCAGAAGAACTCGTACATGTTCTCGAACGGGAGAGCCCGTCCTTCCAGGGAGGTCAGGCGATCGACGATGGTGAATCCACCGGTGGTGATCAGGAGAACCACCGCGGCCCAGTACACCGGGCCGAAATAGCGGCTCATCTTCTTGAGCAACGGCGACACCGGCCCGGATACCTTGGTGACCCGGAACCCGAGAATCAGGGCATGGTATATCATCACTCCGATGAGCGCCGCAGCGCCCAACAGGTGAAACCAGCGCACCACTGTCAATGTGACCAGTTCCGCGCCCGTCATTTTTTATCCAAAACAATCACTCTGTTTTTTCCATCCGAATCCCTGCATGATAAGGTCCGGACAGGGGTAACTTCAACTGATTCCGCTACCGGCTTCACAGACTGGGATGCATACGATGCAAGGGCCGTGGCATCTGGTGACACATACATGCGCCACCGCGCCCGAACAGATGGCGGTGGACCAGGTCCTGGCCGAGTCCGTATGGCGCGGACTGCGCCCGCCTACACTCAGGCTCTACACCTGGCTCGCTCCCGCGCTCACCATCGGTCGTCATCAACGCGCCGGGCGGCTGCCGTGCCCGGCGGTGCGGCGGATCACCGGCGGTCGCGCGGTCTATCACGAGCACGAGTTAACGGTATCCCTGGCGCTGGCCCGCCACCACCTGCCCGCGGGACCGTCGGTGCGGGCCACCTATCGAATGCTGTCGGCCCCCCTGTCGGCAGCGCTGAATGCCCTGGGCCTCGCCGTGGACCCGGAGGAAAACACCCGCCCGCGACCGGGTAACGGCTTTAACTGCTTCACCTCCCCCACCCCGGACGAAGCCACCGTGAATGGGGCCAAGGCGATCGCTGTGGCGCAACGTATCGAGCCCGACGGTCTGCTGCTCCAGGCGAGCCTGCCGATCGCCCCGCCAAAAACCCTGCCCGGCGCCGCTGAAAGCGGCATCGCGGGGCTTTCCAAAAGCCATCCGGGCCTGGATGCCGAAACCCTCGCCCAAGCCGTTACAAAAGGCTTTCGCACACTCCTCGGAGCGAACCTTGCGCGCCACCCGCTCACCCCGGAGGAGTCCCGCCGCGCCCGCCACCTGGCCGACAGTGCCTACGCCCTGCTCCCAGGCGGTCAATATTAGTCTAAATTTTAATCTTTTATTCCTAAAGATCGGGATCAACCCACCCGAAAAGGTTAGTGGTCGACCTTTCGACAGGGAACGCATTCCCCTAACCGCTTGCGACCATAACGACAGGTTTTCGATATTTTTTGTACGGGCAGAGGGCCTTTAGACATGCACGACAGACGCCAACACGAACGGTTTTCCATTACGTCGCTGGCCGACCTTGAGGTTGAGGGGTCAGACGACCGGGTTGAGGCGTACGTGATGAACGTCAGCCGCAACGGTGTCGGCCTTTACTCCCCCAAGGAGCTTGAGGTGGGCAGCGAGTTGACGGTACACCTGACCTTCAACCACCACGGCGAGCTTCATACCGAGTCCATCGTTGGTTCGGTGATGCGTTGCAACCCCCATGTGGGCGTGCACCTGATCGGCGTCCGCTTCAGCAACCTGAACGAAACCGATCACATCGAACTCATCAATTTCATACAGGAACGCGAGAGGCAGCTGGCAGTCCAACCGTGACGGCCGGCTCCCCCCAGGACACCCGGTGGTAGCTCCCCCTCTCCCTGCTTGCCGGGTGTCCTGAACCTACCGAAAGGCCGGAGTATCCCGTCAGGGTGCTCCGGCCTTCAGTTTTTCCAGATGCGCATGCACACTCTCGGCGAGCGCATCCAGATCGTAGCCCCCCTCCAGTACCGATACCAGACGGCCATGACAATGGCGTACGGCGATATCCCGCACCAGCGACGTCAATAATCCGAACCCGTCGGACGTCAGGTTCATGGATGCCAGCGGGTCCGCCCGGTGGGCGTCGAAGCCGGCGGACACCAGCACGAAATCCGGCTTGAAGCCATCGGCGGCGGGAACCAGCACGCGCTCGAAGGTATCCACATAATCCGCATCCCCCAGACCGGCGGACATGGGGCTGTTCAGAATGGTTCCCTCGCCTTCGCCCGCGCCCCGTTCCTGTTCGGCACCGCTGCCCGGATAGTGGGGATACTGGTGCGCAGAGTAGTAGAACACCGTGGGGTCGTTCCAGAATGCCGCCTGGGTGCCGTTGCCATGGTGTACGTCCCAATCCACGATCAGCACCCGCTGGAGCCCATGATGGCGCTGAATGTAGCGCGCCGCCACCGCCACGCTGTTGTACAGGCAGAACCCCATGGCGCGGGCGGGCTCCGCATGGTGCCCCGGCGGCCGGACCAGACAGAAGGCGTTGTCCACCTGTCCCGCCATTACCTGGTCCACGGCCGCCATCACCCCACCCGCGGCCTTGAGCGCAGCCCGCCGCGAGCCCGCGGACATGGGGGTATCCGGATCCAGATAGGTCACTCCGGGACCGGTTGTCAGCAGGTCGGCATCGGCCACCCGTTTCAGGTGGGAGGCTTCGTGCACGGTGGCAAGCCAGCCGGTATCCGCCTCCCGCGGGGAGATGGCGGTAAGCTCGGCGCGCAACCCGGTACGATCCAGGCGGGACAACACCGCCGTGAGCCGTGCCGCGCATTCCGGGTGCATCAGGCCGGTGTCGTGCGCCAGATAGTCGGGGTGATAAACAAGTCCGGTGGTCATACAGGCATTGTATCCGCGCCACCGTGACGCCGGGGAGTGAAAAAGCCCGCCGGACATGCGACCGCAAGCGGCCATCGCCGGTCTACCCGCCTGGGTTTACACCCGTGGGCTCCCCCACAAAAACCGCCGCAAGTGCATCGGGTGCAAGGAGCTTTACTACGGGAGGCTCACTTCGAGCATGTAGACCGCCGATGAGCGTGTCAGGTCGGTGACGTCGTATCCCTTTGGATACCCGCCGCCCGATACATAAATCCGCCACCCGGACGGGTCGGAGGGAGTACGGACCGCGGCGGCGGCAGAAGAGGTGAGTCCCTGCGGTACCGGCAGATCGGGCAACAGGAACCAGTCGTTCATGGTGCCGAAGAGCGGATCCAACTGGGAAACAAACACCAGGGGGTTGGCCGCGATACCGTCATCACCACCCAGGGCGACCACGTAGGGGTCACCGGGCAGCCCCACCAACTGAAGGTTCTGGAGGCTACTCGGCAGATCCGGCCCAAGCCTCCAGTTGCCGATGCTGCCGTCGAACGGGTCGAGGGGAGCTATCCACACTTCGCGGGAAACCAACTCCGGACTGGCGGCATCGACGCCGGCGGCGCCCCCCGCAACGATCAACCAGTCTCCCATCACCCTGGCGGCATGTTTATTGAGCCGTTCCGGCAGGTAGGAAATGGGGAATGCGCTCCAGGAGCCCAGGCTGCCGTCGCCAAAGATACTGGCGCGAAACACCTCATCCCGGTTGCGGCCCACGTACTCACCATTTTGCAGCACCCAGCTCCAGCCACCCATGACGTAGAGCCAGGAACCGTATTGGACCACCGCCGGTCTGAAGCGGCCCGGCACGTCGATCAACCCGCCCAGGGGAAAGGTCGGCAACCGGGTCGTCTCACGCCATTCGGTGATCGAACCATCAACGCCAACGGTCCCGATCAGCACTCGATCCGAATAGCGGGTCACCTGGGGGCCGACGCCGCCCAGGGACTGGGGACCCTCGATGCCCAGGTCCACCTGGGCATCGATGCCACCCACCACGTATACACCGTTTTCGGTGGCGACCTGGCCGTGCCCGAATACCTGATAACGCACCCATCGAGGCGGGGTAACCTCGGCACCCGTTACATCCAGTTGCGCCTCGCGAAAAATATTCATGCAGGCCGGATCGCCGGTACACGATTCAAACACCGCGACCGCCGGATCGGCACTGCTGGAACGCGGAGACCGATCCCACCCCGGTGTCGCATCCGCCCGCTCCAGACTCCCGTCATCGCGAATGCGGGCACGGAATACCTGCTCGCTCGGCCCTCCCTGATAAAACTCGCCGATGATGCCACCGGTCACCACCAGGTGCCCCTGCGCTGCCGTCATGCCATGCCCGTGCACCCCCTTGGACGGAGGCAGTTGACCCACAGCTGACCAGGTCCCGTCCACACGGGCACTCGCCTCCAGAACAGAGACATCCACCGGCGGGCTGAGTACGGTCACGCCGCCGACAACAACCCTGGCTTCCATCACGGCAGCGCCCACCGAAAGCCCCGTGACGTTGACCACCCTTCCGTCCGCTGATATCGGAACGATATCCACGACACCGGTCGGCGTCACCTGCCAGGTCACCGGGGTACTCACGACCTTTCCGGTCAGGGTGTCGGTGACCTGCGCCTCCGCCTGGTGGGTATCCCCCACCGCCATCAGCAATGTGCCGGGAGAGACCGTGACCGTGGGCGGCGGCATGGGAGCGCCGTCCTGTTGCAATACGATCAGCGTCGTCTTGCTGAACCCCAGCGAGGTGCGCTCCGCCATGTCCACGGTGATGATGGTGGCGCCCTGCACCACCCCCTGCACCACCCCGGAGGTGCCGCCTCCATCGACCACGGCCACCGCCGGGTTGTCGCTACGCCAACGGAAGTCGACGCCGGGGATCAACTTGCCGTTACTGTCGTAGGCTACGGCGGCGAATTGCATCCGCGTCTGAACGGTCACCACCGGGTCCGGCGGAAAAATCTGGATGGAGGAAACCGCAGGCGTTGTCGTGGGCGGTTCGACCACACTCACCATCACCGAACCGGAGAGTGCCCCCTCCCCCCCCGCACCTTTTTGCGTCAGCGTAATACGGGCCGACGATCCAACCACCTTGCCGATCACCCGTCCGGCATTGTCCACGGAAACCACGGACGGGTTCTCGCTGGTCCACTGAAAATCCACTTTGGATATCTGATAGCCGCAGGCGTTGTAGGCCCGCCCGGCCAGTTGTGCGCTGCCGTTCGGGAGCAGGACAACATCAGGGGGAAACGCCTTGATTTCGGAGACCTCCGTGGAGGGAGTCGCACACGCACCGGCGCCGCCACCTCCGGCGCCGCCACCCCCACAGGCGATCAGGGGCAGAAAAATACCCAATAAGAGAATCCGGTGTACCCAAATCACGAAAGACACACCCCCTCGGCCCAACTCCTCCCATCAGGAGGGGCGGTTAATCACTCACGGATCAAATGGCAGCAATTTCCACGCCACGATGGGTAAAGGCATCTATCCATGTCCGTAAATATACTTTCAATACACCCTGTCGGATGAGCCCCGGCAGGGCCCGGCCGAAACCGGAAGGGGGCGTCAGGTAACGCGATACGGAACATTTCGGGATCAACAAGAGCTAGGACGGGAGGGCTCCAAAATGGCTGCGCAGGTAGCTCTGGGCCAACCCGACCAGGCGTCGATACACGGTTTCGTCCGCCACAAACCCGGCTCTTGCCGCCCCCGATTCGGCAGCGATAGGCATGCCCGCCGCCCGTAATCCGGCAATTAACGGCGCCGCCAGCGGAACATCCCCGGATGTCCGGCAGTTACCGCAAACCACCCCCCCCGGATCGAAACGCAAGCCCCGCACACCGTTTTCCGTACCGCATCCCACGCAATGCCCGAGCACCGGCTGCACCCCGGCATCGGCGGCAAAACGCCACAGGCAGGCCGCCACCCCGGAGGCCACCGGGGCTGCATCGTCGAGCGCGCTCAGGGTATTTTTCAAGGTGTCGTAAAGTGCCGGATTGGCTGTCTCACGCGACAGGCTTCTGGCCCAGGCGGACACCAGCGCCGCCGCCTGCAACCGGGAAAAATCGTCGGACAGCCGGGAAAAATACGCCAGCCGGTCGGCCGATTCCACCCGGAACAGTCCCTCTCCCCGTCCCGGAGACAGGATCACCCGAGCCACTCCGAACGGCTCAAGCGCGCTGCCAAAACGGTTCTTTGCCAGACACACCCCACGCGCCACCGCCGTCAGCCGGCCGTGATCAGGGGTTAACAGATGGAGCAGGCGGTCGGCCCCGTCCAGCCGCCGCCGGCCAACGCTGATCGCCTCGGTATCCACCCAGTTCATGGCTGCACGACAGGGACCGCGTAAGCCAGCATCAAGGTGGCCAGACCCAGATAGATCAGCAGGCCGGTGACGTCGTTGACCATGGTCACCAGCGGGCCGGAAGAAATGGCGGGATCAATACGAAAATATTGGAACCCGATGGGCGCCAGAGTACCGATGGTCACGGCCACGCCACTGGCGACAAACAGCGACATGCCCACCACCGCGCCCAGCCACGGGTCGTGCCACAGGTAGGCGATGCTGCCCACCAGTATGCCGCAGATCAGGCCCACCATGGTGCCCACCCGCACCTCGCGCAAAAAGACCCGACGCACATCCCCCAACTCAATCCGGCCGGTGGCCAGGCCTCGCACCACGATGGTGGAGGACTGCACCCCCAGGCTGCCCCCCAGCGCCATGCTGATGGGTATGAACGCCACCAGCGCCAGGGCGCTCTGCAGGGTGCCGGTAAACTGCACCATCACCCACGCGCTGACCATGCCGCCAATGGCGTTGACCAGAAGCCAGGGCAGCCGCAACCGGGCGGCGTGAAAGCTGCCCATGGAGAGGGTGTACTCGGCGCCCACCTGGGTACCGGACATCTTGAGCATGTCCTCGGTGGCCTCTTCGCGGATCACGTCGATCACGTCATCCACGGTAATGATGCCGACCAGTTGCTCGTCCGCATCCACCACCGGCACCGCCAGCAGGTTATAGCGCGCGGTCAGGCGCGCCACCTCCTCCTGATCCACGTCGACCCCGGCACGGATCACCGGGGTGGTCATGATCTCCTCCAGGGGCGTATCGGGCTCCACCGTGAGCAACTCACGTAACGACAGCACGCCCTTGAGCCTGCCCGCATCATCCACCGCGTAAATGTAGAACACCATCTCGGCGTCGGGGGCGCCCTGAAGATGCCCGATGGCGTCTCCGGCCCGCATCGACATGGGCATCGCCAGAAAATCGGGGGTCATGATGCCGCCGGCGGTCTCTTCCGGATAGGATAGAAGCCCCACCACATCCGTGTCCCCTTCCGGCATGCGGGCGATCAGGTTCTGGGCGATCTCCGGCGGCAGATCGCCCAGCAGGTCGGCGGCGTCATCGGACGAAAGGGCCTGCAAAATTGCCATCTGATCCGGCCCGGGCATTTCCAGAAACACCCCGCGGGCCGAGTCTTCGTCCAGTTTGGAAAGCACGTAGGCGCGCTCCTCCACATCGTCGATCAGGCTCACGAGAATGCGCATCTCGGCCAGCTCGTCCAGGTGCCGGACCACCTTGGCAACCTCCGCCGGGTGCATCTTGTTGACCATCTTCCCCAGGTTGCGCATGGCCCCCCGGCGGAGCAGACGGCGCACCGCATCCAGAATCAGCGCATGCCGTTGGGAAATCTCGTGTACGCTCACCGAAAACCTCTGCCAAGTCAGTTAAATACTCTGACCTTGACCCCTAAGGGCCGCCTCTGAACATCGTCGCGAGTGGCCCGCTTTCCTGCAATGCTTCGACGGGCCCACCAGCACCAACGGGAGGGGTTGGAGTGAAAACCCCGGACATGCGGGAACTGACCCGGATTTCCCCTCTTCCGCCGCTTTCCGGGCATATGTCCGGCAGGCTTTTTCACACCCCGGCGTCCCGGAGGCTTTAGAAACGGTACCCCATTTCCTGTAGAAACCGATCATCCTTTCGCCAGTTCGGGCGCACCTTGATAAACAGCTTGAGGTGAACCGGGCATCCCAAAAGCCGCTCCATCTCCTTTCGGGCCGCAACGCCAATGGCCTTGAGACGGGCGCCTCCCTTACCGATCAGGATGCCTTTTTGTGAGTCCCGTTCCACGAACACGGTAGCCCAGATGCGGTCCCCCTCGCCTTCGACTTCCTCTTCCTGATAGCTGTCCACCGCCACCGCCACCGCGTAGGGCACCTCTTCCTTGCACTGCAGGATGACCTGCTCCCGCACCAGCTCACAGATGATATCCCTGGGGGTCTGGTCGGTGAGTTGCTCTTCCGGGTAGAACGGCGGCCCTTCCGGCAACATGGGCAACAGCCGCGCAAGCAGCGCCTGGGCCGAGTCCGCGGAAAGCGCCGTCACCGGCACCACGTCGGCAAACTTTCCCAACTCCTCGTATTGCTGACGCCGCACCACCTGCGCCGCCTCCGGCACCGTGTCCCACTTGTTGAGCGCCAGCACCACCGGCCGTTTGCCGGCAAGGCACAGGGACGCCACCTGACGGTCGCCCTCCCCCGGCGGCCTTGAGGCATCCACCAGCATCACCACCACGTCGGCGTCGGACACCGCGCCCCGCGCCGATTTCACCATGGATTCGTTCAGGCGGAACCTGGGAATGTGCATGCCGGGGGTGTCGAGAAACACCACCTGCGCCCCCGGCCGGGTTAAAACCCCCCGGATGGTGTGCCGGGTGGTCTGGGGCAGCGGCGTCGCAATCGCGACCTTCTCCCCCAGAAACCGGTTAATGAGGGTGCTCTTGCCAACGTTGGGACAACCGGCCAGGGCAATAAATCCGGCGCGGTGGTCATTGGCGGATTCGGGCAGCTGATCGGACAGATCGGGGGACATGGAAGTGCTTTCTTGTCAGGCCACGGGCAAGGTGATGCTGAATACCGCACCGTGAGGATCGTTGTCGGAGACGCTGATGCGGCCGCCATGTTCGTCGATGATGCGCGCGGCAATGGCCAGCCCCAATCCGGTGCCGCCCTCCCGCTTGGAGTAGTAAGGTCGGAACACCTCATCCTGATCCTCCCGGGGCACCCCCGGCCCGCTGTCGGCCACGCGAATCACCACCTCACCATTATTGCGACTGCCGCTGATCCGGATACTGCCGTTTCCATCCATGGCCTGCATGGCGTTTTCGAACAGGTTCGTAAAGACCCGCCGCATCTGCTCCCGGTCGATGGAAATCTCGCCCAGGTCGGCATCCTCACAAATCAGATCCACGGCGGGATAGGCCTGCCGATACAGTCCGACCACCTCCCCCACCAGGTCCCACACCGGCTGGGTGGACAGGATGGGCGGGGGCATGCGGGCAAACTGGGAAAACTCGTCCACCAGCCGCTTGAGGCCGCCGACCTCCTCGAGGATGGTGGTGGTGGTTTCCTCCACCACCGGCGGCAGCAACTCGCCGCCCTTGCTGAAGCGTTTTCTCAGACGCTGCACCGACAGTTGGATCGGGGTGAGCGGATTCTTGATCTCGTGGGCGATGCGCTGGGCCACCTCTCGCCAGGCGGCCTCCTTCTGGCCCTGAATCAGTTCGGTCAAATCGTCGAACACCAGCACCAGACCGAGGGACTCCCCCTCCTTGCGCTCCACCCGGCGGGCATGCACCTGCAAGGTGTGGGTCTTGCCGTTCCGGGTGAAGGTGACCTCCCGGTCCGGCTCTCCGCCCTCCGCCCGCAACAGCTCGGTCAGCTGGGAGATCACCTGCGGGCTGATATCGCGGAATGCCTCCCGATAGGGCTTGCCCGTCACCTTCGCCGGATCGAGCCCGATCACATCGGCGGCGGCGCGGTTGAACAGGGAGACCCGGCCACCGGGCTCGATGGCGATCACGCCGGTGGCGGCATTCTCCAGAATCGCCTCCATGTGGGCACGCCGCGCCGCAAGCTCCTTGTTGCTCTCGGTCAGGGATATGTTGGCGGTGGTGAGCTGCGCCTTGCTGGCCGCAAGCTGCGCGGTCATGGCGTTGAAAGCGTCCACCAGCAGCCCCAGCTCGTCCTGGCTGCCACGGGACAACTGCACATCCAGGTTGCCCGACGCCACCTCCCTTGTGCCCTCCAGCAGTTGCTGCACCGGGGTGGTGATGGTGCGCGCCATGTAAAACCCGAACCAGGTGGCGGAAAACAGAATCACCAGGGTGATCACCAGAAACGAGAGCTTGTACCCCTCCTTGATCGGCTCCTTGAAAGCGGCCAGTTGGGAGAAGTTTTCGAAATCCTCGGTGATCCGCCGAAGCTCTGTGATGCGGCTTGCGGGAATGGGCCGCTCCACCACCAGATAGCCCCAGTCCGCCACCGGCACCCCGGCCTGCACCCGCTCGCCGTCCGGGGCGGGCAGGGTGCGGGTGGTCTCCTGACCGTAGGGTGGGTCGAGCAGTGCCACCTCACCGACCGTCACGCTGTCGCCAAACGAGTCGCCGTAATGCAGGGTAAGGCCCGAGAATCCCCAGGTTTCGTGGACCGTTTCCAGCCGCCCCCGGACCGCCTCGGCGGCACGGGCGCCAATGGGTGGTCCGGGGGCGGCCAGGGCGTCTCCCGCCCGACGGGCGTCCACCGCCACCCCCTCGTGCATATCCTTGTAACGGTCGCGGGCGACCTGCACGGCATCCTTGAGCGCACCCTCCACCTGGGGCGAAAACCAGCCGTCAACGCTGTCGGTCAACAGCCCGGACGCCACCACAAACAGCAGCACCGAAGGCACCAGTGAAAACCCCAGAAACGCCGCCACCAATCGGCCCTGCAGGCTGGCAAACAGATGCCGTCCGCCGAACATCCACTTGAGCAGGTTGCGGGACAGCAGCAGCGCCAGCGCCACCACCAGAATCAGGTTGATGTTGACCAGGGTCAGCACCAGGATGTTGCCGCCGCCCTCGGTGTTGATCCGGGACAGCCCCACGAACGAGGCCGCCAGCGCCAGCAGCACAAAAAACACGGCGAACTTGGCGCCGGTGCTCATGCGGGAACTAAAGCGGGTGCCGTTACGGGATGAGGACATCACGGCACCTCATTCAAAGGCGGCGTGCGGGCCCACGGGGTCTCGAACTCAAGTACCGGGAAGAAGAAGAACACATAATCCAGATGCAGGGGCAGCTTCACCGCCCGCATCTCCGCCTTCACCACCAGATAATCGGAGCTGTCGAGAGAGGCTGCGGGCAGTTCCAGAAAGACATTCTTCAGCCTGAGGATCACCCGCATGGCGGCCTCGAAGGTGGGCACCACCTGCTCCTCCGCCTCATCACCGTTAATACCGGTGCGCCGGATGTGGTAGCGCCCCTCCAGGGTGTCGTGCTTGATGGTGTAGTGCACGGTCCAGGCGCCCAGGTCCTCGTCGAACCAGCGGCGGTGCGGGTGCCGCAGAGAGATGGTATAGAACAGCTCCTTGGGAACGCCGTTTTTGATCTCTTGCGCCACCTCTTCGGGCAGACCGTCGGCAAGCTCCACCGACAGTTGCACACCGCCTTCCCGGTGCTCCGCCACCACCTTGGAAATCCGCCCCTCCCCGGCTGCGAAGAGAAGGGTGGGCGGCATCGAAAGCACCAGCACCAGGGCGACCAGATACGCCCATCGAATGGGTGTCCCGCGCCCGCTCACGCGGCTCTCCGATAATCGCCCATGGCGCGCTCGAACGCCGCCTGCGGGGTTTCTCCGAACACCTCCATGAACGCCGGCTCAAACTCGATCCGGCCCAGTGCCGTGATCAGATCCGCCACCCGAAACATGCCGTAGCGGCTCACCAGCGAGGACACCAGCACCTGGGACTGGGCATAGGCCCGCTCCGCCGCCGCCTTGGGCAATCTGGTAAAACCGCCGGTCAGGTTGTTCAGGGCAATAGGGTCGGCACCCGGCGCAAACGCCCGGCCGACCCAGTCCGGGTCCGGCGCTTCGGAGAGGGCGACGGCGAGGCCCTCGTGAAACCAGGTGGGCACCTTGCGGTGGCCCGCCCGGTGGGCGATGGCCGCATGCACGTATTCGTGGGTCACCACCCGCTTCAGGGTCTCCGGATCCTGATCCGCCCCCGAGATCGGCAGCCGCACCCTGCCGTCGTACACCCCACCCACCCATCCGGGGCTGCGGGTCACGTCGAAGAACTGGCGCTGGGTATAAAGAATGGTTTCCGTCACAGTGTCCGGATAGTACTCCAAAGCCTGCCCGACACTCGAATAGGCCGACTCCAGCAGATCGAGCACCTTCTGGGCCAGATAGGCCTCGGAAGGCCCTTCGAAGCGGATGCGGAAATGGCGGGTCTCGCCGACAAAAAAACGGTTGCGGGTGGCCACATCGTGACGGGCTTTTTCAAGGGCCCGCGCTATCCCCGATTCGGGGTTGATTTCAAGCGCGGTCTGCCATGCCGCAACGGCGCCTTTCAGATCGTCCGCATCGTACAGCAGTCGTCCCAGAAACTCCCACGGCTCGGGCCGTTCGGGAAATTCCACCACCGCCTGCCGCGCCATCAGAAGCGCCTCACCGTTTTTTCCCAGCCCATGATAGGCGCGGGCGAGGCCGTAGGCGAGGCCGCTCACGCCGCCTTCGGCGGCTTGCTCAAAGTAGCCGATTGCGTCGGCGTAAGCCCCGGCGGAAAGCGCCTGCATGCCGTGATCAGAGGCTGCCAGGGCCGCCATGCTGTCGATGCCGGAAGGTTTTGAGAGCGGGCGGCTCGGCTGCTGCGGGCCGACCGCCGGCGGCGAACGGGTTTCCGCCACGGGGGGCATGGGGGTGAAAGCCGGCATGGGCGGCAACTGGGAAATGGAACGGGGGTCGGGACCGGGAGACAGCAGCCACAGGCCAAGCCCGGCGGCAATAACCAGGAGGATTAGAAAAAACGGTTTTCCCACCGCTAGGCCGGACCTTTCCGGCTCACTCCCACTCGATGGTGGCCGGCGGCTTGGAAGAGATGTCGTAACAGACCCGGTTGACGCCGCGCACTTCGTTGATAATGCGGTTCGAGATCGTGCCGAGCAGCTCGTACGGCAGATGCACCCAGTCGGCGGTCATGCCGTCGACGCTGTTTACCGCGCGCAACACCACGGTGTTTTCATAGGTGCGGGCATCGCCCATGACGCCGACGGTCTTGATCGGTAACAGCACGGCAAACGACTGCCAGATCTGCTCGTACAGCCCCGCCGCCTTGATCTCCTCGAGTACGATGGCGTCGGCCTTTTGCAGCAGGTCCACCCGCTCGGCGGTGACCTCGCCCAAAATGCGGATGGCAAGACCGGGGCCGGGGAACGGCTGGCGGGTAATGATCTCGTGAGGCACCCCCAGCTCGCGACCGATGGCCCGCACTTCGTCCTTGAACAGTTCCCGGAACGGCTCGATCAGATCGAACTTCAGATCGTCGGGCAACCCGCCGACGTTGTGGTGGGTCTTGATGGTGGCGGACGGCCCCTTGAACGACATGCTCTCGATCACGTCCGGGTAGAGGGTGCCCTGCACCAGAAAGTCCACGTCGGTCATCTTGATGGCGTGGTCGTGAAAGATGTCGATGAAGGTGTTGCCGATGATCTTGCGCTTGGTCTCCGGATCGCTCACCCCGTCGAGGCGCGACAGGAACAGTTCGCCCTCATCAGCGAAAATCAGGTTCATGCCCATCTGGTCGCGGAAGGTTTCCACCACCCGGCTGGCCTCGCCGGCCCGCAGCACGCCGTTATTGACGAAGATGCAGGTGAGCTGGTCGCCGATGGCTTTCTCCACCAGCACCGCCGCCACCGACGAATCGACCCCGCCGGAAAGGGCGCAGATCACCTTGCGGTCACCCACCTGCTCGCGGATTCTGGCGACCTCGGTTTCGATGAACGACGCCATGGTCCAGGTCTGGGCGCAACCGCAAATGGTGAGGGCGAAGTTCTCCAGCATGGTGGTGCCCTCCGGGGTGTGCACCACCTCCGGGTGAAACTGCATGCCGTAGATTTTGCGCGCCTCGTCGGCAAACGCCGCCACCGGGGCGTTGTCCGTGTGAGCGATGGTGGTAAAACCGTCCGGGAATTTTTCGATGCGGTCACCGTGGCTCATCCAGACGGTGGTGTGCTCACCCAGGGTGTTGAACAGCCCGGCGGCGGTGTCGATGATGATCTCGGCTCGGCCGAACTCCCGGTGCGCCGCCGGTTCCACCTTGCCGCCAAAGTGGTCGGTGATCAACTGCATGCCGTAGCAGATGCCGAGAATCGGCACGCCCAGATCGAAAACCCCCTCGTCGCAGCGGGGCGCGCCGTCTTCGTAGACGCTCGCTGGACCACCGGAGAGGATGATGCCCTTGGGCCGCTGCGCCTTGATCTCGTCGAGACTGGCGGTACACGGCAGAATCTCGGAGTAGACGTTGGCCTCCCGGATACGGCGGGCGATCAACTGGGTGACCTGGGAGCCGAAATCGAGGATCAGAATGTTGTCTTCGTGCACGCTCATGGCGTCTCCGGGGTCCTCGGCGAAAGTATGGAAATGGGCGGGGCGGCAGCAGCGGGGTCGGGTTACGACTCGCGCTGGTAGTTAGGGGCTTCTTTCGTGACGATCACATCGTGCACGTGGGACTCGATCAGGCCGGAGTGGGTCAAACGAATGAAGCGGCCATTCCGCTGCATGTCCGGGATGCTGGCGCAGCCCAGGTAGCCCATGCCGGCGCGCAGGCCGCCGACCAGCTGGTAGAGCACATCGGCCACGCTGCCTTTGTACGGCACCCGGCCCTCGATGCCTTCCGGCACCAGCTTGTGGGCCTCGGCCCCCTCCTGAAAATAGCGGTCCTTGGAACCTTTTTCCATCGCCCCCAGAGAGCCCATGCCCCGGTAGGACTTGAAGCGGCGGCCCTGGAACAGGATGACTTCGCCCGGGGACTCGTCGGTGCCGGCAAAGAAGCTGCCCAGCATCACGCAGTCGGCCCCGGCCACGATCGCCTTGGAGACATCGCCGGAGAACTTGATGCCGCCGTCGCCCACCACCGGCACGCCAAGATCGGCGCATACCCTGGCGGCGTTTGCGATGGCGGTCAACTGGGGCATACCGGCGCCCGATACCATGCGGGTGGTGCAGATGGAACCCGGCCCCACCCCCACCTTCACGGCGTCGGCACCGGCGGCGATCAGGTCTTTGGCGGCTTCTCCGGTGGCGATGTTGCCGCCGATGATCTGCAGGTCCGGCCAGGCCGCCTTGATGTCACGCACCTGGTTCAACACCTTGATCGAGTGGCCGTGGGCGGTATCCACCGCGATCACATCCACCCCGGCTTCCACCAGTGCCTGCACCCGCTCCATGGAATCCGCGCCGACCCCGACGGCGGCCCCCACCCGCAGACGGCCGTTGCCGTCCTTGCAGGCGTTCGGATACTGGATCTTTTTTTCCACGTCCTTGATGGTAAACAGTCCCCGCAGGAAGCCGTCGTCATCCACCACCGGCAGCTTTTCCACCCGGTTCTTGCCGAGCAGTTGCTTGGCCTGGTCCGGGGTGGTGCCCTGGGTTGCGGTGATCAGACCCTGGGAGGTCATGATGTCGCCCACCTTGGCTTCCATGTTCTCCTCGAACTGGATATCGCGGCGGGTCAGAATCCCGAGCAGGAGGCCGTTATCGTCAGTGACCGGAATACCGGAGATGTTGTGCTGGGCCATGATCGCAACCGCGACCCCCACCGGCCGGTCGGGCCGGATGGTGATCGGATCGACCACCATGCCGCCCTCGCTGCGCTTGACCTTGTTGACCTCCGCCGCCTGCGCCTCCACGGTGCAGGCCCGATGGACGATACCCAGACCACCCAGCTGGGCCATGGAAATGGCCATGGCGGCTTCGGTGATGGTGTCCATGGCGGCGGACACCACCGGGATGTTGAGGGTGATGTCACGGGTCAGCCGGGTCTGCGTGTTGACCTCGGCCGGGAGCACCTCGGAGCGGGCCGGTACCAGGACGACGTCGTCGAACGTAAGGCCTGTCTCAAGGTGTTCTTCCAGCATGCGTCCTACCCGTGATACAGCGTTTTCCAAAAAGGTGGGGAAACGGTCGTAAAAAGCTACAATTTAATCCGGGGACGCTACCATATTGAGGCGCAAACCGTCAACGTTTTCGCCCTCTTCGACGCTTGCCACGGGGGATTCCCGACGGCTTGAAGAAATGCCCTCCCGGCGCTTATAGTGGTGCCCCCGCAAAGCACCGGGCACCCAGCCAAACCCACAGCCACCGGACCCATCGGAATCAATATGGACCCGCAACCGACATGAATATGGACGTCCTGCTCCCGGTCCTCGCCATCTGGGCGGTTTCGTTTACCTGCTACGGGCTGGCGGGGGTGCTCATCAAAAAGCGGATCATCGGCCGCACCCCCCACATCATATTCACCGTGGGCGGCTTCATGGCGGATTTTGTGGCCCTGTTCTTTCAGGCCCGGGGGCTGGCCATGCTGGCCTTCATCGACCCGGAATTCAGCCTGAACGAGACCCTCAAAAGCTGGCAGACGGTGGCCATGAACGCCTCCATGGGCATGTACTGCCTGGCGGCGCTCCTGGGCTTCTCACGCATTGTCGGGTGGAAAAAACTGGGACGCTGGCACGTGCCGTTGGCGCTGACGTTTCTGGCCACGCTGGTGGTGGCGCGGGTGCTCTACATCAGGATGATCAGCTAGTACGGGGTTCCGCACGGGGGGCATGCGCAGGCCGGCAACCCACCCGGCACGGAAATTCCCCACAAAAGGGGGTCTCCGAACAAAAAAACCGCTATCAGCAGTTTTTGTTGCGAAAGCCCACAGAACTCAGCCACCCCTTACGCCCGGAACGGCTACGCTCGGTTTCGTTCAGGGTGCCGAATTCGGCAATCGCGGCGGCGGCGTCACTGTTCGAATCCCGATTGCGTTCCTGCCCCAGCGCATCCAAACGCATCTGAGCATTGGCGGCCTCGGGCACCAGGTGCAGAATCTGCTCAAGATTCCGCTCCGCCTCCTCTCTTTTCCCCTCCTCGATCAGCAGATCAACCCCGTACAGGGCCTCGGCGATACCTTCGTCATGGAACCCCGCATGGGTCATTTCCGCCCCCAGTTGCAACCGGTGGCGCGGATTGATCGGATCGAGAATACGAATGCGTTCGAACACCTCCAGGGCCTCGTCCCGCTTGCCATCATCGATCAGCAACGAGATCACCGACAGGTATGCCTCGGCGGCATCACCGACGCGGTCGCACAGGCTGTTCAGCCGTGCCAGCTGCCGCCGGACGTCCGCGTGCTCGGGAGCCGCCTTGAGTATGCGGCTCAGGGTGGCGAGGGCCTTGGAGTAATGCCGGGTGGACTGGAAAATATCGGCGGCTTCGAGCAACGTCTCGATGGCCTCCTCGTTCCGTTTGAGCTTGAACAGCAGGTTGCCGAAGTGGGTCAGTCCCCTGGCCCGGGTTTCTCCGGATAACCCCTCGCAATACCACTGCCACAAGGCCGCCGCCTGATCATACTGGCGCTTGCCGACCAGCTTTCGGCTGGCGTCCAGCACACCGGAAAACCCGGTGAGGTCATCAATAGCGCCGGAATCACGGGAGAACAATTCGGACACGGGGGTGTTGAGCAGCTCGCGAATGGCCCCCTTGCCGTCCTGCCTTTCATTCTCGGGCTGGCGACGCTCGGCGCCTTTACGCCGTTCCGCCTCGGGCTGGCGACGATCGGCGCCTTTACGCCGCTCCGCCACCTTGCCGGTATCAACAACAACTGGTGCCGCACCGGGTGGCGGCGCATGCGCCACATCAATCGGCACCACCACCTGAGAATGGTGCATTGCGAAGGTCTGCTCCAGACCGTCCATGGAGGTGAGCAGTGTGAGTACCTGGCGTCCGCCGGGGGACGAACTGTCGATGCCCTCGCGAACCAGCGCCAGATGTGCACCCGCATCCTCGAGTTCGCGGGCAATCGCAACCGCGTCGGACAATGTGTGGGTGAGTTTTTTGAGGGAGACGCAGACCAGAACGGTGCCGCTCTGAAGCTCTTCCATGGCCTGTTCAAGACCCGGTCGGCCTTCCCGGGTACTGCCGTCGGCATTGGCGCCGGAGTCCACATAAACCCGTTCCAGTTCGTGGTCGTAGGTCTCGCACCACGCCCGGATCTGGTCTGTCTGTTCGCGCACCAGCCCCGCTTCGTGGGTCTTGCCCTGCATGGAAACGCGAACGTAACCGACTGCTTTACTCACAGGTGAGTCTCTCCCGATGTACCCAAGGTACGCTCCCGTCGTACGACGGCCCCACCGAGTCGATCCCGAATTAAAAAATGACGCAATTCTCCCTCCGGAAACTGCAATCCGGTTGATTTATCGGTGGTTTTAGGGGAAGGCTTTAGGAGGATGGCAGCCTGGCGAGAAGCCGGTCGGCCGCTTCGGACACGGTTTCCGCACAGGTGGGGTGGGGAAACACCGCCCCGGCAAGCTGTTGGACGGTCACTCCAGCGCCAACCATGACACCTAAAAATCCCACCATTTCAGTGACTTCCGGCCCCGCTAACTGAGCACCGACGAGCCTGCCGGAGGCCGTCTCCGCCACCAGCCGCACCGCCCCTTCCGCCTCGCTCCGCACCACCGCGAGGCCGTTGGCGGAAAAGCGCGCTTCGCCCGTCACCAGGCCGACACCCGGCCCCTTGCCCACCGAAGCGATCTGCGGGTGGGTATAGACACAGGTGGGGACCGGACCAGGGGGGTTCACCGCCCGACCCGCCGCATGTTCCGCTGCGATCCGCCCCTGTGCCGCCGCTTTGTGGGCCAGTAACGGTGGTCCCACCACGTCACCGATGGCATAAACACCGTCCACGGCGCTCTGGCCGTGGACGTCCACCCCGATGTGACCGGCGGCCTCCAGCGAAAGCCCCACCGTATCCAGACCCAGACCGTCGGTGAGCGGTGTGCGCCCCACCGCCACCAGCACCACATCCGCCTGCAATTCCTGCCCATCGCCCGAGAGGGTGAGGGAGACGCCGGAGCCGGCCACCTCTGCCGCCTCCACAGTGGTGTTCGTGTGCATCCGGATGCCGCGCCGCCCGAATGCCCGCGTCAGGTGCTCCGACAGCCACGGATCCTCTGTGGGCAACAGCGCGCCCGCCGCCTCCACCAGGGTCACCCGTGCGCCGTAGGCGGACAACAGGTCGGCAAACTCACACCCCACCGCCCCGGCGCCGATCACCACGACATCCCCCGGAAGTTGCTTAAGGGCGACCGCGTGGTCCGACGACAGCACCCGTGTCCCGTCGAACGGCAGCAGGTCCAGACCCCGGGGGGTGGAGCCCGTGGCAATCACCACCTTGCCCGCCGTCACCTCGCCATGGCCGTCCACCGCCACCCGGCCCGGCCCCGCCAGACGGGCGGCGGCCTCGAACACGGTCACCTTCCGGAGCAGATGGCCCACCCCGCGCCGCAGACGCTCGATGGTCCTGGCATTGTCCGCCACCCGCGCACCAATACCGTCCGGGTGGGGCGCATCCAACAACCCCTTGGTGGGGATGCAGCCCCGGTTCAGGCAGACCCCGCCGAGCTGGTCCGCCTCCGCCAGCGCCACAGAGAACCCCAATTCCACCGCACGCGCGGCGCAGGTGTAGCCCCCCGGCCCGCCGCCGATGACAAACAGGTCAAAGGCGTCAGTCACCCGTTCCCTCCCCGATCCGGGTCAGCGCGCCGCTCTCCACCAGCAGGTCGGACATGGCCTGATACCCTTCCAGACTGGGATGCAGGGCATCCATGAAATACCGTGCGATGATTGCCCCCGAAGGGTCGCGGAACGCCCGGTCGAACGGGATCACCCGGATCCGGCGCGTGCCCGCGAACGACTGGATGAAGTGGCGAAACCCGGACAGTTCCCGCTCCGGCACCTCGGCAAGAAACGGGATTGGCATGCCAATCATCGGCTGCACCCCGGCGGCGGTCAGAGCCTCCACGATGGCCACCAGGTCCTGCGCCATGTGCTCCACCTGCCGCCCCAGCCCTACGTCATTGGTACCGCCCATGACGATACAGGCGTAGGGCCTGAGCGCGATCACCTGCCCCACCCGGTTACGCATGTCCCGCAGGGTCTCGCCGTTGACCCCCAGGTTGGTGATCTCCACGCCGAGGCGGTCGGTGGTGCGCTGCACCCAACTGGTCATCGGCCCGCCGGGAAACCCCCAGGTGATGGAGTCGCCCAGGGCCGCGACACGGACGCCGTGTTTCAATGCGCTGTCGTTTGCCATGCTGCCGCTACTGTACGGGGCGCGGGAAGACGGGTCAAAAAGGCCGCAACCCGGTCCGGTTTGGAGGGGATTGTAGCGCTCCTGTAATATGCACATCGCCGCACCACCCCCCGATCATCGAGGACAAGCTCCCCTCATGGATGAGGTAATACAACCCGCCACAGACGGTCGCCCCGGTGATGCGGACCGCGCAGTGCGCGGCGCGGTCCGCATGATGGGTCATCCGCACCACCGGTTAAAGCGGGGCGCGGTCTGGTTGTTCGCGCTCTGCCTGTGGACCTCTTTGACGCTGCTTCCCGCCTGCAGCAACACACCGGCCGAACCTGAAGTTTGGGTGGCATTCGGCGACTCGCTGACATCGGAGTACCCCTACCCGGATATGACCGAACCCCTTGCGGGAACCTGGCCCGAACTGGTCGACCAGGCCCTGCCGGACGTACAGATTTTCAACAAAGGTACCGGCGGCGCGACCACCCAGAGAGGGCTGCAAAATCTACAGGCCGACGTCATCTCAAAAAAACCCCGCCTTGTGTTTATTCTGTTTGGCGCCAACGACCAGGCGATCATGAACGGTCGGCAGCCCGGCGACCACCGGGTCTCCCCCAAACAATTCTGGATCAACCTCAGACGGATGGTTCGCACCATTCACAATGCGGGCGCAAATGTGGTGCTGATGACGATCCGGCCCATCATTCAGGGGCCCGGCGCACCGGAACATAACTACTACCTGGACCGGAACGGAGACGGCGGCGTCCTGTACACCAACAAGGACAAAGTGCATGGAACTGTGCGTCAGTACAACAATATCATCCGCGCCGTGGCGAACCGGGAAGGCACCTTTCTGATCGATATCTGGCAGGCGATGGTAACGAAGGCGGGAGGGAGCGACAGCGACGAGGCCATCCTGAAGCTGGGCTTTGAGCGTCTGCCGCCCGACACCGACGGCATCCACCTGGGACCGGACGGCTACCGTTTTATCGCTGACCAGGTCCTGGCAGCCTTGCCCGCGATCCGCAAGCACATGGCTCAACCCCCCCGGGCGGTCGCTGGAACCGTACCCTAAGGTGCATCGCGTTCCACCGGGCGCTCACCGTTCTCATTACCCGGCAACAGCAGGTGCACATGAGCCCCCCGGGGGGAAACCACCTGAGCCCGCGCCACCATTGAGCCATGGTGTTCACGCATAAACCGGGTGATGAGCCCCATGTAATAGCGGGCCTGTTTCTCCCCCCGGGGCAACATCAGCCACAGGTTGCCGCCGTCTTGTTTCCGGGGGGCAAAGATACCGCGGTAAACGTCCCCCGGCGACTTCCGGTTCAAAAAGGCGTCCGAAAGAGGGGAGAACGTCTGCCAGCCGGTGTTGATGGTCCGAAGCCTCGGAATCTGTGCGGGGGGTGTCAGCGGCGACATATCCTCCACCCTCAGAACGGCAAGCCAGTTTAAAAAGGTGCCGTTCGGGTCGAGCCGGCGCAAGTTTTCCATCTGGGTCAATGCCGATACACTCGCCCTGTCGTTTTTCGAACTGAGGCTCGACTGTTCATCCACATGCACCCCCAGCACAAACAGCAAAAAACATCCCGGCAAGGCGGCCAGCGCCATTCGCCACCGGGATGGCAATCCGGCAGATTGAATACACCCGGAAAACGCGATCAGCACGGTAGCCACAAAAATCACCGGCAACGCCAACTGCGCCGGCAACCGCATGAACGTGACAAACCCGTATATCACCAGCGCTGACCAGCCCGCCATCATCAGAATGACGGCCCAGGAGGCGAGTGGAGCGGCAAGGAGCGCAATCAGCAGCACGGCGCTTGCCACCTGGAAAAACACGCGGTACTGACCGAGGGTGGCGACCTGTCTGGAGAACCCGCCTGCCTTGCCTCCCGATGAAAACTGGAGTTCGTCCGCAATCGTCTTCAGGTGGGCGCTGGAATAGATTTCATGATCAAAAAAGAAGTAGCGCTGCCACAGGAAAAAATCGTTGGGGCTCCAGCCAACCTGCTTTATCAGGACCGGCAACCGCGGGTCATTCATCAACTGTGGATAGCCAAGCACACGGGCCTGCTGCTTTCGGTAGTCGAAGTAGTTCACCCAACCCGGCTTGTCCGCGTAGTAGAACTTCTCGAATGCCAGCCCGCCGCCCAGGACCAGAACGACCACCAGCGCGAAGGCCGTCACCGAGCGCACCGCAGGGTGACTCAGCCGCCGCTTCGCCCGGTACAGAAGCATCCCAAGAACAATCAAAAACAGCGGCAGCGCAAGCAGCACGCTTGCGCCCATCGCCTTGAAGCGGATAAACCCGGACAGCGCAACCATGAAACCGGCCACGACCACCGCAACAGGGCGAAACGACTGCCCCCGGAGCAGCGCATCCAGAAGCAGTACCAGCCCCCCCGTGGCCAGCACCATGGTGGCCGAGGTGAACTGCAACTGCATCAACAGTTCGCTCTCCAGAAAGAGGAACCCCAGCACGAAGGCGGCAAACACAAAACCCCGCCGCCAGTGACCCAAAAACACGTACCAGAGGGCCACTGACCCGATGAAGTGGCTCCCGACCAGGATTATCGAGTACCACTGGACACCCGGAAACACCGTGTACAGCCCCTTGAGCAGGAACCCCAGCGGCAGCCCGACCAGCATCAGGTGCGGACTGGGCACGCCGTCGGTGTAGAACCCCATGGCAATCAACTGCATGGTGGTGTCGTCGTTGGTGGCGAAGCGAATGGAGAACCGGCTCAGGAACAGATCGAACCCGGACAAGACAATCGCGGCCGCCAGGAGGGCACGGCGCACCGGTTCCGGACTACGCTCAACCCATGCGGACATGCGGGAAATCCAGCCGGAAGACATTACAATTCGGCCTTTTCAGCGATCAACACGGGCCTCGACGTCAAAGGGGTCAGTGAACCGGCGCAGCACAAGCGACACCCTGCGCCACCCGGTGGGTCATGTCGGCCAGGGAGGCGCCGTTGACCCCCAGGTTGATCATCTCCAGCCCGAGCCGGTCGGCCACCCGCTGCACCCAACTGGTCATCGGCCCGCCGGGAAACCCCCAGGTGATGGAGTCGC
>JBHHVE010000003.1:0-109103 GCA_046754085.1 Leptospirillia bacterium
ACTCCTTTTAGCCTGCCCGCTCATCTGTCCCAATTTATCTGACGACGGACACACCGGATCAGCAAATGGTTCGGCGCGGGCCAGATCGTCCCCGGTCAATTTGGCAAGTAGATCATCGATGGTGAGCCGGGTGCCGCCGAAGGCGTCGATACGCCCGGCCTGCAGTGCGGCCACGGCGCTAGGCGCATCAGGGAGAACCAGTAGGCGGTTGTCAGGCACCCCCAGTTCCCGGGCGTAGCCGCGTTCGACCGTGCCCACCACCACCCCCAGGCGCGCCTCCGGATGGGCCACTACGTCGGCGTAGCCGTGCAGGTCCAGGGGGTTGCCGTCCCGCACCATGAACGCTTCGCCAATGCGGTACGTCGGATTGGAAAAGGTGATCTCCCGGCAGCGTTGTGGGGTGATGTACATACCTGCTGCGATAACATCGAAGCGTTCCGCTTTTAGCCCCGGAATGAGCGCACCGAACTCCGTCAGCACTCCCTCCACCTTGGCCACGCCCAGGCGTCGTGCTATTTCGCGCGCGATTTCCGGCGCCTCGCCGGTCAGGCGACCAAGGTCCTGGTCCATGTAAGCGAACGGAGCTTCGTTGGCATACCCAACCCGCAGCACACCCTGGTCTTGAATGCGCTCCAGCGCGGTTTTCTCGGTTTCTCTCGATGACGGAGGTTCCGATACGCAGCTGCTGGCCATCAGAAGGAAGCAGGCCAGCACAGCCATTACTTTTTTTCTGATTTGCATGCTGTCTCCTGTCGGTCCTGTCTCGTTACCGGGCACCCTACCATGCCGGATCCGGCCGAGGCCAACGAGGGCGGCCGCCCCTTTCCGATCAGGCCCTCTCCCGTGTGTTGTGGGTGGTCCTGTTACCGAATCGAAACCACCTCTACGTCGAACGTAAGAGTCTGTCCCGCAAGCTGGTGATTGCCATCGACAACCGCCTTTTCGCCCTCGATCTGGTGAATGCGCCAGCGGCGGTTTTCGGTGTCCGTCAGGACGTCGCCGACGCCGACCCCCTGCGGCAGCCTGCTCGATTCCACGGTCAGCAGCTTGGCCGGGTCGTGGGGGCCGTAGGCCTCTTCCGGGGGAATGTTGACGGTCTTTTTTTCCCCCTCGCTCATGCCGAGCACGCCGCTGCTGATGCCGGGGATGACGTTGTCCGACCCGGCGACGAACTCGAACGGCTCCCGGTCTTTCGTGGTGTCGAACACCGAGCCGTCCGACAGGGTGCCGGTGTAGTGGATGGTGACGGTGTCTCCGTTTTTAACCTGTCCCTCCATGGCGGGTCCTCCTCTCCTCATTCAGGTGGTCTGTGGGTGGCGCACAGCTCGATGAAGTGTTCAACTTGGGCCAGATATATAGAGCGAATGCGTGCCCGCTCCTTGTCCGCCAGGGCGGGGGCCAGTTCACCGAAGGTGGCCATCAGGGCGGCCAGCCACCGGTCGCTGCCGGATGGGGAGAGTGCGCACGCCGACGCCTCCTTGCCGCCGGAGAGTTTCTTCAATCGGTGTTCGGCGAAAGGCGCCCCCGCGGCGTGGTCGATCATGGCGTCCAGAACGTCCCGCAACGCGGCCGCCTGTTCGGCGGAAGCGCGTTGCCCGACGCCCTCCGGTGTCCCTTCAAGGCAATGCTCGAAAAAACATTTCGCGAATCGCGGCTCCTGGATGACCATTTTGACGGTCTGGACGATCCCCGTTTGTGGTGCGTACTGCGGGAACATGGGTACGGCAACTCCTCCATTGCCCGGGGTTATTTTTTGCGGTTTTTTCCCCATTGCCGCAGCAACCACCAGGATGCTGCGGCCAATACGCCGAAATAAACGGCGACCAACAGGGCCTGATCGCTCATTCACGCCCCTGGAGGATACCGGGTCACCGGATCCAGTGGCGTCAGGGGCTGGAAGTCCCGCCCCCCCAGGAACTCCGGACGGAAGTCCCTGGCCGCGAACGGCCTTTCCACAGGGGTGTTCTTGACGCTGTTGTAGACGAAGAACGCGTTGGTGCGGGCGTCCGGGGTGATGTTGTCCGGCGAGCCGTGCATGATGTTGCTCTCGTGGATCACCAGGGTGCCCGGCGGGCCGTAGGCGCCGGCCAGGCCGCCCGCATCCACCAGTTGGCGCAGGGCGTCGAGGCTCGGCACGCCGTACTCCTGCCTGCGCAGGGACTGCTTGTGGTGCTCGTCCGGTGTGTAGCCCCGGCAGGCGACGAACTTCCGGTGCGACCCCGGCACCAGGTAGAGCGGGCCGTTGAACTCGGTGTTTTCGGTCAGCATCACCCAGGCGCTCAGGGCCCGCATCCGCGGCATGCCGTCCTCCGCGTGCCAGGTCTCGAAGTCGGAGTGCCACGGGAACGACTTGCCGCTTACGGGGCGTTTGATGTTGATGCGTGAGTGGTGGATGTAGACGTCGCTGCCCAGAATCTGCCGCACCTTGTCGAGCACGCGTGCGTCCCGGCTCAGGCGGTCGAACACCGGGCTGAAACGGTGCACACCGAAGATGGAGCGGGCCCGGTTGCTGTCCGGCTCCAGCACCAACTCGTCGCGGCCGATCAAGGACCGGTCGGCCTTCAGGCGCTCGGTTTCACGGCACAGCTCCGCCACCTCGTCGGCGCCGAACACCCCGGGCAGGAGGATGAAGCCTTGTTCCTCGTAGGACGCCAACTGCTCCGCCGAGAGGCTGTGTTCGCCGAGGGGCCTGCCGTTGCCGTAGACCACCGGGTCGGCCCGGGGGATCATTTCTTCCTTTTCGCCCCGGGTGGGGTACGGGTCGGTTACCCGCATCTGTGCCTGCGTCATAACTGTGTCTCCGCTGTGGTGTCGTCCAGGTCGGGGGCGGCCGGGTAGGCGCCGTCTGGGCCATGGTCCTCGCGGCCGGTGAGCGGCGGCGTGAACACGCAGATCATGCGCATGTCCTTCTTGGCGCGAATCAGGTGGCGTTCGTGGCCGCTCAGGGCATACATGGTGCCGTCGGCGATGGGGTGGGTCTCCCCATTGTCCAGGTCTTCCAGCTCCCCCTCGCCGCCGACGCAGTAGACCGCCTCCAGGTGGTGTTTGTAGTGGATGTAGGTCTCGGTGCCGGCGAAAATGGTGGTCTCGTGAAACGAGAAGCCCATGCCGTCGTCCGCCAGCAGGAAGCGGCGGCTGACCCAGTTGCCGTTGTCGGCTTTGATATCTCGTTCCGTGCCGATGGTCTCGGCCAGTCGCCGGACAATCATGCGTGGGCCACCTCCGGTTTGTTTTCGCTCCGGGCCGCCTGTTCGGCGGTGATTTCACGGATGAGTTTCAGCCCATCGCGCAGGGTTTCCTCCTCGATGTTGAGCGGCGGCAGGAACTTGACCACGTCGGATTTGGCGCCGGCGGTCTCGATGATCAGCCCGCGCTTGAACGCCTCGTGGGAGATGCGCCCGGCCATGTCGGGGTCGCCGAACTCGATGCCCCAGACCATGCCGACGCCGCGCACCTTGATGCCCAGCTCCGGATGGCGCTCCGGCAGGGTGGTGAGCGCCTCGGCCATGATCTCGCTCTTCGCGGCGATGGACTTGGACAGATCTCCGGTGTCCCAGAACTCCAGGGCCTTGGTGGCGGCCACGAAGGCCAGGTTGTTGCCCCGGAACGTACCGGTGTGCTCCCCCGGCTGCCACTGGTCCAGCTCCGGGCGCATCAGCAGCAGGGCCAGGGGCAGGCCGCCGCCGATGGACTTGGAGACGGTGACCATGTCCGGCACGATGCCGGCCCGCTCGAAGCTGAAGAAGGTGCCGGTGCGGCCGTTGCCCATCTGGATGTCGTCCACGATCAGCAGCATGCCGAACTCCCGGCACAGGTCGGCCAGCCCGCGCAGCCACCAGTCGCTGGCCACATGGATGCCGCCCTCCCCCTGCACGGTCTCGACGATGACCGCGGCGGGCAGGTCCACGCCGCTGCCCTGGTCGGCCAGGAAGCGGCGGAAGTATTCCAGGGTGTCCACGTCCGGCCCCAGGTAGCCGTCGAACGGCATGAAGTCGGTGTTGTGGCGCACGCCGTAGGACTCGTCCCGATAGAACGAATTGCCGGTCACCGCCAGGGAGCCCAGGGAGAGGCCGTGGTAGGCGTTGGTGAAGGCGATGATGTTGGAGCGGCGCTTGACCATGCGTGCCAGCTTCAGCGCCGTCTCCACCGAGTTGGTGCCGGTGGGGCCGGTGAACTGCACCTTGTACTGCAGGTTGCGCGGCGCCAGGATGGTGTCGCGCAGCTTTTGCAGAAAGGCCTGCTTGGCCACCGTCGCCTTGTCGAGGGCGTGCACGATGCCGTCCCGCTGCAGGTATTCGATCAGGGCCTGGGAAATCGCCGGGTGGTTGTGACCGTAGTTGAGGGTGCCGGCCCCGGCGAAGAAGTCGATGTACTGCTTGCCGTGCTCGTCCCACAGGTGGCTGCCCCTGGCCGTGTCGAACACGGCGGGAAAGGCCCGGATATAGCCCCTGACCTCGGATTCCATTTCTTCAAATATACGCATGGGTTTCCTTTACGGCCCCGTTTTTCAGGGCATGTGATTCGTTCTTTCGTTATCTGGTGTCCGGTCCGCCCAGGGGGCCGATGCGGTAGCGGATTTCGGGTTCATGTCCCGCTTCCGGGAACAGTTCGGCGCCGAACCCCGGCACCTCGGTCAGCGCCGCGCCCAGCGGCCGGGCCAGTCCCTCGAACAACGCCCTGGAGGCGTGGTTGGAGGGGGTGATGGTGGTTTCGATGTGGGTGATTCCCCGGCACGCCTCCCGCCCCAGCAGTTGCGCCAGCAGGAGGGTGGCGATCCGGTTGTTGCGGAACGTTTCCGCCACGCCGATCTGCCAGACGAACAGGGTGTCCGGCTGGTTCGGCGGCACGTATGCGGTCACGAAGCCAACCACCTCGTCCGCCACCTCGGCCACCGCGCAGGTGCTGGCGAAGTCGCGGCACAGCAGCAGGTAGCAGTACGGGGAGTTGGGGTCGAGCACGCCGGAGTCGCGCACGGTGCGCCACATGGCGGCGGCATCCGCCTCTCGCGGTTCCCGGAAGCACAGCGCTGCCAGGGGCGAGGCCTCCATCATGCGGCGCCGCTCTCTCCCTGTTCCGTTTCCGGCGCCTGTGCCACGGTTTCTCCGGTTTCCAGGATCGGGGCGGCGTCGAGCGTGCCCACGTGGAGCAGGTTGACCAGCTTTTCCAGGGACAGGGCGATGGTGGCCCGTTCCAGGTCGGGGAGCGACTCCAGGGCCCGGGCCAGCTCGGCCTGCAGCGGCGACGGCGACCGGGCCACCAGCCGCAGGCCTTCCTCGGTCAGGGTGATGTTGACCACCCGCCGGTCGCCCGTGTCCCGTTTCCGCCGCACCAGACCGGCGTTTTCCAGCCGGTCGACGATGCCCACCACGGTGCTGGGGGAAAGCTGCACCTCGCGGGCGATGCGCGTGGTGGTGGCCGGTTCGTTCTCCGCGACGGCGGCCAGACAGGTGAGCTGCGGCACGGTGACATGGTGTTTGACCTGCAGTTCCCGCGAGTACATGGCCGTGGCGCGGATGATCTGCCGCAGCGAGCGCAGGATGCGGACCTCGTAGGTGGGCGGCTCGGAGGCTGGCGCCGCGTCCAGCGCGGCAATTTCGTCAGCGGCAATTTCGTCGTTTGTTGGCATGGGCGTTTTTCCTCACGTCAAAACGGGACGGCCAACGGAACCGCCCAATTCATACGCATAAAAATAATTTGAACACGAATGATTCTAGTGCACATCGCCCGTCCAGGTCAAAGCCGGGCGCTCGCGATTCAGCCGACGGGAATCGAGAGCCGGATACCCGGTTGCTCCAGGGAAGGGTGGCCGGGCATGCGGCCTGACAACCCGGGCTGGAATCGGAAGGCGACTGTCACACGCCCAGGCTGGGGTTGGTTCGTACAACGCCCATCGAGGGGAGCCATTTCAAGAAAAACGGGCACTTGCGCGGATTGGCGTGGGTGCCCGTTTTTTGTTTCTGAAAAAAGCCAACGAATCTGGTAGGTTATGAGTGGTGTCCGGTTCGAGTCCGGTGAGGGTGTCTCGTTGGGCTTCACGCCGTTCAGCCCAACCTTGTATTGTGAATTCGCAGTAGCGATATTGGGGTTTTTCGGGGGGACCTCAGGGGGGCTATGTAATGGGGTTCATCTCCAGTCTGTTTGGCGGGTCAAAACAATCTGCGCAAATGTCACCCCTAGTCAATCTCCCGGGGCCGGAGACGTATTCAGTCGATATCGTCGGAGAATCGCACTACCAGAGGGAGCTTGAGCAAATCTGTGGAGGACGGACGGAGGAAGGGCACAAGCTAATCGTAGAAGTGTACCTTGTCCCTGAGAATGACAATCCTCACGATGATCAGGCTGTCCGCGTGTATGTCAGGGATAAGACGGTCGGTTACTTGAGCCGGGAACTCGCCAGGAGCTACCGAAAGAGGCTGGCGGAAGCCGGATACCCTGGATCCCCAGCGACGTGCGCAGCAATGATCGTTGGAGGTTGGGATAGAGGGGGGAGCGATCGAGGCCACTTTGGCGTAAAGTTGGATCTCCCGACGGGGTAGTCTTTCGGCCTCGGATGGGCACCTGATGTACGCCACGTTCTGCACCTTGAGGTTGCTCCTGGCGGCCGGCGTCATCCTGCTCTCTGGCGGGCCCGCCGCCCTTGCCGGCTCTTTTCCCGCCATCCCCCATACCGGTGCCCAGGTTGCCGCCGCATCCGCCAAGGCTATCACCCCCGTCCTCAAGGTTGTTCCAGACGATGCGAACCGCCGCATTGCGGAGGACCTCAGCGGGCCCGGCAGCCGCGTCTTCTACCGCGGGTGGAACTACATGCGGGTGCCCGGCGAGTCGTCCCGCCACGTCGCCTTGACCGGAACCGCCCTCCGGGCCAGCCCGGAACTCTCCCGGGAAGACCAGACCCTCGTTGACGAACTCGCGGCGCTTCTGGAATCCCTCGCCGGGAGGGAGCTTCCGCCGGAGGAGCGCTACTTCCACTGGGCCGCCGTGGGCCAGCGGTACGCCGTGATCGTGGGCATCGGGGATGTAGTCTGGATCGATATGGTGGAGGGCGGCACGCCCCAGGTGCACGTGCTCGCTCGTACCGGCACGGTGTGGCAGCGGCTCCTGTCCACGAACCTGAAGGCGTTCGTCCGGATTGAGCCTCCGAAGACCGTGATCAGTGAGGTGCTGCAGCCCTTCCTCGCCCGCTCCCACCACTTCCGGCATCCCAACCCCCCTTTCCGGCTCTTCGACGGAAGCGGAAACCCCACCGTGATCGTCCGGCGGGGGAAAGAGGTCGCAAACCCCATTGCGGTGGGCATGCAAATCTACGACAGGGAAAAGTGCTGGGCCTGCCACCGCATTGCCGGGGCGGGCGGGCTTCTGGGGCCCGACCTCACCCACATCGGAAGGCGGATGCCCTCCGTCGCGTGGCACACCCAACACGACAAGGACCCCCGCAGCGTGCAGCCCCGCTCCATCATGCCGGAGTACGGCCACCTCTCGCCCGAGGAGCACGAGGCACTGTCCCGGTTCCTGCTCAGCCTCAAGTAACCCCCTGCAAAACTTTAAGTCCGGAGACACGATATCTGACTCGGGGGTGAGTCCCTGACCCCCGGAATTCCAGGGACATGGCCGTAATCGCGGCTGGTCACGCTCCGGGTCTACAGTACGGGGTCTGTACTTAAGCAGCCCCAATAGACCCATGAAGGAGCGTGACCATGGAACAGTTTATCGGATTGGACGTGTCCCTGAAAGAAACCCACATCTGCGTGGTGGACGGCGCCGGAGAGGTGGTGGCGCGAGGCCGGGAGGCGACGCAACCGGAGCGGCTGGCAAAGGCCATCGGCGACCTGGCGCCGGAGGCACGCGTGGTGGTGCTGGAGACCGGCGGGCAGTCGAGCTGGCTGCAGCGGGAGCTGTCGGCGCGGGGCACTCCGGCGGTGATCGTCGACGCGCGCCGGGCCAAGGCGGCGTTGTCGTGCCGGATGAACAAGACCGACGCCAACGACGCCGAGGGCCTTGCGCAATTGGCGCGCACCGGCTGGTACCGGGAAGTGGCGGCGAAACGTCCGGAAACCCGTCTCACCCGCTCCCTGCTTTTGGCCCGTCGGCAAATGGCCAAGCAGCGCCGCGACCTGGAGAACCAGGTGCGCGCCCTCTTGCGCGGCTTCGGCCTGCCCGTGGGGACGGTGGCGCAAAACCGGTTCGAAGGGCGGGTGCGGACACTGGTGAAGCAGGAGCCGTTGCTTAAGGATGCCGTCGAGGCGTTGCTCTCGGTGCGGCGTTCCCTTTGCCTGCACATCGGCAAGCTGGAAGCGCGCATCGGGAAGGTGGCCGGGGAGTCGGACGTCTGCCGCCGTCTGATGACGGTACCCGGTGTCGGACCGATGACGGCGCTGGCCTTCGTCACCGCCATCGACAATCCGGGCCGCTTCGCCAAATCCGCTTCGGTGGGGGCTTACCTGGGCCTGACGCCGAAACGCCATCAATCGGGCGCGGTGGACTGGTCGGGCCGCATTTCCAAACACGGGGACGGACTGGCCCGCCACATGCTCTACGAGGCGGCCAACTCCCTGCTCTGCCGGGCGCGCCGCTGGTCTGTACCCAAGGCCTGGGCGGCACGGATGGTCAAGCGGATCGGCGGCAAGAAGGCCCGGGTCGCCCTGGCCCGCAAGCTGGCCGTGATTCTGCACCGCATCTGGGCCGATGGCTCCACCTTCCGCTGGACCAACGAGGTGACGGCCTAAAGGAAAAGGAGAGATCAGCAAGGAAGGTGCAAGAAAGAAAATACGAGATTCGTCCCCGCCGGGACGACGGGCTCGGGCGAAACCCGCCGGTATTGTTGCGCCCCACATCGGGGAACCAACGCGTGGCTGGGACATTGGGACGCCCAAGCCTTCTAAAGCCATCATGCGGCGGGCAAAACCGGCCCAAACAGACCGCGTAGACAACCGTGAAACCGGCGGAGACGAAAGGCTCGGAGCTTGACTGCAATGACCGCGATTAGACAACACAATACTTAACTTTCGAGGATGATCTCGAAGCCTGATGAGGCGATTCGGAAGCACGCCACCGGCCCACCACCCCTCCCCCGGTTCGTACAACGCCACATGAGGGGAACCATCCTTTAAATAATGAGCACTTGCGCTGGCTTGGCGTGGGTGTCAGCGTTGCGTGACCAACGCCCGAACGGGTTCAAACGGCTACCCCGCGCCTCCCCGCCCGAAAAGCCTGACCTGCCAATCCGGCCCCTCCCGTTGTTCAATAAACTGGCGAATCATCTTGCGCACCATTTGTGATGGCGTGACGTCGTCGACGGCGCAAAGTTCTTCGAACAGGGCCTTCTTTTTGGGGTCGATCAACAGTGTGAGCCGCGCTGTTCGATTTTCCATCCGTGCCTCCATGATCGCAAGATATGTTAATTAAATTAACATTGACACATCATTAAATAAACATAACATGCACACACTATGAACCATTCCGCGTTCATGGCGGAATGGCCCCTGATATTCCGGAAACCCTCTTTAACCAGGGAAACCCGACGTCAGGGCCTCATGTTTCAGGTGCTCCGCGGTGATCCGGCGTGCCGTTTATTGACCAGACCCATGACCATTGACCATCACCATAAGTCGGAATGGAGAGGCCTGAGGCCGGAAAGGTATCGGTATTGACACTGATCCACGGCTTTTCACTACGGTTCATCCGGGGGGACATTTTTGGCGGCCTGACTTCGGCGGTGGTTGCCCTGCCGTTGGCCCTGGCGTTTGGCGTGGCATCCGGCGCGGGCCCGATCGCCGGACTGTACGGAGCGATCTTTGTCGGCCTGTTCGCGGCGCTGTTTGGGGGCACCCCCGCCCAGGTGTCCGGCCCCACCGGGCCGATGACGGTGGTAATGGCGGCGGTGTTCGTGCAGTACGCCAACGATCCGGCAATGGCGTTCACCGTGGTCATGCTGGGGGGGGTGTTTCAGATCCTGTTTGGCGCCCTGGGGCTGGGGCGCTACGTCTCCTATCTGCCGTTCCCCGTGATATCAGGGGTAATGACTGCCATCGGAGTGATCATTATCGCTCTGCAAGTCGCGCCGTTCGCGGGATTTGAAAACCCTGCCGGAGGCGTCCTGATGACACTGGTTGCCCTGCCGGGAATGCTATCTCACCCGCAATGGCAGGCGATGGCCCTGGGCGCCACCGCGTTGTCGATCCTCATCTGGACGCCGGAATTCGTTCGCCGCTGGGTGCCGCCCCCCCTGGTCGCCCTGATTATCGGCTCCCTGGGTGCCGCACACCTGTTTCCGGAAGTGGCAGTGATCGGAGAGATTCCCCGTGGCCTGCCCACCCTTCACCTGCCCTCCTTCGATTTGCACAAGTTGCCCGGAATACTGCGCTCGGCGCTGGCACTGGCGATCCTTGGATCTATCGACAGCCTGCTCACCTCCCTGATCGCCGACAACATCACCCGCACCCACCACGCCCCGAACCGGGAGCTGGTGGGGCAGGGGATCGGCAACCTCGTGGCGGGCATCATGGGGGGAATTCCGGGAGCCGGAGCGACCATGCGTACAGTGGTCAACGTACGCGCCGGCGGGCGCACTCCCTTCTCCGGCGCGCTGCACTCGCTGGTGCTGTTGTCACTGGTTGTCGGCCTCGCGCCATTGGTCGAGCATATCCCCATGGCGGTGTTGGCCGGAATCCTGCTCAAGGTGGGGTGGGACATCGTCGACTGGGATTACCTGCGCCTGATGCGCCATGCCCAGGCCGAGGGCGTCATGGTGATGGTCACCGTGTTTCTGCTGACGGTGTTTATCGACCTGATCACCGCCGTGGGGCTGGGCATCATCCTGACGGCGTTGCTGTCGGCACAGCGTCTGAGCGAGGCTCAACTCGCACAGATGAAACTGGCGGACAGTGAGACCGAGGCGGTTCCCCTGAACGACACGGAGCGCGCCCTGATGACGCAGGCGGCCGGACAGATTCTGCTTCTGCACATGAGTGGCCCGTTCAGCTTCTGCTCCGCCAAGGACATGGTCAAACGGATGGCGTCATTGGGCAGCCACTATCGGGTGGCGGTCGTGGACCTGACCGATGTGGTCACCGTCGATACCTCCATCATCATGGCCATTCGGGAGATGTTCCGGCAGATGCAAGACCGGGGAATGCCGGTCTTCGTCTCCGGCCTGGGCAGTCCGGCGGTCAGGGAACTGGTACGCATGAAGGTGCTGGACATGCTTCCCCAGGGCCAGTGCCATCGAGACCGGGAGACAGCGCTTCGCGACGCGGTGAAATATCTCGATGAACCGCCCGGCGATAAACCGTGACCTTGCGGCAAACCGCCCGCGCGAAGTGGGGTTGCAGGCTGTAACAGTGTAAAGCCCAACACCCCGGTGCGGTCATGCCGTCCTTCGGGCCGAAGATCGCCCATGCCCACGCGCTCCCGTTTCGGCTGAAAAGCTGTTAATGGATTGACTTATACCCCCGTTTCCGGCCGTCCGCAAAGGAAGGTCTGATTAACCAGCACGGCAAGGCATATTATATGGTGATCAAATAATCCATTGATTCTGGATTCGGTCGCCGGATGTGTCGCCCGCGCGCGCAAGAGGCTGTGCGGTGCGCCGTCGGCGCACGTCAAGGGGGGAGTGAATGTCTGCAGCAGCGTGGCAGGCGCGGGCGTGGGCCAGCGCCTGCCCGGCGGCTGAGCGGGGAGCTGATTTCCCCTTCCGCCAGGCCCCGCAGTATTTCCCGGGACACAATACTCAATTCGATGCCAGGTCCCTTACCGGCCGCACCGAAGTCCCAAAAAAATCCAGCCCGACGCGTAGGCTGGGCTTCGGGACTCAGCTCAATCTACAGGGGGTGCAACCTCAGGGTGTTCCCAACAACGCCTCCGCCGCCCTCACCAGTTCCGCCTCGCCGTTCCCCGTGGCCAGTACCCAGTCGGCACCTTCCCCCTCCACGTAGCCCAACGTGACCCCGGCACCGGGTTCGTCCTGCAGGTACATCTCGCCGCCTGCCACCTGCCGCACCGTCCCGTGGGCCGGGACCAGCATGCCGTCCTTCGGGCCGAAGATCGCCAGCACGTCCCCCGGACCGTCCGGGGCCTGATAGCGCACCATGCCCCAGCCGGGGGCGTTCATGTTCACCGCCCGCACCGACATCGGCATCAGCCCGGAGTCGGACAGGTCCGGGATGCGGGCGGCGTCTCCCACCTCTTTTTTCAGGCGCGCTTCAAGTGCCCCGACATCGGTGGACTGGAAGCTCAAGAGGCCCTGTCCGTGGGTGGTGCGGAACAGCCCCAGCACGGCGGTGGTCACGTCTCTGGCGGGGACAGGCCCCGGCTCCCGCTGATCGACCTGGTTAAGAACGTACCCCGTCCCCACGGTGAAGCCGATAGCGGCCACGATCACGAAGGCCAGGCCGAGCCGCAGTTGCAGAAGTTCCTGAGGCGGAGCCTGGGTGTTGCGCCGTTTGGTGTCCTCCGGCGATTCACCCGGGAGGGGCTCGGAGAAGGAACCGACCGGTGGCGCGTCGGGGGGATAACCAGCCGGCGGATGCTGTGGGTGATCGCTCATGTCATAAGGGTACATCCAAAATCACCAAACCCGCCGCGAGCGGATTTAGCGGTGGCCCTACAGGCGCGGCAGGTAGTAAACCGTGCCGACCTCCTTGCGGTCACCGCCCCCCTCGCGGGTCAGCACCACGTCGAACGGATACGGCTTGTCGTATTCCAGACCGTCGTGGATCACCCGGAACGACACCGATACCTCCTCGCCGGAGCCTGCCGCCACTCGCTCCTGGCCGATGCGCGCCTGACCTTCCGGCAGGCCGTCCACCGCCACCCCGAAGGTGCCCGGACGACCCTTGTTGGTCACCACCACCAGATAGTGCACGCCCCTGGTCCCCATCTGCCCCTGAAGTTCGTGGTGTACCACCACCTTGAGCGGCTCGTAGGTGCCAACCCCATAGAGCAGCAGCACGGCGGATAACAGCACACCGGCCAGAGGCCACAGCACCTTGGGCTGACGCCAGCGGCTGCGGCGGGTTTCAATACGGATCAGCTCCTCGGCGCGGCTGCCGAAGCCGAAAGACAACAACGCCGGCTTTGAAAAACGCCCCATGTAGCCCTCGCAGGCATCCACGCACACCACGCAGTTGATGCAGCGGCTGTCCACCTCCGGCCGGCGCGGGTCCAGTCCCATGGGGCAGACATCCTTGCACAGGGCACAGCTGCGGCAGTCGGAGGCGCGCTCGTCCGCAAAGCGCAGACTGAGGGTATCCCGTCCCCGGAACATGAACTGCCACAATCCGTAGGGGCACATGTTCTGGCACCAGAAATAGCGGATCAGCCCCAGATCGAAGGCGATCAGCACCGCCATGGTCAGGGTAAGGCCCACCAGGGTGATCTCCGGGCGGCCGCCCAGCACCCCGGCGATCAGTGTGGAAGGCGGATAAAAATAGGCCAGCAGCACCAGTGCCAGTGCCCCGGACACCACCATCACCACAGTGCCGAACAACAGCCACCCGAGCACCTTGCCAAGGCCCTTGCGCTTGCTTTTCCCGCCCTCCCGCTCCGGCGACATGCCGGTGGTCACCCGCCGCCCCAGCAGCGTTCGGAGCAGCGCGCCCAGGGTGCCGGACAGGGTGTTCTGGGGACAGAGCCACCCGCAAAAGCTCATGCCAAAGGCGGGGTAAAACGCGGTGGCGGCCAAAAACAGCATCGCCCATATGGGAATGATGATGAAAAAATCGTCCCACCAGATCTGGTAGCCCGCCACCAGAAAGCGCCCCGCCACCACGTCGATGCGAAACAGGCCGGTAAACGGCAGCAGCGTAAGGAACGCCAGAACGCTCCACTGCACCACCCGGCGGATGCGAATCAACCGCGCTCCGGGGCGCGCCGCGGCCTCGCTCACGGGGTCTGGCCCGGCACCTCCGGCGCCCCGGCGGGGAGGCGGCCCGCCGCGCTCAGCATGAAGTCCTGGTCACGGGTGCTCACCAGCATCCAGTCCGTGCGGGCGGCGCCGAAGTAGATGATATTGACACCCTTGACCCGGTCCAGCCACAGGGTGCGGCCGTCCTGCTCCATCGGCTTGACCTCGGCGGGCATAACCGCCTGGCCGCTGTGGGCCGCAATCACCACCAGGTCCGCCTGCCCGCCTTCCAGGTCCTGATACAGGATCATGCTCCACGGGTTGCCGCCGACTTGCAGCATGCGCGCGCCGGTCACGCTCATGCCCAGGGGGGCCAGATCAGGCACCCGGGACAGTCCGGAATCCCGCTCGGCCAGCCAGCCTCCGATCACCACGGGGTCGTTGTCCCGCACCTGCACAATCCCGGCGCGGGTGGCCGCCCGGTGGATATTGAACAACTCCAGGGACAGATCGGAAGGGGGCGCCGACTTGCCCGAACTGAGGCTCGTCAGCTTGGTCAGAATCAGGGGAAGGGCAACGATGACCACGGTGCCCGCCACAAACGCCACCACACACCATGTTTTGATCCGCGCCAGGGTGGCGGCGTCTTTCTTCCCGCTTTCGTGACTCGTTTCCGCCATTGAAAACCCGCTCCCGTAAACATAAAAACCGCCCCCCGACAGCCGGGTATCATATCCCAACTAAACGGTCGGAAGCGCCCACGCATTCCGTGCCCGCCTATACATGCCGAGCGGCAGCCGGTGAGTTCATTGACTTGGACACGCGCCCGGACTTACTCTCAATCACTCCCGTTTACGAACGTTTCCCACAGGGGTCCGCGCCCGGTGCGCGCTCCACCCGATACGCTAGAGGCGAAAGCTCCCATGATCATGAACAACCCCCAGCCGGTGAAACCCGAGCAGACCGCCCCCGAAGACACCGAAGCGGGCCTGACCGCAAGCTATCCGGCCTCCGAGAAGGTGTACGTGGAAGGCTCGCGACCGGACCTCAAGGTGCCCATGCGCAAGGTCTCCGTATCGCCCACCGTGCAAAACGGCATCGAGACCCCCAACACCCCTGTCTACATCTACGACCCGTCCGGTCCCTACACCGACCCGAACGCCCGCATCGACATTCACGCAGGGCTCTCCCCCATCCGTGAGCCGTGGATCAGCGAGCGCGGCGATACCGACCGGCTCGATGCGGTCTCTTCCGAATACGGCCGTTCCCGCCTTACCGACCCGTCCCTGGACGCCCTGCGGTTCTCCTCGACGCGGCCACCGCTCAGGGCAAAAAGCGGGGCCAACGTTTCCCAAATGCACTACGCCCGAAAGGGAATTGTGACCCCCGAGATGGAGTACGTGGCGATCCGCGAGAATCAGCGCATCGAGGATATGGGCGATCTGGTGCGCCAGCATCCGGGTCAGAGCTTCGGCGCCAGCATCCCCGACAAAATCACCCCCGAGTTTGTGCGGGACGAGATCGCCCGGGGCCGCGCCGTATTACCCGCCAACATCAACCACCCGGAAGCGGAACCGATGATCATCGGCCGCAATTTCCTGGTGAAGATCAACGCCAATATCGGCAACAGCGCCATCACCTCCACGATCGCCGAAGAGGTGGAAAAAATGGTCTGGTCCATCCGCTGGGGATCGGACACGGTGATGGATCTGTCCACCGGGCCCAACATCCACGAGACCCGTGAGTGGATCCTGCGCAACAGCCCGGTGCCCATCGGTACGGTGCCGATCTATCAGGCCCTGGAGAAGGTGGACGGCAAACCGGAGGAGCTCACCTGGGAGCTGTTCCGTGACACCCTTATCGAGCAGGCCGAACAGGGAGTGGACTATTTCACCATTCATGCCGGGGTCAAACTGGCCTACGTGCCGCTGACCCGGAACCGACTGGCGGGCATCGTTTCCCGGGGCGGCTCCATCATGGCCAAGTGGTGTCTGGCACACCATACGGAGAGCTTTTTGTACACCCGCTTCGAAGAGATCTGCGACATCATGAAGGCCTACGACGTGGCCTTCTCCCTCGGCGACGGCCTGCGCCCCGGTTCTCTTGCGGACGCCAACGACGCCGCCCAGTACGGCGAGCTTGAGACCCTGGGCGAACTCACCCAGGTGGCCTGGAAGCACGACGTGCAGACCATGATCGAAGGCCCCGGCCACGTGCCGATGCAGATGATCAAGGAGAACATGGAAAAGCAGCTCGCCGATTGCGACGAGGCGCCGTTCTACACCCTGGGGCCGCTCACCACCGACATCGCACCGGGCTACGATCACATCACCAGCGCCATCGGAGCCGCCCAGATCGGCTGGTACGGCACCGCCATGCTGTGTTACGTCACCCCCAAGGAGCACCTGGGGCTGCCCGACAAGCAGGACGTGAAAGAGGGCGTGATCGCCTACAAGATCGCCGCCCACGCCGCCGACCTCGCCAAGGGCCATCCGGGCGCGCAGGCGCGGGACAACGCCTTGTCAAAGGCTCGCTTCGAGTTCCGCTGGGCCGACCAGTTCAACCTGTCCCTGGACCCGGAAACCGCCATCGCCTACCACGACGAAACCCTCCCGGCGGAAGGGGCAAAAACCGCCCACTTTTGCTCCATGTGCGGCCCCAACTTCTGCTCCATGAAGATCACCCAGGAGGTGCGCGACTACGCCGACGCCCAGGGGGTGGCCCCGGAAGTGGCGCTGGAAGCGGGCATGGCCGAAAAAAGCGCCGAGTTCAAGAAAGAGGGGCTGGCGATCTACTCGGAGGGCCCGGCCCCGGCGGAAGACACCCCCAAGAACAAGGCCATGACGTCGGAAGCCTAGCGCCTCCCCGGAACACAATGGACGCGCCACCCCCCCTTCCGGTAGGGTGCGGGCCATGAGCGTATCCCAGCCCCAGCCCGAAGGCGTCGCCGGCACTGCGTTTCTCATTGCCTGCTTCCGCATGTGGGGGGCGGCCGAGCGGCCCGCGCTGTATGACGACCCGGTGACCCCCTACCTGATCACCCCGGATAACGAGGCCGCCGCCCGCACCGCCGCCGATACCTTTCCGCCCGCACCCCACATGGTGCGGCTCAGAACCCGCTACTTCGACGATGAGGTGCATGCCGCCATCGACCGGGGGGTGCGACAGGTGGTGCTCATGGGGGCCGGGCTCGACACCCGCGCCGCCCGCATCGGCGGCAATCGCGTGCGCTATATCGAGATCGACAACGAGGTCACTCTGGCCTACAAATGGAGCGCCTTGAGCTGCCGGGGCATCGAGCCGGACGTGCGCTACGTGCCGGGGGACTACACCACGGACGACCTGGACCCCATGCTGCGGGAGGGCGGCTTTGACTTCCTCGCTCCGGCGCTGTTTTTGTGGGAGGGCAACACCGCCTACCTGACGAAGGAGGCGATGGAAACCGTGCTGGAAAAGATGCTCGGCACCACCCGGAACGCCACCGTGGCCCTCGACTACATGGGAGAGCAGGTGATCCGACGCACCACCGGCCACACGGAACTGGACGCCTATATCGATCATCTGGAACAGAAAGGCGCACCCTGGGTGTGCGGTTTCGACGACATCACCCCGCTGGCCGAACGGCTCGGCTGTGAGATCACCTCCCAGGAGACCGCCGCCGCCTTGTGGGAACGCTGGGTGCCGGGCAGCGCCGTGCCCTCCCCCCTGTTTTCCCACTACCGGGTCGCCACCCTGAAGCGGAGGGCTTAACCCCCACCAGCCTGCCGAAAGCCGCGACCGCTCCCCGGCGCGCTCGTCCAGGTGCCCGCGACCCGGCTCACCCGAATCCACTCGGCGCCACCTCTCCCGGTTGGCTGGGCGGCGTCTTTCGCGTACATTATTCCCGACAATCTCACCCCGGTCGGTGGCATGTGGCCCCGGCCCGGCAGGCTTTATCAAAATAGGTACCGCATCCCATGTCCTACGACGTATACGGCATCGGCAACGCCATTGTGGATCTCCAGGCCCGGGTGGAGGACACCCTGCTCGCCGCCCTCGGCGTGCAGAAGGGCATCATGACCCTGGTGGAGACCGACCAGCAGCGCAAGATACTCTCCGGCCTGGACGGCCAGTCCGTGAACCGCTGCTCCGGCGGCTCCGCCTGCAACACCATCGTCGGGGTGGCCGATTTCGGCGGCACCGGCGCCTATGCCTGCAAGGTGGGCACCGACGAGATGGGCGAGTTCTACCTGGGCGAGCTGCGGGACCTGGGCATCACCTGTGACGTCACCCCCGCCGGGGACGATACCGGCACCAGCGTCATTCTCATTTCCCCGGACGCCCAGCGCACCATGCTGACCCACCTGGGGGCCTCCACCGGCCTGTCCACGGACGACGTCAACCGCTACGAGATCACCAAGGCCAAATACATCTACGTGGAGGGCTACCTGTTTTCCGACCCCGGCACCCACGCCGCCGCCGAACGCGCCATCGCCATCGCCAAGGAAGAAGGGATCAAGGTCGCCCTTACGGTAAGCGACCCGTTCCTCATCTCCCTGTGCGGCGACGTGTTCTGGGAGTTGATCCGGGGGCCGGTGGACCTGTTGTTCTGCAACCTGGAGGAGGCCCGCGCCCTGACCGGTCAGGGCGATCCGATCAAGTGCGCCGAACTGATCCACGAGCACGCCGCAAGCGTCGCCCTGACCCTGGGGCCGGACGGCTCCATCATCATGCACAATGGCGAGGTGTCACCCATCGAGGGAGTGACGGTGGAGGCCATCGACACCACCGGTGCGGGCGACATGTACGCCGCCGGGCTGCTCTACGGCATTACCAACGGCATGAGCTGGAAGCAGGCCGGGCACCTGGGCAGCCACGCCGCCGCCCGCATCGTCACTCAGATGGGTGCCCGCATGGAGAAAAAGTTCACCCGCGCCGAAATCGACGGGTTGATGGGGTAAGCCTCCCGCACCACTCCCCCACACACAGGCGAGGCGGCATGAAAGCCAAAAAAAACACCCCGCGCAAGCTGCTCATCGGAGGTCTCCGGAAAGAATCCGGATGGGAGGTCTTTAATGCCGTACCCGGCCTTCACGTGGATCACGAGGGCAACGCCATCGACCTGTCCCGGTTCGGGGACAACAGCTTCGCCGTCGTGTACGCCTCCCACGTGCTGGAGCACTTCGACTACGTGGATGAAATCGGCAAGGTGCTGGCCGAGTGGTACCGGGTGCTCGACCCCGGCGGCACGCTGTACGTGGCGGTACCCGACCTGCAGACCCTGTGCGAGTTGTTCGCCGCACCCGAGGGCCGGCTCTCCGCCCAGGACCGGTTCACCGTCATGCGCATGATGTTCGGCGGCCACGGCGACCCGTATGACTACCACAAGGTCGGAATGGACCAGCCCATCCTGGTGGCCTACCTCAGCCAGGCAGGCTTTGTGAACATCCGCCGCACCAACGACTTCGGGCTGTTCAATGACACCAGCCGGGGTGCCGTGGCGGGGGTGCCCATCAGCCTCAATCTGATCGCCAGAAAACCCGACTGACCGCCCCCCGTGCTCATCATCCCGAAGCGCATCGCCGACGCCATGATCGCCCACGGGCTGAAGGAGAAGCCTCTGGAGTGCTGTGGTTTTCTGGGGGCCAATGCCGCCCGCGAGGTGAAGGTCATGATCCCGGCCTACAACTGCGACCAGTCCACCATGACCTTTTCGATTGGCCCCAAGGCCACCGAATACAGCTACCGGCGCTGCGACGAAAAGGGCCTCGACGTGGTCTGCATCTTCCACTCCCATACCGAGTCCAGCCCGGTGCCGTCCATCGCCGACGTGGTACAGGCGGAAAACTCCATCGCCAGCATCGACCCGGATTTTCGATGGATTATCATGGGTTTACGAGATCCGGACAACCCGGAAATAAAGGCCTACAAAATCACTGGCCGCGATTACGAGGAAACCGAAATCCGCATCGTGGATTAGCATCCCCTTCCGCCAGGCCGATTTTATCCATATATATCCTCAATTTCTGCTGAAAGTGTCCGATAAAGTAGAGAACATGAAACAGAGACCTACCAAACCACCCTCCACACCCCTGTCCCGCGAGCCCCGCGTCGAGATGAACAATTCCGTGCGCGCCGGGGTTTCCGTCGCTGGAAACATGGAGGTGTTCGGACACGTCAAGAACCTGAGTACCGGCGGCGCCTACCTGCTCATCCACGAGCGTTTTCCGGTGAACTGCGCCTGTACGGTGCGGCTGATGGTGGAGGGGGAACCCGGCGACCTGAGTGTCGAAGGCTGGGTGGTGCACGACAAGGAGATCGGCATGGCGATCCAGTTCGACAAGCTGGACAAGGCCACCCGCGACGGCATCACGCGCATCATGGATGCCCACCTCTCCTCCGCCGGCTGACCCCGGAACGCCGGGGAGCGATAAAAAGACACCCATCCTGAAAACCGTCGAGCGCTATTCGAGTGCAAGGCGGGAGGAGCACAGAGGTTGAAAGCGTATTTTCATACGCCGAGATCTCGAGCACCGCACCAACGAAACAATCGGATGACGCTCGACGGTTTTCAGCGGACCGAAAATCCCGAAAACGTTTCGTCCCCGGCGTAATCGGAGACCGACACGTCATCCACCCGCGATCCGGGCGGCCCCTGCTTCACCTCATCCAGCAGCGCCGAAACCTTCGCCGCCGGTCCCACCGCCACCAGGTGTACCCGGCCGTCCGCCAGGTTTTTCACAAAACCGGTCAGCCCCAGTTTTTCCGCCACTCCCCGGGTAAAGGCGCGAAACCACACCCCCTGAACCCGACCGGAAACCACCGCCTCGGCCGAGCGTATGCCGTCATCGTTTTTCATAAGGGAGCAAGGTAGCAGAATCGGGAAGTCGCCGCCTCCCTATCCGGACCGGCACATTTCCAGCAACCGCAAAAATATGTTAAACAATCCGGGATGCCGTTGCAGAATCAGCACACCCCCCACCCCGGAACCGACATCAAGAGTTCCCTGATCGATGGAAAGCGGATCGCCGCACGCATCCGCCAGACCCTGAAAAAGGAGGTTGAGGCCCTCTCGGACAGCGGCATCCGGGTGCGGCTGGAGGTGATTATGGTGGGGGAAGACCCCGCTTCTGAAATATACGTCCGCAACAAGGAGCGGGCCGCAGCCGAGGTCGGCATCACGTCGGTCACCCACAGGCTTTCGGGCGACGTCACCGAACAGCAGGTCATGGCGCTGATCCGGGCGCGCAACCAAAGCCCCGCGGTCACCGGGATGATCCTGCAACTGCCCGTCCCCCCGCACCTGCACTCCACCCGGCTGCTGGATGCCATCGATCCGGACAAGGATGTGGACGGCTTCACCACGATCAGCCAGGGGCGGTTTTCAATCGGGGTAGAGGGGTTTCTCCCGTGCACGCCCCTCGGGGTCATGCGGCTGCTCACCGAAGCGGGTATTGATCCGGCGGGAAAACAGGCGGTGGTGGTGGGGCGGGGCCATGTGGGAATGCCTCTGGCCATGCTGCTCACCCGGGCCGACGCCACCGTGACCGTGTGTCACTCAAAAACCCCCGACCTGGCGGAACAAACCCGCCGGGCGGACATTCTGGTGGCCGCCGCCGGGGCGCCCCGTCTGATCACGGGTGAGATGATCCGCCCCGGCGCCGTGGTGATCGACGTCGGCATTCATTCCGTGCCGCAAGGGGGGCTCACGGGGGACGTGGACTTCGCATCGGCGCAGGCCGTAGCTGGCCGCATCACCCCGGTGCCCGGCGGGGTCGGTCCGATGACCGTGGCGATGCTGCTGGCCAACACCGTGCAGGCCGCCCACCGCTCCAGAGCCGCCGGAGCGGCTCCCACGGTTTACTGACGCAAGGCCTGATTAAGCCGGGCCGAGTGCGCCAGCGCGACTTCGAGTCCGAGCATGCGCTGCTGGTCGCCATGTCGGCGCGCCAGTAACCGCTCGGTAGCCACTTGATAGCCGAGCCGTTCCTGCTCCGCCGCGCTGTAACGGTGCGCCAGGGTGCCCCGCGCCGCCATGCCGGACAGTTCGCGGACCATATCCTGCCAGCCCGTCAGTTCCTTTCGCAGTGCAATCGATTTGCCCACGTATTGCCCCACGTAGAAGGCATAGCCTGAGCGTTCCTGAACGACACCCCGGTACTCTTCCACCGGCACCAGCAGGCCGCCCTCGGTGGGCTCCCGCAGTTCCAGCACCGAATCCGAATGAGGCGTCAGTCCCAGCACCATAAACGCCGTTACCACACCTGCCAGTCCCAGTTGTAATTTTCGTTTGTTCTCCATGGCCATCCGCTCCGAATATAGAGATGATTGCCTTTCCCCCGCATAATTCGAACCTAGCACCGGACACCGCGCTCCGCCACTTTGAGGGATGGCTGAACCGTTTTCCCTACACAGGTTTGATCTGGATATACTGCACCCCGCTTCAGGGGGGGATGCGTCTCCACGGGAAAGAGGAAACGGGGTGAGTGACCTGAAAATCACAACGGAAAGCTTCAAGCGAAGCCTTGAAGCGCCCGACCTGTTCGAGCAATTCCTCACAACGCTGCAAACCCGTATACCGGAAGTCAGCAGCTACTTCGAAGGCGCCGACACGGTTCGACTCAAGGCCCTGTCCCGCAAGGCGGTCACCACCATCCTGATGGACGCCGCCGGATCCCCCGCCGCCGCCAGGGACCTTGCACGCATCCTTGATCTGCATGGCCCGGAAAACCTGAACCTGAACCCGGCGTGGTTCCCCATATGGATCGAGAGCATGCTGTCGGCGCTGTCCAAATGCGACCCGGAATACCGTCCGGCCACCGACGCCGCCTGGCGCAGGATACTCGCCGTGGGTGTGGCCAAGGTGACCCCGGCATCCTTCTAGGACAGCCACTCCGGTATCCAGCCGATCCGGTCGGATCGGTGCATTGCCCGCTCCAGAGCGGGCGGCGGTCGGTGACTGCATTTTAAATGGCGGGAAAAAATGGTCGGGGCGAGAGGATTTGAACCTCCGACTCCACCGTCCCGAACGGTGTGCGCTACCAGACTGCGCTACGCCCCGACACACCGGATCAGGCTAAGAAATAACCGGAATCAGGAAAGGGAAGTATAGGGGAGGCCGAAGGTCTCCGCAATGCCTTGGTGTACCATTTGTCCCCCGGTCATGCGCACCCCCCTGGCAAGCCCCGCGTCCCGCCGCGCCGCCTCCTCCCATCCTTCCGCCGCAATCGACCGGACATAGGGCAGGGTGGCCTGCGCCAGTGCCTGGGTGGAGGTGAGCGGCACCACTCCGGGCAAATTGGGAATGGCGGACATGACGATGCCGTTTTCCAGATAGGTCGGCTCGGTATGGGATGTCTCCCGGATCCCCTCCACACAGCCGCCCTGATCGATCGATACATCGACAATCACCGATCCCGGCTGCATGCCGCCGATCATCTGCCGGGTCACGATGCGCGGCGCATGGGCGCCGGGAATCAAGACCCCACCGACCACCAGGTCGGCGGAGGCGACGGCGGCAGCCACCGCATCCGCATCGCTCACCTGCATGGCCGCATTCGGAAAATCCCGGGCCAGACGGCCCAGGGCCGCCTCGGAACGGTCCAGCACGGTGACATGAGCGCCGATGCCGGTGGCCACGCGGGTGGCACTGGTGCCCACCACTCCCGCCCCCAGCACTGTCACCCCACCTCCGGAAACTCCCTCGATGCCGCTGAGCAGGAGCCCCCGTCCGCCGTAGCGGCGCTCGAGAAACGTCGCCCCCATCATCACCGCCAGCGCCCCCGCCACCTCGCTCATGGGCTTGAGCAGTGGCAGACGGCCGTCCCCATCCTCCACCGCCTCGTAGGCGATGGCGGTCACGCCGGTTTCCAGCAGGTTTTTTGTCATTTCGCGGCTGGCCGCCAGATGCAGGTAAGTAAACAGCACCTGGCCGGCGCGAAAGTAGCCCATTTCGGACGGCTGGGGCTCCTTGACCTTGAGCACCAGGTCCACGTCGAAGGCGGCATCCGTGTCCACCAGTTCGGCCCCGGCGGCGGCGTAATCGGCATCGGCAAACCCGCTTCCCGCGCCCGCCGAACGCTCCACCCGCACCGTGTGACCTTCCCCGGTCAGCGCATGCACCCCCTCCGGGGGTACGGCAACGCGGAACTCGTGGTCCTTGATCTCTTTCGGAATACCTATAATCACATGCGCCCCGCACCGGGATCATGCACGTGGCCGGCAAACCATCCGGCGCAGAAACACCCGGTTTTCCCCGAGCCGGTCGAAGGAGTCCCGCCCATGTGAGCACCGCGCACGGAACGCACCGCTAGAAACGCACCCCGACCAGACGCGTACTGAGCAGCGCCTCGCGCTGCCGACGATCGACGGCTGAAACCGGGGATATGCTCAGACGGGGCGGGGCCATGGCCGCATGAACCTTGCCCTTGTCCAGGTAGACGTAGGGGCTGCTGGAATCGTACAACCCCCACCCGACACCAACCAGGACACCGGAGGCGGCGCCGATGGAGATGTACTCCAGATGATCACTCGGGTCGTCCACAAACGCCAGCAGCGCCGTGCCGATGAGGGCGCCGAGGGCGCCGCCGTGCACGGCGTTGCGTAGCACTTTTTTGATCGCAATATCTTCAGCCTGGGCGGTTTCGGGGGGTGTCACTCCGAGCACGAGCACCAGCGCCAGCACGGCAAGGGGCCATTTACGCATTTTCGTTCAGAACCTCTCTAGGGGTGGGCGGCGGGTTGACCTTCTCCGGGGTCAATCACATCCGCTTCAATCAATATATCCTCGCCAAACCGGCGAATCCGCATGGGACCGAGTTCCACGGCGTCTTTCAGGAACGGGGGCGAAAAACCGCCCACGCTACCGACCGCATCGGCCCCGCCCAGCACCTTGGGGGCGATAAACCACGCCAGCCGGGTGACCAGACCTTCGTCGAGCAGTCCGGCGGACAGTTGTGGCCCGCCCTCGCACAACACCCGGTGATGCCCCTCGGCCGCCAGTTCCTTGAGCAGCCCCTTCAGGGCGAGGCGGCCATCCCTGGCGGGCAACCGCAGCACTCGGGCGCCAGCGTCCTCAAGCAGTTTCTGCCGCTTGGCCATGGCATCGGAGAGGACACCATCATCGGCATCCGCAAGTGCCACCAGGATCGTAGGACCCGGCGGCGCCGCCGTCAACAGGGCCGCGTTCGGCGGCGTTTCCAGCCTGGGGTCCACCACCACCCGCTGCGGGTTTCGCCCGCCCCGCAAGCGGCAAGTGAGGGCCGGGTCGTCCGCCCGCACCGTGCCCACCCCGACCAGAATCACGTCGTGACGGGCACGCAGCCGGTGGCCGTGACGGCGGGCCGCCTCGCCGGTAATCCACTTCGATTCGCCGCTACCGGTGGCGACCTTGCCGTCCAGGGTCTGCGCCACCTTCAGGGTGACCGCTGGCAAGCCCCGCTCCATGACACGTATATAGGGTGCGTTCAGGGTGCGGCATGCGGTTTCCAGCACTCCGGCCTCCGTATCGACCCCGGCGGTGCGCAATGCCTCGATACCGCGCCCTGCGACCGGCGGGTTCGGATCGGTCATGCCCACCACCACCCGTGCAAGTTGCGCCCGGATGACCTCGGGCACGCAGGGGGGCGTGCGTTTTTCCGTGTGACAGCACGGCTCCAGGGTGACGTAAAGGGTGGCGCCACGGGCTTTGTCGCCTGCGGCGGCAAGTGCGATCACCTCGGCATGGGCATGACCGGGGCCCCTGTGATAACCGCTCCCGACCACCTTGCCATCCCGCACCACCACGGCCCCCACCAGCGGGTTCGGCGAGGTGCGCCCCTCGGCGCGGCGCGCCAGGCGCAGGGCGTGCTCCATGTGGCCTGAATCCGGGTCACTCAGCGGCATGAAGCGGCTCCCCGAGAGGCAAACTCCCTCTACATACCGATGGCGTTGTAGCCTGCATCAACGTAGTGAATCTCCCCGGTCACCCCGCGGGCAAGGTCGGAAAGCAGGTACAGGGAGGCGTCGCCCACCTCGTCTATATCGACGTTGCGGCGCAACGGAGCGCGCTCGGCGGCGGTTTTCTGGATATTGCGGAAGTCGCCGATCCCGGAGGCCGCCAGAGTACGGATCGGTCCCGCGGACACGGCGTTGACCCGGACTCCAGAAGGCCCCAGGTCGTCGGCCAGGTAACGTACCGAAGCCTCCAGCGCCGCCTTGGCCACACCCATCACGTTGTAGTTGGGCATCACCTTCTCGGCACCGTAGAAAGAGAGGGTCAGGGCGGAAGCCCCCGGCCTGAAGTAGGGGACGGCCTCCCGGCAGAGGTGGATGAAGGAGTAGGCGCTGACATTCATGGAAAGCAGAAAATTCTCACGGTTGGTCTGCAGCAGCCCTTTTTTGAGGTCCTCTTTTTCCGCATAGGCAATGGAGTGCACCAGAAAATCGATGCCGCCCCCAAGGGCCTCCGCCGCCCGTTTCATGGTATCGGCCACCTGGACGTCATCGGTAACATCGCACGGAAACAGGTGCGGGATAGCCAGTTCCTTGGCCAGTGGCATCAGACGCTTTTCAATGGATTCCCCCGCATAGGTCAGGGCAAGTTCAGCGCCCTCCCGGTGCAGTGACTGCACAATGCCCCAGGCAATCGACTTGGCGTTGGCTGCACCCAGCACGATACCGCGCTTCCCTTTCATCAGCCCCATTATTCCGTTCCCTCCTGCATTTGCTACGGCGCCAGGCTAGCCGCTGCCGCCGTCCGACTGGAATTGATTGATCACCGCGACGATGTCCTCCCCGTAGCGGTTCAGTTGCCACTGGCGTACCCCATCCACCCCGGCCATTTCGCCCACGCTGGTTGGGCGTGTTGCGGCGGACTCCTGCAATACATGGTTGTTGACCACCAAGGCGGGTTCCACCCCCTCTTTTTTGGCGTGTTTGTTCCGCCAGTCTCGCAGCACCCGGAACAGTTGATCGTCCTCCCGGGTGAAGCGCCGACCTTTGGCCGGTTTGCGGGTCGGGAGCGGTTCGGTACTGACCAGCCCCGCCGCCACCGCGTCGAGAATTTCCGGCCCATAGCGCCGCACCGACCGGTTGGTGCGGCCCGCCACCGCCTCCAGGGCCTGGGCATTTTTCGGCGCCTTCCGGGCGAGCGTTAACAACAAATCGTTGCCGAGCACCTTGAAGGTGGGCAGGTCGCGTTTTTCGGCGATTTTCTCGCGCAGCCCGTACAGCTCGCGCAGCACACGCTGGGCATTTTCCGGAAGCTTGGCCGCCCCCTTCATCTGCAGGTACCCGTCCGGGCCGGGCACACGCCCCACCCACTCGCGTTTTTCGAGCAGGCGGCATTCCTCTTCAAGCATGTCGGCGCGACCGTTTTCCACCACCTTCGGCATGATCAAATCGACAATTTCAGGCAGGTAGCGGGTATCCAGATGGGCGTAGTCGAGGGCCTCTTTCGACAGCGGACGAGCACCCCAGTTGTACTTCTGGTACTTCTTGTTGAGGGTCACCCCGAAAAAACCGTTTACCAGGTCGGCCAGGCCGAAGCGCTCCATCCCGGCGGCGCGGGCGGCAATCATGGTGTCGAACAGGTTTGTAAACGTAAATCCGTAGTCGCGTTTGAGGGACACCACGTCATAATCGGCGCCGTGGAACATGATGACCACCTCGGGGTCCGCCATGAGCGGCGCCAGAAGCTGCACGTCGGCGCCGGAAAACGGGTCGAGAATGGCGTGGTGGAGGGAGCCGTCCGCCTCACGGCCGGTCAGCTGGATCAGGGACACCCGCTCGGTGTAATGGTGCAGGGAGTTGGCCTCGATATCCACCGCCAGCTCGGGGCAGCGTTTCAGGTCCTCGACAAAGCGGGACAGGGTGGGGGTATCTTCGATCAGAATGTACGCGGCGGCTTCGGCGGTCACGATAGAGGCACTATCCCTTCATTCCGGTGGAACCGAAGCCGCGATCACCGCGGCTGGTCGAGGTAAGCATGTCCGTCTCAATCACCTCGCCATCGAAATGGGGAACAATCACCATCTGGGCAACCCGTTCCCCATCCTCCACCGTAATATCCCGATCAAACAGAATTTTGATCTCCCCCCGATAGGAACTGTCGATCACCCCGGCCACGGTAAAACCCCTGCCGGACAGGGCGATACCCGAGCGGTCCCGCACCAGCCCCACCCAGCCGGGTGGGATTTCCACCGCCACGCCGGTCTCGATCATCCGGCCTGTCTGGGCGCCGCAGGCGTACAGATCATACCCCGCAGCGCCAGACTCGGCCCGTTTCGGCGGGCTGGCGTGGGGATGGATACGGCGCACCCGAAGGGTTCGGGATACGTCCACAGCAAGTTCCCCATTCGATCCCATGACACCCGTTTACGCTTGAAAAGTCGAATGCTACGACGGAAAAAACCCGATACCTAACGGAATAGGAATACCGAGCGAAGGAGGCGTATTTTACCCCCTTGCGGGCAAGGGTCAAACGGAATTCCCTCCGGTGAGGGAGTCAAATTTCCAATTCCCGGTATAATTGTAACGATATGCAGCGCTCTCGTCCGTCATTTTTTAGCCGTTTCGGTCTCCTGACGCTCACGCTCGTTCTGATGCCGGTCCTGTTCGCCTCCCCCGGCACGGCCCAGGAGATCCCCAGCGCCGGCATTCCCGGCGCATTGGCCACCTATGCCCCGATTCCGGTGGATTTTGGCACTATTTCAGTGTCAGCGGCCGCGGGCGAGGTGGCGATGTCGGTTCGCAACCTGGGCACCATCGACCTGATCTTTTCCTCCATCGTCTCAAACAACCCGGTATTTACCCTCGCCCCCGGAGACCCGCCGGTGATTCCGCCGGGCGAGACCGGCATCGTCCGGCTGAGTTTCAAGCCGACCCAGGCCGGTCAGGAGTCCGGCCAGGTGGAGTTCGTCAGCAATGACCTCATCACCCCGGTTTTCCGGCTGCCGGTGATGGGCGAAGGGGTGGACGTGAAAGTCAGTCTGTCGCCCGGCCACCGTCTGGTGTTGTCGGGACGGGAACAGCAGTTTTCCTCCACCGTGACCGGAACCCTGAACTCCGCCGTGAACTGGTCGGTCACCAACGGTGGCTCGATCTCAAACAGCGGGTTGTACACCGCCCCCATCCTGACCGGAACCGACTCGGTACTGGCCACCATCCGGGCCACCAGCGTGGCGGACCCGACCCGCTACGGCGAGGCCTCCGTGCTGGTGGTGACGCCGGAAATGAACCAACTTCCCACCGCCAACCTGGGGGCCGCCCGGTTCGGCGAAGTGGTTAGCGTCGTCGACCTGGACAAAGACGGCAATCACGAGGTGATCGCGGGGGCGCCCGGCGCCAATGTCGATACCGGGGCAGGCATCCTCAGCGGTGCCGGCCAGGTCTGGATTCGCACCTTTGACGGCAACGGTTTCACCACCCCCGCCCGGCTGATTCAGTCCCCGGCCCCGGTCGCCGGAGGCGGGTTCGGTTCCGCCATGCTGGCGGTCGATGTGAACCTGGACAGTGTTCCCGATCTGGTGGTGGGCGAGCCGGGAGGTGACGGACCGGTTTCCGGCAGTGGCGCGGTCCATGTGTTCTTTGGTGATGGTACGGGCGGGTTTGACGCGCCACATACCTACTTCCCGGCGGACCTCGGTACCGGCGACGATTTCGGCGCCCGCCTGACGATGGGCTATTTCAGTCGCGGGACGCTTCCGGAAGTGGCGGTCGCCGCACCTTGGCACACGGTAAACGGCCTCGCCGGGGCAGGCGCCGTGTATATCTTCACGGACGATGGCACCGGGGTGGTGGAAACCCTGTCCACTCCGCTGACGGCCAGGCAGCCGGAGACCGCAGCGGGGTTTGGCCGCAGCCTGATCACAGTGTGCCTGCAGGAATGCACCGCATACGGCATCAGCGGCGAAAAACAGCAACGCAACGATCTGGTGATAGGCGCCCCCGGCGCATCGGTGGAAACCTCCTCCGGCATGCTGGCAGGCGCCGGACGGGTATTCGCCGTCGATTCCAGTATCGCCACCGACGGCACCTTGAGCTTTTCCGGCGGGATCGAGATACTGTCACCGTCGCCGGTGGCGGGCGCTGGTTTCGGCCAGGCCCTCGCCACCCTGAATCTGGACGGAGACGTCACCTCCGACCTGGTTATCGCCGCTCCCGGTCAGCCGGTGCGGAAGGCCGGCCAGACCCTCGCCGCGGGTATGGTGTTTATCTACCTGGGCGACGGCACGGGACGCTTCCACGCCGTCAACCACCTGCAAAACCCCGAGCCGTCCACGGGAGACCGCTTCGGCGCCACCCTCGTCCCGGCCGATATCAATGTGGACGGTATTCAGGACCTGAGTGTGGGGGTTCCCGGCGCGGTCGCTGGCGGTCGCATCGATACCTTCTTCGGTGCCGGCAACGGCAACGTGAAGCAGCTCTGGATCAACCGGGTTCCATCAAACTCCTCATCAGATTCCTACGGCACCGCCATCGCCTGGCGCGACCTCAACAGGGACGGGGTTGCCGACCTGATCTCCGGAGCGCCGGACACGGTTACCGACGGCATTGCCGGGGCGGGAGAGTTGCTCATACGGCTGGCGAAGCCGATCCCGAACCTTCAAATCCTTCCGCTGACAGCAACGGTCGAGCAGGTGGGCAATAAAAACACCTTCGAATTTCAAGGCAACATACCGTCAGGAGGGGGCGGGTGGAGCGTGATCGGGAGCACTGGAAGCATCTCTCCGGAAGGGATATTTTCCGCCCCGGCCACACTGGCCGACCCATTGGACTCCTCCATATTGGTGCGCATGGGAAGCGGGGCCTACCCCGACACCTGGGCACTTGCCCGAATTACCCTGCTGAGGCGCTGGGAATCGGTGGCCTCGCCGGAGTTGGTCATCTCCTCAAACGGCAGCTTCCAATTCAACCCTCCGCAAGAGGGTATTAATTTTGGTCAGTCGATCGATATCGCCCCCATCGGCCGCTTCGCCACCGACCCGTCCCGCGACCGGCTGACCCTGCTCGGCTCATTTCCGGCCCTCAACACCGGGGTTATTCCACACATCAACGCCTACCCGTTCGATGACGACCCAACCCGCAGCAACTATCTCGATGCCGGCTTCCCCTCCATGCTGCCCTACCTCGGCCGGGAAGAGGATGCCAGAAGCGGCTGGGGACAGGGCCTGGCCCACGGCGACCTGAATGGTGACGGCAACATGGACCTGGTGGTGGCGGCTCCCACCATGCCCTCCATCGACGGCGCCCAGAATCAGGTGGGAGCCATCGACCTCTATCGGCTCGACGCGACCGGCGGCTACCAGGGTATTCCGGTCCGCCTTACAGCCAGCCAGACCATGCTCGATACCGAAGGCAACCCCCTGTGGCCGGACCCGGCGCTACGCTCAAATACCCGCTACGGCTACAACATCCTGGTCCACGACCTGAACGGCGACGGCAACAGCGACATCATCGTGGCCGCCCCCCACGCGGACGTCGCGGGGGTGCATGACGCCGGTCTGGTCGAGGTGCTGATGGCACCCGCCGACGGCAATTGGGGGGTTAAATTCACCCGCGCCATTATTCTTGAGCCGACCCTGCGCGAGGGCGGTTATTTCGGCAGCGCAATCGCCGTTGGCGACCTGGCCGGAAGCGGTAACCCGCAACTGTTCGTCTCCTCCACCGGGCACGACCCGCAAGGGGGTTCCTCGCTGAATCCGATTGCCAGCATCGTGTACGGCTTCGCCCCCGCCAGTTGGGACCACATGAACGCCGCCGCACTGCGCGACGCGCTGGCAGGCGCAGAGATCCTGACCATCAACGACCCGGTCAACAACCCCAGTGAGTTCCACGGCGGCTTTGGCATGAGCATCGTGCTGGGCAACCTGATCACCAACGACGGTGCGGACGAAATGGTCATCTCCGCCCCCACGCGAGTGGTTGACGACCCCCTCCGACGCGATTTCCTGGGCCGACCGTACCAGTTGGAAATCGGGCAACTTTTCTTCTACGACGGTGGCACGGGATTCACGGTGGGCGTACCGCACCCGATCTCGTCCCCCTTCCGGCAGGCAAACTCACAGTTCGGTTCCAAACTCGACACCGCGCACCTGAGCACCGACCCGGCGGCCCCCGAGTCGCTGGTGGTGTCGGCGCCGTTCTTCGACACCGAGGCCGGGATCAACGCGGGCGCCCTGTTCACATTTACCGGCACGGTCAACGACCCACCCCGTTTCCATCGAATCTTTACGGTGCCCAGCGGCGTGCCGCTGGAATTGTTCGGCAGTTCACTTGCGGTGGGCGACCTCAATCGCGACGGCATCGACGAAATCGCCGCCGGCGCCCCCGATGCAAACATTTCGGTGCTCCTCGGCTATCGGGTCTACCCGGGCCGCTTCGGTGGTGTCGAGACCGTCATCGACATGCGCGAACAAGCGGGCCGGGTCTATGTTATCTTTCCGGGCTTCTGATCACCCGTAGCCTTGGCGGCATAACCCGCCCATCCCTTGCCCATGGCCATCCAACTGATTCTTTACGACCTGGACGGCACCCTGGTGAACTCCCGCGAGGATCTGGCCGTCGCGGTCAACCGGACCCTGAGGGACCTGAACCTTGAAGAGCGCCCCCACGAGGAGTTGTACGGCTTCGTCGGCAACGGTGTGCGCATGCTGCTCAAGCGAGCCGTCGATGACGGCCACCACCCGAGCGGTGACCCGGACGAACGGCTGGACCGGGCCCTGGCCATTTTTCGGGAACACTACCTGAACCACCTCACCGACCACTCCACCCTCTACCCGGGGGTGCTCGACGTGCTGACCCGGTTTTCCGACCGGCACCAGGCGATCGTCACCAACAAGCCGATGATCTACACCGACGGCGTGGTGCGAAACCTGGATCTGGCGGACCGGGTCGGTCTGGTGCTGTCGGGTGACAGCACCCCCCACTTAAAGCCCAACCCGGCCATGTTGCAGGCGGCCCTCGACCATTTCGGCGTGGACGCCGGCGCCGCCGTCATGGTGGGAGACGGCTTGCCGGACATCGAGGCCGCGCGCGCCCTCGACATCCCGTCGGCCATCCTCACCTGTGGCATGGGCAACCTCGAGGAGGTGGCCGCCGCAAAGCCCGATTTTTTGCTGGACCGCATCGATCACCTGATCCCCCTGGTGGAACGACTCGACGGCGCGGCCTCCCCGACAGGCGGTGATCCCCGGTGAATGCCATCATCCGGCATGGGGCAAGGCACTCCCCGCGTCAGATGCCTGCCACCGCGGCGGGAGTCCTTGTCATGGTGCTGGCGCTGCTGCTGCCCGCGTCGGCCCGGGGGGGCATGCCCGACCTGCCGGTCCAGCGGCATGTGCTGGACAACGGCCTGACCCTGCTCATCCTGCCCCGCCACCACGCCCCGGTGTTCTCCGCGATGATCCTCTTCAAGGTGGGCAGCGTGGACGAGCCGCCCGGCGCATCGGGGGTGGCCCACCTGTACGAACACATGGCGTTCAAGGGTACCCGTACCCTGGGCGCCCTTGATATCGACCGGGAACTGGCGCTGCTCGACCGCATCGACCGGCTGCGGGCCGAGCGACGGTCGCTGGAACAGGAAAACGCCCCGGAAACCGCCGACCGGAGGCTTCGTCTCGACGCCGAAATCGAGGCCGTCACCCTGGAAGCCGAAGGACTGGCGGAGGCGAATGTCCTCACCAGCCTGTATGAGCGCAACGGCGCCGTGCAATTGAACGCCTCCACCAGCCATGACCACACCCAGTTTTTCGTGAGTTTGCCGAACAACCGCCTGCCCCTGTGGGCGGCCCTGGAATCCGACCGGATCGCAAATCCGGTCCTGAGGGGGTTCTACAAAGAACGGGACGTGGTGTTGGAAGAGCGCAATTCCCGGGTGGAAACCAATCCCCACGGCATGCTGGCCGAGGTCTTCCGTTCCGCCGCTTTCGTGGCGCATCCGTACGGTACCCCGGTCATCGGCTGGAAGTCGGAGGTGTCCCACCTGACCCGGGCACAGGCGGCGGCGTTCTACAACAGCCATTACGTGCCCGCCAACATGATTATCGCCCTGGTCGGCGACCTGGATCCGGAGCAGGCCCTTTCCGTGGTGCGGGACAGCTTCGGCAAGCTACCGGCCGTCCCCCCCCCCGCGGGGCCCATCACGGAGGAGCCGACACCTCCGGGGGAGCGCCATGTGATGGTGCGCTGGGATGCCAAGCCGCGCATGCTGATCGGCTTTCCCCTCCCCGCCGGCGGACACCCGCACGATGCCGCCATCTCCGCCCTGGAAACGATTCTCGCCAATGGAAAGTCCGGCCGCCTGTATCGCTCCCTGGTGGTGGAGCGGGACGTGGCGAGCAGGATTTCCGTCGGCTCCGGCAACCCGGGATACCGCTACCCCAACCTGTTCACCATCTCCGCCATTCCGCGCCTGGGCAACACCCCGGAGGCGGTTGAGCGGGCGATACTCGAAGAGATCGAAAAACTCACCCGGGAGCCGGTGTCCCGGATCGAACTGGAAACGGCGGTCAACCAGGTGGAGGCGGGGCTGGTTCGCAGCCTGTCGTCCAATATGGGCATGGCCCGCCTCCTGGCCAACATGGAGGCCCTGACCGGGGACTGGGGCTACCTGTTCCGGCTCTACGAGGAAATGGGCCGCCTGACCCCGGAAAAGGTGCGCCAGGTGGCGGCCCGCTATTTTATTCCGAAGCGGCGCACCGTGGCCGTACTGCTGCCAGAGAGCGATGCAGCGACGGGGGGGGCGGTCGGTGAAGGTCCCTGAACCCATGGCGCGCCCCAGGCAAACCGCGCGGTGCTTCCCGGCATTTTTCCTGCTCATTCTCTGGGGCGCCGTGGCCGGCTGCGCGGCGGGCATGGCCGATCCCCGCAACATGCGGTTCGAACCGGTCACGGTGACCGAACCGAACGTGGAAACGGTCCATTTGGATAACGGCCTGACCGTGTACCTCCTGCCGGACTCCAGCATCCCGCTGATCACCGTTAACGCCATTATCGAGATCGGCAACATTGACGAAACGCCGGATCAGGTCGGCCTCGCCGGGATGACCACAGGGCTTATGCGGGACGGCGGTGCGGGCGAACTGAACACCGCCGAGTTCGATCAGGTCATGGCCCATCGGGCCATCCAGATGAGCTCCAGCGCCGGTCGGGAATACAGTCGCGCCAGAGTCAATTCCCTCACCCGGGTGTTTCCGGAGGCCCTCGCCCGGTTTGCCGATATGCTGCGGCGACCGCGCTTCGACGCGGCCCGGCTGGAGGACAAAAAGGCCAACGCCATCGACAGCATCCGGCGCGAAAACGAATCCCCCATGGGGATTGCCAGACGGGAATTGAACACGGCCATCGCCGGGAAGGGACACCCGATGGCGCGCAACGTGACCATTCCCGACATCGAGAAGATCCGCCGGGACGACGTGGTGGAATTCCACCGCCGTTTCTATACCCCCGGCAACATCCATATGGGGGTGACCGGTAACTTTGAGCGGGACGCCATGCTCCAGATGCTGACGGACGCCTTTGGTGACTGGTCCGGAGGCCCCACATCCCACGATCCCATACCGCCCCTGCCTCCCGACGGCCCCCGACACGTCCTGGTGGCGCACCGGGACCTGAACCAGGCCAGCATCCGTATGGGGCACCTCTCGGTGCGGCGTGATCACCCGGACTACTACGCCCTGCAACTGGCAAACCACATCTTCGGCGGAGGGGGTTTTGACAGCCGCCTGTTCAAGGCCATCCGCACCCGTGAGGGGCTGGCCTACCAGGTGGGGGCCAACCTGTTCGGTGGCCACAAGGACCGGGGTATGTTCACCATGGTGGTGAAGACCTCCACCGACGAGGCCAGGCGGACGGTGGAGTTGATGCTGGCGGAACTTGAGCGGCTGCGAAACGAACCAATCTCCGAGCAGGAACTGGCCGAAGCCAAGGAGAGCATCTCCAACGGCATCGTCTTCAGTTCGGTGACCGCCGAGAAGGTGATGAGGCGGTACATGGGCAACATTCTGTGGGATCTGCCGGAAAACGAGATGACCCTGGGCCTGGAGGCCACCCTCGCCCTCACCGTCGAAGATGTGACGGCGGCGGTCAGGCGCCACCTGCACCCGGATCGGCTGATCGTCGTCGCGGTGGGCGACGCCAAGGTGCTGAAACCCGCCCTCGCGGATTTTGGCGAGGTCTCCGACATCATTCTGACCCACCACTAGACGGCCCACCCCATGTCACTTCTTCAAGCGGCTGTGCTGGCTCTGGTTCAGGGCATCACCGAGTTCCTGCCGATCAGTTCCTCCGCCCACCTGATCCTGCTGCCCTGGGCGGTTGGCTGGCAGGATCAGGGCCTGACCTTCGACGTGATCGTCCACCTGGGCTCCCTGGTCGCCGTGTGCACCTATTTCCGCCACGACATCCTGGAGATCACACGTCACTGGCTGGGACACCTTCTCCACCCCGGAACCCCCATGACGCCCCCCGCCCGCACCGGCTGGCTGCTGATCGCCGCCACCCTTCCGGTGGGGATGGCGGGATTGATCTTTATGGACCTGGTGGAAACCGCCGGCCGCAGCCCCCGGGTCATTGGTCTGGCCTCCATCGGTTTCGGACTGCTTTTGTGGGCCGCCGACCGGTTCGGCGGCAAGCTGCGGGAGACAGACACCGTGAACTGGCGGGATGCCGCCGTGGTGGGGCTCATGCAGGCCCTGGCCCTGATTCCCGGCACCTCCCGCTCCGGCATCACCATGACCGCCGGGCTGCTGTGCGGGCTGACCCGCGCCGCCGCCGCCCGTTTCGCCTTCCTGCTGGCCATTCCGGTCATCGCCTTAAGTGGCGGCGCCAAGGGCTGGGGTCTTATCCGGAGCGGTCCCGACATCACCGTAATTGAGCCACTGGCGGTGGGTTTCGTGTTGTCGGCGGTCTCCGCCTACCTGTGCATCAAATACCTGATGCGATACCTGGAACGGCACTCCATGGGGGTGTTTGTGTTTTATCGGGTGGCCCTCGGGGTACTTCTGCTCACCCTCCCCGCCTGAAACCCGCGTCACCGGGCCGTCTGACGGGGCATTCCAAAGCGATTTTTTTGTTTTTTCGTAGGCTTGCGCACCGGCTATGCCCGCTTTATGATCACAGATGTTCCACCGTTGAAAAAATTATTCGAACCTGGGGTATCCGCCCATCTGCGGCGGTCCCGTACTGATTTTATTGAATGAATGGGAGATATGTTATGTCGCAAGAGCGCACTGGTATTGCCACGCTGAAAGGTGGCCCGCTGACCCTGCTGGGGCCCGATCTTTCCGTCGGCGACGCGGCTCCGCAGTTCACCGTTCGCAAGGGACTCGCGGATGTGAGCAGCACCGATTACGACGGTACCGTACGGATCATCTCCTCGGTCCCGTCCCTCGACACCCCGGTTTGCGACCAGCAGACCCGCCGCTTCAACGAAGAGGCCGCGGCCCTGGGTGACGTGAAGATCCTCACCATCTCCATGGACCTGCCGTTTGCCGGTAACCGGTTCTGTGAGACCGCCGGGATCGACAAGGTCGAGGTGCTGTCCGACTACTTCAACCGCGACTTCGGCCTCAAGTACGGTGTGCTGATCAAGGAGCACGCCCTCGACATGCGCGCCATCTTCGTGGTCGATCAGAACAACACGATCGTCTACAAGGAGATCGTCTCCGAGATGACCGAGCACCCGAACTACGACGCCGCCCTCGAGGCCGCCCGTGCCGCCATCGGCGGGACCACGGCGACGGCCGGCGCCTAAGGCGGCAGCCGCTCGATATGACCCGGGCCGGGGGCGTCACATGCGCCCCCGGCCCTTTTTTATGTCCACATACTGAAAGAAAACGGAAAATCTCCGTACAATACCCGGTTCATGGAAGAGCGCCTGCAAAAGATCATCGCCCGCGCCGGGATTGCCTCGCGGCGCGAGGCCGAGCGCCTGATCGAGGACGGTCGGGTGCGGGTCAACGGCCACGTCGCCAGTCTCGGGGACAAGGCCGACCCGGAGGTCGATCACATCAAGGTCGGCCGCAAGCAGGTTCCGAAACCGGAGCGCAAGGTCTACTTCCTGTTCTACAAGCCCCGCGGTGTCATCACCACCTCCGCACCGGAGGAGGAACGCACCACCGTGGAGCAGTTCTTCGCCGCCGAGAAGGTCCGCGTCTACCCGGTCGGCCGCCTCGACATCGAGACCGAGGGACTGATGGTGGTCACCAACGACGGCGACCTGGCCCACGCCCTGATGCACCCGAAGCGCGGCATCGAAAAACGTTATCTGGTCAAAACCAAGGGCATTCCGCCGGAGCGCGCCCTCGATCTGCTGCGCCGCGGCATCACCCTCGAAGACGGCCGCACCGCCCCCGCCGAGGTGACGCTGAAACGCACCACCAGGACCAACGCCTGGGTCGAGATCGTCCTGCGGGAAGGCAAAAACCGGCAGGTGCGCCGTATGTTCGATCAGATCCACCACAGCGTGGTCAAACTGCGCCGCGTGGCCTACGCCTTCCTGACTCCGGGAAATCTTGAGCCGGGCGCCTACCGGCCCCTCACCGAGAAGGAGGTTGCGCGCCTGAAGGCCATGACCGACGAAAAATCGGCATCCATATCGAGGCCGCTCCCCAGTGCGCGCCTCCCCAAGGAGCCCACCAAAAGCCGCGCCCGCGCCCCACGCGCGGTGCGCGGCGAGGCGCCCAAGGGCAAAAAAACCAACACCGCATCCGGTACATCCAAGGACTCCACTCCGGGCAAGACCCCGGGCAAGACCAAGGGAAATTCGAGGAAAGGCAGATGAGCCAACCATTGACCACCACCTACCGCACCCACACCTGCGGCGCCCTGCGTGATACCGACCTGGACCGGGAGATCGCCCTGTGCGGCTGGGTTCACAGCCGCAGAGACCACGGTGGCCTGATTTTCGTCGACCTCAGGGACCGCTACGGCGTCACCCAGGTGGTGTTTAACCCGGAAGACAACGCCGACATCCACAACAACGCCCACGCCCTGCGCTCCGAGTACGTGATCCGCGTCACCGGCAAGGTGCGCCGCCGCCCGGATGAGACGGAAAACCCGAACCTCCCCACCGGCGCCATCGAGGTGGAGGCCACCACCCTGGAGGTGCTCAACACCGCCAGGACCCCCGCCATCCCCATCGACGATCAGGTGGAAGCGGGCGAGAACGTGCGCCTCACCCACCGCTGTCTCGACTTGCGCCGCCCGTCCATGCAAAAGAACCTCCTGATGCGCCACCAGCTCACCCGCACCGTGCGCACCTATCTGGAGGACGCCGGTTTCATCGAGGTCGAAACCCCGGTGCTGACCAAGAGCACGCCGGAAGGGGCGCGTGATTATCTGGTGCCGTCCCGCACCAACCCCGGTGCTTTTTTTGCCCTGCCCCAGAGCCCCCAGTTGTTCAAGCAGATGCTCATGGTGTCCGGCTTCGACCGCTACTACCAGATCGTGCGCTGCTTCCGGGACGAGGATTTGCGCGCCGACCGGCAGCCGGAGTTCACCCAGATCGATATCGAGATGAGCTTCGTCGATCAGGACACGGTCATGACCCTGACCGAGGGCATGATCCGCCAGGTCTTCAAAAACCTGCGGGACACCGACCTGCCCGACCCGCTGCCGCGCATGACCTACGAGGAGGCCGTCGATCGCTTCGGCACCGACCGCCCCGACACCCGCTTCGGCATGGAGCTTGTGGACATGTCGAATATCCTCGCGGAGGGCTGCGAGTTCCAGGTGTTCAACGGCGCGCTCGGTTCCGGCGGCATGGTCAAGGGCATGAACGCCAAGGGGCTGGCGGGCTCCTCCCGCAAGGATCTGGACAACCTGACCGAGTTCTGCAAGACCTACAAGGCCAAGGGCATGGCGTGGATCAAGGTCACCGAAGACGGCCTGGAATCCCCCATCACCAAGTTCTTCAGCGAAGACACCCTGAATAAAATGCAGGAGGCCCTGGCCACCGAGCCGGGCGATCTGATGCTGTTCATCGCCGACAAAAAGACGGTGGTCAACGACACCCTGGCGAACCTTCGCCTGCACGTGGCGCACTCGCTCAAGCTGCTGGACGGCGATGATCAACTGTTGTGGATCGTGGACTTTCCGCTGCTGGAGCTGGACGGTGACGAAAAGCGCCACGTGGCCCTGCACCATCCGTTTACCGCGCCCAACCCGGAGGATGTCCACCTGCTGGATACGGAACCGGCCAGGGTCCGTTCCCAGGCCTACGATCTGGTGTGGAACGGCACCGAGATCGGCGGCGGCTCGATCCGCATCCACGACATGGCCATGCAGGAAAAAATCCTCGGCCTGCTGCACATCAGCAAGGAAGAGGCGCGGGAAAAATTCGGCTTCCTGCTGGACGCCCTGGAGTCCGGCGCCCCGCCCCACGGCGGCCTCGCCTTCGGCCTCGACCGCCTGTGCATGCTGCTGGCGGGGGCCAACTCCATCCGCGACGTCATCGCCTTCCCCAAGACCCAGAAAGCCACCTGCCTGCTCACCGACGCCCCGTCAAAGGTGGACGAGAAGCAGTTGCGGGATCTGTACCTGAAAAGCGAAGTGATCGACTGAGCGGGCGCGCCCGCCCGCAACCCGTCAGCGGGGGTGGTCCCGGCGCCAGTCCCAGGGCGGCTGGAAATCTCCGGCCCACATGCCCACAGCGTCCCGCCGGGCGCGATCCTCGTCCGGGACGTAGAGCTCGGAGAAACGGCGGTAGGCAAGGGCCCACCCCCGCCGCACCATTTCCCGGTTGAGGTCCGCGCCGTCCGCCGCCCGGCACACCCCGAGAAAGCGGCCATAGTAGTCGTAGCCGTCCACGTCACAGACCACGCCGTCGCCCTGTGCGATCAGGTCGGACAGCACCGCCCGCGCGCGTTCGCCACACAGGTAGGCATTCCGCTCCACGGTACATTGTTGCGCCAGTTCCGGCGCATCGATGCCCTGCAACCGGATGCGATGGCCGTCGATTTCGACCGTGTCCCCGTCCGTGACGGTCGTGCCGTCCCGGAGGGCCAGGGGCACCGTATTACCCTCCGCCCGGGCGAGCAGCCCGGCCAGATATTCAGCCAACCGCGCCGCCTCGGCGCTGAAAAAGGCATGCCCCGCCAGAGGGCCCCGGTGGCAGTGGTACCCCCCTTCCTTGCGATTGTGATGGCAGCCGTGGCCGTCGAGTCCGCCGCCGTGCCCGAACACTGGCGGGGCGGCCGCCATGCCGCCCATCAGGCACAGCACGGCCACAAGCACTCCGCGGCACACCGGCCCGGGCCGTTCAGCCACCCGCCGCCTCCGGCGGCGGCATGGGCGCCCCCACGGTCGCCGACACCACCCGCATCAGTTCCATCTGATCGGCAGTGATGATGCCGTCGGCGCGGATGCAGGCCACGGCGGCGCGCAAAAAGCGGCGCTTGTGCAGGGGCGTAAGCTGCGCCAGGGCGTCGATGGCGCCGTCCAGCAGGGCAACGCTCAACACATCCTCGGACATCAGCTTCACGGCGGGTAACTGAAGATAGCGCTGGGCTTCCTCGAACGCCGCCCCGGCGGTCTCGGATCCACCTTCCCCCAGATAGGCCAGCATGGAGAGCACCACGGCGGCGGGCTCCACCGCCTGACGAATGTTGGTCGTGCCGCGCCGCAAGGTTGCGCCCTGGTGGAACGTCACGTCCAGGTGGCGGGTCACTACCTTGCCGATGCACCACTCGAACAGGCTGATATGCGCGTCCATGCGGATGAGCGCGGCCAGATTTTCGCGGAACATACGGTGCTGGCTTTCGCTCAGGTCGGACAGCACCGGCAGCGCCATCTCCACCAGTGGAAGATTCAATTCCCGGGGCAGTTCCGCCACCAGTGGATACAAGGCGCGGGTCAGGTCGGCAATGCCGGTGTCGCCGTGCTCATCCAGATGGGCAAACTGGCGCTGCCGGTCGTTCGCTTCCGGATCGCACACCAGGGCGTAGATCACCGCGCGCGCGCCGTAAGGCTCGGAAGTGGCCTCGGTCAACAGCGGCGGAATGCGGGCCAGCAGGGCGCGCGCCTGTTCCAGTTGTTCCGGGGTGGGGTGCCCCACCCGGTTCACGGCGCTCACCGCGTCCGCCATGATGGTGGCGGTGACCACTGTACCCATCATGCCTTTCAACTGTCTTCCCTTGTCTCCCTCCGGCAGGTCGCCGCGGGCCTCGTCCGGCGTCGGCGGACGGGTGTCGAACCTGCCGTCCCAGTGTTTATCGATACGGCGGATGCGATCCTTCAGGGGTGGGTGGGTGGCAAACAGGAATCCCATTACCGGGGTCACCCCTTCGCCAAAGAAAGCGTGGCTCGCCTCCGGCGCCGCCGGGCTGGCCATCCGGGCGCCGGCGGCGAGCCCGCCGATACGCTTCAGGGCGCCGGCGATGCCGGACGGATCGCGGGTGAACTGCACCGCCGAAGCGTCCGCCAGAAACTCCCGCTGGCGGCTCACCCCGGCCTTGATCAGGTTGCCGAAAAAGGTGCCGCCGTAGCCCACCGCCATCAGCCCGATGGCGACGCCCAGCACCGCCGGGTGGCTTCCGCGCCGGCGCCCGCCAAAGACCGAGCCACGCAGGATGAACTGACCGATCAGGCCCAACAGCAAAATGCCGTGCAAAATGCCCATCAGGCGGATGTTGAGTCGCATGTCGCCGTTCAGGATGTGGGAAAACTCGTGGGCGATCACCCCTTGCAACTGGTTCCGGTCGAGTTCCACCACCGCGCCACGGGTGACGCCGATCACCGCGTTTTCCGTACTCGTCCCGGCGGCAAAGGCGTTGATGCCGCGTTCGTAGGGCATGACGTAGACCGGGGGCACCGGCGTGCCGGAGGCGATGGCCATCTCCTCCACCACGTTCATCAACCGCTTGAGTTTGAGGTCATCGGTGTTTCTCGGTACCCGCTTGCCGCCAAGGGACTCGGCCACCACCCGGCCGCCGCCGGACAGTACCGACAGCTTGTAGAGGGTGCCCACGGTCACCACCGCGATCACCCCCACCCCCACCGACAGGAACATGCCCCAGTCGAAGTTTCGGGCCAGACGCTCGCTTAAGCCCCCGCCCATCGGATCCTGGTAGGACAGGATGCCCAGAACCAGCAGGTTGGCCATCAAAATGAGGGCGGCCACCGCCAGCAGAAACAGTACCACCAGCACGCCGGTCCGGCGGCGGGCGACGTCCTGCGCCTCGAAAAAATCCATGGGATGCCCTGGCTCGACCCGTTACGGGTGCGGGGAGATCAGAACGAGACCTTGGGGGCGTCCTGAATCTGTTCGGAGTCGGCAAACTCGAGCAGGGTGCCGTCCTGGGTATGGCCGAACATGCCCGCCAGGATCACCTGGGGAAACGACTGCTTGTAGGTGTTGTAGGCCATCACCTGATCGTTGAAGCCCTGGCGGGAGAAAGCCACCTTGTTTTCGGTGCTGGCAATTTCCTCGGACAGCTGCATCATGTTCTGGTCGGCTTTCAGGTCCGGATAGGCCTCCATCACCATGTTGAGCCGTCCCAACGCACCGCCCAACACCCCTTCGGCACCGCCCAGTTGTGCCATGGCGGCGGCGCTTCCCGGATCGGCGGCGGCGGCGGAAAGTCCCGCCATGGCCTGGTTTCTCGCCGCCGTCACGGCGGTCAGGGTGTCCTGCTCATGTTGCAGGTAGCGCTTGGCGGTCTCCACCAGATTGGGGATCAGATCGTAGCGCCGCTTGAGCTGCACCTCGATCTGGGCAAACCCGTTCTTGTAGCGGTTTTTGAGCGCCACCAGTTGGTTGTAGATGGTAACCACCCAAACCAGCAGCAGTACGATCACCGCCAGAATGACAATACTCACAATGTCCATGCGCGCCCTCTCCTTCGCAAATGACATGCACCCGCCGTCGCGGACGGGCACCCCCGGCCAAGGGTGCCGGGACATGGGAAAAACGTCAAGACGGGACACCCCGCAAACCGCTTACAGGAAATGGCCGTACCCGGCCCGGGTCACCGCCTCAGCCACCTCGTCGTAGTTTGCAATAAAGTCGGACAGGGCGGGTGGGGTGATGCGGCGGTGTTCGGTGTTCACCCGCGCGTGCGGCACGCCGAGGAAATCAAACGCGCGATCGAGGGTGTCCTGATGCCGGGCTCCGTCCACCAGGTCGGCTTCGTAGTTCAGCGTCAGGTGCTCCAGCCCTTCCAGCACCCGCTCCTCCTCCGCCAGCCTGTCTTTGCGCCAGCCCATGTCGCCAATCAGCTTTCGGCAGTCCACCGTAAGGCCCGACAAGTCGGGACCGGCCTCCCCTTTTCGGAGGTGGTAGGTGGCGCGCCGGTCGGCCACCCGCAGGGAGACCACCTGCCGCAGCAGGTTGGCGCGATACAGATAGATGATGCGCCAGCCCTCGCCGTGCAGCCGTTCAACAAAGGGGCGGGGGTCCGCAAGCTTCTGGCGCAAGGTCAGATGATACACCTTGAGTTTGAAGCCGTAGGCGGACCCGGCATGGCGCAGGGCGCGTCCGTGGATCACCCGGCGGGGAAAAAGGGCGGTGGTGGAGAGAATCTCCCGGTCGCAAAACACCTGCGGGTGCGCGGAAAGCAGGCTGGCCAGCAGGGTGCTGCCGGTGCGCCCCTGGGCGAACACCACGAAGCGGTGCTCGGGCAACCGCCCTCCCGTCAGGCTGCGGGCGTAGTCCGAGGCCCGTTCAACCCGGCGCATACCGCTTCGGGCCACCGACATCAGGTTGCGCACGACGGGCAGTTTTTTCAGGGACTCGGACACCGGATGGGCACCTCAGTTCAGGGGGGGCATCCTATCACGCCCGCCGCCACGGACGGTCAGGCCGACGGGCAGTCGGAGGCCAGCGGGCAATCGCCGCACTTCGGTTTTCTGGCGGCGCACAGGGCGCGGCCGTGGTGGATCACCCGGTGGGAAAATACGGTCCACTGATCCTCCGGCACGATTTTCATGAGGTCGTGCTCCACCTTCACCGGGTCGTCGTTCCGGGTCAGGCCGAGGCGGCGTGACACCCGCCCCATGTGGGTATCGACGGTGATGCCCGGCACCCCGAAGGCGTTGCCCAGCACCACGTTGGCGGTTTTGCGGCCGACCCCGGCAAGCTTGACCAGTTGATCCAGGGTATCCGGCACCCGGCCCCCGTGCCGGGTCACAATGTCCCGGCAGCAGGCCAGAATATTTTTTGCCTTGTTGTTAAAAAAGCCGGTGGAGCGGATGAGCTCGATCAGCACCGTATCGTCCGCTGCCGCCATCGCCTCCGGGGTGGGAAATGCCCTGAACAGGGCCGGGGTCACCATGTTGACCCGCACGTCGGTGCACTGGGCCGACAGGATGGTGGCAATCAACAGCTCGAACGGGTTTTTGTAATCCAGGGCGCAGGCGGCGTCCGGGTAGGTTGCGGCCAGCACGTCAAGGATGCGGCCGGTGCGCTCGGTCAGCGCCTTCCTGCTTTCCCGGGCCACAGCGATTACAGCTTGTTGATGGCGTCGATAAGTTGCCGCAGGCGGCCCTGATGGCGGTGATCCATGGACACCTCGATGCAGGACAAGGTATCCATCTCGGAATCGGACAGCTGGGGCTTCGGGACGTAGGCCTGAACAATGCCGCCGGGTCCGAGCAGGTCCAGGAAGGTATCGTTCAACAGTTCGATCTCCTTCCGCACCAGGGGCCGCCACAACCAGATGGTGACCCCGTCCCGGGTGCGGTAAGAGGAGTGGAACACCTTGAAGAAACCCGTAATCTCGTCCACCGCTTCCGTCACGTTGTGGCAGATGCGGAACAGGGTCAGATCATCCTCGGAAATCAGGCCGCGGGCCAGCAGGTGGCTCTTCACATGGGCGCGCCACTCCTCCCAGTAGCTGCTGGTTTCCGATTCCAGCATGACGATCGGCATGGGGGTGCTTTTGCCGGTCTGGATCAGGGTCAGCGCCTCGAACCCCTCGTCCAGGGTGCCGAACCCGCCGGGAAACAGCGCAAGGGCGCGGGTTTCCTTTAAAAAGAAAAGCTTGCGCGTAAAAAAGAAGCGGAACTCCGTCAGCTTCGGATCGTTTTTAATGTACGCATTGGCGTGCTGCTCGAACGGCAGTTCGATGTTCAGGCCGAAGGAATTTCCGGGTCCGGCGCCGGCCTGGGCCGCCTCCATGATGCCGCCCCCGGCGCCGGTCATCACCATAAAGCCGCGCTGCACGATGTCATGTGCGAACTGTTTGGCCATCTGGTAGCTGGCCGCCTCCGGGGCGGTTCGGGCGGAGCCGAACACACTCACCTTGGGGACATGGCGGTAGGGCGCAAACACGCTCATCGCCTTGCTCGACTCCCTCAGGGCCAGGTGGGCCATCTTGAGGTCGCGCCGGTCGGCACCGCGCTCGATCATGTGCAGCAGGGTCTTGACCATGCCCCGCATCAGGTCGGCATTGGGCGCCGACTTGAGGTCCATCAGGCGGGCGGTCAGGTTCTCCCATATCCGGCTGCTTTCAGGCTCTGTCTTCTTGTCGGCCATTAAACCTGCGGCTCCCCTTGGGAAAAAGAGGAAAAATGTTTGATTTTCAAGTGGATAGATCTAGAACAAGTCTGATTGATCGGGACGCCTGAAGGTCACGTTGATCGGGTATTTTTCCGTGAAACAGGCGGTGCAGTAGCCACCACCCACCGGCGGAGAGGCGTTGAGCAGCCCTTCGGCGGAGAGGTACCCCACGGAGTCGGCGCCGAGAAAATCACGGATCTCCTCCACGCTCTTGGAAGAGCCGATCAGCTCCTCCCGGGTGGGGGTATCGATGCCGTAGAAACAAGGGCTGACGATGGGGGGCGAGCCGACGCGCATGTGCACCTCCTTGGCTCCGGCCTTTCTCACCATCTCGACAATCTTACGGCTGGTGGTGCCACGCACGATGGAGTCGTCCACCACCACCACGCGCTTGCCCTCCAGCAGTTCGCGCACCGGATTGAGCTTGATCTTCACCCCGAAGTGGCGAATGGTGCTCTGGGGCTCGATAAAGGTGCGACCCACGTAGTGGTTTCGGATCAGCCCCATCTCGTAAGGCACCCCCGAGGCGTCCGCATAGCCCATGGCGGTGGCCACCCCGGAGTCCGGCACCGGAATCACGATGTCCGCCGGAACCCCGGTCTCCTTGGCCAACTGGCGGCCCTGATTCTTGCGCACGCTCCACACCGCGTGCCCACCGATCACCGAGTCCACCCGGGAAAAATAGACGTACTCAAAAATACAAAACGCTCCTTCGGTGACGCCGAACGGCATGCACGAAGAAATGCCGTGGTCGCCGATGGAGACCATCTCTCCCGGCTGCACGTCGCGCACGAACTCGGCGCCGATCAGATCAAAGGCGCAGGTCTCGGAGGCGATCACATAACCGTCGCCGAGCTTGCCGAGGGAGAGTGGCCGGATGCCGTGCGGGTCGCGCACCCCCACCATGCCGCTCTCGGTCATGAAGACCATGGAAAATCCGCCCTTCACCTGACACAGGGCATCAATAATACGGCGCTGCACGGTCTCCTCCCGGGAGCGGGCAATCAGGTGGATCACCACCTCGCTGTCCATGGAGGATTGGAAAATCGCGCCATCGTCCTCGAGTTGCTCGCGCAGTTGGTCGGCGTTGGTCAGGTTGCCATTGTGGCCCATGGAGATGGTGCCGAGGCCGCTCTTGGCAATCAGCGGCTGGACGTTTTTGAGGCCGCCACCGCCCGCAGTGGAGTAGCGGTTGTGGCCGATGGCAAACGACCCCGGAAGGTGCTTGAGGCGGGCGCTGGTGAAAATATCGGGCACCAGCCCCTCGTCCTTTTCGGTGTAGAATTCGGCACCGTCGTAGGAGACGATACCGGCCCCCTCCTGACCCCGGTGCTGCTGGGCATAGAGCCCCAGATAGACCAGGTTGGCGGCCTCCGGATAATCATAAACGCCGATAATGCCGCACTCCTCGCGGGGCTTATCGTGCATAAATTCCTCGGGGGTAAACCAGGCGCCGTTCATGGTGCGCCTCCAGCCAGGGCCTTGGGCAGGGCGTTTTTATAAGCGTCGGCGGCGTCCGCCAGGGAGACGTCGACGGTAAGCTGCCGATCCACCCCCATCTGTATGCGGTCGCCCCGCACCCAGCCAATTTCCCTGTAGGGTACGCCGCTCTCGTTCAGGGTTTCTTCCATCATGTCCCGGTTGGCGGGGGAAACGGTGAGCACGAAACGCGACTGGCTCTCGCCAAACAGCAGGGCGTCGGTGCGCAGTCCATTGGTTTCCAGCCCCACCTGAAGGCCGATCCCCCCGGCGATGGCGCACTCGGTGAGGGCCACCGCAAGGCCGCCCTCGGAGGTGTCATGACAGCTTTTCACGCAGCCTGTATCCATCAAACCCAGGATGGCGTCGTTAATTTTGCGGGCCTCTTCCAGGTTGATCTGGGGCGGGATACCCTGTTCACGGCTGTGCCACACAGCGACGTATTCGGAGCCGCCCAGGTCCTCCCTGTTCTCCCCCACCACCACGATCAGGTCGCCGTCATCCTTGAACCCCGTGGACACCGGCGGCCGGCCGTTTTCGATGATCCCCACCATGCCGATGGTGGGGGTGGGGTAGATGCCCATGCCCAGGGTTTCATTGTAAAGCGAGACGTTGCCGGAGACCACCGGGGCGTCCAGCGCCCGGCAGGCATCACCGCCCCCTTCCAGGGCCATGGCGAACTGCCACATGATGTCGGGCCGTTCCGGGTTGGCGAAGTTGAGGCAGTCGGTGATGCCCAGGGGGCGGGCGCCGGTGGCCACCACGTTTCTGGCCGATTCGGCCACCGCGATGGCGCCGCCGGTGTAGGGGTTCAACATGCAGTAGCGGCTGTTGCAATCCACTGACAAGGCGAGCAGCGCACCGTTTTCCTTGACCCGGATCACCGCCGCGTCGGAACCGCCGGGGCGCGCCACGGTATTGGTGCGCACCATGTGGTCGTACTGCTCAAAAATCCACTCTTTACTGGCAATGGTGGGAGACCCCATCAGGCTGAGTAACACCTCGCCGAAGTCGGACGGCATCTCCAGCCCGTCCACGTTCAGCCCCTGCACCATGTCCAGGTATTCCGGGGCGGCCATCGGGCGCTCGTATTTGGGGGCCTCGTCCGCCAGCCGCTCCGCCGACATTTCGGCCACCACCTCACCGCCGAACAACAGCCTCAGGTTGCCGTCGTCGGTGACCCGTCCCACCACCGCCGCTTCCAGGTCCCATTTTTCAAAGATGGCGCGCACCGCATCCTCGTGGCCGGGCTTGGCCACCAGCAGCATGCGTTCCTGACTCTCGGAGAGCATCATCTCATAGGGGGTCATGCCCTCTTCCCGGCACGGAATCCGGTCCAGATCCAGTTCGACGCCGGTGCCGGCCCGGCTCGCCATCTCACATGAAGAGCTGGTCAGTCCGGCGGCGCCCATGTCCTGAATGCCCTCGATGTGGTCTTCGGCCATCAGTTCGAGACAGGCCTCCAGCAGCAGCTTTTCGGTGAACGGGTCACCCACCTGCACCGTGGGGCGTTTTTCCTCGTTCTCACCGAATTCCTCGCTCGCCATGGTGGCGCCGTGGATGCCGTCGCGCCCGGTTTTGGCGCCAACGTACATGACCGGGTTGCCGATCCCCTTGGCCTCGCCCAGGAACAGCCGGTCGCTCCTGGCGATGCCCACGCACATGGCGTTGACCAGGTTGTTCTGGTTGTAAATATCGTTGAAGTAGACCTCGCCGCCCACGGTGGGCACACCGATGCAGTTGCCGTAGTGGGCAATGCCCGCCACCACCTGAGACAACAGGTAGCGGTTCCTGGGGCGGGTGAGCGGGCCAAAACGCAGGGAGTTGAGCAACGCCACCGGGCGCGCGCCCATGGTGAATACGTCCCGCAGGATGCCGCCGACGCCGGTGGCGGCCCCCTGAAACGGTTCGATAAACGACGGATGGTTGTGGGACTCCATTTTGAACACGGCGCAGTAGCCGCCTCCGATGTCCACGGCGCCGGCGTTCTCCCCCGGTCCCTGCACCACCTGCGGCCCTTCGGTTGGCAGGCGCGCAAGGTGAACCCGGCTGCTCTTGTATGAGCAGTGCTCGCTCCACATCACCGAGAAGATGCCAAGCTCGGTCCAGGTCAGGTCCCGCCCGCCGACGATTTTGATGGCGGTTTCGTACTCCTCCTTGGTAAGACCGTGTTCCAGGCCCATATCCAGGGTGACTTTGGGTTCGGTGCTCATCCGGCCTCCGAAATATGGGCCAACAGCCCGCGAAACAGCCCACTGCCGCAATCGCCACCCAGCAGGGCCTCGGCCATGCGTTCCGGGTGAGGCATCATGCCGAGCACGTTTTTGTGCTCGCCAAAGATGCCGGCGATGTTGTTCATGGATCCGTTGGGGTTGGCGGCATCGTCCACGACACCGTCGGCCGAGGCGTAGCGGAACGCCACCCTGCCCTGATCCTCCAGCGCCTTGATGGTGTCCGCGTGGGCCTCGTAGTTGCCGTCGGCGTGGGCGATGGGAAAATTGACCACCTCCCCGACCCGATAGTTTTCCGTGTAGGGGGAGTCGGTGGACTCAACCGTCAGGCAGGCGTCCTTGCAGATGAACCGGAGATCCCGGTTCCGCACCAGCGCGCCGGGCAGGATGCCCGACTCCACCATGATCTGAAAGCCGTTGCAGATGCCCAGCACCGGACGCCCCGCGGCGGCGAACCGCTTGACCTCGGCCATCACCGGCGACACATGGGCAATGGCACCGCAACGCAGATAGTCGCCGTAGGAAAAGCCCCCCGGCAGCACGATCGCCGACACGTCGGACAGATCGGTTTCCTTGTGCCAGATAAAGCGCGCCGCGCCGCCGCACAGGGTGGTGATCACGTGATGCACGTCGTGGTCGCAGTTGGAGCCGGGGAAGACAACAATACCGACGGTCATGACAGCTCCGGAAGCTTTCGCCAGTGGCGGGAACCGAACGGGGCATTCACACGCCACGGTTCACGTTTCAGAATTAAGAAATCGACCCGATTTCGGGGAGCAAGTCTACCACAATCCCGGCGTCACCGAACCCCCAAGTCTGGCATATCCCGCACACACCGCACCCACGGGTCTTATCTTGATTTTAAACCCTTTCAACCGTAGCATAATGGGTTCACCATCAACCTGTTTGGATACGGACCTTTTGGACTCCTCGCTCAAGGCCACCCCACCCGCCCGGGCACACGGTTTTCGCGACACCGGCGACGCGCTGCTCGACCTGATGCGGGTCAGAAACCCGGTCGGCACCTTCCTGTTGCTGCTGCCGTCCCTGTGGGCGCTGGTGCTTGCGGGTGGCGGACGACCGCCGTTGCATCTGGTGGCGGTGTTTGTGATGGGCGCGTTTCTGATGCGGAGCGCGGGCTGCATCATCAACGACATCGCCGACCGCCGCATCGACCCGCAGGTTGAGCGCACCCGCAACCGCCCGCTGGCCTCGGGCCGCCTGAGCGTGCCGGTGGCGCTTTTCGCATTTGCCGTACTGGTGGGGCTCGCCTTTGTTCTGGTGCTGCAACTGAACCGGCTGACCCTGTTGCTTTCGGCCTGCGGTCTGGGGCTTGCGGTGCTGTACCCGTTCACCAAGCGGTTCGTGTCGATCCCCCAGGCGTTTCTGGGCATCGCCTTCGGCTGGGGCGCGTTCATGGCGTGGGCGGCGGTTCGAAACGAAATTGCCCTCACCCCTGCCCTGCTGTTCGCCGCCACCATCTGCTGGGCCATCGCCTACGACACCATTTACGCCATTCAGGATATCGACGACGACCGCAAGGTGGGGGTCAAATCGTCCGCCATCCTGTTTGGCGACCGCGCCTGGACGTTCATCGTGGCCTTTCTGGCCGCCACCGTCACCCTGCTTGCCGCCGCCGGGGCAATGCAGGGACTGGGGCTGGTCTATTTTTCGGTGCTCTCCGGCTGCATGGTCTATTTCGTGCGCCAGGGCGTCCGGGTCCGGCAGGGACTCACCCGCCCGGAGGCGTTTGCACTGTTCGCCGCCCACGTCCCGGCCGGTACCATCATCCTGTTCGGCATGTGGGCCGACTTTTTGTTAACGGGGGTTGCCTGATGCCTTTTTCGGACCTGCGGGAGTTTATCTCCGTGCTGGAAAAGTCCGGCGACCTGCACCGGGTCAAAGCCGAGGTCGATCCCCATCTGGAGATGACCGAAATCGGTTGCCGGGTGCTGAAAGACGGCGGCCCCGCGGTCCTGTTCGAAAACCCCAAGGGCTACGACTGGCCGGTGCTGATCAACCTGTTCGGCACCGTGGGCCGCATCGAAAAAGGACTCGAGTGCGAACCGGGCGGCCTGCGCCGGGTGGGGGAACTACTCGCCTCCCTGAAGCAGCCGGAACCCCCCAGGGGTATGAAAGACGCCATCGGCAAGCTGCCCCTGGTCAAGGCCATGATGAACATGCCGCCCAGGACCGTGTCCCGCCCGGCCTGTCAGGAGGTGGTGCTCACCGGCGACCAGATCGACCTTTCCCGCATCCCGGTCATGGGCTGCTGGCCGGGGGAGCCGGCGCCGCTCATCACCTGGCCGCTGGTGATCACCCGGGGGCCGGACAACGGGCGCACCAATCTGGGCATCTACCGCATGCAGGTGCTGTCGAAAAATCAGGCCATCATGCGCTGGCTGGCCCACCGGGGCGGCGCCCTCGACCATCAGGCGTGGAAAGATAAAAACCCCGATCCGATCCCGGTGGCGATTGCCATCGGCTGCGAGCCCGCCACCACCATCGCCGCCGTCACGCCGGTACCGGACAGCCTGTCCGAGTACCACTTCGCCGGACTGCTGCGGGGCAAAAAAATCGAAGTCGCCGACTGCCGCACGGTACCGCTGCAGGTGCCCGCCACCGCCGAGATCGTCATCGAGGGTCACGTCTCCCTCACCGACTACGCCGACGAGGGGCCGTACGGCGACCATACCGGCTACTACAACGACGTGGAAAAGTTCCCGGTGTTCACCGCCACCGCCGTGACCCACCGCAAAAACCCCATCTACATGAGCACCTACACCGGGCGCCCGCCGGACGAGCCCGCCATGCTGGGGCTGGCCCTGAACGACGTGTTTGTGCCGCTGCTCCAACAACAGTTCCCGGAGGTGGTCGATTTGCACCTGCCGATGGAAGCCTGCTCCTACCGCATGGCGATCATCTCCATCAAAAAGCAGTACCCCGGCCACGCCAGGCGCATCATGATGGGGCTGTGGAGCGTGTTGCGGCAGTTCATGTACACCAAGTTCATCGTGGTGGTGGACGACGACATCAATGTGAAAAGCTGGGACGATGTAATGTGGGCCATCAGCACCCGGGTCGACCCGGTGCGGGATACCATGATGGTGGAGAACACCCCGATCGACTACCTGGACTTCGCCTCCCCGGCCTCCGGAATGGGCAGCAAGATGGGCATCGACGCCACCCATAAGGTGCCGCCGGAAACCAACCGGGCCTGGGGCGAGCCGCTCCGGATGGATCCGGAGGTGGTCGAACAGGTCACCAAACGCTGGAAGGAATTCGGATTTTTATGACTGTCAACCGATTGCGCCGCCTCTGTGTGGTCATGTGTCTGTTTGTAGCGGGCGGCTGCGCCCATATGCCGATGGCGAAGGCCCCGGACAACATGGTGCTTATCCCCGCCGGGCCGTTCATCATGGGGACCGACCAGACCGACGACGACATCGCCGAAGACTTGGGCCTGCCCTACACCTGGTATGCGGACGCCCGGCCGGCCCGACAGGTGGTGCTTCCCGCTTTTTACATCGACCGTTACGAAATGACCAACGCCGAGTATCTGCAGTTCATGAACGTCACCGAAATCCCCCTCGGGCAGCCCTACGGCTGGGATGACGACCGGCCCCAGGAAGGCACCAACGACTACCCGGTGTCCGGTCTGAACTGGTACGAGGCCTATCTGGTATGCCAGCACTTCGGCAAGCGCCTGCCCACCGAGGCGGAGTGGGAGAAGGCGGCGCGCGGCCCCGACGGTGCGCGCTACCCGTGGGGGGATGAGTGGAACCCGGAACTTGCCAACGTGGCCCGCGGCGGCGCCGGGCGCACGGTGCCGGTGGGCAGCTATCCGGGCGGGGCCAGCCCGTACGGCGTGCACGACATGATCGGCAACGTCTGGGAGTGGGTGCGCGACTGGTTCCGGCCCTACCCGGGCAGCGACCATGTCAGCGACAACTACGGCAAGCGCTTTAAATCCATTCGGGGTAACTCCTATGCGGAGATCGGCCATTTTTCTCCGGAAGAGCGCGCCTTCGTCACCCGCGAAATGTCCCGCGCCAACTACCGCAACTCCTTCGACCCGAAGGCCAAGCGCCGTGATGCCGGGGTGCGCTGCGCCAGGGACGTGGAAAAATAATGCGCCCCGTTTTCCCGGCGCTGTTTCTCAGCCTCGCCCTGCTGACCGGTTTCGCCGTGGCGAAAGACGGTCCGCCAATCACCGGGGTGCCGTTCACCACGGTCTCTTCCGAAACCTGCGGCGCCTGCCACGGCCCCGACGGTGACGCCCCCAAGGTGGACATGAACCAGGGTGACTGCGCCACCTGCCACGAAGGCAGCCATGACTCCGGTCTCACCACCATCGCCGACCGGCCGGGCCACGGCGCCGCGCAGGCCGCATCCGTCAGCGCACCGGACCTGACCGACATGGCCTTCATCCCGGCAGGCCCCGCCATCATCGGCAATGACGGCCGCGAGATTACCGAGGGCAAGGGCAACCTGGACGAGACCCCGGAACATACGGTCCACCTTGAGGCGTTCTACATCGATCTTTACGAGGTCACCAACGCCCGCTACCAAAAGTTCGTCCGCGCCACCGGCAGAAAGCCGCCGCGTCACTGGAAAAACGGCGGCATCCCCGAGGGCAAAGAGCAGCACCCGGTGGTCTACGTCAGTTGGTTCGACGGCGACGACTTCTGCCGCTGGGAGGGCAAGCGCCTGCCCGATGAGCTGGAGTGGGAAAAAGCGGCGCGCGGCGACGACGGGCGTATCTTCCCGTGGGGCAACCGCTTCGCCCTGGACCGCGCCAACAGCCCCCAGCGCTGGGCGTCGATCAAGGGGGAGGACGGCGGCACCCTGCCGGTGGGCTCGTTCGAGAGCGGTAAAAGCCCCTACGGGCTGTACGACATGGCCGGCAACGTCTGGGAGTGGACCGACAGCTGGTACAAGCCGTATCCGGGCAACGAGTTCCCCAACTCGTTTTACGGCGAGAAGAACCGGGTGCTCAGGGGGGGCTCGTGGTACGACTGCCTGTCCTATGGCTGCGGCCTGTCCGCCCCCAGCTACAACCGCAGCCGCTTCACCCCCAAAATCCGCAATAATTCGTTCGGCTTTCGCTGCGCCGTATCGGCCCCGAAAAAACACCAGATTGATCAAAGCGCCCCCGGCGCCCAGGAGAAACCCGACCCATGAACCGGACCCTCGCCGCCGCCGTGGCCGCCCTGATCCTGACGCTTCCCGCCTGCCAACCGGCCCCGGAAGGCATGGTTAAAATTCCCTCCGGACCTTTCATCATGGGCACCGACGAAGTCGATACGGAAGGCCGCGCCGAGGAGTTGGGGCTGCTCAACCCGTGGTTTCAAAACGAGCACCCGCGCCGTACCGTGATGCTGCCCACCTACTACATCGACGAGACCGAGGTGACCAACGACGCCTATGCCGCCTTTGTCACCGCCGCCGGGCATCGCCCGCCGGACCACTGGCGGGGCGCCAGGACCCCGCCGGAAGGCACCGGCAACCACCCGGTCACCCACGTGTCATGGCATGACGCCGTGGCGTTCTGCAAATGGTCGGGAAACAAGGTGCTGCCCACCGAGACCCAGTGGGAAAAGGCGGCACGCGGCAAGAGCGGGCTGATCTACCCGTGGGGCAACAAGTTCGACTACGAAGCCACCAACGCCTCCCGCGGGCACACCATGCCGGTGGGCAGCTTTCCCTCCGGCAACAGCCCCTACGGCGTCAAGGACATGGTCGGAAACGTCTGGGAGTGGACCGCCGACTGGTATAAAGCCTACCCCGGCAGCGACCTTAAGGACGACAGGTTCGGTGAGCGTTACCGGGTGCTGCGCGGCAACTCCTGGGCCAGCGTCGGACACTACCCGGACCGGGAGGTGTTCCTGGAGATCGTCGCGGGCACATCGCGGGCCAGCTACCGGCTCTACATGGCCCCGGAAGGACGCCTGAACGACGTCGGGTTCCGCTGCGCCAAGCCGTCCTGAACCGGTCTTGATGGCCGCTGCTCCACTTTCCGGGCCGGTCGATGTGGTGGTGGCGGGTGCCGGCACCGCAGGACTTGCCACCGCCCTGTTTCTGGGCCGCGCCGGTCACACGGTCGCCGTGCTGGAACGGCGCACGAAAGCCACCGCCCCGCCCCGTGGCGAAATCATCCAGCCCAACGGCCTGGAGATTCTGCACCGCCTGGGGGTGCTGGACAAGCTGCGCGCCTATCCCCACGCGCAGACCACCCGCTACCACTTTTGCCGCATTGGGCGGGGCGTTCTGGCAACCTTCGACTACACCGAACTCGCCCATCCCCACCCCACCACCCTGGTGCTCACCCCGGAGGTGCTGAATGCCTGCCTCAGGGACGCCCTGGCGGAACACCCCAACGTCACCCTGCACCATGGGGCGCAGGTCACCGGACTGTTGCGGGAGGATGGCCGGGTATGTGGCGTGCGGGGCACGCAGTCCCCCTCGGGCGAGGCCTTCGTGGTCAGCGCCCGGCTGGTGGCGGGCGCCGACGGGGCGGCCTCGCGAGTGCGCAGGGAGATGGGCGTGGGCCGCAACACCAGCCCCTACGGCGAAGGCTACCTGACCGGGTTTCTGCCGCGCCCCGCGGGGTTTGGAGAGGACGGCGACGGCTACTACTACATGGGAAAAGGAGAGATCCTCGGGCTGTTCGCGGTGTCGCGGGAGTCCCTCTATTTCTTCTACCTGTCCGAGACCGACCAACTGTCCCGTCTGCGGCGGCGGGGCGTCGAATGGCTTGGCAGGCGCATCGCCGAAATCCACCCTCCGGCAGCAGCGGCGGCGGCACGGATCGGGCCGTGGGAGGATTTGAATTTTTTCCCCTGTGTGCGCGCCATGGCCCCTCGCTGGCAGGTGCCCGGCGCGGCGCTGGTGGGGGATGCGGCCCACTCGGTCAACCCCCACACCGCCCAGGGCCGGAATCTGGCATTGATGGATGCGGCGGCACTGTATGACGCCGTCTCCGCCCCCCTCTCCCAAGGGGGCGCGCTGCCCGGTACGACACTGACCGGTTACGAACGGGCGCGACTTCCGGAGGCTATGGCGCTGCAACGGCTGGGGGATGAGCTGGTGCTGTTCTGGAATGCCAGAAACCCGCTGCTCACCACCCTGCGGGACCGCGCCTTCCGGGGGCTTGCCCACATGCCGGGGCCGCGCATGCGGGTGATGCGCGGCATCGCGGGGCTGAGCACCACCCCCCTGGGGCCGGGCGACCGGCTGCGCCTGACCTTGGGATTTTAAGCCTTGGGCATGGCGTCGTCGATCGCACTCAACAACGTCCTGATATCGGCGGGCTTGGTCAGGTAACGGAAAAAGCCCGCCTTCAGCCCGCGTTCCACATCCTGGGGCAGGCTGTCTCCGGAAAACGCCAGCACCGGGGTGCCCGCGGTCTCTTCCGCCGCGCGCAACCGGGAGAGCAGTTCGAAACCGTCCATGTCGGGCAGGTGAATGTCCATCAACACCACGTCCGGTTTTTCCTCGCGGGCCACGCTCAACCCCGACCCGGCATCGGTTGCGGACAACATATGGATATCCGAACGGTGGGCAAGAATCCGCCGCACCAACGCCACGTTGGCGGAGTTGTCCTCAATGTAGAGCACCGTGCGCGCATCGTGCGCCACCGGCTCCGGCAACGTTGCCGCCCGGGGAGCCGTTTTCCGGGGCGACACCGTGGAGGAGGCGGCCACATCCACCCCCTCCACCCCATCGGCACGGGGCAGATCGACATAAAAACGGGAACCCTCGCCGGGCACGCTGGAAAAGCCGATACGCCCGTCCATCAACTCCACCAGCCGCTTGGTCACCGTCAGCCCGATGCCGGTTCCGGACACCGTGCTGCGGTCGTCCGTCAACCGCGTAAACGGCTGGAACAGCCGGCTCTGCTGATCCTTGGAAATACCGCACCCGGTATCCGCCACCTCGATGCGCAGAAAGCCTTCCAAAGGCTCCGAACACGACATGCTCACGGCGCCGCCCGCGCGGTTGTACTTGACCCCGTTGGACAACAGGTTGACCAGGACCTGAGCGAGGCGCTTGCGGTCCGCCCGCACCGCGACATGGTGCATCACTGCGCTGTGGTCGTTAAGGGTCACCCCGTTTTTCCGGGCCAGGGTGCCGACTTGCGCCAACGCCTGATCCACCGCTTCGCTGATGGGCACCGCCTCCAGGTTGATGGGCAACTGGCCGGCGTCGATACGGGACAGGTCAAGCACCTCGTTAATCAGTTCCAGCAGGTGATAGCCCGCGCTCAGAATCTCCGCCACGCTCTCCTTCTGGGAGTTGGAGAGCGGCTCCGTGGGGTCCGAGTCGAGGATCTGGGAAAAGCCCAGAATGGCGTTCATGGGCGTGCGCAACTCATGGCTCATGCGGGAAAGGAATTCGCTCTTCGCCTGGTTCGCGATTTCCGCCTCCTCCTTGGCCTCGATGAGGGCCGCCTCCACCCGTTTCCGTTCGGCGATCTCATCCTTCAACTGGCGGTTCGCCAGCACCATATCCCGGGTGCGTTCCCGCACCCGGACCTCCAGGTTGTCGTGGGCGCGCTGGAGGGCATCCTCGGCCTTTCTGCGCTCGGTAATGTCGATAAACGTGACCACCGAGCCGACGTTTTCACCCCGGCGGAGAATCGGGTGCGACCAGTACTCGGCCGGAAAACAGGTGCCGTCAGCGCGCCACAGCACCTCACAGTCGATATGCACTTCCCCGCCGTTTTGAAGCGCCTGCTGCAGATGGCATTCCTCCTCCGGGTACGGGGTACCGTCGGCGTGGCTGTGGTGGATCAATCCGTGGATATCCCGGCCCAGCAGGTCGTTTACGTTCTCGTACCCGAGCAGCCGGGCACAGGCGGGGTTTACAAAGGTACACAGCCCCGCGCGATCCATCCCGAAGATGGCCTCCGCCGCCGAGTTCAGCAACAACAGAACCCGCTCCTCACTCTCCGCCAACTGTTCCCGGTTATCGGATATCTGACCCGCCATGTCGTTGAAAGCGCTGGCCACACGGCCAATTTCGTCCCCACCCCGCACCGAGGTTCGGGCGGACAGGTCGCCGGCGGCAAACCGGTTGGTGGCCTCCATAACGCCCGCCACACGGCGGCCGAGGGCGTAGTGGAAAAACAGCCACAGACAGAACGCCAGCCCCACCAGAAGTGCGCTCGAGGTGGTCACATGCCGCTGAATCAGGTGATAGGCCGCCGCACGCCTGTCGGCCAGACTGTTTTCGATGAACAGCAGACCGATGCGGTCCGGGTGCAACACGTCCTCGCTATCGGCCATTCGCACCGGGTAGAGCCCATACACGGAATCACGAATGGTGGACAGCCGGACCTCCCCCGCCAGGGTATCGAGCACACGGCCGACCACCGCCGTGCGCTGCGCCGCCTCCTCCGGGTCGGTTTCGGCCATCACGCTTGCGGCCCAGACCCCGGTGTCGCCAACACGCATGCTGGCGATTATCTTGCCCCAGTCGTCGGTCAGGTAGGCGCCGGTCACATGCTCGTCGGCGCCCAGGGTCGCCAGTTGCTGCGCGATGCGCGCCACGTCCCCCCTACGCAGCAGGTACTCCACCTCCTCCTGAAAGTGCGCCATATCCCGGCGCATATCGGTCAGGGCGGACTGGTTCAGTTCGCGATCCGCGCGCGCTGTCTCACGGGTCAGGGCGATATAGGCCGAAAGCCCCGCGGCCACCAGCAGAACCAGGGGCACCAGCACCTTGAGGGGAAGCTTTATATGATCCAACCACTGTTTCACGTGCGCCCGCGATCCCCCTCAGTAGCCCGGTTCGGACACAAATGAGGCTTTGACGATGCCCTCGGTGGGCACCGGCGCCGCGATTTGCCGGTTTCCGGACATCACCTTCATCAGGTGCTGCATGGTGGACTCGATCGGGGCCGGGGTACCCAGCAACAGGGCGCGGTTTTCGTCACAGTCCGGTATCCGCAGGGTTTCAAATGCCGTCAGAATGTCCGCCTCGGAAAGACGCAAACGCCGCTTCATGTAACGGGCCGCCTCATCGGGCCGGGTTTCCAGAAAATCCACCGCCTGGAACCATGCGTCAAGCACCTCGCCCACGGTGTCCCGGTGGGCCTTGCGAAATTCAGGACGCACCACCAGGACATCCACCACCTCGCCGGGGATGCCGGAACTGTCAAACAGGAGCACGGCACCGGCATTTTTGAGCCTGCTGCTGACCGGCTCAAACGTCACTACCGCATCCACGTCCCCATTCAGGAAGGCCCGTTCGTGTTCATCCACGGTCAGGGTCACCACCTCAATATCAGAGCGGGAAAGCTTCCCATGCTCCAGGGTCCGGCTCAGCATGTAGCCGCCCAGCGCCGTGTTTTCCACCCCGATGCGGCGACCGGCAAGGTCCGCCAGGGTCCGGACATTGGCCCGGCCCAGCACCGCGTCGGCCCCGTCCGAGACGTCCATCACCAGCACCAGTTCCGGCGGTGTGCCGTGGGTGGCCAGTTGGATCATTTCGTCCAGGGTGAGGGCGGCGGCATCGATGCCGCCGTTTCTGTAGGCGGCCAGCACCTGGGTGGCGGAGGTATACTCCACCAGATGCACCGCCGTATCGTCGAAATAGCCCAGGTCGCGGGCCAGGTACAGGGGTTCGTAACCGGGCCAGACGTTGGTGCCGATGCGAAGGGTTTCCTCGGCCTTGTGGCAACCGGCCACAAGGGTCAGCGCGACGCAGAGCGCACCGATGTACAACGCCCTGCCCATCGGGACACGGACGGCGGGACCATACACGGGCCGGGCTCCGACGCCGGTCTGCCGCATACCTGAACTCCCCTCCATACGGGCGCGCGCAGTCGCCCCCCGGGCGCGAACACCGGGGGCCGCATACACGGCACCAAGCTAACACTGGTTGTTTAAACCTAGCCGGTTTCCGCCTTTTGCGCAAAGGCTTACGGCGTTTTGCGGAGGGCTACAGGCCCAGATGGCCGAATATTTTTTCGATGTCGTCCATGGTGAGATCGCTGACGAGTTCTTTCTCGCCGCTCAGCAGGATGTTGGAAAGCTGCTGCTTTTTCTCCTGCAACAGGACGATTTTCTCCTCCACCGTGTCCTCGGCGATCATCTTGTAGGAGAACACCTTGCGGGTCTGGCCGATGCGGTGGGCACGATCCGTGGCCTGCTGCTCCACCGCCGGATTCCACCATGGGTCGAAATGCACCACATAGTCCGCCGCGGTCAGGTTCAGGCCGGTGCCGCCCGCCTTCAGGCTGATCAGAAACACCGGAATGGCGGGATCTTCCTGAAATTCCTTGACCCGCTTCTCGCGGTTTCGGGTGCGGCCGTCCAGGTACGCATAGGGCACCCCGGCATCGTCCAGGTGGCGCCGGATCAACTTCAGCATGGAGACGAACTGGCTGAACACCAGCACCCGATGTTCCTCTTCCATCGCCTCGGTGATGAACTCCACGAACAGATCCATCTTGGCCGATGCGGTCACGCCGCCGCTCAGGTCGGCGGGCAGCAACTCCGAATGGCAACACACCTGACGCAGTTTGAGCAGGGCGTCCAGAATCGCTATCCGGCTGCGGGACAAGCCCTTGGAACGAATGCTGTCGGCCACCTGATCCCGGCAACGGTCGCGAATCCGATCGTACAGCGCCCGCTGATCCTCCTCCATACGGCAGTACAGGATGGTTTCCACCCGCTCGGGAAGCTCCTGGGCCACCTGATCCTTGGTGCGCCGCAGGATAAATGGCCGCACCCGGTCGATAAGCCGCTGCACCGCCTCGGTATCGCCCCGCTCGATCGGCCCTCCGAAACGGCGGCGGAACTGGGGATAGGTTCCCAAAAGCCCCGGCATGAGGTAGGCGAACTGGGACCACAGCTCCCCCAGATGATTCTCCAGCGGGGTACCAGTGAGCGCCACCCGGTGATTTGCCGTCAAGGCCCGCACCGCGCGGCTCACCTGGGATTCCGGGTTCTTCACGTACTGGGCCTCATCCAGCACCAGGTAGTGAAACGGTATCCCCTCGAGTCGAGCCAGGTCCTGCCGCACCAGCGCGTAGTTGGTCAGCACCACGTCGCTGTCTTTAATCCGGTCCGCCAGACCGTGCCGGTCCGGCCCGTGCCAAACAGTCACCCCAAGGTCCGGGGCGTGCTGTTTGAGCTCATGCACCCAGTTGAAAATCAGGGTGGTGGGCATCACCACCAGACTCGGGCCGGTCTGGTGGCCGCGCTGTTTTTCCAACAGCAGCATGGCCACCATCTGCAGGGTCTTGCCCAGGCCCATGTCGTCGGCCAGGATGCCGTGCAGATCGTAGCGGCGTAAAAACTCCAGCCACGCCAGCCCTTCCAGCTGGTACGGGCGCATGGTGGTGCAAAGCCCTTTCGGCGGTTCGACCGGCTCGATCCGCTCAAAGTCTTTCAACCGCAGGGCGGCTTCCCGGAAGCGGTCGTCGGCGACGGTCTGTCCGCCCCCGGTCAACTCCATCAACAGCGGTACCTGGTAACGGGACAGCCTGGCGCTGTCGCCCCGGTCAAGTCCGGCTTCTGCCAGGGAGTCGGCGCGCTGTCGAACCCAGTCCGGAATCCGACCGATGCGGCCATCGGACAACTCCACATAGCGTTTGCCCGCTTCGTGGGCCTTGAGCAGTTCGGCGGCACCCACTTCGATGCCGTCAAAATCGGCCAGCACCGCAAGGTCAAACCAGTCGATGCCCGATTTCACCCGGCAACTCAAGCCCGCCTCGCCCCGGAACATGCGATGCCGGGCAAGGTGTTCCTCACCGTAGATCTGCCACCCCTCTTGCGACAGCAGCGGCAGTTCGAACAATAAGAAGTCGTAGCCCGCATCCCCGGTCAGCGCCCAGGCACCGGCAGCGCCGGAGGAGGGCGCCACCACCCCGTCACCCCGGGGTGACAACAAACGCTGCAGGTGCTCCGCCTCCATCTCCCGGTTTCGCCGGTAGCTCAGCATGCGACCGTCCTGAAACGCCATGGGCCGCGCCATGGCCACCGGGGACACGGGCGCCGCCTCACCATATACAAACTCCACGCCCAGGCGCAGCCAACCCCCCTCGTCACCCAGGATCAGGCGGGGCACGGGATCGGTGCCGACCACCTCCTCCGGCGAAAGTTCCGGCGGCAGGGAAAACTCCCCCATGGCCGACAGACGGGGCATCCAATGGGCGACAAATTCCGGCCACTCCTTCTCGGACACGTGCAGCGGATTCAATGCAAGCCGGGTGGCCAGCTTTCCCGGCAGCGGCGTCACCAGGCTGCCCACCGTCCCGCCATCCGTGTAAAGCGGCGGCTCGGCGGCGATCACCTTGACCGGTCCGGCCTGCACCGGCAAATCCACGCCCCCCAGAGAGACCCGCCAGCCGCCGTCGTCGTCCCGGTCGATACGGGCGGTGACGGTGCAGGCGGGACCGGGAGAGAGCGGCCTGGAACTGTCGGCGGCATACAGTTTGCCGCTTCTGATCAACTTGGTCAGCAGCCCGTAGCGTGCTTCCAGAGGCGGCTGAAAACAGTACACGGACCCCTGTCGGGTGGCGCGCGTAGCGCTCGCATCGATATGCTCACGCAACTGACGGCAGATGGCCACATCCTCGCGTGTCAGAAACGGCGGCCTGGGCTCGAGCGGGTCCGCGCCCCAGCTTTTGCTGATGCCAAACGGCGTGCCGCGGCGGGGGCCGTCCTGCCCGATCCGGGTCTCCCGGGTTTCGATCAACGGCTCACCGTCATCATCCACTTCCAGACGGTAGATGAGCGCCGCCCCCGTGTCCGGTGCAGGGCCGATGTCCGACCCGGCCATGGCGCGATGCAGCGCCACCTGCCACGGCACCACCTCCCCCAGCGACTCGCCGCCACCCATATCGGGCTCGGGCCGGGCGGAAAGCTCCAGCATCGCCGCCGCCCGGTGCGCACATCTTCTGGTGGCGCGGCACGAGCAGGTCACGGTGACGGCGTCGCCCTCCTCCCGAACCCGCACGGTTTCAAAATCCTCGCCGCCCACCTCCAGATTCAGGGTACCATCGGCCTCACGCCCGCAACGTTTGACCTTGCCCGACTGTACCAGCTTGTGACCCGCGACCAGATGCCGATCGCCAAAACGGGCGCGCAGGGAGGTAAGGCGAAAATTCTCGGGGGAAACGGTCATGAAGGGTCCAGAAACAGCGGCACCCGCCATGCCCGAAGGCATGAGGGTAAAGGGTTAAGCATACCGTCGGCCCGCTATCTGGCAAAGTCACAATCGCCGGAAAGTACCGCGTGGATAACCCGGCATATGGTAAAAATCGTGTGAATTCATTGACCTTTACCGAGCAATCCGCAAAAAATTGGTCATGCTGAACTCCATGTTCGTCGATACGCTATATGGGGGAGGGGCGGCGTCAACCGTCGTGCCCGAATCACCGGTTCAAGGGTAGATAAGGGAAAGTCACATCATGGCCAACGACAAGGTCACGCTCTCTCTCGGCGATGGCGAAAACATAGCTTTTCCGGTGCACAAGGGCACCATCGGCCCCGAGGTCATCGACATCCGCAAGCTGTACGGGCAGACCGGACGTTTCACCTTCGATCCGGGCTTCATGTCCACCGCAAGCTGCGAAAGCAAGATCACCTACATCGACGGTGAGAAGGGGATTCTGCTGTACCGGGGCTACCCCATCGAACAGCTTGCGGAGCTCAGCACCTATCCGGAGGTCTGCTACTTACTGTTGTATGGCGAACTGCCCACGGCGACACAGTTTGACGAATTCAAGACCAGTATCACCCGCCACACCATGGTCCATGAAGGGCTCAAGAACTTTTACAACGGCTTCCGCCGGGACGCCCATCCAATGGCGGTCATGGTCGGCGTGGTGGGGGCGCTGGCGGCGTTCTACCACGACTCTCTGGACATCCATAACCCGGAGCACCGGGAGATTTCGGCGCACCGCCTGATTGCCAAAATGCCCACCATCGCGGCGTGGAGCTACAAGTTTTCCCTCGGGCAGCCGTTCCTCTACCCGGACAACAGCCTGGGCTACGCCGAGAACTTTCTGAACATGATGTTCGGGGTGCCGTGTGAAAACTATGCGGTAAACCCGGTGGTGGCCAAGGCCATCGACCGCCTGTTCATTCTGCACGCCGACCACGAACAGAACGCCAGCACCAGCACGGTGCGGCTCGCCGGTTCCTCCGGCGCCAATCCGTTCGCCTGCATTTCGGCGGGCATCGGCACCCTGTGGGGACCGGCCCACGGCGGCGCCAACGAGGCGGTGCTGAAGATGCTCGAAGAAATCGGCGATGTGAAGAACATCGAAACCTGCGTCGAGCGCTCGGAAGATCCGGACGACCCGTTCCGGCTCATGGGCTTCGGCCACCGGGTCTATAAAAACTACGACCCGCGCGCCCGCATCATCCGCGACAGTTGCCACCAGGTGTTGCAGGAGCTGGGGGTGGACGACCCGTCCCTGGAGATCGCCATGCGTCTGGAGGAGAAGGCCCTCAGCGAGGACTATTTCATCTCCCGCAAGCTGTATCCGAACGTGGATTTCTACTCCGGCATCATCCTTAAGGCCATCGGTATTCCGGTCAACATGTTCACGGTGATGTTCGCTCTTGGCCGTACCGTGGGCTGGATTTCCCACTGGATGGAGATGATCCAGGAGCCGGACACCCCCATCGGCCGTCCCCGGCAGCTTTACACCGGCCCCGCCAACCGGGATTTCGTCCCCATGAAAAAGCGTAAATAACCCCTACCGGGCAGCCTTTTTTCCGGGCGTATGCCGTGGAAAAACCCTTGTTTTAGAATTACTTACGCGGACCCACCCATCCGCCACACTCAAGTTGACGCCTGAATCGACCGATAAGGTCCTCAGGCATGAACACGTCAACTTCACATTCCGCAAGTTCCACCGTACCGTTTCTGGCCCTGATGGTGACCGTGGCGGGCATTCTGATCGGCGCCGCCGCCCACAGTCTGCCCAGCACCGCCTACCTGGCCCCGGCCAATCAGGAGAAACAGATCCTGCTGTCCCAACTGAACACGGTCAATGCGGTGGGGCACGATCCGGACGCCCTGTTGCTGTTTTCCGGACGCCGTCCGGTCATGGTGATCTGGACCTCCAGCTCCCCCGCCGAGCTCTACACCATCCGGGGGGATTTTGTGGCGGAGTTGACCGATCACGAGTTCCGCCGCATCATCGCCGTGACCAACGATCTGATGGGGGATTCCCCAAGCCTTCCGCAGCAGGGTGATGACCGTCTCGAAATCGAATCCAACCACGCCTGACGCCACCACCCCGGCGCACCCACGCGCCATCTGAATGACACCGCCGGACACATCCCCGGCCCCGACTCCCGCCATGGCCTCCGTCGCCCGCTATCTGGCCACCTTTTATCTGGGTTATTTCGGCCTTTTGGGGGTGTTGCTCCCCTACCTGTCCCTGTACTTCCTCGACATCGGCCTGACGCCCTACGAGATCGGCGTGATCATGGCGGTGAACCCGCTGGTAAAAATCGTGGCGCCCTCGCTCTGGGGCTGGCTTGCGGACCGCCGTGGGGCGCGGGCGGCGCTTATCCGGCAGGCCTGCGGCGGCGCGCTGGTGGCGTTTGCCGCCATGCTGCTGGTGCGGGATTTCTGGCTGATCGTGGCGGTGATGGTGGTCTATTCGGTATTCACCTCCTCCATCCTGCCCTTGGTGGAGGCCACCGCCATGGAAGCGGCGGACACCGGCTCGCTGGACTATGGCCGGGTGCGGCTGTGGGGGTCGGTGGGCTTTATCGTGCTGTCCCTCGGCATGGGCCCGGTGCTCGACGTGCTGCCGTCTGTGGTGGTGTTATGGACCATTATCGGACTGCTGGTTTTCAACCTGTGGAGCGTGCGCCACCTGCCGGACAGCCGGGTGGAGGCCCATGGCGGAAGCCGTTCCCTGAAGCCGTTGCTACGCCCCCAGGTGGTCGCTTTTTATCTGGTCTGCACGTTGATGCAGGCGAGCCACGGCATGTTCTACGGCTTCTACTCGGTCTACCTGGAGGGTTTGGGGTTTGCCCGTGGCACCATCGGTCTGTTGTGGGCGGTGGGGGTGATGGCGGAGGTGATGGCTCTGCGCCATTCCAGCGGCATGCTGACGCGCTTTGGCACGGTGTCCCTGATGCGGCTGGCGCTGATGCTTGCGGTGGTGCGCTGGGGCATACTGTCGAGCACCGCCGCCGTGGTCTGGCTGGTGACGGCGCAGTTACTGCACTCGGGCAGCTTCGGCCTGTTTCACGCCGCCGCCGTAACCCACACCCACCGTCTGATTCCGACGGGCCTGCGCACCATTGGCCAGAGCCTCTATTCCAGCCTGTCCTACGGCTTCGGCCTGACCCTGGGGCTCTACCTGTGCGGGACGTATTACGAGCAGGTGGGGGCGCCGTTTTTGTTCGGCGCGTGCGCGTTGGTGGCGCTGTGCGCGATGGGGCTCAGTGTGCTGCTGAAAAAAACGGTATCGGAAATCCCGTCCGCCTGAGTGGAAGCTGACACGGAAAGGCAACCGATACGGCACGCCCGATCGACCCCATACCGCTCCGGGTGTTACCGCCGCGGACCGCGTCCGCGGCCATGGGGCGACCCTTGTTAGTGGGTGTGCAGGTAGGTTCGGCCCATGAGGTAGCGGTCGACGGAGGCGGCGGCCTGACGGCCTTCGGCGATGGCCCACACAATGAGGGACTGGCCCCGGCGGCAGTCGCCGGCGGCGAACACCCCCGGCACCGACGTCTCCTTGTCCTCGGTGGCCTTGATGTTGCCGCGGCCGTCCAGTTCGCAGCCCAGTTCCGTTACGAAACTTGCGGTCTCCGGGTGCAGGTAGCCCATGGCCAGAAACGCCAGGTCGCATTCGATGGTGGCTTCGGAGCCCGCGACTTCGCTCATCTGATACTGACCGGCATCGTCCTGGGTCCACTCCACCTTGACGGTGTTGAGATGGGTCAGCGTGCCGTTCTCACCGCCGAAGCTTTTGGTGAGGGTGGAGAACAGGCGCTCGCCGCCCTCTTCCTGGGAACTGGACTCGCGCCAGATCTTCGGCCATTGGGGCCACGGGTTGTCGTCGGCGCGCTCCTGGGGCGGCTCCGGCAACAACTCGATCTGGGTGATGGATTTCGCACCGTGACGCACACTGGTGCCGACGCAGTCGGAGCCGGTGTCGCCGCCGCCCAGAATCACCACATTCTTGCCGGTGGCTAGTATTTCGTCTTCCCTGGGCAGATCGTCCCCCCAGTTGCGCTTGTTCTGCGGAATCAGAAAATCGAGGGCGAAGTGCACACCGGACAACTCGCGGCCTTCGATGGGCAGGTCGCGAGGGACGGTGGAACCGATGGTAATGCAGACCGCGTCGAAGTCTTTCTTAAGCTGCTCGGCGGTAACGTCCACACCCACGTTGGTGTTGGGTTTAAGAATGACGCCTTCTTCTTTCAGCAGGTCGACCCGGCGCTGCACCAGGGTCTTTTCCAGCTTGAAGTCGGGAATGCCGTACATGAGCAGGCCGCCGATGCGATCGGCGCGCTCGAACAGGGTGACCTTGTGACCCGCACGGTTGAGTTGCTGGGCAGCGGCCATACCGGCGGGGCCGGAACCGATCACCGCGACGGTTTTGCCGGTGCGGGTCTTGGGGGGCTGCGCCACAATCCAGCCCTCATCGAAGGCATGGTCGACAATGCTGCACTCGATCTGCTTGATGGTGACCGGGTTGTTGTGGATATTCAGCACACAGGAGGCCTCGCACGGGGCGGGGCAGACGCGGCCGGTGAACTCCGGAAAGTTGTTGGTGGCATGCAGCTTGACGATGGCGTCCTGCCAACGCTCCCGGTAGATCAGATCGTTCCAGTCCGGGATGAAATTGCCGAGGGGGCAGCCGCTATGGCAAAACGGCACGCCGCAATCCATGCAGCGGGCGCCCTGGATTTTGAGATCCTCATCCGACAGGGGAACTGTAAATTCCTTGTGGTCCCGGGTGCGCTCCTCCACCGGCTTGTAGCCGTGGGTCTGCCGCTTGTATTCCTGGAAACCTGTAACCTTACCCAATTTTCGAACCCTCCAGCTTGCTGCCTTCAGTCGTGCTTTTACCGGACCTGGCCTGTTCGGCACGCTCGGCGAGTACGCGCTTGTACTCGATGGGGAACACCTTGATGAACTCCTGCTGCGTTTCCTCCCAATCGTCCAGCATGGACTGGGCCACGGTGCTCTCGGTGTAGGTCACGTGCCGCTCCAGCAGGTTGCGCACCAGGTCGACATCTTCCGGCTCGGACATTTGGGAGAGTTCCACCATGGCCGGATTGCAGCGCCGCTCGAACTTGCCGTCCGGATCGTACACGAAGGCGTAACCGCCGCTCATACCGGCGGCGAAGTTTCTCCCGGTCTTGCCGAGCACCACCACGGTGCCACCGGTCATGTATTCGCAGCCGTGGTCACCCACCCCCTCCACCACGGCGGTGGCGCCGCTGTTACGCACCGCAAAGCGCTCACCGGCAACACCCCGGAAATAGCTCTCGCCGGAGGTTGCGCCATACAGGGAGGTGTTGCCCGCGATGATGTTGTGCTCCGCCCGGAAGGTGGAGGCCTTGGGCGGATAGACGATCAGGCGTCCGCCGGACAGGCCCTTGCCGGTGTAGTCGTTGGCGTCGCCAGACAGCTCCAGGGTGATGCCGCGGGGCACAAAGGCGCCGAAGCTCTGCCCGGCGGTGCCCTTGAACTTGAAGTGAATGGTATCGTCCGGCAGCCCGTCGATGCCGTAACGCTTGGTCACCTCATGGCCCAGCATGGTGCCGACGGTGCGGTCGGTGTTACGGATGGTGAGCTTGGCGTCCACCCGTTCCTGTTTATCCAGGGCGTCGGCGGCCAGCTTGATCAGGGTGCGGTCAAGCACCTTGTCGATCCCATGGTCCTGGGATTCGGTATGGCGGATGGCTTCACCGGGCACATCCGGCTGGTGCAGGATGGCAGTCAGATCGAGCCCCCTGGCCTTCCAGTGGTCGATGGCGTGGCGGGTTTTGAGCAGGTCCACCCGGCCCACGAGTTCGTCGAGGTGGCGAACGCCCATTTTCGCCATGATCTCACGCACGTCCTGGGCAACAAAGTGGAAGAAGTTAACCACGTGCTCCGGGGTGCCCGCGAACTTCTTGCGCAGTTCCGGGTCCTGGGTGGCAATACCCACCGGGCAGGTGTTCAGGTGGCACTTGCGCATCATGATACAGCCGGAGGCGATCAACGGAACGGTGGAAAAACCGAACTCGTCGGCGCCCAACAACGCTCCCACGATCACGTCGCGGCCGGTCTTGAGCTGGCCGTCGGTCTGAAGCCGCACGCGGCCGCGCAGGCCGTTGGTCACCAGCACCTGCTGGGTCTCCGACAGGCCCAGTTCCCACGGCGCACCGGCGTGCTTGACCGAGGAGATCGGCGAGGCGCCGGTACCGCCATCGTGCCCGGCAATCAGAATCAGGTCGGCGTGGCCCTTGGCGACGCCGGCGGCGATGGTGCCCACCCCCACCTCGGCCACCAGCTTCACCGAGATGTCGGCCTCCGGGTTGCTGTTCTTCAAATCGAAGATGAGCTGGGCCAGGTCTTCAATGGAGTAGATGTCGTGGTGCGGCGGCGGGCTGATCAGGCCCACGCCCGGGGTCGAGTTACGCACCCTGGCGATGACCTCGTTGACCTTGTGGCCGGGCAACTGACCACCCTCGCCGGGCTTGGCGCCCTGGGCGATCTTGATCTGGATTTCGTCGGCGTTGCTCAGATAGTGGCTGGTGACGCCAAAGCGGCCGGAGGCCACCTGCTTGATGGCGCTGCGCCGCAGATCGCCGTTGGCGTCCGGGGTAAAGCGATCCGGGTCCTCGCCGCCCTCCCCGGTATTGGAGCGCCCGCCAAGCCGGTTCATGGCGATGGCCAGGTTCTCGTGGGCCTCCTTGCTGATGGAGCCGAAGCTCATGGCGCCGGTGCAGAAACGGTGCACGATGTCGCTGACCGGCTCCACCTCGTCGAGAGGCACCGGCTCGTCGGCGTACTTGAGGTCCATCAGGCCGCGCAGGGTGGAGAGCTTCTGGCTCGCCTCGTTGACCAGATCAGCGTACTCCCGGTAGGTGTCGTAGCTGCCACGCCGCACCGCGTCCTGGATCTTGCTCACCACCTCGGGGTTGAGTTGGTGGTATTCGCCGCCACGCCGCCACTGGTAGTGACCGGCATGCTCCAGTTCCCGGGCCGGGGCAGGCTGCTTGGGGTAGGCCGCATCGTGCCGGCTGAGCACCTCGGCGGCGACCTCGGTGATGCCGATGCCCTCCAAGCGGCTGGCCGTGTCGGTGAAGTAGCGGTGGACAAAGTTGGACTGCAGGCCGATGGCTTCGAACACCTGGGCGCCGCGATAGCTCTGGATGGTGGAAATGCCCATTTTGGACATGACCTTGAGCAAGCCCTTGTTGACGGCCTTGACGTAGTTTGAACGCAGTTCCGCCTTGCCCTCTTTGGGGTTGGGGATGATGCCCACGTTCGCCATCTCGTAAAGGGTGTCGAACGCCAGGTACGGGTTCACGGCGCCGGCGCCGTAGCCGATCAGGAGGGCGAAGTGCATCACCTCACGGGCTTCGCCGGTCTCGATCACAAAGCCGGCCCGGGTACGCAGCCCTTTGCGAATCAGGTGATTATGCACGGCAGCGGTGGCCAGAAGGCTCGGGATGGGGGCTTGCTCCCGGCTTACCCCGCGGTCGGAAAGGATCAGCAGGGTGCAACCCTGGGTCACCGCATCCTCGGCTTTTTCACACAACCGGGCGAGGGCGTGTTTCAGGCCGTCCACACCGTCGGCGGTGGGGAACAGCATGGGCAGGGTGACGGAGGCCAGTCCCCCCAACTCCACCTCCCGCAGGACCGACATCTCACTGTTGGTGAGTATCGGGGTCTCCAGGCGGATGCGGCGGGCACAGAGGGGACTGGCCCGCAGCAGGTTCTGCTCGGAACCCAGGGCGCAACCGGTGGACATGACGATTTCCTCGCGGATCGGGTCGATCGGCGGGTTGGTCACCTGGGCAAACAGTTGCTTGAAGTAGTTGAACAACAGTTGCGGCCGGTCCGAAAGCACGGCGAGGGCGGCGTCGTTGCCCATGGAGCCGAGCGGCTCCATGGCATCGGTGGCCATCGGCCCCAGAATGACCTTCAAGTCCTCCTGGGTGTAACCAAACGCCTTTTGCGCGGTCAGCAGCTTGCCGCCCTTCAGGGTGGAAACCACCGGGGAGATGTCCAGGGAAGACAGGTGCAACTGGTTGCTTTTGAGCCAGCGGCCGTACGGCTTGGCGGTGGACAGCTCATCCTTGAGTTCGCCGTCCTCGATGATCCGACCCTGCACCGTATCCACCAGGAACATGCGGCCCGGCTGCAGACGCCACTTCTTGATCACCTGATCGGCAGGCACGTCGAGCACGCCGGACTCGGACGCCATGATGATGCGGTCGTCCTTGGTGACCATGAAGCGGGCCGGACGCAAACCGTTGCGGTCGAGGGTGGCGCCGACCACGCGACCGTCGGTGAAGGCCATGGCGGCGGGGCCGTCCCACGGCTCCATCATCTTTGCGTGAAACTCGTAGAAGTCGCGCCGGTCCTGACTCATCTCATCGTGGCGGCCCCAGGCTTCGGGAATCATCATCATCGCCGCGTGGGGCAGCGAACGGCCCGCCATGGTGAGCAGTTCGATGACGTTGTCGAAACTGGCCGAATCGGACGCGCTGGGCTCGATAATGGGGAACAGCTTTTTGATGTCGCGGCCGAAGCGGTAGGTTTCCAGAGAGGCCTCCCGCGCCTGCATCCACTTGCGGTTGCCGATCACGGTGTTGATCTCGCCGTTGTGGGCAATCAGGCGGAACGGCTGCGCCAGTCCCCAGGAGGGGAAGGTGTTGGTACTGTAACGCTGGTGCACCAGGGCGATGGCGCTCTGCATGGCGGCATCGTTCAGGTCCGGATAGTACCGGTCCACCTGGTGGGCCATGAGCTGGCCCTTGTAGAGCATGGTGCGGGACGACAGGCTGACCACGTAGAAATAGTGACCCTGAGGCATCCCGGCCACGCGTACGGCGCGCTCGACCTCCTTGCGAACCACATACAACTTGCGCTCGAAGGCGGACTGATCGAGGAGCGGGTCTGCGGCCACGAAAAACTGGCGGACCACCGGCTCCTCGGCCTTGGCGACCTTGCCGATGGTGCGGTTGTCGGTGGGTACATCACGCCAGCCCATAAACTGCTGACCCTCGTTGGCCACGTACTGCTCGATGGCCAACTCGCACTGGTTACGCTGGGATGCATCCGGGGGCAGAAACACCACGCCAACACCGTATTTGCCGAGGGTGGGCAGGTCGAAGGCCACCTCCCGGCGCAGGAATCCGTCGGGAATCTGCATCAGGATACCGGCGCCGTCGCCGGTATCCGGGTCGGCGCCCACAGCGCCCCTGTGGTGCAGGTTTTCCAGGATCGACAGGCCGTCCCGAATGATGCTGTGGGAGGGGACGCCCTTCATGTGACAAACGAAGCCGACGCCACAGGCGTCGTGTTCATTTTCAACCCGGTAAAGACCTTGGGGAATCGGGGATTTCATCTCATCAAAACGCATGCTGACTGCTTCCACCCGGTACACGAGAAAAGGTTGAAACACACGGCGTGGCCAAAAACGTGTTACACCGGCCCTGGAGGGAACAGGACCGTCCGCAGCGCGGTCAGCGCGCGGTCCGCTGCAGGGCTCGGAGACACCCGAACCCCGGCCATCCTTAAAACAAGGAATGTCGCCGAAACCCAGCTATTATAATACGGATAGAGACCGCAAAGCCATGCAAAACTTCCCTCCGGTTCGCCTTGACCCAACCCGGGAGAAGGCATACCATTGGTGGTCAATAAACGACTGAACGTCCTTTAACCCGGTCCCGTGAGGCCGAAAAGGATCCATCGAAATGACGTCTCCCGACTCGCCGTCCTCCGCCGCTCGCGCAGGCGTTGAGGTGACTCCCGACCATATATCCGCCCGAAATCTGCTGGGACGCGCCGACGTCAGCAGAATCCTGAAGCGTCTGGCCCACGAGATTATCGAGTCCGGCAAGGGCGTCGAGAATCTCACCCTGGTCGGCATCCGCTCCGGCGGCGACATCCTGGGGCGCGAGTTGAAAGCCCAGATCCAGCAAATCGAGGGAGTCGACGTGCCGTTCGGGCTGCTCGACACCACCCTCTACCGGGACGACCTGGACCACAGAAACGACCACCCGGAGGTGAAGGTCACCGATATCCCGTTCGACATGGCGGGCAAGGACGTGCTGCTGGTGGACGACGTGCTCTACACCGGGCGCACCATCAGGGCCGCCCTGAACGCCCTCATGGACTTCGGCCGCCCGGCGCGGGTGATGCTGGCGGTGCTGATCGACCGGGGCCACCGGGAGCTGCCGATCCGCGCTGATTTTGTCGGCAAGAACATCCCCACCGAAGCCAGTGAGACCGTCGCCCTGAAAATTGCCGAAGACGGCAGCGTGGACGGCGTTGAACTGTACCCCAAGGAGGCGTCATGACCCCTCGGGAAACACTCGGGGAAGCGACCGAAGTCGTCGCCCCGGAAGCCTCCGGCAGCACCCCTTCCGCCAAGGATCTGATCGGTCTCGCCGATATTTCCGCGGGCGGCATTGATACCTTGCTGACCACCGCAGCGGGCTTCCTCGAGGTTGGCTCCCGGGAGGTGAAGAAGGTGCCCGCCCTGCGCGGCAAAACCGTGGTCAACCTGTTTTTCGAACCGTCCACCCGCACCCGCACCTCCTTTGAGCTTGCGGCCAAGCGGCTGTCCGCCGACGTGCTCAGCATCAACCTGCAGGCAAGCTCGGTGGTCAAGGGCGAAACCCTGCTGGATACCGCCCGCACCATCGAGGCCATGAGGGTCGATACGGTGGTGATTCGCCACGCCGCCTCCGGCGCTCCCCTGATGCTGGCGAAGGCCCTGGCAAGCCACGTCATCAACGCCGGTGACGGCGCCCACGAGCATCCCACCCAGGCCCTGCTGGATCTGTTCACCATGCGCCGGTTGAAACAGGAGATCGCGGGTCTCACCGTGGTCATCGTGGGCGACATCGCCCACAGCCGGGTGGCGCGCTCCAACCTGATCGGACTGACCAAACTCGGCGCCCATGTTCGGCTGGTGGGGCCACCCACCATGATCCCCATGGGCATCGAGGCCCTCGCCTGCGCCCCCGGCAGCGTCTCCGTGAGTTACAACCTGGACACTGCGCTGGACGGGGCCGACGTCATCATGCCCCTGCGGCTGCAACTGGAACGCCAGGGCGCACCGCTGTTTCCCGGTCAACGCGAATACGCCGTGCTCTACGGCATCAACCGCCAGCGTCTGGCGCTGGCCAGGCCCGGCGCCCTGGTGATGCATCCGGGACCGATCAACCGGGGGGTGGAAATCGACCACGATATCGCCGACGGCACCTCGTCCACCATCCTCGATCAAGTCACCAACGGCGTCGCCGTGCGCATGGCGGTGCTGTACCACTTCTCCGGCGGACAGGGGGTGACATGAGCGGGGCTTTGTTAATCCGGGGGGGACATCTGGTGGATCCGGCGGCGCACATTGATGCGCCCATGGACCTCCTGATCGAAGACGGATGTGTGGCACAGGTGGCGGAGCCGGGCACCATCAAGGCGACCGGGGCCCGCACCATTGACGCCACCGGCCATCACGTGCTGCCCGGCCTGATCGACACCCACGCTCACCTGCGGGAGCCGGGTTACGAATACAAGGAAACCATCGCCCAGGCCTGCCAGACGGCGGCGGCGGGCGGCATCACCACCCTGTTCGCCATGCCCAACACGGAACCTGTGTGCGACTCCAAAGCGGTGTGCGACCTGGTCACCGCCCGCGGTCGTGAGGCGGGCACCGCCCGGGTGCTGCCGGTGGGGGCGCTCACCCGGCACATGGACGGCGACGTGCTCTCCGATATGGGGGAGCTGGCCCGCTCCGGCTGTCCGGCGGTATCCGACGCCTGGGTGCCGATCGAGAGCAGCCAGATGATGCGCCGCGCCTTGGAGTACGCCAAGGGCGTCGGCATGACCGTCATCACCGTACCTCAGGATCTGGGGCTGTCGAAGGGCGGCGTCATGCACGAGGGCGAAGCCGCCACCCGCCTCGGGCTGTCCGGCATTCCGGCGGCCAGCGAGGAGATTGCCGTGTCCCGCGCCATCGCCCTTGCGGAGCTGAGCGGCTGCCCGATCCACCTTGCCCCCCTCTCCACCTCGGGTTCGGTCCGCATGGTGCGGGACGCCCGGGCGCGGGGGCTGGCTGTCACCGCCGGTACCGCACCCCACTACCTGCACTGCACCGATAGGGCCGTGAACGGCTACAACACCGCCGCCAAGGTCTACCCGCCCCTGCGTGAAGAGGCCGATCGGGATGCGCTCAGGGAAGGTGTCGCCGACGGTACCATCGATACCCTCAGCAGCTGTCACGCGCCCCATGCCGATTTTGAAAAAGCGGTGGAGTTCGACCGGGCGCCATTCGGCATCGCCGGGCTTGCCACCGCCCTGTCCCTGACCCTGCAACTTGTGGAGGAACATGTGCTCGAGCTTTCGACCGCCGTGGCGCGCTGGACTGTCGGACCCAGAGAGGCCTTCGGTCTCGAAGGCGCCGGCTTCGGAACCCTGACAGAGGGCGCCCCCGCCGACCTCACCGTGGTCGATCTTGCGGCCCGCTGGGAGGTCACCGCCGAATCCCTTGACGGCAAGGCGGCCAGCAGCCCGTTCGTGGGAGACACCCTCCCCGGCCAGGTACGCTTAACCCTGTTTGGTGGAAACCCGGTGCACGGCAACACCGCCGACCTGCCCACGGCTGCCGCCCGCGTCCAGGCGGCGGGAGGTGCCGCATGAGCCGCATCCCCGCACTGCTCGCCCTCGCCGACGGCCGCACGTTCTCCGGCTTTTCCGTGGGCGCCACAAGCGATGTCCCGGTGGCCGGGGAGGTGGTGTTCAACACCTCCATGACCGGCTATCAGGAGATCATCACCGACCCGTCCTACCGGGGCCAGATGGTCACCATGACCTACCCCCATCAGGGCAACTACGGGGTAAACGCCACCGACGTGGAGTCGAACCGCCCGCACTTGACCGGCTTCATCATGCGCGAGTGCGAACGGCTGCCGTCCAACTGGCGTTCGGAAGGCGACCTGGACGACTACCTGGCGCACCACAACATCGCCGGTATCGAGGGCATCGACACCCGCGCCCTGACCCGCCACATCACCAGCGCCGGCGCCCAGCAGGCGGTGATCGTCAGCGGCGATGCCGCCAGCGGCGGCGACGCCGCCAGCCGCGCCGTCGCCGCCGCCGCCGAGGCGCCTTCCATCGTGGGCCGCGATCTGGTACGCGAAGTCACCTGCACCGACGCCTATGAATGGAGCGAACCCACCCCCGGAGGCACCCGGACCAAACCCCGCCATAAAGTGGTGGCCTACGATTTCGGTGTGAAGAAAAACATCCTGCGGATGCTGGTGGATCACGGCTGTGACGTCACCGTGGTGCCCGCCGACACCCCCACGGGCGAAGTCATGGCCATGAAGCCGGACGGCGTGTTCCTGTCCAACGGCCCCGGCGATCCGGCGGCGGTGCCCTACGCCATCGACCGCATCGAACGACTGCTCGGCCAGGTGCCCATTTTCGGCATCTGCCTGGGGCACCAGCTCCTTTGCCTCGCCCTCGGCGGCACCTCGTTCAAGATGCGCTTCGGCCATCACGGCGGCAACCAGCCGGTGAAAGACCTGGCCACCGGCAAGGTGGAAATCACCGCCCAGAATCACGGCTTCGCGGTGGACCCGGAGCAGCTGCCGGACACCCTGGAAATCACCCACCTCAACCTGAACGACCAAACGGTTGAAGGCGTGCGTCACAAGTCGCTGCCCGCCTTCTCGGTGCAGTACCATCCGGAAGCCGCCCCCGGTCCGCACGACTCCGCCTATTTGTTTTCCCGTTTTACCGACCTGATGGGAGGCCGCCGCTAAAGCGCACCGCGCTTTTCACCCTGGCACACAAGCCCTCAATGAACGACTTCAGATTACAAAAAAATGCCAAAACGCACCGACATTAGAAGCATTCTCCTCATCGGCTCCGGGCCGATCATCATCGGTCAGGCCTGCGAGTTCGACTACTCCGGCACCCAGGCCCTGAAGGCCCTGAAGGAAGAGGGTTACCGGGTCATCCTGGTCAACTCCAACCCGGCCACCATCATGACCGACCCGGAGCTTGCCGACCGCACCTATATCGAACCGATCACCCCCGATATGGTGGCCCGCATCATCGAGATCGAGCGGCCCGACGCCATCCTCCCCACCATGGGTGGACAAACCGCCCTGAACACTGCCACCGCCCTGCACGAAAACGGCACCCTGAAACGGTTCGGGGTGGAACTGATCGGCGCCAACTACGAGGCCATCACCATCGCCGAGGACCGGGGCAGGTTCAAGGACGTTATCGAGACCCTGGGCCTGCGGGTGCCCCACGGCGAAGCCATCTCCACCGCTTTTCCCTATCCCCAGGATCCGGACCGGCAGGAGGCCTGGAAACAGGAGTTGTCCACCGCCCAGCAGGCCGTCGCCGAACTGGTCGAGAAGATCGGTTTTCCGGTCATCATCCGCCCCTCCTTCACCATGGGCGGCACCGGCGGCGGCGTCTCCTATAACAAGGAGGAATTGAACCCTGCGGTGCAGCGCGCCCTGGAAGCCAGCCCGGTGGGCGAAATCCTAGTGGAGGAGTCCATCCTTGGCTGGAAGGAGTACGAACTCGAGGTGATGCGTGACAAGATGGACAACGTCACCATCATCTGCTCCATCGAAAACGTCGACCCCATGGGGGTCCACACCGGCGACTCGGTCACCGTGGCCCCGGCCCAGACCCTCAGCGACCCGGAATACCAGAAGATGCGCGACGCCTCTCTGGACATCATCCGCGCCGTCGGGGTGGACACCGGCGGCTCCAATATCCAGTTCGGACTGAACCCGACAAACGGCGAACTGGTGGTGATCGAGATGAACCCGCGGGTTTCAAGGTCCTCCGCCCTTGCCTCCAAGGCCACCGGTTTCCCCATCGCCAAGATCGCCGCCAAGCTGGCGGTGGGCTACACCCTGGACGAGATTCCCAACGACATCACCAGGGAGACCCCGGCCAGCTTCGAACCCACCATCGACTACGTGGTGGTCAAGCACCCGCGCTTCGCCTTCGACAAATTCTCCAATGCCGACCCGACCCTCACCACCCAGATGAAGAGCGTGGGCGAAACCATGTCCATCGGCCGCACCTTCAAGGAGGCCCTCGGCAAAGCCATCCGCTCCCTCGAAGTCGACAAACACGGCTTCGACCCGCGCATCGGCGATCGGGATCCGGACGCCGCAAAGAGCCACACCCTGGAGCGGCTCACCACCCCCAACTGGGAACGGCTCTGGCACCTGGCGGACGCCATTCGTCTGGGACTGACCGAGGATGCCATCTACCGGGCCAGCCGCATCGACCCGTGGTTCATCCGCCAGATGGTGCAGGTCATTGCCATGGAAAATCAGGTCGCGGACGCTGGTGACGCACTCCTCGCCGATGCGGACCTGCTGAAAGAGGCCAAGCGGCACGGCCTTTCGGACGCCACCCTGGGGGTGCTTTCCGGCACCACTGAAATGGCTGTGTACGATGCCCGCACAGCCCTCGGCATTGAACCCGTATTCAAAAGGGTGGACACCTGCGCCGCCGAGTTCACCGCCCACACCCCCTACCTCTATTCCACCTACGAGGAAGAATGCGAGGCCAACCCCACCGACCGCGACAAGATCATGATCCTCGGGGGCGGACCGAATCGCATCGGTCAGGGCATCGAGTTCGACTACTGCTGCGTGCACGCGGTCATGGCCTCCCGCGATCTGGGTTATGAAGCCATCATGGTCAACTGCAACCCGGAGACCGTGTCCACCGATTACGACACCTCCGACCGGCTCTACTTTGAAGCCCTCACCTTCGAAGACGTCATGGCCATCGTGAAAAAGGAAAAACCCAAGGGCGTGGTGGTTCAGTACGGCGGCCAGACCCCTCTAAAGCTCGCCCTTGGGCTGGAACAGGCCGGGGTGCCCATTCTGGGGACCAGCCCGGACGCCATCGACCGCGCCGAGGACCGGGAACGCTTCCTGGGCGTGGTCAACAAGCTCGGGCTGCTGCAACCGGAAGGCGCCACCATCACCCACGAGGACCAGTCCGTGCCCGTGGCCGAACGCATCGGCTTTCCGGTCATGGTGCGGCCCAGCTATGTGCTCGGCGGCCGCGGCATGGAAACCGTCTACGACGCCAAAAGCCTGACCGACTACATGCAGCGGGCGGTCTCGGTCTCCCCGGAACACCCGGTACTGATCGACAAATACCTGGACGGCGCCATCGAGGTCGATGTGGACGCGGTGGGCGACGGCAGTCAGGTCATCGTCGGCGGCATCATGGAGCACATCGAGGAGGCCGGGGTGCACTCGGGCGATTCGGCCTGCTCCCTGCCGCCCTACTCCCTGACCTCGGAGGTCATTGAGGAGATCGCCCGTCAGACCCGCGCCATCGGTCTGGAGTTGGGCGTGGTGGGGCTGATGAACGTGCAGTTCGCGGTCAAGGACAACAAGGTTTACATCATCGAGGTCAACCCCCGCGCCTCCCGTACCGCGCCGTTTGTCTCCAAGGCCACCGGTACTCCGTGGGCCAAGGTCGGCATGGCCTGCATGCTGGGCAAAAGTCTGGCCGAACAGGGCGTAAAAGCCCCCGATCACCGGCCGGGACACAGCACCCACGTGGCGGTCAAGGAGGCCGTGTTCCCGTTCAACAAGTTCCCCGGCGTCGACACCATCCTGGGGCCGGAAATGCGTTCCACCGGAGAGGTCATGGGCATCGACGCCGACTTCCCCCTGGCTTTCGGCAAGTCCCAGGCCGGGGCCTGGGCCAGCCTGCCCACCGAAGGCGCCGCCTTCCTCTCGGTGCGGGAGGAGGACAAACCCGCCACCGTGGAAATCGCCCGCGAACTGTTCGCACTCGGCTTTTCCATCCTGGCCACCGGGGGCACCTGCCAGGCGATCACCAACGCGGGCATCCCCTGCGAACGGGTCAACAAGGTGATGGAAGGCCGCCCAAACTCGGTGGATCTGGTCAAAAACGGCGAAATCGCCCTCACCGTCAACACCGTTAGTGACGCCCAGGGCAAGGCCGACTCCTTTTCCCTGCGGCGCGAGGCCATCGCACAGCGCATGAGCTACTTCACCACCATCGCCGCGGGGCGGGCGGCGGCACAGGCCATCGCGGCGCAAAAAAAGTCCGGCGTAAACGCCCGTGCGTTGCAGGATTACCTGAAAAGCACAGCGAATAACGGAACCCATCAGGCGTCCGGATAAGGCCTGGACCATCCGGTTCGAGGCATGAACCTGAAAAAGCGGCTATTATTGAGGCTGGAAATGTGACGGGCGTTACCCCGCACCGGTTTGATTTCAAGGAGTGAGCATGCGTGAACCGATTACCAATAAAGGCCTGGAATCCCTGAAAGAGGAGCTGGAACGGCTCAAACGGGTGGAGCGCCCCAACGTGATCGAGGCCATCGCCGAAGCCCGTGGCCACGGCGACCTGTCAGAAAACGCCGAGTACGACGCCGCCAAGGAAAAACAAGGCATGATCGAAGGCCGCATCCGCGAGCTTGATCACCTCATCGCCACCGCCGAAGTCATCGACGTTTCCACCCTGTCCGGCGACCGGGTCACCTTCGGGGCCACCGTGCAACTGGTGGACCTGGACAGCGACAAGGAAGCCACCTATCAGATCGTCGGCGTCGCCGAGACCGATCTCGAACAGGGCCGCATCTCCGTGCGCTCCCCGATGGCCCGCGCCCTCATCGGCAAAAGCGTCGGCGACGAAGTCACCCTGGTCGCCCCCGGCGGCACCCGCGAGTTCGAAATCCAGGAAGTCGCCTTCCACTAACAGGCGCGGCCTGTAGCGGCATGGGGTGAATGGGGCATGCGGGGTAAACCGGCCTTGGTATCGGCAGCCACCCGTGCCCATTTCCGCTGATCCTGAATTTGCCGGGTAACGGCATAGGCGCGCTGATTTTGAGTACTGATTCGGTGTAACCGGAGGAGCCGACACGGCAGCCCAACCCCCACCATGACCGAATCCTCGCCCCCGATCATTACCCTCACCACCGACTTCGGTCATCTGGATCCCTACGCCGGGATTATGCGGGGGGTTATTCTGGGCATCTGCCCGACCGCGCGCATTGTCGATCTGTCCCACGGGGTGGACCCGTTCGACACGGAACAGGCCGCCTTTGTGGTGAGTCAGGCGGTGCCCCACTTTCCCCCCGGCAGCATCCATATGGTGGTGGTTGACCCCGGTGTCGGCGGACCGCGCCACGCCCTCATCGCCAAGGGCCGGCGGGCCTGTTACGTGGCCCCGGACAACAACGTGCTGGGGCCGCTGCTGGCGGCGGACGGCCCGGCCACGGTGCACGCCATCGCCGCCCCCGATTTTTTACCGAGGGACCGCTCCACCACCTTCCACGGCCGCGACCTGTTCGCCCCGGTGGCGGCGCATCTGGCCATGGGCCGCCCCCTGGCGGAGTTCGGCCCACGGGTGCAGGAAGACCTGGCGGCGCCGTTCGAAGCGCCCCGGGAAACCGAGGACGGCTGGCGCGGCAAGGTGCTGCACGCCGACCACTTCGGCAACCTCATCACCAACCTGCCCAACACCCTGTACGACGCCATTGCCACCCTGCGGGTCAACGGCGCCACGGTGCGGCCGGCCCATCACTACGCCTCCGTGCCCCCCGGTCAGGCCGGCTTCGTCAAAGGCAGCGTCGAGCGCATCGAATTATTTATAAGGGAAGGCTCCGCCCGCACCGTGCTGTGCGCCGGACCGGGAGATGCGGTGGTGGCGGAGCGGGCGTGAGGTTGGGCTGTTGTTAGATGATGGGTCAGGTAACGTAGGCGATCCGAGCGAGCAGAATCCCAAAAATAGTCATTGATCGGAACCGTACTTCCATATCTTGTGTTTCTACGCCGAGCCCTTGCACCGCCTCGCTCAGCAAAATTGTGCATTGATGGCAAAAGCGAGAATGAGATCCAGCCATCAGGTTGATGGTCTTTGTTTCACCTGGGGCGATGGTGTGTTTCCCCATATTGGGAAGCCCCGAGAAAGGCAGGGAATTACCACCTTTACCCTGGACAGATATGGCGTCCATGTGGATGGAAACGTCTTCCTCACAGCCGCTGGTCAAGCGGAAACTTACGGTACCCGGTCCGCCATCGTGGCGCTTTAAAGGGAAAACCAGGAACCAGTTTCGGCTGGTGGCAGAGTCTGATGCGTTAACGGTCAAGCAGCCAAACGTGCCCGAGGACGACTTCCTGATCCAGCGACTGAAGCGTACGAAGTCGTCAGCCTTCTTGCTGAACTTATCGCAGTCAGTGCAGACGGAAAAGGTAAGCGGGGGATGATTTTTTTCAGGGATGATCGTCGCTCCGCCACCGGCGGACTGAATCACCGGGTAGCGAACCGTAGTTGCACACCCCACCACAGCCAGAGAAATAGTGATGCATATGGCAACCGTTCGGATGTTCACGGCGCTCCCCCTCTATGTAGACAAGGCGGGCAGCATAGCAAAAAGGCCCTGTAGGGCACTACCTGGACTCCACTTGAAGCCGATCAAAATCAACCGGGCTGACATGGCCGAGATGGCTGTGTCGGTGGGTCCGGTTGTAGAAGGCTTGTAACAGAGCCCAACACCTCCGCGTCACCCCCGTACGAACCGCACCCTACGCCAGATCCAGCGTCACCTTCCCCGCCAGCGCGTCCACGTGCCGCACCTTGACCCGGATCGCATCGCCCACCTGAAAGCGTTTGCCCTTGGCGGCGATCGGCGCAGGTATTCGACCTTACCGCGTGGCGATCCGGCTGATGCCCCTTTCCATGATCTCCTTCCAGGCCTGTTCCAGCTCGGGGGTATGCTCAGCGTCGTATTCCCGGACGACGTCCAGAAAAACCCGCTGGAATGCGGAAAACATCTCCGGCCGGATATTCATCCGCTCGGGGCCATGCAGTCGGCGGAGCCGGGCGAGATCATCGGCCGCCTTCGGAGATCCGGCCTCATTCATGAAGATGGTGGTCACGCCCTTCCGCACAATCGCATTGCGATGAAGCTCACTCATATCAACGAAGAGAGGAGCAACCTCAGGAATGACCTGGAGTAACTTTTCGAAAAAACAATCGAGAAATTCCGGTGCTGAAAGACACCGCTTGAAACTATCCGTGACCTCGGAAAGTGATGCCATGGCCCCCCCTGATAGCTGTGGACCTTATGAGCGTAATTCGCATGGGCGATTACGAATACTGCCGATGGACGGCAGGCAGTCAAGACTAGCACACGGGCGCCCGGGGTGCAGCGGGTCCACCCGCGGGTTGTGCGGTGAAACCCTCTCCCCTTCATGCGAGCCGTGTACGGGCGCATTTACGCCAGATCCAGCGTTACCTTCCCCGCCAGCGCGTCCACGTGCCGCACCTTGACCCGGATCGCATCCCCCACCTGAAAGCGCTGGCCTCGCGCTGCAATCATGACCATGTGGCGTTCGTCGTGCCCCACCCGTCCCGGCAGGGACTCCACCGGCAACATGCCGTCGAAACCCGCGCCTTCCAGGGTGACGAACAAGCCGAAGCGGGCCACGGACGAAATCACCCCCTCCATCTCCTCCCCCAGGTGGCATTCCAGATAGCGGCATTTCTTGATCGCCACCACCCGGCGCTCGATGGCCATGGCGCGCCGCTCCCGGTCGGAGGCGTGGGCGGAAATCCCCTCCAGATCACTCACCCAACCCATCCTGTTGAAGGGCTGCTTGTTAAGACGGGCCTTCACCAGCCGGTGAATCATGAGGTCCGGGTAGCGCCGGATCGGCGAGGTGAAGTGGCAGTAGGTTTCCGCCGCCAACCCGTAGTGGCCGATGTGGGTGCCGGTGTAGCGTGCCTGCTTGAGCGACCGGATCAACAGCGATGCCAGCACGTCCGCCGCCGGGTGCTCCGCCGCCTTGTCCAGCACCTGCTGCAACGCCTTCGGCGGCGGGCTTTCGAGGAAGTCGGGGATGTTGATGTCCTTGCCCAGGATGTTGCGGGCCACCGGCACCCAGGCCGCCAGCCGCGCCGGGTCCGGGTCTTCGTGCACCCGGTACACGCACGGCCACTCCCCCTCCGTGAGCCAGCCCGCCACCGCCTCGTTGGCCGACAGCATGAACTCCTCGATCATGCGGTGGGAGATTTCGCGCTCCTGATGCACGATATCGCGGATTTCACCCCCCTCACCCAGCTCCACCATGGTTTCCGGCAGGTCGAAGTCGATGCTGCCCCGCGCCGTGCGGATCTTGCTGCGCTTCCGGCTCAGCACCTCCATGGCTTCCAGCATGGCGAGCTGCGCCCGCCGTTTGTCACGCAGGGCGTTGTCCCCGTCCACCAATATGGAATTCACCTCGTTGTAGGTAAGGCGGGCGTCGCTCCTCGTCACTGAGGGATAGAGTTTTACCGAGGTGCGCCTGCCGTCTTTATTAAAGTCCATCTCGGCGGTGAGGGTGAGCCGCTCCACCTCGGGATTGAGGGAGCAGATGCCGTTGGACAACGCCTCCGGGAACATGGGCACCACCCGGTCCGGCAGGTAGATGCTGGTGGCCCGCTCGCGGGCCGACACATCGAGGATCGAACCCTCCGGCGCGAAGTGATCCACATCGGCGATGTGCACCCACAGGGTGACGCCTCCGTTCTCCCCCTGCCGCAGGGAAACCGCATCGTCGAAATCCCTGGCATGTTCGCCGTCGATGGTCACCGTGGGCAGCTCGCGCAGATCGACCCGGCCTTTCCGGTGTTCTTTGGAAAGCTTTTTCGGGAGCCGCTCGGCCTGCTCCAGCACCGGATCCGAAAAGCTCACCTCAACCCCGGCATCCGCCAGCGCCATGGGGCTGTCGAAGGACGGATCGCTGCCGTCGCCGAATACCTCCACCACCTTGCCGGCCATGGCCTCGCCACGTTCCGGGTAGCGGGTGATCCTGACCGCCACCAGATCGCCCTCGCGGGCCTGCTTCGCCCCCTTGGCATCCACCAGCACGTCGCGATTTATTTTTCCTTCGAGGGGCACCATACGCCAGCGGTGGTGATGGCGTTCCAGCCGCCCCACCAGTTGCTGCGCGCCGCGCTCGATCACCTTGACCCCCGCCGCCGCGGTGCGGCCGTCGCGGCCGGGAACCACCTGAATCGTGACGGTATCGCCATGCATGGCCCCCGCCATCTCCCGGCGGGGTACGAACACGTCCTCTTCGCCGTCCTCCCGGATGACGAAACCGAAGCCATCCGGGTGGCCCACCAGCCGCCCCTGCACCTGGGCGGCGCGGCCCGCCGCCACATAGCCCGCCTTGGTCTTGGCGATGCGCCCGTCTTTGACCAGGTGCTTGAGCACCTGCAACACCTTTTTGCGCTGCCCCTTTTTCAGGGACAGAATGCGCATCAGGGGACCGGGGGGGAGCGGTATGTCCGAGCGTTTGATGGCGGCGTACAGCCGGTCGGAAAGGGGTTTGGCCATCAGGGTATGGCCGGGCGCAGACGAACGATGCCGCTGACCCGCCCGCTGGCGCGATCAATTTGATAAATGTCCTGAGTGCCAACCGGGTGCTCCACCAGCACGTCCAGATAGCGCTCGCCGGAACCCACCGACAGCACCCGCGTCCCCGCGGGCAGCGGAATCAGGGTTTCCGGGGCCACGGCCACCGGCATGGCGGGAGCCGTCCGGGCCGCCGCCTTTTTGTCCGCCTGCTTGCCGTTCCACATCACGAACAGACCGATGAACCCGGCCACCAGAACCACGGACATGACGGCCACAATGGCCTTGATCCAGAACAGGTTCGGGGGCGGCGTATCGTCGTTCAGGAGGTTTTTTTCCTGCATCCGCGCAGCACCGGCTCCTTTTCACGCCCGGGATTTCTGGCAATCACCAGGGACAGGTAGTTGAGTTTTTTTCCGGCCAGAACGGACACGTCCCGCTCCACACGCTCCTCCGGCGTACCGACCCGGTCCACGAACACGGCGTGGGCGGTCAGCCCCTTTTCTTCCAGCAGGGTTAAGAGGTCGTCCATCACCGGTTTGACCTTGAGCAGCACCACCGTATCGAAGCGCTCCAGCATCTCCCCCACGATCTCCACCCCGTAGGTGGCGGGCAGGACACAGACCCGGTCATCGCCGGCGGCCAGCGGCGTCAGGGTGCGGGCGGCGGCGGCATTGTAGGCGGTGACGCCGGGCACCACCGTGACCGGCAGTTCCGGATGGGCGGCGGACAGTTCACGAAACACGTGGATGAAGGTGCCGAAGGTGAACGGGTCGCCCTCGCACAGAAACGCCACGTCCATACCCCGCAGCAGATACTCCGAAAGTGTCTCCGCCGCCTGTCGCCAGTAAGCTTTTAAGAAGTCCGGGTCGGAGCGCATGGGGAACACCAGCTCCAGCACCTCGTGGTGCGGGCCGATCTGCTCCGTCATGATGGCGCGGGCGAAGCTGGACTCGCCCCTGGCCTTGACCGGAACCGCCAGCACCTTGGTGCGCTCGATGGCGCGCACCGCCTTCACGGTCATCAGTTCCGGGTCACCGGGGCCCAGCCCCACCCCGTAGAGCGTGCCGTATGAATGTGTACCGGGTTCCATGGGAGACGCAGTATACGCCCATGGGGCCCCGAGCGCCGCCCGGAGGCGCGGACCGTCTGTCAGTCGGTGGGCATCACCAACGGCAGGGAGCCGGATTCCGGGTCGTTCCAGGGGTCGACCTGGCAATCATGAAAATGTCCCGGCACGTCGTCGTAGGGCAGGTGCATGTGCCGCTCACCGGGGGGGCAGGCGCCATTCTCGATGTGGTAGAGAAACTCGTCAAAAAAGTGGCTCAGGGCCGAAGCCACCGGCATGCAGGCCCCGTCCGACAGGGCGCAACAGGTGGTGCCCGGCACCTGGCTGGCCAGCCGCGCCAGCGCGTCCACATCGGCCATGCTGCCGTCGCCCTCTTCCAGACGGGTGAGCCACTGGTGCATGAAGCGGGTGCCGTCCCGGCAGGGGGTGCACTTGCCGCAGGACTCGTCCCGGAAAAATCGCATCAGGCTCTGGGTCGCACCCACCATACAGGTGTGCTGATCGAACACCATGATGGCGCCGGTGCCGAACTCCTTGCCGAGGGCGCCAAGGGCATCAAAATCGAGGGGGGTGTCCAGGTGATCCACCGAGAGAAACGCCGAGGCCGCACCGCCGGGCAGAGCCGCCTTGAAACGCTCACCCCCCGCCATGCCGCCGGCGGCGTCGATCAGCTCGCGCAGGGTGGTGCCCATGGGAAACTCGTAATTGCCCGGACAGGTCACATGACCGCTCAGGGAAAACACCTTGGGGCCGGGGCTGCCGGGGCTGCCGGTGGCGGCAAAGGCCTCCGCCCCCATGCCCACGGCCACCGGGATCGTCATCAGGGTCTCGATGTTCTGCACCACCGTGGGGCGGCCCCACAGGCCGTACACCGTGGGGTAAGGCGGCTTCGGACGCGGAATGGGGAGGTTGCCCTCGATGCTCTCGATCAGCGCAGTCTGCTCGCCGCAGATATAAGCGCCCCCGGAGACGAACATCTCGAACTCCAGCTCCATGCCGGTGCCCATCACGTTCGGGCCGATGATGCCCGCCGCGCTGGCGTCGGCAATGGCCTGGGCCACCCGCTCCTGAGCCAACTCGTACTCCAGCCGCACGTAAATAATGGCGCGGGTGGCCTTGACCGCCCAGGCGGTCAGAATCATACCTTCGATGAGCTGGTGGGGGTTTTCCTCCATCAACTCCTTATCCTTGAAGGTGCCCGGCTCCGACTCGTCGCCGTTGGCGATGACGTAGCGGACCCCTTCCACATCCGCCACCCGACGCCATTTTTTGGCAATCGGCTGACCGGCGCCACCGCGCCCGCGCACGTGGGCAATCGCCATCTGCTCGGTAAAGTCCTCACGGGACACCCGCTCCACCACCTCGCCGACGGTACGGTAGCCGCCGCTGGCCATGTAGTTTTTCAACTGATGGATGCCCGGATAATCCCGGTGCCGCAGCAATGTGTGGGTTTTGGTGGGACGCTTGGCGATCATGTTAGACGTGGGCCTGTATCTGAATCCGGTTGTATTCCAAACGCGGCCATCCCGTGGGCAAACCACCGCACCTGTTCCTCATCCTGCTCTTATCGGCGCTGTTCGTCCCCAGGCTTAGGGCAACGCGCATTGATCGGGTACGCCCCCGGGTGATACGGTCGGGGACATGACGGATCAGCGGCACAAAACCGGCGGCATGGCGCGCCTGATGTACGTCGTGGCCATCGGCTTCGGCAGCGGTCTTCTGCCCCGCGCGCCGGGCACCGCGGGCAGCGTGGTGGGGGTCATCATCGCCTGGCCGCTCATGGGCCTTTCCCTCCCGGTTTATCTGGCCGCCACGGTAGCGGTTAGCGGACTCGGCATCTACGCCGCCGGAGTGGCGGAACGGCAACTGGGCAAAAAAGATCCGGGGGCGGTGGTGATCGACGAAATCGCCGGTATTCTGGTGACGTTTACACTGGTCACCCCGACACCGGCCCATCTGATCCTGGGGTTTTGCCTGTTTCGCCTGTTCGACATCAGCAAGCCGCCCCCCTGCCGCTGGGCGGAGGGCCGCTTTTCCGGGGGCTTCGGCATCATGGCCGACGACCTGATGGCGGGGGTGTACGCCGCCCTCGTGCTACAGGCCGCCATCCGCTTTGGGGGGATCTGAACGGTGACGGGTACCGCTGTCGAGATCGTGCTCACCGGCGAGGAACTGGTCACTGGCAAGCTGACGGACTCGAACGGGCGCTATCTGGCGGGAAAACTCGCCGCCCTCGGTCTGCCGTGTGGACGGGTCACCATGGTGGGGGACGACCCGGCAGCCATCACCCGGACCATCGCCGATGCCCTGAAACGGTCACATCTGGTCATCACCTCCGGCGGCCTTGGCCCTACCGGAGACGACCTCACCCGCGCTGCCGTGGCCGAGGCCACCGGCCGCCCCCTTCAAGCACCTCCGGAAGGGGGCGGTAAACCGGCCTACCCCATGCCCGAGGGCGGCGTGCCCATCCACAACCCGAAAGGCAGCGCCGCCGGACTATGGATCACCCTTCCCGAAGGCCGCTGCCTTGCCGCCCTGCCAGGGGTGCCGTGGGAGTTCGAAGGCATGTGGCCGGACTTGGGCAAACATGTGCAAACCGCGTTTCCCGAGGCCGTGCGTCACGGCATCACCCTGCGAACCGCGGGGCTGATGGAACGGGAGGTGGAGCGCAGGGCTTCCGCCGCCCTGGCGGACATTCCGGGATGCGGCGTCGGCGTCACCGCAAACCCCCTTCTGGTGGACCTGCACCTGCACGCCGCCGATCCGAGCACCCTGGCGCGGGCAACGCAGGCGGTACGGGATGCCCTGGGTGACGTGATCTACACAACAGGTGATGCCTCACTGGCCCAGGTGGTGGGAGACACCCTCAGGGAGCGGGGCCTGAAACTCGCCACTGCCGAATCGTGCAGCGGTGGCGCCATCTGTGCCGCCCTCGTCCGGGAGCCGGGTGCATCCGACTATGTGGAAGGCGCCATCGTCAGCTACGCCAATACCGCCAAGAAAACGCTGCTCGGGGTTCCTGAACACATGCTCGAAACCCAGGGCGCGGTGAGTGAGCCCGTGGCCCGCGCCATGGCCGAGGGGCTGTTAACCCGCACGCAGGCGGATATTGCCCTGGCCGTCACCGGCATTGCGGGGCCTGGCGGTGGCACCCCGGAAAAACCGGTGGGGATGGTATTCATGGCGATAGCCGACCGCGCCGCCACGTTCTGCCGGGCGTTCCACCACCCGGGGGATCGGGAGCGGGTCATCCTGCGTACCGTACATCGGGGGATCGACCTGATCCGGCATTATCTGCACGGTGACATCGCCGATCTTGAGCGCCGGTTTCCGGCGGAATCGCCGGATGGCAAGCGGTAACGCCCGATTTCCGGATTCCCGTCGACGCCGCAATTGACCCCACGCCGGTATTCGTGTAAAAAACCTTCTCGCCCCACGGTGCCGGACACGGGTTCGGCTTTAAAAAAGGGAAACCGGTGAAAATCCGGTGCGGTCCCGCCACTGTAAGCGAAGAGTCCTCCTTCAGCATTTGCCACTGGGTTCAAACCCGGGAAGGCGGAAGGGGGGCGTTGACACGCAAGCCAGGAGACCTGCCGTGGGGAACAACTTGCTCCGGCGATTTCCCGAGGAGGAAACCATGTACCCGTCCCAAGCCCTGTCCACCGGCCGCCCGACCACCCGTGCCGCCGCCTTCCTGATCCCCGTGTTGCTGGGTGCGGCCCTGTTCGGACTGACCGGCTTCGCCTCGCAACCGGCGCTGCACGATGCCCTGCACGACGTTCGCCACGCCGCGGGTTTTCCGTGTCACTGACCGGTACGGTCTCCCCGGCGGCGGTGCACCCGCCACCGGTTTCCATGGGCCGACTGATAACCGCCGCCGTGACGGCGGGCCTTGCCGCCGGATTTTTATACGCTCCGAGCCTGGTCCTGCTGGTCTCCCCCGGCATGGCCGAGGTGGAAGCGATCGAACACGGCAGGGTCATGACCGGCACGCCACTGGTTGGCACCCTGACCGGCGGCGTCGTACTGGCGCTCGCCCTTTCCCTGATGCTTACCCCGGTATGCCGCGCCCTGGGCGCACCCTCCTTGCGCACCGGTCTGGCCGCCGGTCTTCTGGCGCTGGCGGCCCTGTCCCTGTTGCCGGGCACCGTGGGACTCAACGCGTCGCTGGCCCAGATGGTTCCCGGCGCTTTGGCCGAACAGGTCCGAAACGGCGCCCTGTGGTCCAACGGCATACTGATCGGCGCCCTCGCCACATTTATCCCCCTCGCGCTCCGGCGCTACGCTCCGTGAACCGGGTCACCATCCACCCGCATTGCCGCGGGAATCCCACCGGTGCTAATATGGGGCGTTCAACCCGCTTGAGTGAGGTGGCGTCATGATGCCGTTGGCCGTGCTGATGAACCGAGATGTCGCCACCATCGACTCGGAGAGCACCCTCAAAAATGCCGCCGAAGAGATGGCCCGCGTCCAGGTGGGGGCGCTTCTGGTCAAACAGGACAGCGATTTTGTCGGCATTCTGTCGGAAACCGATATCGTGCGCCGCGCACTGGCGGTAGGCATCGAGCCCGCATCCTGCCCGGTTCACAAGGTCATGAGCGCCCCGCTCATCACCATCGATATCGGCCAGACCCTGGTGGACGCCAACGAAATCATGAGCACCCGCCGCATCCGCCACCTGGTGGTCACTGAACGCGGCGAAGTGGTCGGGATCATCTCGATCCGCGATCTCGTCCTCTACTTCAAAAACAGACTGTAAAAACGCGGATAAACCGGAGCGCCCCGCTTCCCGGCGGCTCGGGGTGTTCAGGAGTCGCCGTTATCCTGCCAGATACGGGTGTCGCCCAGACGTTCGAGGATGTGCTGGTGCGCTTCCATCTCGTCGGCGGTGGCGTTGATCAGAAGCGGTGTGCGGCCCATGGGCAACTGACATCCCTCGGGGATCAGACCCCCGCCACCAAAGCTCTTTTCCACCACCTCCTCCGTCTGACGCACATCCCCGCCCCAGCGTTCTTCCAGACCGTTTAACACAATCTGGTGCCCGCCCAGCATGGCCACGTAGACCTCGGCCAGAATTTCCGAATCCAGCAACGCCCCGTGCAGGGTGCGGTGGGCGTTGTCGATGCCGTAGCGGCGGCACAGGGCGTCCAGGCTGTTGCGCTGGCGCGGGTGGCGGCGGCGCGCCTCGATCAGTGTGTCCACCACCGGGTGTTCGTCCAGGGGGTTGCGCCCGCAACGGGACAGCTCAGCGTTAATAAAACCCATGTCGAACGGTGCGTTGTGGATCACCAGGGGGCTGTCACCGATAAACGCCAGAAAGGCATCGACGATCCCCAGAAAATGCGGGCACCCGGCCACCCGGTCATCGGTAATGCCGTGAATCCGGGTGGACTCCTCGGGAATCTCCCGCTCCGGGTTGATGTAATGATGAAAGGTGTTGCCGGTGGGGTGCAGGTTGATCAGTTCGATGGCGCCGATTTCGACAATGCGGTGGCCGTCGTTGGGGGACAGCCCGGTGGTCTCGGTGTCGAGGACGATCTGACGTCCGGTTGGCACGGTCATCGACTTCTCCCTCCTTCCGCTCCCGGGGCGTTGAAAATAAAAAAGGGACCCGCCGGATTCCGGCAGGTCCCTTTAATTCACGAACGGACGGGACCTACCCGTTGGGGTGGATTCTATCCTTCTTGGCCAGGAGCTCGTCTTCGGTCTCCCTGTGATCCGGGTCGTCCACACAGCAGTCCACCGGGCATACCGCGGCGCATTGGGCCTCGTCATGGAAACCGATGCACTCGGTGCACAGGTCCGGCTCAATCACATACACGGGATCGTCCTCGTGGATCGCTTCGTTCGGACACTCGGGCTCGCAAGCCGCACAGTTGATACACTCTTCAGTAATCATCAGAGCCATGGATCGCTACCTCACTTTACATTCGGCCCGGTTGATCACGGTATGATCGGCCCGAAAAGCCAAAACAAATTCTAGGTCAGATGTTCGGATACTACGATAAAGTGTCGAAACTGGTCAAACAACTTTCCGTTGCATTATCCGTCCACTCTGTCCCCACTCCTTTAAATCCCCCATACATCCCATGAGCAACCCGAAAACCGATCCCGTCATCGAAATACTCCGTCACGGGGTCGACTCCGGGGTCTTTCCCGGAGCTGTGCTCTGGGTGGGGCACCACGAGCGGGAATTATATCATGTGGCGATCGGAGATGCTGCCTGTCTTCCGCAACCTTTATTTCTGGACCGGGATACCCGTTTCGACCTCGCCTCCCTGACCAAGCCGATGGCGGTGGCGACACCCTTTATGACCCTGTTCGCCAAGAGAAAAATATCCCTGGAAACCCCTCTCTCCCAATACTTTCCCGAGTTTTCCAGCACCCCGGACCGGGCCAGGGTGACCCTCGGCCACCTGCTCACCCACGCCTCCGGATTGCCCGCATGGCGGCCGCTGTACGAGGGTGCGGCGGATGCGGACCAGGTGGTGGCTCGGGCTGCCGCCGAACCGCTTGAGCACGCCCCCGGCGAATGCGCCGTCTACAGCGACCTGGGTTTTATCCTGCTCGGGCGGGTGCTGGAAAAGGTCACCGGCAGCCCCCTCGACCGGCTGTTTGCCGACACCGTGTGCGAGCCGTTCGGCCTGACCGACACCGGCTTTAACCGGGGCAACCGACCGGAGCGTTACGCCGGTCACTCCGTGGCCGCCACCGCCGACTGCCCGCGCCGGGGAATGGTTCTCGGGGTGGTGCACGACGATAACGCCTACGCCATGGACGGGGTGGCGGGACACGCCGGACTGTTTGGCACCGCCCGCGACGTGGGACGATGGGCCGAAGGCCTGGTGGCGGCCTGGAACGGCCGGAAAGCACCCCTGCCGCAAGCCATCGTCCGGCATTTTTTTTCGCGGGATGACAGTGTGTCCGGAAGCTGCCGCACCCTCGGTTTCGATACTCCGGCGGCGACACCGTCCGGGCCTTCGGCATGCGGCACCCATTTCGGCCCGGCCACGGTCGGGCACCTGGGATTCACCGGAACCAGTGTATGGATTGACCCTGAACGGGAGTGGGTGGTGGTGCTGTTGACCAACCGGATCCACCCGGATCCGGAAAACAACCGGATCAGGGCATTCCGGCCACAGCTTCACGAGACTGTGGCTCAGGCGCTGATTCATGAACCCGGCCCATCTCACGGCGGATAAACGCCGCCAGCGGAGATACCTGATCGTCCGACAGGGGCTCGGTAAACACCATGTTGACCATATGGGCGCCCCGGCGTTTTCCGCAGTCCATCACTCCGGCCATCACGGTCTCCCCCTCAACCCCACCGTCGGCGGTCACGAAAACCAGTTCGAGGGATACGATGTCCCCTACCGGAAGCGGATTTTCGGAAAGGGCGGTCAGACCCTTGAAGCCGATCGCCATCACATAGCATTCGGACAGAATGCCACCCTGGAGATCGCGAACCAGCGCAGTCGAATTAATGCGCCTGGAAATACGCATAACCAACCCCTTTCCCCACCGGGTCTGGCATGGCACACCAGCCCTCCAGGCCAGCATACACTCCCGCGGTGAAGGCTACCGCGGCTATGGGATTTTGGCAAATATTACGGCTCGATACCGACGTAGAGCGCCTGACCACGCCGCATGATCAATACCAGTACCCGGTCGTCCGGCCCGATGCCGACGGCATACCGGTTGAACCCGTCTACATCCAACACCTCGCGCCGGTTCAACTCGATAATGACATCGCCCGGAATGAGTCCGGCGCGGGAGGCCGCACTGCCCGGCGCCACGTCGAGCACCAATACGCCATCGGCGCGGGGGTCGATCTGAAAACGGCGCACCGCATCTTTATCGATGGGTCCCACGGTCAGCCCCTCCAGGGCATTGTTATAGTCGCCGGACACACCGGGGGGCGGGGACTTAAGGCCCGCCAGATCCTCCGGCAGTTCCCCCAGCACCACCTCTAGCTTCTCCACCCTGCCGCCACGACGCACTTTGAGCCGCACCGATTTGCCCACCTCGGTGGAGGCCACCATCAGTCGCAAGCGGCTCACCTTTTCTATTTTCTCACCGTCGATCTCAAGAATGACATCACCCCGCAACATCCCGCCGCGCTCCGCCGGACTGCCCGCCATCACATCGGTCACCAGCGCGCCCTCGGGGGAGAGCAGGCCAAACTGACCGGCAAGCTCCGGCGTCACCTCCTGGATCGACACACCAAGCCAGCCCCGCACTACGCGGCCGTGGGAGATCAGGCTGTCCATGATCGACCCCGCCAGGTTCGAGGGGATCGCAAAACCAATCCCTTCATAGCCGCCGCTTTGGGTGAAGATGGCCGTATTGATACCGATCAACTCGCCGTCGGTGTTTACCATGGCGCCCCCCGAGTTGCCCGGGTTGATGGCGGCGTCGGTCTGAATAAAGTCCTCGTAATCGGAGATACCCATGCCCTGGCGGCCAACGCCGCTGATGATGCCCATGGTCACGGTCTGGTTGAGGCCGAACGGATTTCCCACTGCCAGCACCACCTCGCCGGGGTTCAGGCTGGCCGAATCGCCAAATGGCACCCACGGCAGGCTCTTGCCGTCCACCCGCAGAACCGCAAGGTCGGTCTTTTTGTCCACCCCCACCACGGTCGCCTTGAAGGCGCGCCGGTCGGAAAGGGTGATCTTGATGCGATCGGCGCCCTCAATGACATGGGCATTGGTGACGATGAGGCCGTCTGCGGAGACCAGCACCCCCGACCCCAGCCCCTCCTCCTCGTGCTGATCCGGGCTCGGCGAGCGGTCGCCAAAGAACCAGCGGAAGTACGGGTCGGACAGGGACGGTCCGCCCTTGGGGGATTCCACCACCCGAACCGTGGAAACACCCACCACCGCCGGCATGATCTTGCCGGCAATGGCCACAAAACTTTCGGATATCGCCGAAAGTTCCCTGGCCGTCACCCGATCCCGCGCCCAGGCGGAGTGATCCCCCACGCCCTCGGCAAACAGCCCGAACAGGATGGCCAGAAACAGTCCCAATGTGATCTGTCGGATTGTGCGCGGGGCGTTCACGTTGGTATCCTCTTACAGCTATGGCCGAATGGCGTCACTGGCCCCGAACCCATTGCGTCCAGCGCGTCCCGCCACCCGGAGGGGGGCAGGTTGGAACCGCTCAGGACTGCGCCGCCATCGGAAAAAAATTGAAACAGACTGGCATGTCCCCGGTCCAGCGCCAGCATAAGTGAGGCACCCGGACCCAGCCCGAGGAGACCGGCCACCAGTGCACTGTGAACGCCGCCGTGGGTGACTACAGCAATGGTCTCCCCCGCGTGCGCCCGAACCACGGCCGCCAATGCGGAGGTCACGCGCGTCACCAGGGCGGCAAACGATTCCCCTCCGGGGGGAGCAAAATCGGGGTCGGACCACAGGCGGCCAAGCGCCGCGGGCTGCCTCTCGGCCACCCGGGACGGCGCCTCCCCTTCCCACACCCCGAGGGCACGTTCCCGCAATCCCTTCAACTCCTGAACGGGAAGTCCATGGAGTTGGGCAATGGGACGCGCGGTATCCTTCGCCCGCACAAGATCACTGGTCAGCACCGCGGAAAGCCGAACCCCCTGGGTCGCCGCGGCGGCGGTTTCGGCCTGGCTGAAACCCGCGCCGGAGAGGGGCGCATCAATCTGTCCCAGAAAAGTGGCATCCGGAAAGGTTTCGGCGGATTCGATATCGCCGTGCCGGATCAGCAGGATGACAGTGGTCTTCACCCACGGCTCCCTTGGGGAGCGGTCTGGCGGCTTAATGCGCTGCTAGCCACCCGCAGTGAGCATCAGGCCGCTCGTCCCCTGCAGGATGCGCCAGCCCTTGAGCAGATTTATCGCCTCCTGCAACTGGTTGTCACCGAGGTAACGTTCCTCCTCCGGGGTGAGGATGATTTCCTGCTTCTCATCCTCCTCCCCGTCACCGATCTTGGGCTCGTCAGGATCGGTTTCCTCGACCGCCGGGGCCCCTTCCTCACCGGGCAGCGCCCCCTCCTTTTTGCCGTCCAGCTGCCTGTCGCGACGCTCGATGAACGCACGTTTCTGCGCCTCGGTAATCTTACGCTTTTCGGGTTGCACCACGATGTCCGGGGTAATACCGTTACCGTGGATGGTACGGCCCGACGCAGTGTAATACTTGGCGGTGGTCAGGCGCAGCCCGGACTCGTCGGAGAGCGGCATCACCGTCTGCACCGAGCCCTTGCCGAAGCTGACCGTACCCATGATCACGGCCCGCCCCAAGTCCTGCATGGCGCCGGAAACGATCTCCGATGCGGAGGCGCTTCCGCCGTTGACCAGTACCACCAGGGGGAAATCGGTGCCACCGTCGCGGACGTGGGCGTAGTACTCCTCACGATCGCCCTTGCGGTTCTGGATGTACACCACCAACTCGCCATCGTCCAGGAACAGTTCCGCCACCTCCACCGCCGAGGTCAACAGGCCGCCCGGATTGTTGCGCAGGTCCAGCACCAGGGATTCCATGCCATCGTCCTGCAGCCGTTTCAGGTGGTCCTTCAAATCCGGGCCGGAACGCTCCTGAAACTGGGTCAGACGGATATATCCAATTCCCGGTTCGATCATGCGGGAGCGGACCGAAGGCACCTTGATCACGTCCCGGACAATGGTGACGTCAAACGGTTTTTCCGGGCCCTCCGGACCTTCGCGGACGATGGTGATCACCACCTCGGTGCCCTTCTTGCCACGCATCAATTCGACCGCTTCGCTGATGGTCATGTCCTTGGTGGGTTTACCCTCCACCTTGAGGATATGGTCCCCGGACTCAATACCGGCACGGAATGCCGGGGTGTCCTCGATGGGAGAGATCACCACCAGTTTCTTGTCCCGCACACTGACGTGAATGCCAAGGCCGCCGAACTCCCCTTTGGTATCGACCTGGAGTTCCTCGTAGTTCTTGCGCTTCATGTAGGAGGAGTGGGGGTCCAGGGTATCCATCATGCCGCGGATGGCGCCCTGCAGCAGCTCTTCCGAATCCACCTCTTCCACGTACTGGTTCTGAATGTGGGCCAGCACCTCGGAGAACACCTTGAGTTGCTCAAAACTGCTGCCTTGGGCCATCACCCGGTTGTCGAGGCTGTATCCCACCAGACACCCCATCAGGAGTGCGGCAAGAATCAATAGAGAGAGGCCACCGCCCCGCTTCGTACGCTGCTTCGTCATCAACACTATCCTCTTCACCACCGGTGCCCGTCTGACACGGCCACGGTCGATCGTGGCATATTGCAGGCTATCATTAGATATGAATTCAGTTTATCACGGGTTTTCGCCACCTGGTGTGGCAAAGCGCCCACGGCTTGCCGCCGCCATCATCAGGGTGTGCTGTTTTTTGGCCTGGCTTGCGACCTTGCTGCGCCAGTTTTCCTCTGATTTCCAGTCGGCGTACGACACCCGGTAGGTGTGTAGCACAACACCCCCGACGAACACCTGGGAGACCACTTCGGCACGGTCCGTCACATCCTCGGTCTGGATGTGATAAGTGACGCCCCCGACGTCAATGTTTTCATTGTATCCGTTCTGCACGAATCAGAGTGACTCCGCCTGAAAGGCGTCGGTAATGTGGGTCACCCCGTAGGGGATCACGCCCGCGTCCACCAGCACCACATCGAACCGGCACGCCACTCGGCCATACAGACGGCGCTCGGCAAGGTAGTGGCGCGCCGTGCGAATCACCAGGTCCCGCTTGGACGGCGGCAAGGCCCAGGGCGCCCCGCCAAAACGGTTGTTGCTGCGCGCCTTGACCTCCACGAAAACCAGAGCATCGCCGTCCCTGCAAATGATGTCAAGCTCGCCTCGGTTCGAGCGCCAGTTTTTCGCCACCACTTCAAAGCCCTTTTGCTCCAGATGGTCGCAGGCGATCGACTCGGCATCGCGTCCCAGATCGTGGGCTGTCTGACTCACCTCACACCACGGAAACTCAGGCGGTGAATGGGGCTGGTCCCGAGGCGCCGAATGGCCTCCTTGTGGGCGGCCGTGGGATAGCCCTTGTGGCCGGCAAACCCGTAGCCCGGATATTCGTCGTCATAGGCCGCCATCATCCGGTCGCGGGTCACCTTGGCGATAATGGAGGCGGCGGCGATGCTGGCGCTTCTGGCGTCGCCCTTGATAATCCCCTGCTGTGGAATGGGCAGACCCGGCAGGGTAAGGGCATCGATCAGAAGGTGGTCGGGTTCGGCATCCGGCCCCGCCGCGGGCAATAAATCCACCGCCTGACGCATGGCTCGCAGGGTGGCCTGCAGGATGTTGATTCGGTCAATCTCGTCCGGCCCGACAATGCCCACACCGACGGCGACGGCGCGGCTGTGGATTTCGCCAAACAGGCGTTCCCGGGTTCGGGGGGTCAGTTTTTTGGAATCGTTAAGGCCGTCGATGGGGTCGTCGGCATCAAGGATGACGGCGGCGGCGACCACCGGCCCCGCCAGCGGTCCCCTCCCGGCTTCATCAATGCCGGCAATGGCGCGAGCGCCTTGCTGGCGGGCGCGACGCTCAAACTCCCAGAGGGGTGCGGCGTCGGCCACCTTCCCGGTCAGTCCTTGGACTCGGCCGCCTCGTCGGCCGGGGCTTCGGCGGCGGGTGCGGCCTCGGCCGTCTCGGCGGCCGTATCTTCGGGGACGACTTCCTGGGCGGCGATCTCCTCGAGCACCGCTTCCTCGGGTGCCGACTCCTCGATGACCACGGCACTCTTGTGGCGGGTATCGCGCTCGGCGATACGGGCGGACTTGCCGCGCCGCTCGCGCAGATAGTAGAGCTTGGCCCGGCGCACGCGGCCGCTGCGGACCACCTCGACCTTGTCGACCTTGGGTGAGTTGGTCGGGAAGATACGCTCCACGCCGGTGTTGTACGACACCTTGCGGACCGTGAAGGTCTCCCGGTTGGAACCCCCGCTACGGGCGATCACCACGCCCTCAAACACCTGGATACGTTCCTTGCCACCCTCGATCACCTTCACGTGCACCCGCACGGTGTCGCCAATGGTGAACTGGGCGCGCGCCGCGGGCGCCGCCAGGGATTTTTCAATTCGCTCGAGCCGGTTCATCACTCGTCTCCAAAGATCAGTCGCATAAGAACCCGTAATTGTGCCTTGCATGGGGGCTCTGAATCAAGCCGTTTTTTACGGATTATCGCTTGTCCACTCACCCAGGAGACGGTCCAGCACAATGGAAACGGCACTGCGCACGGACAGGTGGTTGTAAGCCCCCGGCCCCCGCACCGGCTCCAGCAGAAAATCGGCCTCCCGCAGGGCCTCATCGGACAGGCCCCAGCCGGTGCCAAACACCAGCAATATTGGGTCCGGCCGGCTGCGGATTTCCCCGGACAGGGCGGCAAACCCCACCGGGGCGGTTTCCGGCACCTGGCGCGCCGACGTGGCCACCACCAGCGGCATGCGGCCCTCCAGCTCCGTCACCCGCTTTTTGACATCGGCCAGATCGTCAACCACCTCCAGCAGGGAGAGGGCCTCTTTCCGGTTGGGATTGTAGGCGGCGCCGGTGCCTTCCCCCCAGTGGGTCACGATGCGGTCCACCAACTGCCGCTGGGCGGTGAGTGGGGTCACCAGAAAATAGCCGGCGGCGCCATAGGTGGCCAGGGCACGGGAAATATCGTGGACGTTGAGGCCGGTGACCGCGGTGGTCACCATGTCGCCGTTCTTGTTTTTGACCGGCCCGTGCACCAGGGCGGCATACAACGCACCCACTTTTATGAGCCTGCGTCCGCGCTCAGGTCCGGGCGCTTGTTTCGGGTGGCGCGCCCGGCCTCGGCCTCGCGCCAGCGCGCAATCTCGGCATGGTTGCCGGACATCAATACCTCCGGCACCCGCATGCCGCGAAACTCCGCCGGGCGGGTGTACTGGGGGTACTTCAATCCACGCTCCGCCGCCTCCGAAAAGCTGTCAATGGCCGCCGAGCGGGCATCGCCCAACACCCCTTCAATAAGCCGCACCGCCGCGTCCAGCATGGTCAGCGCGGGCAACTCGCCACCGGTGAGCACGTAATCCCCCACCGACACCTCCTCGAATTCATACGCCTGCCGCACCCGCTCGTCGATGCCCTCGTAGTGGCCGCACAAAATGACCAGCGGGCGGGATTCCGCAGCCAGCTCCTCCGCCATGGGCTGATCGAACCTGCGGCCCTGGGGCGACGGCATGATCAGACGGCACGGCTCGTCGTGCCGGGCGATGGCCGCATCCACCGCGGCGCACAACGGCTCCGGCATCAACACCATGCCGGGGCCGCCGCCATACGGGGTATCGTCCACCCGGCGGTAGCCGCCGATACCAAAGGCCCGCAGGTCGATCACCGTGGCGGTCAGTTTCCCGGCCTGCCGCGCCCGCCCCAGGATGCTGGTGGCAAGACCGGCTTCAATCAACTCGGGAAACAGGGAAATAATTGCTGCGCGCACGTTCGCGACCCCTCTTTTATCCGTCGTCCGGTTTGGGCTCGGGCAGCAGCCCGGGAATCGGGCGGATCGTCATGCGGCCCCCGGCCACGTCCACCAACCGCACGAACGCGGACACCGCGGGCATCAAAAAGCGCTGACCGTCGTCACAGGTGATTTCGTAGTTGTCGTGGGCACTGCCCTCAAGCACGGCGGTCAGCCGCCCGATGGGTGCGCCCGCCTCGTCCGATACGGAAAGACCGATGAGCTGGTGGTGGTAGTAGACCCCCTCCTCCAACGCCGGGGAGGTCGCCCCTTCGGCCCACAAGGAGCCGCCCGAGAGGGCCTCGGCGGCGGTGCGGTCGGCGATCTCATCAAATTTCAGATAGGCGGTGCCGCCCTTGCCCCGCACGGCGGCGACGGTCAAAGACCGGTCCGCGGCCTGCCGGCCCCGCCAGATCACGGCCAGCCCCCGAACGAAACGGCCCACCTGTTCGGACAACGGATCGACCCGGACCTCGCCACGGATACCGTGGGGACGGACCTTTATCCCGACACACACCAGGCTGTCCGCCCCGCCACTGCCCACCGCGCCGGCATCCCCCGCACCCGCGGATTCGCCAGCGTTGCGCACGCTTACTTGGCGGCGGCGGTGCGCTTGATCAGGTCGCGGACCGTCGGGCTGATGGTGGCGCCCCTGGACACCCAATCATCGATCCGGTCGGATTTCAGGTTCACGCCGCCCTCGGAGGCGAGGGGGTCGTAGGTCCCGAGGATCTCCAGGAACCGGCCGTCGCGGCGCATGCGCCGGTCGGTCGCGACCACGCGGTAAAACGGAAGCTTCTTGCGGCCCATGCGGGCCATGCGGATGGTGACTGCCATGTGTTTTCCTTTAATTTCGTCTTAAAACGGAAGCATGTTACGAAGTTTGTATTTCTGTCCCTTGGCCCCGGTCATCGCCTTCATCATCTTGCGGCCCTGAACAAAGTTTTTGAGCAGGCGGTTGACGTCCTGCACGCTGGTGCCGCTGCCCCGCGCAATGCGGCGACGGCGGCTGCCGTTGATAATCTGGTGGTTGCGGCGCTCACTCAGGGTCATCGAGCTGATAATCGCCTCAATGCGGCCGATCTCCTTGTCGGATATGCCGTTGGCGGCCTGGGCCATCTTGCCGGCGCCGGGCAGCTTGCCGAGCAGATCCCCAAGGGAGCCCATCTTTCTGACCTGACGCATCTGGTCGAGAAAGTCCTCCAGGGTGAAGCCGTCCTTCTTGAGCTTTTTGGCAAGCTTTTCCGCGTCCTCGCGGGAGACCGTCTCTTCCGCCTGCTCGATCAGCGACATCACGTCGCCCATGCCCAGGATGCGGCCGGCCATGCGTTCCGGGTGGAACGGCTCCAGGGCGGTCAGCTTCTCGCCCACACCCACGAACTTGACCGGGCAGCCGGTGACGTGGCGCATGGACAGCACCGCACCGCCGCGGGCGTCGCCCTCCAGCTTGGAGAGGATGATGCCGGTAACCCCCAGGGCCCCGTGGAAACTTTCGGCAATGTTGACCGCTTCCTGACCGGTCATGGCGTCCGCCACCAGCAGGATCTCGTGAGGGGAGACCCCGTCACGCACGTTCACCAGTTGGCCCATCAGCTCGTCGTCCACGTGCAGGCGTCCGGCGGTATCGATCAGCACCACGTCGTAGCGGTTTTCACGGGCGTGGGCGACACCGGCCTTCGCCGCCGTCACCGGGTCGCCGCCGGCGGCCTCGGGGGCAAACACCTTGACGTCCACCTGGCCACCCAGGGTTTCGAGCTGCTGGATCGCCGCCGGGCGCTGCAGGTCGCAGGCCACCATCAGCACCCGCTTGCCCTCACCCTTCAGGCGGCGGGCCAGTTTACCGGTGGTGGTGGTCTTACCGGAGCCCTGCAGGCCCACCATGAGAATGACCGAAAGGTCGTCAGGAATCAGGTTGAGTCCGACCGCCTCATCACCCATCAGGCGCGTCAGGTGATGGTGCACCACCTTGACCACCTGCTGGCCCGGAGTGAGGCTCTTCATCACGTCGCTGCCGAGGCATTCGGTGCGCACCTCGTCGATGAACGACTTCACCACCTGGAAGTGTACGTCCGCCTCCAGGAGGGCAAGGCGCACCTCCCGCAAGGCGTCGTTGATGTTGGCCTCGGTGAGAACCCCCTGGCCCTTCAGGCGCTTGAGGACTCCCTCGAGTTTTTCAGACAGACCGGTCAGCAAACCGCCCACCCCTGTTAAACGTCACAAAATCCGGCACCCACCTAAGGTGCCACAGCCCTTGAAGACAAGCGTAGAATAGTAATAAATTATAGGGCTCCCGGTCAACGCCATGACGCCGACCCTCGGGGGCCGGGAAAACCCCGCAGGTGGCCGTGGCAGGCCCCGAAACCGATCCATGAACCGGAAACCCGACTGGAAACGAAGATGAAAGACATCGCCCAATACGTACAACAGCGGGCGGAAGCGGTGGCGCAGGCGGCAACCCGGCTGGCCTGCCTCTCCGGCGACGTCAAGGACGCCGCCCTCACCGCCATGGCCGACAGCCTGGTGGCGCACGCCGACGAGATCTGCACCGCCAACGCCAAGGACCTGGACGCGGGACGGGAGAACGGCCTCTCCGACGCCATGCTCGACCGCCTCACCCTGACCGATGTGCGCATCGCCGCCATCGCCGACGGCATCCGCGAAATTGCCGCCCTGCCCGATCCGGTGGGCGAGATTGACGGCATGCAGCGCCGTCCCGGCGGCTTTCTGATGGGGCGTATGCGGGTCCCCATCGGGGTCATCGGCATCATCTATGAGTCCCGCCCCAACGTCACCGCCGACGCCGCCGCCCTGTGCATCAAGAGCGGCAACGGCGTGCTGCTGCGGGGCGGATCGGAGGCCATTCACTCCAGCACCGCCATCGCCCGCGTCCTCAACGAAGCCGGCGCCAAGGCCGGCCTGCCGGATAACTGCGTGGCGCTGCTGGAAACCACCGACCGGACCGCCGTCGACCATATGCTGACCCAGGAGCAGTCCATCGACCTGATCATCCCCCGTGGCGGCGAGGGTCTGATCCGCATGGTCACCGAAAAAAGCCGCATCCCGGTGATCAAGCACGACAAGGGCCTGTGCCACACCTACGTCGACAAGGCCGCGGATCCCGCCATGGCGATCGACATCGCCTATAACGCCAAAGCCCAGCGCCCCGGCGTCTGCAACTCCCTGGAGACCCTGCTGGTGCATAAGGACGCCGCCGGGACCGTACTGCCCATGCTGGCAAAACGCCTCAGGGACGGCGGCGTCACCGCCCACGCCTGTCCCGAGAGCCTCAAGCTGATGGACGGCGCGGTGCCCGCCACCGAGGCCGACTGGGACCGGGAGTGGCTCTCCCTCGACCTGTCGGTAAAGGTGGTGGACAGCTACGAGGACGCCCTCGACCACATCCGCACCCACGGTTCCGAGCACACCGAGGTCATCATCACCGAGGACTACGCCACCGCCATGCGCTTCGTGCGCGAGGTGGACGCGGCCTCGGTGCACGTCAATGCCTCCTCCCGCCTGCACGATGGCAGCGTGTTTGGACTCGGGGCGGAAATCGGCATCTCCACCAGCCGCATCCACGCCCGTGGCGCCATGGGCATCCGTGAACTCACCTGCCAGAAATTCGTGGTACTGGGTGACGGACAGATTCGCCCGTAATCCCGAGCGCCCCTTATGAACCTGGACAATGCCCGCCGGGTCGGCGTCTTCGGCGGTACCTTCAACCCGATACACGCCTGCCACCTGCGGGTGGCGGAAGACTGCCGCGTGGCCCTCGGGCTTGATTTGATCCTGTTTGTGCCGGCGGCGGAACCGCCCCTCAAGCGGGTGGACGTGGCCCCGGCGGACAAACGGCTCGACATGGTGCGACAGGCGGTGGAAGGCCATGCCGGGTTCGCGGTGAGCGACATCGAAACGTGCCGGGACGGCCCGTCTTACACCATCGACACCGTACGCGCCCTGAAGGCGGAACATCCTGATGTGTCGTGGACCCTGATCATGGGACTCGATGCCATGCTCAGTATCGACGCATGGCATCAGGCGGATGCCCTGCTGCGCGCCTGCCCGGTGGTGGTGCTGTTCCGCCCGGGGGCGGCGTTTTCCCAACTGCGTGACCTGCCCGCCCTGGCGGGGGTCGACTTCACGGCGCTCGACCCCTGCTGCGGCGATGCGCCGGATATGCCGGTACATCTGTCGTCGGCGGACGGCATCGGCCTCACCCTGCTGAAAATCCAGCCATGCCCAACCTCCGGTACCCGCATCCGGGCGGCAATCCGTGCTGGCGAGAGACGGATTGATGGATTGCCCGAAACCGTGGAGCGCTTTATAATCCAGCATCATCTGTATGCCTGAATCTGCCAAAACCACTCCACCCGCACCACTCCCCGCCGAGGATGTTCTGCGTATCGCCGCCGCCGCTGCCGACGCCAAAAAAGGGGTCGACATCTCTGCAATCAAGGTCCGCGACCTGTCCAGCATCGCCGACTATTTTCTTTTTATTTCAGCCACTTCCACCACCCAGGCACGGGCCATTTACGAGGGTATCGACGAGGCCCTGAGCAAGCGCGGGGTGGAACCCCTGAACGTGGAAGGCAAAAATGAGATGCGCTGGGTGCTGCTCGACTACGCCGATGTGATCATTCACGTGTTTCTCAATGAAGCGCGGGAATTTTATGGCCTCGAACGGCTGTGGGGGGATGCCCCCAAGGTAGACCTGCAGGACCCCGCACAGGGGTAATCTGGCGGTGGCTGGGGCCCACTGCCACATATCCCCGGGCGGGCGACCCGCCCGGCACGAGCATATCCCGTGGTTCAACCGTCGGTTGGCAGTGCCCCCACACCCGGTCGCCGGACACGCCGTGAGAGTGCCCCGCCTGCCGTATTCCCCCCGCGCGGGATCCCACATCTGGCATTGTGGCAGCAATCGTGTATGTTTAGCGTAGGTTTTTGCGGCCCTTGGCCACCCGACCTCCACCGGTAAGGAAACCCGCATGCGCGTCCTGCTGCTGTTCGTTCTGATCCTCGTCGCCGCCGGCGGCTATCTGGCCTTCTTCAACGACTCCACGGTCCAGATCACCGTCTCCCATACCCAGCAGGTAGAGGTCGGTCTGGTACCGCTCCTGCTTGGCTGTGTCGCCGCCGGACTTGCCCTCGGCTTTACCGGAAGCCTGCTGCAGGACGTGAGGCTGATGTTCCGCAGAATGGGACGGGGCATGCGTAAACGCCAGAGCGAGAAAATCAGCTCCACCTATCTGGCCGCCGAAAAAGAGCGCCTGGCGGGACGTGCCGAAAAGGCCCGTGAGTTGTATTACAAGGTCACCAAAATGTCCCCCGAACACGTCCCCGCCATCCGTCGGCTGGGTGACCTGATGCGGGATAGCGGCCGCCTCAAGGAGGCGATCTCCCTGCACCGGCTGGCCACCCGCCTGGAGCCGGACAATCCCGCAGTCAGCCTCTCCCTGGTGGACGACTTTATCGCCATGGGCGCCCTTGAGCGCGCCACCCAGTTGATCGAGCAGGCCTTGAAGGCGGACCCCCGCCATCAGGGCTTTTTGCTCCGGCAGCGCGACATGCACATGCACGCCGAGGCGTGGGAGCAGGCCGCGGCGGCACAGGAACAACTGATCGCATCCCCCATGAGCGGCCTCGACTCCAAGGCCGAGGCGGAACGGCTGACCGGCTTCCGCTTTGAGGCCGCCGTATCGCACCTGAACGCCGGCCGCACCGACCAGGGCAAGAACGCCCTGCGCGAACTGATCCGCCAGAGTCCCGGTTTCGCCCCGTCCTACGCGGCGCTGGCGGATGCCCTACAGGGGGAAGGCCAGGCACAGGAGGCCCTCGCCACCTACCAGAAAGGCTACGAGGCAACCCGCGATGAGGGATTGCTGCCGCCCATTGAAAACCTCTACATCGTCAAGATGGAGGAGCCGCGCGAGGCCATCCGTTACTTCACCCAACTGGTGGAGCGCGACCCCGCCAGCATCCGGCTGCGTTTCTATCTGGGCCGCATCTATCACCGCCTGGAGATGCTGGATGACGCCATGCACGTGTTCAGCCAGCTGGAGCAGGAGGTTACACGCTTTCCGGAGATGTCGGCGCTGCTGGGCATGCTGAACCTGCGGCGGGGTGATGTGGACGAGGCCGCCGCCGCCCTGGCTCAGGGGGAGTTGGGCCTGCGCCACGACTGTTCCGCCTGCGGCATGCAGTCGGAGGCGTGGGTTCCGCGCTGTAGCGCCTGTGGCGGCTACGGTACCTCACGGCCCCTGTTGCACATTACCCGGCGTCCGGACGCCGGGCGCGGGGAAGCGGTCAGCGTGCTGCCGGCCCGCACATAACGGCAAAAAAAACGCCCCGCTCTAAAAGGCGGGGCGTTTTTATATCAGGGTCTGGAACCCGGCGGCCTGGAAGCCGTGCTTACTCCGGCGGCTTCTGCAGAAACCCATCCAAAAGCCAGCCGTCCATGTCGCCACTCGTGATATGCCACCACTTGAGGCCGCGCACCTTCTGTTTTTCGTGGCGCAGCACCTCGGTACCGTGCTTCAGCTTGCCCAGCAGGTTACAGCCGCCCATCTGACCACCGGGGCAGGACCATATGGCCACCTCCGGCACACGCATCACACCGCTGGACATACCGTTAATCAGCATCTTTGCGGGCGGCTTCGGCTTCTTCTTGGCATCCGCCGCCTGTGCGTCCGACACGCCCAGGGACAGGCCCAGCACCGCCACCATCATCAATCCGGTCAATAATTTCTTCATGAGGTCAGCTTCCTCACCTTACCCAAGTAAGACATACACGCGCTCGGTACGCCGCCATAAAATCCATTAGTCGGAAATAATAGCCCAAACACCATTCTATTTTCAAGGCTGGAGGTGGGGTGGCAGTTGGGTGGTATTGGGTGGTGTTTTTTCACGAAAAAGCCCCCCGCAGGTGGTGTGCGGGGGGCTTTTGAAAAAATCCTGGCGG
>JBHHVE010000004.1:0-105648 GCA_046754085.1 Leptospirillia bacterium
TGGGCGGGGGTGTGGACTACACGGTGACGGACGGCACCCTGACGTTCGCGCCGGGGGTGACCACCCTGAACATTCCGGTGGATGTCGTCGATGATTCCTTTGAAGAGTCGGACGAAACCGTGGTGGTCGACCTGTCGAATATTCTCAACGCCACCCTGAACGTGGCGGCGCAGACGCACACGTACACGATTTTGAACAACGACACCACATCGATGCTGATCGTCAACTCAACGGTATCCGAAGCGGTGGGCGGCTCGACAGCAACCTTTATCGTGAACCTGACGACGCCTTCGGCCCAGACCGTGACGGTGGACTACATCACAGTGGCGGGTACCGCCCTGTCGGGTGTGGATTACACCCCGACCAGCGGCACACTCACCTTCCTGAGCGGCGTTACCAGCCTGCCGATTACGGTATCGGTGCTGGATGACCTGCTGGACGAGGATGCGGAAACATTCACCGTATTCCTGTCGAATCCGGTGAACACGACCATTTCCGACGATACCGGGCTGGGGACCATCAACGACGATGATCCGACGCCGACAGTAGGCTTTGACCTGACCTCGAACGCCTCGGACGAGGCGGTGACGCCGGTGAATGCGTGGGTGAGTCTGAATGCCCCGGCGGGCCGAACGGTATCGGTCGATTACGCGGTGAACACGGTGAGTTCGACGGCCATCGGCGGCGGGGTGGACTACACCCTGGCGGCGGGCACCCTGACCTTCCTGCCCGGTGAGACCACCCACAATATCGTCATCGACGTGCTGGACGACGTGCTGGACGAGGCCAACGAGACGGTGGTGATCGACCTGTCCGGCGAGGTGAACGCCATCCTGAGCATCACCAACCGGCAGCACGTGTTCACGATCCAGGACAACGATACGGCGACGATTTCGATTGATGACGTCACCGTATCCGAGGCGGTGGGTGGCTCCACGGCGGCATTCACGGTGAGTCTGTCGACCACTTCGGCACAGACCGTAACGGTTGATTACACAACAGTGGCGGGCGGCGCCCTGTCGGATGTGGATTACACCCTGACCTCCGGCACGCTCACCTTCCTGACCGGCGAGACCACCCAGCCGATCCCCGTGCCGGTGCTGGACGATCTCTTAAACGAGGCTTCGGAGACATTCACCGTGTTCCTGTCGAACCCGGTGAATGCGACCACCTTTGATAACAGCGGTCTGGGGACGATCACCGACAACGATCCGCTCCCGACGGTTGGCTTCGATCTGGCGACAACCGCCTCGGATGAAGGCGTGACGCCGGTGATCGTGTCGGTGAGTCTGGATGCTCCGGCGGGCCGCACCGTGACCGTGGACTACACGGTCGGCGCCGGCAGCACGGCTACCGGCACCGGTGTGGACTACACCCTGGCGAACGGCACCCTGACTTTCCTGGAAGGTGTGGTCACCCAGACCATCATTGTTGATGTGGTGGATGATGTGACCGACGAGCCCGACGAGACCGTCGTGATCGACCTGTCCGGTGAGGTGAACGCGATACCGGGAACGGTGCAGCACACCCTCACGATTCTCGATAACGACGTACCGGTCGCTCCCGACACCCTAACGGCGGCCGACGTGGCGAACGATGAGGGTGGGAACATCGAACTGGTGTGGACCGCCTCCACCTCGAGCGGAACCACCGGCTATGTCCTTTACCGCAAAGAGACCCTGGCGGGCGGGTATATCCAGATCGGGCCCTATCCCATCACCGCGCAGACCTACATCGACAACACCACGGTGGACCGGGTTTCCTACGATTACATCGTGGTGGCTTACGACGGCGGGCTGGAGAGCACCATCCCGTCGCCCACCGCGACCGCCTTCTCGGTGGACAACATCGCGCCGGATGCACCCCTCGGACTGCTTGCCGCCGATGTGCCGGCGGATCAGGGCGGCCAGATGCAGCTCGACTGGACGCCGTCGATCTCCGTCGACGTGGTTGAGCAGCGCATCTACCGCTCCATCGTGTCCGGTGGGCCGTATACCCTGGTCGATACCCTGCTGGGTAACGCAAGCATCGCCTACGTGGACACCACCAGTGTGGACGGCACCCTCTACTTCTACACAATCGGCGCCTACGACGGTGAGAACGAAACCCTTTCGGCGGAGGACTCCGGAACCTCTGCGGATAACATTGCGCCGACGGCGCCGACCCTGCTTGCGGTTTCCGATCTCCCGGCGGACGAGAGCGCGGCGCTGGTGATCAGCTGGGTGCCGTCGGACGCGCCGGATGTGATCGAGCAGTATCTGTATCGCAGCGAGACCGCGGGCGGTCCGTACGTGCGGATCCAGACCTTCCCGGGCAACACCGACACCTTCTACACGGACCTTGGTCTGGTGAACGGCATGACCTACTACTATGTGGTGTCGGCCTTTGACGGCACCTTCGAGGGGGCGGTGTCCAATGAGCTGTCCGGGGTGCCGATCGACAACCTGGCGCCACAGGCCCCCACCGGCCTGACGGTCACCGACACCCTGCTCGACGACGGCAGCCAGCTCGACCTGGCCTGGACCAACAGCACCAGCACCGATGTGCTTTCCCACCGCATCTACCGCAGTCTGGATGGCATCTCGTTCAGCACTCTGGTGACGACGCTCTCCGGTGGCGAGACCACCTTCACCGACACCGGGCTCACTGTCGGCACCACCTACTACTACGTGGTGACCGCCTTCGACGGTACCAACGAGTCGGGCTGGTCCAACATCGCCTCGGCGGCCCCGGCGGATGATCAGCCACCGGCGGCGCCCACCGGCGTGACGGCCATTGACGTGCCCGCCGACAACGGCGGCAGCATCCAGGTGGACTGGAACCTGGGCGTTGAGCTGGATCTGGATGTGTACGATGTCTACCGCAGCCGCTCCGGCGGGGCGTATCAGCTGGTGACGACGCTGAGTGCGCCGACCACCACCTTCACGGACACCTGCCTGACCAACCGCACGGAGTACTCCTACTACATCGTTGCGAGAGATGTTTCCGGGGTGGACAGTGATCCGTCGGCCATTGCCACGGCGTCTCCGATCAATGACACCGGATTGCTCGACATCGCCATAGACCATGACATGGCGGGCGCCGGCGCCGGACACGCCGTCACCAACGCCGGCGACCTGAACGGCGACGGTATCGCTGATATGGTGATCGGTGCGGACCAGGCGTCCCCCAACGGCCGCGTCGGCGCCGGCGAGGTGTTCATCCACTTCGGCGACACCTGTGCCAGCGGCCAACGGCTCATGGACACGGCGAACGTGCGGATCCAGGGTGCCGGCAGCAATGACTACACCGGATATTCCCTGGCCAGCGGTGCCGACTTCAATGGCGACGGTATTGATGACCTGGCGGTGGGGGCGTTCGGCGGGGCCGCCGGAGCCGGACGTGTCTACGTGTTCTATGGCACCACCAACTGGCCCGCCGTCATCGACCTGTCCGCGACCTCCGCGGACCTGGCCATCACCGGGCGCGCCGGTGGCGATAACTTTGGTGCGGCGATCGCCCTTTCCGGCGACGTCAATGGCGACGGGTTTGCCGACCTGCTGGCCTCTGCCCCGCGGGAGAACGTTGGCGCCGCCGCCCGGGCGGGCCGCACCTATATGTTCGGCGGCGGCTCCGTGCTGCCGGCCACCATGGGGGTGGACAGCGCCGATCTGGTATTCAACGGTGTCCAGGCATCGGGACTGGCGGGCAGCACCCTGACCACCGCGGGTGATCTGAACAACGACGGGGTGTCCGATGTTGTCATTGGCGCCGCTGCCGAGAACCCCAACGGCCTGTCCGGTGCGGGCGCGGTGTATGTGGTGATGGGCGGCAGCTACCTGAACAGCTTCCTCAGCGTCGACCTGTTCGGCGCCGATGCCCGTTTCTCCGGCATCGCCTCGGGTGACGCCGCCGGCTCCGCCGTGAGTGCGGGAGGTGACTTCAACGGCGACGGCATCGACGATCTGGCCATCGGCGCCAAGTGGGCGTCTCCCAACGGTGTGTCTTTCGCCGGTTCCGCCTATGTGGTGTTTGGCAGCGACACCGGCCCCAGCGGGCAGGTGGACCTGTCGAACGCCGACATGATTGTGGAAGGCGGGATGTATGGCCAGTTGGGGTTGTCCGTCGATATTTCCGGTGATATCAACGCCGACGGCCTTGCCGACCTGGTGATGGGCGCGCCGCTGGCAGCCCCGGGTGGTGCTCTGGAGCAGGGCGCCATATACGTGGCCTACGGACGCGACAGCGGCGGCATCCTTACCCTGACCGCAAGCGACCTGGTGTTGAGTGGCATCCTGGCGGGTGATCAGCTGGGCGTCAGCCTGACCACTGTCGGCGATGTCAACAGCGATGGTGTGGCGGACCTGCTGGTGGGCGCCGACATGACCGACTTCGGCGCCTTTGCGGATGCCGGTTCCGCCTACCTGACCCAGGGCGCCCCCGGCTGGGATTCGGTGCTGCCGACTCCGCCCGCGTTCGTTGAAGCGCTGGCGATCGGCGACACCCGGATCGACCTGACCTGGAGCGGCGCCACCGACAACGTGCGGGTGGATGGCTACCGCATCGAGCAAAGCACCGACGGGGTGGTGTTCAACGCCCTGGCGAGTGTCGATGGAAACACCACCGCCTACAGCGATACCAGCGCGGTCTCCGGCACCTACTACTACCGTATTCTGAGCGTGGATGTGGCGGGCAACGTGTCGGCCCCCTCCGCCGTGGTGAACGCCACCCTCGACTCGGTGCCGCCGACGGCGCCCTCGACGGTGACCACCACCGCCGACTCCGCCACCCAGATCACCGTGAGCTGGAGCGGCGCCTCCGACAACGTCGGTATCGCCACGTTCGAGATCTACCGTGACGGGGCGCTGGTGGGCTCGGTGACCGGCAGCAACTATGTTGATGCCGCCCTGTTCCCCCAGACCACCTACAGCTACATGGTGCGGGTGGTGGACCGGGCCGGAAACACCGCCGACTCGGGGTTGAGCCAGGCCACCACGCTGCCGGATAACGAGGCGCCGAGCGTGCCTGGCTGGGTGTCCGTGCGGGCGCTTAGCGAGTCCCAGATCGAAGTGACCTGGGAGGCCTCAACCGACAACGTCGGTGTGTCGGGCTACCGGGTTTACCGGGACAGCGTGGTCAGCCCGCTGGCCACCACCGGCCTGACCATCTACATCGACGGTCCGTTCCCGGCCTCGGATCTGCACAACTACCGGGTGACCGCGTTCGATGGTGTGGGCAACGAAACCCTGCCGACCAATTCGCCAGTGGCCGCCACCCGCACCCTGCCGGCGGCCCCCACCGGCTTTAGCGGTGCCGATGTGCCGGTCGACGGCGGTGGGCAGGTGGACCTCAACTGGACCCCGTGGGGGAGTGTGGCGGTGCAGGAGCAGCGCATCTACCGCGGCCTGTTGCCGGGTGGGCCATACGCCCTGGTGGCCACCTATGCCGACGGCGTTACCGCGAGCCATACCGACACCGGTCTGACGGACGGAATCACCTATTATTATGTAATCCGCACCTGGGACGGCATCAACGAGAGTGGCGATTCAAACGAAGTCGCCGTGGTGCCGCTCAACGACACCGCCTCCCAGGCCCCGACCGGCCTCGTCGCCCTGGATACTCCGGCGGATGAAGGCGGCAGCATTGACCTGACCTGGACGCCGTCGGTCTCCGGCGACGTGATCGAGCAGCGGATCTACCGGGGCACCGCACCGGACAGCTACGATCCGGCGCCGATCGCCACCTTTGCCAACAACACCACCGCGGCGTATGCGGATACCGATGCCGCCCTGGTGGACGGTAACACCTACTACTATGTGGTACGGGCCTGGAATGGCCTGGCGGAGTCCGCCGTATCCAACGAGGCTTCCGCCCTTCCGCTGGACAACCTGGCCCCGGCCCGGCCCACGGTCCTCGCCGCCGCCGATACCCCGGCGGACGATGGCAGCAGCATCACCCTGACCTGGACGCCGTCGATCTCGACCAACGTGACCGCGCAGTTGATCTACCGGAGCACCGTGAGTGGCGGCCCCTATAACCAGATTGCGACCCTTTCCGGCAATGCGGACACCACCTGGGACGACACCACCACGGTGGACGGGATGACCTACTATTACGTGATTCGCGCCTCCGACGATACCAACGTCAGTACCAAGAGCACGGAGGCATCGAGCGTCAGCACCGACGATCTCGCCCCGGCGGTGCCGATCGGGCTTGTCGCCGCCGATACCCCGGGTGACAACGGTGGCGCCCTGACCCTGAGTTGGACGGTGTCCACTTCCCTCGATGTGACCGAGCAGCGTATCTACAGGAGTGCCGTGAACGGCGGCCCGTATTCGCTGCTGGCCACCATCGGCAACAGCTACACGTCCACCTACACCGATGCCACGGCGTCCACCGGCACCACCTTCTACTATGTGGTCGAGGTGACCGACGGCGTCAACGTAAGCGGCTACTCGGTGCAGGCCCAGGCGGCCTCGGTGAACGACGCCGCCCCGGTTGCGCCCACCGGCACGTCCGCTATCGACGCGCCGTCGGATGCGGGTGGCCGCATCATCATCACCTGGACTCCGGCCGTTTCCCCCGATGTGGTGGAACAGCGGGTCTACCGCCGCACGTCGCTGGGCGGTTACGGTGCGCCGGTGGCGACCTTCATTGACAACACCACCACGCGCTTTATTGACAGCGGCCTGTTCAACGGCAACACCTACTTCTATGTGGTGCGTGCCTTTGACGGTGCCCAGGAAAGCGTGAATTCGGTCGAAACCAGTGCGGTGCCGGTCGACGACGGCGCACCGAATGCCCCCTCCGGTCTGACGGTGGTGGACACCCCGGCGGACAATGGTGCTTCCCTGGATCTCAGCTGGACGCCGTCGGTCAGTGCTGGCGTTACCGAGCAGCGCATCTACCGCGGCAGCAGCCCGGGGGTGTATGACGTGTTGGTGGCGGTGATCTCCGACAACGTGACTGCCGCCTTCACGGATTCCTCCGGCCTGTCCAACAATGTGCCGTACTACTACACGGTTCGCGCCTGGAACGGTACCTTCGAGTCGGCGGACGAGTGGGAGGCTGTGGGTACGCCCCAGGACAATGTGGTGCCGACCGCACCCACCGCCCTGACGGCGGCGGATACGGTGCCTGATACCGGCGGCAAGATCACCCTCAACTGGACGCCTTCGGTTTCCGGCGATGTGATCGAACAGCGCATCTATCGCGCCACCCTGAGCGGCGGTCCGTACACCCTGATCAGTTCGGTGCCGAACGGGGCCATCGGCAGCATCATTGATGGCGCCACCACGGACGGCACCACCTACTACTATGTGATAACCGGATTCGACGGCACCAACGAGAGCAGCTACAGCACCGAAGCGTCCGCTTCCTCGGTGGACAACACCGCCGCCGCCACCGGACTGGCCGGCATCGCCCACTTCTTCCAGGCGGACGGCTACCCGGGCAACGTGTCCCGCGGCGGCACCTTCCTGGTGCGCCTTGCTGTGCGCGACCAGCAGGGGGTGCCGGTGTCCGGTCTGGGCATCACCGACTTCAGCAGCGTGGTTCTCACCAATCTGTCGAGCGGTCTGGCGCTGACCGATACCATCGACTACACGGTGGCCTGGGTGGGTGAGCGCATCGAGGGCGATGGCGTGTACGACTTTGACGTCACCCTGGCCCCCAACGCGGCGGTGTCGGCGGGCACTCCGTTGCAGATCGAGGCCCAGTTGCTGAACGCCACCGCTACCGACGGCAGGCTGATGCAGTCGTCCGCCGTAGTGGTTGTCGAAGCGGCGCCTGCCGCCGACACGTTCCGCTGGGGTGCGGTGCAGCCGGACTCCCTGAGCATTGCGGCCGACGCCATTACGTTCGGCACCCAGGTGCGCTTCTTTGACGGCGCCCTCGCCGCCACCGACGATGGCGGCATCGGCAGTTGGAGCCTGGTGCGTTGGGAGAACGAGGTGGGCAGTGGACAGACCCCGTCCCTGACCGCCGCCTACAACGGCGGCACCGGCGCCTGGGATCTGCTGTTCTCCGGCATCGCGGGACTCACCGCCGGAGAGCGCCAGTATGTGACTGCCGAGTACAGCCTCACCGGCGGCCTGACCCGCCAGGTTTCATTCTCGCTGAATACCACCGCGGCGGGAAGCGGTGCCGTGTTCCTTGGTAACGGCTACTTCACCGACCCGCGTCTGTACGTGCCGCCGACCCCGTCGATCGTGTCGCCCACCACGGTGGAGGAGTTGCAGGTCACCACCCTGTCCGGCCTCATTGGCGACGCCACCGACGGTATGACAGCCTACGAGTGGGATATGGATTACGACGGCGTCACCTTCGTGACCGATTACTCCGGCCAGCAGATCACCCATGCCTTCCCGGCCTCGGGTCTCTACACCGTGGCGTTCCGCGCCACCGATGCCAAGGGGGTTGCGGCCATCGCCACCCTCGACATCCGCGTTACCCGGACCATAGCCGGAAATGCCCTGCCGCAGGCCTTTGTGGTTGGACCTTCCATCGCCTATGTCGCAAACACAGCCGGATTCTCGGCAACCGCCGTGGATACGGACGGCACCATTGCCGGATATGAGTGGGATTTCAACTACGGCGGCACCCCGGCATCGTTCACGGCGGAAGCCGGCTACGTCGCCGCGGGCGCAAGCTGGGTCTTCGCCGTGCCGGGAGTCTACGAGGTGGCGGTACGGGTTACCGACGACGGCGGCGCACAGACCGTCGCCAGCACGCTGGTGACTGTGGAATACGGGCCGCCGGTAGCGGCCATCAGTGCCAGCACGGCGATTGAGGGCGCGGGCAAATTCGTTACCTTCGACGGCTCCGGCAGCATCGACACCGCCGGTGCCGGTGGCATGGTGTACGAGTGGGATTTCAGCTACGACGGGGCATTCACCACTGATGTGGCCTCGCCCATCGTGGCCAACAGTTTCACCACCGTCGGCGTCCACACGGTGGCGCTGCGGGTGACCGACAGCTATGGCAAGACCGATGTGGACACCTTTAGCGTCACCATCACCGGCGGCGGTACGCCGGGGCTGAAAAAGGTCCACTACCTCAACATCGATGCCGATATCGACGGGGCCGTGATCAACACGCCGTTCTCGCTGCTCTACCACGTACGCGACCAGGAGGGCTTGCCGATCGTGGGTCTGGCGCAGCTGGACTTCCCCGGTTCGAGCCTGACGCTGACCAATGTCATTACCGCCACTCAGCTGACCCAGGGCATCGACTACGTGCTTGGAACCTTCACCGACCGGGGTGACGGGGTGTACGCGCAGGAAATTACCTTCGCGATCGGTGCCGCGGTGCTGCCGGGCGACCGGATACTGGCCGAGATCAACCTGACCGGCGTGACCCAGCTGGTGGATGCCGCCGGTGTCACCGACGGTCAGGCCATCGACGGCGCTACCGCGTTCTACATGCTGGGCGCGGGCGATCCCTCCCCCGGCTTGTTCAAGCATCTGGTGGTGCAGCCGGGATCCGCCACTGTCGGACCGACGGACACCACCTACAACATCCAGGTGAAGTTCTTCGACATGAACGGCCTGCTCTACAGCCCGTCGGCGGCCAGCAACCTGGTGGTGGTGTCCGCAACCAACCAGAACGGCGTGCCGCAGCCCGCCTGGACCGATCCGGCTCCGACCAACCGGACGGTGACCTACGAACCCTCCACCGAGTCGTACAGCATCACCCTGTCGAATATCTTCGGCCAGACCCTGGGCGACCGCATCTATCTCACCCTCCAGCACCAGCTGGAGGATGGCCGCGTCGTTCTGGCGGGCTTCGGTGTTGAGGTTCGCAACGTGCCGGGGGTGCAGATATTCAATCCCCAGTACACCGATCCGGACTTCCAGTAAAAACGGTCGTAAGCACCCCGATTGCTTCGTTGGTGCGGTGTTCGGGACCTCGACATACAAGCGTGCGCTTTCGTCCCCTGCGTTCCTCCCGCCTTGCACTCGAGGCGCTTACGACTGTTTTGATCAGCGGGGTTCAGGGGTGCCCAACCGCCCGTTTTAAGGCACCCCCCGTTCGAGGGATGCCCGGATTTCGGCGAAACACGACGAAATTTCACACATTGGACTCCCATCTCCGGCAGGCCACCCATTCCGCCATCCCCCTGCCATAAAAGCCCCTTCCTTTCAATGGCTTGCGCCGCCCGTGTGGTTGGCCCGGATTATGCAAATAATCCCTCTTGGGCTGAATAAATCATTGTTTGGATTGGACCGGATGCACAGATATACAGTGGATACAGGGGTCGGCACCGCGTGGCGGGCGACCCGGCGTTTCACGGCCACTGCCGCCGCCCTCGTCATGCTTCTTATGGTTGCCGCCTGCGGCGGTGGGGGAGGCGGCGGCGGTGGTGGCAGTGCAGCGGTTGATCTCCCACGCGCCCATGTGCAGCCGGACCGGGTGGCGGCCTTTGTGGGGGAGGTTTACACCTTCGACGCATCGGCCAGCAGTGACCCCAATGGGGTGATTGTGAGCTACCTGTGGGACTTTGACTACCTCGGCGGTACGCCGGACCCGGATTTCTTTACCGCTTCAACGGTGGTGACCCACAGTTTTCAGGTGCCGGGGACCTACACGGTCGCCCTGCAGGTGACGGATGACTCCGGCAAAACCGACCTGGTCACCCTGGACGTCTATGTGGCGGATATCTCCGGGGGTGTTCAGGTGGTGCCGACCAGTGTCGATTTCGGCGCTCCCGCCGTGGGCGAGACGGTGGTTCAGACCATATATGTCCTGAATGCCGGTAACGACCCCATCGGCATCACCGCGGTGAACGTGGTGAACGGTCCCGAGACCGCTGTCCCCGGCTTTGATCCGCTGGCCGGCAATCTGGTTCCGGCCAAAAAGAGCTTTCCCATCACCCTGTCGTTCCTGAGCACCGTCACCGAGCGGGTGGATGACACGGTGAGGGTGACCACCTCAAGCGGGGTGACCCTGCCGGTGTCTGTAACCGGCCAGTCCCTGCCCGGATTCCTGAAGGCCGGGAAAATGAACGTGGCGCGTAAATACCACACCGCCACCCTGCTGAACTCCGGAAAGGTCTTGATTGTGGGCGGTGTCAGCCCCGATGGCAGTGGCCAGGAGGTGCCTACCGAGAGTGTGGAGATTTTTAACCCCGCCACCGGCGAGTTTTTGCCCGGCCCCCCCCTGTCCCTGGTGAACAATCCGGCCTCGGGGGTGGCGGTGATCGGGCCGCGTGCGTTCCACACGGCCACCCTGTTGCCGGACGGTCGGGTCATGGTGGCGGGTGGGATGTACGAGGATCCGGTTAGCGGGCAGCTGGAGGTCCACGATACCGTGGTGATCTATAACCCGAACGTGAATCCCCCCCTGGGCAGTTGGACCTTTAACGCTCAACTGGCCGGTCCGCGGACGCAGCATACCGCCACCCTGGTGGGTGATGACGCCACCGCCCGCGTGGTGCTGGTGGGCGGGCGCAGCAGCCTGAAGCAGGTTCAGGGGCTTGCCACCGCCGAGGAGGTTGCCACCAACGGCGCCAGCCTGAAAGAAATAGCGTTGTTATCGGGCCGGGTGCAACACGCCGCCACCCTGCTGTCCGACGGCAGCGTATTGGTGGCAGGCGGCCTCTCCGGCCCCGATGCGGTGCGCGATGCCGAACGCATCATCAATGTGTTCTCGGCCAATCCGAGCAGTACGCCGACCTGGCTGGCCGTGCGCCGCTTCCAGCACACCCTGAACACGGTCGAAGCCGCGGATGGAACCACCCTCGCGGTGGCGGTCGGCGGCGGCCACGTGGGGCAGTCGGCCCTGCGTCAGATCGAAGCCTACTATCCTGGGAAGGACCTCTTTGTTCAGACCGGAAGCCTGATCGAGCCGCGTTTCCGGCACATGGCGGTCGATCTGGGCGCGGGGCGCGGGTTGCTTGTGGTGGGCGGTCACGACCTGACCAACGTCGCCATTGGCGAGGCCGAGGTGATCGTGCCGGATGCGACCCGCTCCTGGTCGGCCGGGTCGCCCTTGCACACGCCGCGGGCGGAAGGTCATCAGGTGACCCTGCTTGACGACGGCACCGTGCTGGTTACCGGCGGCTTGTCCGGCAATCGGTCCCTGGATAGTGCCGAGCGCTATATCCCGGCGCCGTAATACCCGTTTTTTGCCGCTTTAAGCCGGCTGCCATGTTTTCACCATTGGGGGAAAGGGTTTTCCGGCACCCTGCCAAGCCTTGGGTGTCTGCGCCGGGTCTGTGCCCGATATATCCGAAAAAGTAGCATAAATACAATGGGTTGTAGTGCCAAAAAAAGTGGCGCGATTTGTGCATTTTAATGCGTGTGTCTATGAAGATTCGCCATCATATCGCCGTTTTGCTGGTCGTGGTTCTCGGCTGCGCGTTCCCGATGGTGCCTGCCGCGTGGTCGGCGGACCAGCTGACCCGTAACAGCAGCGCCACCACCAACAACAACATGGCCGCCATGCGCGGCTTTGATCCGGCGGTACTCACCAGCGTGCTGGATGTCCATCCGGATACCTCCGACATGACCGATTATCTGGCCGGGAGCACGGAGTTCGGTTACGGGCTTATCGCCGGAACCTCCGACTTCAGCATCTGCGCCAATCGGATCGACTGTGAGTACAACGCCGACCAAAATGCATTTCCAGGAGGCAACACCGCGATGCCCCCGGCACCGTCGCCCCTATCCCAGACCGGCGACTCGGGCTATTATTTTCTGTCGTACATAGAAGATGACGCCGATGGTGCATTGAATGTTTTCAAGCAGGGGCTTCGCAACGACATGCTGTCTACCGCGGTGGGCGCCTCCGAGGATTGTGATACGGTCTCGGCCCAGTCTGGCCAGGCCCGCTGCAACGAAATGGATTTCGGCTTCCATCAGGAAGCCCCGATGATCGGGCAGGGCAGTTTTGATGCCGCACTGGGGGGAGATGGCGACCAGATCTTCGACCTGTTCTTTAGTGTGGATGCCCTGGTGGACGCCAACGGTGATCTGGTGGGTGAAGCGGTGGGTAGCTTTACTCAGTCCTATACGGATGTCACCGCCGGCACCACAACCAGCAACAGCTGCTCAGGTACCTTCACTTACTCTGCCACCGAGGGCTACACCCAGCGGACCGGGGCGGCTGGTGAATGCCCGTGATCGACGGCAAACACGCGGGCTCAACGGGAAAAGGCGTTTGTTCGCCCCCTATGAGCACGTGTGATATTGGGAAGAATGGGTAGAGTAGATGGGAAAAACTTTTCCTTTCCAGAGTGGGAATTTATTTTCCGTTACCCCGTCGGACGCCATCGGCCGCTCGTTAATTCAACGGGTTACGAGTTTTTTGATAAATGGCACAGCGATTGCTCTCTATAGGGGGGTCGCCGCGTGATGGGAAATATATGTCACTCCGATCTGTTTGAGGTGAGCCTGTGACCGAACTCGTTGATTCCTTCCGTCGTACCGTTAAATACATGCGGGTCTCCCTGACCGACCGCTGTAACCTCCGCTGTAACTATTGTATGCCCGCCTGGGGCAACCACTGGATGGAGAAGGACACCCTTCTCAGTTACGACGAACTGATTCGCGTTATTGAACTTTCCGCCCAGCGTGGCGTTCACAAGATTCGCCTGACCGGCGGTGAGCCGCTGGTTCGCAAGGGGTGTGTCGATTTTGTCCGCCGGGTCGGCGAGGTTGAGGGGATCACCGAGGTGGCCATGACCACCAACGCCATCCTTCTTAAGGAGCACGCCCAGGATCTGTACGATGCGGGTCTGCGTCACCTGAACATCAGCCTCGACTCCCTGCAGGAAGAGAAGTTCGCCGAGATTACCCGCGGCAACCAGCTCAAGCGCGTTTGGGATGGCATTCAGGCTGCCGTCGATGTGGGCTTCCCCAACATCAAGATCAACGCGGTGGCCCAGCGCGGCGTTAACGAAGACGAGTTTGTCGATTTTGTGAAGCTCACCGAAGACATGAAGATCGACATGCGCTTCATCGAGTTTATGCCGGTCTCCGATTGGGAGAACTGGAAGAAGAAATACATCAGTATCGAGGATATCCAGAAGATCGTCACCGACGGGGTGGGTGAGCTGATCCCGGTTTACGATGGCGATGTGGCTGCCGGTCCCGCGGAGAACTTCCGTATCCCGGGTTTTGCGGGTCGCGTCGGGTTCATCCACGCCATCAGCAACCACTTCTGCGATACCTGTAACCGCATCCGCCTGACCGCGGACGGTAAAGTTAGGCCCTGCCTGTTTGGAAAGATCGAAGTCGACTTCCGCGAAGCGATGCGCGAGGGCGCCAGCGACGAGGAGTTGAACGATCTGTTTGACGAGGTGCTTCAGATCAAGCCGGATGCCCATAACATCACGATGGAAAATCCGGAGAAGATGCTGACCTCGATGACGGCCATTGGCGGGTAGAAAGAATTCTTGAGATTTCGGGAGGGCGGTGCAAGCCGCGGCTCCCGAAAACAAGTGCCCCGGGTCGAAGGAACGAGCCGTGGTAGACGGGCAACCGATGCAAAAGGTGGTTTTTTTGTAACAACCACCCGGAACGTCAACTCTTGGAGCTGATCATGTGCGAAGAAAATCCTTCGCACGTAGTGGGGCATGGATCGCCCCGCAGCCCGGAAGTTGTGGCTGTGTAAACAGCCGGGTTGCAAAACCGGACCCCATAGGTTGGGGGCCGGTGGTGTACATACATACGTGTTAACTATGAAGGACACAAAATGAACAAGAAATTATCTATTGCTGTTGGTTCCGCCGCGGTTCTCGCTTTTGCCGGTTCGGCATATGCGGTCGATCAGGTGACCATGAACATGTCCGAGGGCTACGTCGACAACGGCGCCGCCGAGAACTTCATCCCGGACTTCGTGCGCAACGAGTGTAAGGCCCTGCCGGGTGCCGAGTCCACGGGTGCCGGTACCGCCTTCGCTTGTGGTGCCCACGGTTCCGAGATGCCGGGCCTGGCTGCTGCCACGACGGCCGCGACCGAGAACTTCTGGGCCTCGGGTATTGCTGTGCCCCTGCTCGCCGCCAACGCTGCGGGTGGCTGGTGGAACGCGAACAACGAGATCGCGTTTGGTAACAACATCTGGTCCGACCAGAACGGTGACGGCACCCTGGATCACTACTACTTCAACGGTATCGCCACCGCTACCAATGGTGCTACCGGCGTGAACTGGACCGATCCTCTGGATGCCATCGCCAACCCGGAGCTGCCCTTGGGCGCCCCGACCTTCGCGAACCTCGGTTCTTCCGAGCTGACCACCGAGTTCGAGTTCTGGATTGACCAGATCGTGGTGGGCTACGTTGTCTCCAAGGGCGATAGCGCCATGAGCGGCGGTAACGGTAACCTCATTGGCGACGCCACTGAGAAAACCACCCTGATCCAGAACTTCCGGAGCCAGCTGGCTTGGGTCGGTTCTGACTTCGCCACCACCCTGGCGCTGGTCGATCAGCGCTTGGAGCAGTCTGTGGATCTGGGCGATCCCGCCTACGAGGCGAGCCGCCAGACCTTCCAGCAGGCGTTCCAGGTTGTTGCTGGTCCGAACCACCTGACCGATCCGGAGCCTTCCACGGCGTTCGCGATCGGCACCTTCATGCAGACCATTCCCGCCACGGCCGAGGGTTCGGTCCATGATGATCCCTCCGGTTCCGGTATTATGAACCGCGTTGCGCAGATGGTTTCTCAGGATGCAGAGGGATACTTCTTCTCCTGCATGAACTGTGACAGCCTCAACGTGCCGACGGCTCACCGCTTCGCCCCGATTGAGGTCGACTACGACTTCATGCCGTGGAGCTCGGGCTGGCACACCGTTCCGACCATCCAGCATGGTCCGACGCCGCAGCTGTAAGAGTGGTTCTGACTTCTGCTTCAAGTCCCTGGCGGTTCGCGTAAGTGAAACGCCAATGACTTGGACAGGATGAAAGCCCAGGGGGGCCTGCCGAAAGGCAGGCCCCCCTTTTTTTGTCTGAATTTCCCCGCTTTTTCCCTATCCCCTCAGGAGGCCGGTGGTTGGCACGAAAATTGGAGCTACTTCGGATTTGATTCGGATTTGATTCGGTTGGATTTTATCCGGAGGATTGGGCTATGGTGTCCTGCCTCCGTGCCTGCCGTACGGAACAGGGATACACGACAGTTATCAGGTTATCGGCATTGCGTTTGTTGGGTCGATTGATACTGGCGCTTGCCGTCATATTTTTGGTTGGGATCACCCTTCCAGACGATGGCTGGGCGGCCTCGGTTGATGAGGCACGTCAACTGATGGACAAGCGTCAGGTGGCCAAAGCCGAGGCCATGATCAATGAGCTGCTTACCGCACAACCGGAAGACCGGGCCGCCCGGTATCTGCTGGCGGAGATCCGGGGAACCCAGGGGAACCTGGAGGCGGCCTACCGGATTTATGACGCCTTGCTGGCGGAATCTGTGGATGACGCCATCACCCGGAATATTCGCCGTTTTTTCGCCGAGCGCGGTGCAACGCCGGAAGAGGCCTTGCGTCTGAATCAATTGATGGGCGACGCGCAACGCGCATTTGCGGAACAACGCTTTTCGGATGCCATTGCCGCCCTCAAAGGCGTGGTTGAACTGGCCCCCGGAAACATGCCCGCCCTGACCAACCTGGTGCGAAGTATGGAATCGGCGGGCGATTACGCCGGGGTGACCCCCTACCTGGAACGTCTGGTGGAAATCCGAAACCGTAAGCCGGGGGTGCTCCTTCGCCTGGCCATCGCCTATGAGCGCTCGGGTCGGCCCGATGATTCACTGTCGATTTATAATGAAGTCCTCGAGATATGGCCCAAAGGAAAACGGGCGCTTTTGGCCGCCAGCCGTATCCTGCTGTTTACCAAACAGGACGTCGAGGCTGCATTGCCCCTGGCGCGTAGAGCGGTCCTTGTCGCGCCGGAAGACCCGGGTTCCCACTATATGCTGGGTGCGGCTCTGGATCAGATCGGCGATGCGGACGGCGCCATCGCAGCCTACCGCCAGGCGGTGGCCTTGAACGAAGCCTTGTACCAAGCTCAATTTCGTCTGGGCAGCCTGCTTTTCGATGCCGGAAGGGAAGGGGAGGCGCTGGCCGCCTTCGCCAAGGTGGTGGAGCACGGCGGCGACAGTATCCAGGCCCAGCAGGCCCGCCGCAGACTGACCTTCGGTGGTACCGAGGAAACCGTTCGCACGGTCCGGGAATCATTGCAACAGGGTATCGATGAGCTTGACACGGGAAATCTGGAGGGGGCAATCGCCTCTTTTCAGAAGGTACTGGATTTGGCTCCCGACAACGCCCTGGCGCTGTTTAACCTGGCGACGGCGTACAGCCGGCAAGGCCGCAACGATCTGGCGGTCGAGGCCCTTGAAAAATCCGTTGCCGCGGACGAGACATACTACGAGAGCCATTATTTTCTCGCCCGAATCTATGCGGGTGATGGGCGTTTTGAGGATGCGTACAAGTCTTACAAGGCGGTTATCCAGTGGGCCCCCCCGAAAGGGGCATTTGCCGGGCTGGCACGCCAGAAGGTCCAAGGCATCGATAAACAGCTTGAACGGCTAAAAGGTACGCAGGAGGCGCGGGATGCCTTTTTGAAGGGCATGGAACAGATCAAGCTGAAAAATGCCGATGCCGCCATCAAGTTGTTCGAGAAGGCCATCTCCCTCGACGATCAAAACCCCTTCTACCACTACAACCTGGCCATTCTCTACGTTGAGAAGGCCCGTCTGGACGATGCCTACAGGGAGTTCCGTACCTCGGTGGCGCTCAAGCCCGACCACGTGCAGAGCCACTTTCGCCTGGGCCTGTTTTTTGAACTTGTCGGACTTCCCACCGAGGCGTTGAAATCTTTTCAGAAGGTGATCGAATTCGGCACCGATGAACCGGAGGTGGAGGAAGCGAAAAAGCGTCTGTCCGGGGTGCGCGGGGAGGCGGATGATCGGGAAAAGGCCACCGCCTACCTGATCCTGGGGAATGCGCTGGTGTCGGAAGGCGACCCGGAAAAGGGTCTCATCATGATTCGTAAGGCATGGAATCGTGCGCCTGGCCAGGAGGCGGTGCAGACACGGATGATCGAGATTACCATGCAGCTTGAGCGGCACGAGGAGGCCCTCGAGATTCTGGAGCCGGCCCTTGCGGCCAATCCGGAGCACGGCCGACTGCTGTTCAACGCCGGCCAGATTTACCAGAAACTCGACCGCATGGATGAGGCTGAAACCGCGCTGCGGGGTGCCTACAAACAGCTTTCGGACAATCCCCAGGTGGTGGTGGTCCTGGCCCGCTTTCTGGAAGAGCGGGGCCAGGAGGACGAGGCCCTTGAAGTGCTCGAAGGCTTTCTACAGGAGCATCCGGACCACGACGTTACCCTTGAGCTGGCGGTGATGTACAACCGTCGGGAACGCTGGTCGGATGCGGCCGATACCATCGATACCTACCTGAAGAGCAATGAAGAGACGGTGCCGATGCTGGTTGAGCGGGGCAACATCGCGCGACAGTTGGGCGGGCAGGCGGTCCCGACGAAAGTGAGTTCGACAAGCTCGGGCGCATCGGCCAGTCTGGAGGCGGTTTCGGTGGTCAGCAGTGGCCCACGTTACGCCACCCCCGAAGAGTGGTTTCAGCGCGCCATTGCCATTGGTGAGCCGGATGACCCGTATGTTCAGCGTGCGCAACTCATTTTATTCAAACCCCGGCCCTGGGTGATCAGCGCTTCCCAGACGGTCATCGACTTTAACACCAACGCCAATAACTCATCCACCGATCCCAAGGCGGGGGCTTCCAGTAACCTCACCATCAATGTCGTTTACAAGGGGGTGCGGTGGAATCGGTTTCAGGTGCCCATGTCGCTGTCCAGCGGACACCGGATGTACTACACGTTTCAACGTTACGTCAACACCAACACCTACAGTGTTTCGCTTCCTATCCGGTTGAAAAATATGGAGGTCAAACCCCGATATTCGACCACTTTTACCCGCACGCAAAAGGGCAGTTCCTCGTTCAACGACGTTATCGGAGCAGACCTGACCTTCCGGCTGAAAGTGCCGCAGACGCTGACGATGGGTTACACCCTGACCGATTTTTCCTCCTATACGAATACGGGAAACAATTATCTCCAATCGTTGATTACGGGGAACATCGGGCAGCGCTGGACATTGGGGGAAAATGATCAGATGAACCTGACTTACACTTTCCGCCGCAACGACCGCGACGCCGTCGCGCTGAACCTGGATACCGCTCGCACCGACCATACCTTCTCACTCGGAAATACCCACGTATCAAAAAACAGGGGAACCATAACCGGCTCGGTGAGCATGACGCTGAGTCACGATATCCGCCCGGGAAATATCCGCCCGGAGACCCTTGAGGTGGTGCCGATCGAATCGAACCGGTTGGGCAGCTCATTGTCCTGGTATTTCAAACTCTATCCCAAAGTTTCGGTCAATACCTTCGTCAACTACTCGATCAGCAACTTTACCGCCGGCCGGTTCCAGACGGTGCCCAATCCGGATCCGGATGTCGATACCACCACCCTGGTGGAGGTGGATCAGAAGCAGGCGTCCCTGTCTGTCGGGGCAACCTTCACGCTGCGTCTCAACAAGGACACCACCTGGGTGTTGAGCGTGCAGCAGGAAGAGTCGAAGGCCAGTATCGATGTACCCACCAGCCTGGACGATCTGCTGGACGATCAGGTGGTTCAGGACAACATCAATAAGAATCAGACGGTGTCCCTGCGGATCAACTATACCTTCTGAGCCCGAATGTCCTCGGGCACTGAACCCATGTCGGCGGCCCCTCTGTTTTCCGGCCCCTTTTTCCTTTTCCCAACGCAGAATTCCCCACTGTTTCCAGACCCTTCCGGTTGATGGGGCCACCCGGATCGAAGTGGGCGCAACCGGTGGAAAATCCGTAAAAATGTTTGGTTTTCCCTAAACGGGAACCGTTCTTGCTGTTTGTAAGCTGGATGCCCTGAGCAGATGGCCTGATGTGCCCGGATGTTTTGGCATAAAGTATCGAAATGATTGCATTTTTTTGTTTATCCAAGGGCCTTTTGATTCGCCTTCTGCCGAAAAATCGGCAGGATAGCTGCCGCCGGGTGGATTCCCCGCCATCAACCCCCCCGGATTGCGGGAGAAATGAACTTCCCTGTTGTTCCACATGGTTGGGTAATACTGTCCGGACGCGGTACCCGTGGAGCCTTCGGGTGATGGCGGCATACCGCTTGCGGGCTGTTCTTGCAGCCTTGTTGCTTCTGGTTTTTCCACTGAACGGAGCCGCTCAGGAGGTGTCCCTTCGGGCTGAGGCCGCTCGGGCCATACCCGGCGTGGAGCCGGTGGCCGAAGAGGTGGACGGCTTCGCTGAAGAGGATGCCCCCGGTGTGGTTTCCACGCTGCTTGATCGTACCGGCACATCCGTGACCGGATACCTCAGAAACGAGACCGCCTACCGGTATGTCACGCCCTCCTCCTTCTCCAAGGTGCTGAATGTGTTCCGGGCGGAGGCGGTCACCCCCATTGGCGACAGCATGGAATGGACCATGGTGCCGCGGGTGACCTATGACGCGGTGTATGACCTGGAGGATGTGGATACGATCCATCCGCGGCGGGGTCCCACCACCATCCTCACCGAGGAACAGACCCCGGATTTAATCAACCAACTGGATTCTGACAACGTGCGTGATGTGGACGTGGTGCAGAGCGAAGCGGAACTCCGTGAGTGGTATCTGGACGTTCACTTTGACAACGCCGACCTCAGACTCGGCCGTCAGATCGTCCGCTGGGGGGTGGTGGAAGGTGCGCGGGTCACCGATGAGATCAACCCCCTGGACTTCAAGGAGTTCATCCTGAGGGACGTGGTGGATCGGTACGTTCCCCTGGCCATGCTGCGCTGGGACTATTACTTCTCCGAGTCCAGCCTGCAAGCCTTGTGGATTCCCGAGGTGCAGCCGCATGTACCGGCCCCGGAGGGAACCGAGTTCGAGCAGTTTCAATACCTGCCCGGTCTCGACGTGCCGGACAGCGGCATCGAAAACGCCGAGTGGGCGCTGCGCTATAGTTTCTCGCTGTTTGATTCGGACCTGTCGGTCAGCTACTTCGACACCTGGGACGACTTCCCTGCGGCGTTCCGCAGCATTAGAGGCATCGGAGAGGACTCGGAGTTCGGCGTTACGCCGGAGGTGGACTTCGTTCCCAGCCCTCCGCGCCTGAAGATTTTCGGCACCACCTTCAGCCGGGCAGCGGGCCCTTTCATCCTGTCGGCCGAAACCGCATACGTGAAAAACAAGATTTTCGGCACGTTTCTGGGGAATGGGGTTGAGCTTCCGGCCGACGCGGTGGACGGCTCGATTCAGCGGGATTATTACAAATTCGCAGTGAACCTGGACTTCAGCATGTTCGGAATGGACTGGTCGTTCCAGTACCTGGAGGCCGATATCATCGACTACCACCCGGCGATTATCTCCGACAAAAAAGATGTGGTGCATGCCGGCTTTATCAGAAAGACCCTGTTCGACAATATTGTCACCGCCCAGATGCTGGTGATCCACTTCATCAACGACAAGGAGTGGGTGTGGCGTCCGCGCGCGGATGTGCTGTTGACCGATCGGGTCAAGATGAGCGTTGGCGCGGACGTGATGAGCGGTTCCATCGCCGATACCGGACCGCGCGGCGAGCCGCTTCCCGGGCAGTTCCACTTTGCCGGGTTCTTCCAGAACAGCTCGCGCGCCTATGTGGAGGTGTCCTATCAATTCTGATCGGCGCATCATCCACTGGCTCCGGGGTGTGCTCGCGGTTGTCCTGATGACCTTTGCGTGGGGCTGCTCGGCCACCTCGTTTCCGGGTGATCCGGCATCATCGGGTACCCGTGATGTGCCGTTTATCGATACCTACAACTTTGATTTTTTCATCGGTGCCCAGAGTCGGGGGTCCAAGGGCGGGCGGGATGTTTCGGGGAACCTGAGAATTTTTTCCGCGGCGGACCTGGCCAACCTGCTTTCCGCCGCCAACGTGTCCACCAAAATCACGGGTGGCGTGGTCAGCGGGGTGGCGCTCTTTGATGTGTTTCCGTTGGCCGGGGTGGAGATCGATGTTCTGGACATGGAGGGAAACCATATCCCCGACGTGTTTTACAACGGCCTGGGCGGTGTGCCCGACTTCGTGGCGGAAAACGGCACCGCGGATACCGGTACCTTTACCGTGTTCAACGTGCCGCCGGGCGTCACCTTTATCCGCGCAACTGGCGGTGGCCGGGGGGTGGGCCACCTGTGGGCATATGATCAGGCGATCTCGGTCATGCCTGTCGAAACGATCCCCGTGATTGTTTCCGAGATCGGTACGGTGGGGGCGATCGTCGATGCGGTGACCCTCATCAACGTGTTTCCGGTTTCCATGGCTATCGCGGGCATGCAGTCCGACCGACGCTATTCAAACGACCAGGGGCTGCTTCAGGTCACGCCGCTGGTGGGATTTCGTGTGATCTTGCCGGCCAACGGATTTTTCCTGACCAAGATGGACGCGGAAGGGTATGTGACCAACTACCAGGAGATGGATACCCTTCTGGAGGAGCTGAACGGTGCCCCCGATTTAACCCGTTTTCCCCTGATGGTGTCCGAAGATACGATAAGCAAGTGGCACGAAGACGCGGGGGTCAGCCGTATTCCCGGTACGGGAACAATCTACGGGCAGTTTTTCAGCGGGGTGGACAACGCGTCGATCCATAACCGCTACCGGGCTTTCGATTTTGATGGTAACCCGGTCGGTGTATGGATGTATGGCAAGGAGACCCTCTATCCTCTGTCCTCTCCCGAGCGCAGGTTCCAGAGCTCATTTGTTGCTCTGAACATTCCTCTGGGACCCGTGTTTCTGCGTGGTTCAGGCACCACCCAGGTTTCAGGATTTACCGAACCGCGGGCGGGTGCGGACACCGTGGACGTATTTGCGGACTCGGCCTCGATCACCGAGGTGAACATTTTCTCGGCGGGTGTGCCGAATGAGCTTGCCGTTACGCCGCTGACCGATATGACCGGTGTCGTGACACTTTCGGATCAGGTGACGCTTGCGACCCAGGTGGCCATTGATGTCGGTGGTTACGATCCCGCTCTGATCCGTCCAAGAACATCGTATGGAGCCTCTTCCTATCGAATCAACGCCATCAACCGCAGTGCGTCCGAGGCCGCCTATGACTACAACACCTCGATTTTGCCAACCAATAGCCATTTCATATTCCGCGTCGGGAACCGGGAGGGGGGAAGCCGCTATGTGGATACCTATCAGAATGTCCACACGAACGGGGCAGCGCGGGTTCAGGGCCGGCTGAGTGTTTCCCGTGATCTGATCGTTTATACCCGGGCGGAAATCGAGTCGATGGCTGCGGTTGCGGGTGTGACCATCGACCCGAACAAGGGCATTCTGGTGGGCCGGGTGCTCAACTCCGCAAATCTGGCCACGGCGGAGGGAATCAAGATTCAGACTTACAGCGCCGACGGCAGCCAGGCGGGAGAGGTTCGGTACATGGATGCGGTCGGCCTGCCGCAACGGATTGATACCACGTCCATTACCGGAGAGTATGTGGTGTTTAACGTCCCCCCCGGGATGGTGCAGGTGCACGTGATTTCGGAGCAGGATACCGGAAGCCGTATGGCGCGCGCTTTTACCGGGGGGGTCACGCTTGTTACTCCCCTGCTGGCCGGTGACGCACCCCCCGAAAAAGTGAACGTCAAGGGAACGGTTGCGGACCTGGACGGCACTCTCCTTGCCGGTGCGGAAATGACGTTTCATGGGCAACTGGCTTCCGATGTGGCGGCAAACAGCGGGTTCTTGAACCATTTTTCCGACATCGGCGGAAACTTCAATGTGGATTTGGGCATCGGGGGCAAGTTTATCGTTTCGGTGGATGGTGGTGCGCCCTATTACAAGACGTACAACTTTGGGCTGGAGACCCTCATCGATCCCCAGGTCGGCAATGAGGTGTTGGGTATTTCCCGCGCCCGGATTGACGCCATCGCGGCCGCAGCTCCCGGCGGTGCCGTAACGATCGATCCGACCAAGGGCATCGTGCTTGGGGAGGTGCGGTTACAAACCTGGACTGATGACGCCGCCGTGCGCAAGACCGTCACCGAAGACATATCCGCGCCGCGAGCGGTCGCCACCGCGTTCCTGAATGGAGATGCTCACATCGACCTGATCGTGGCCAACAGCGGCTCCGATACGGTGTCGGTTTACTACGGTCTTGGTGACGGAACCTTTAAGTTTGGCGGCTCGTATCCGGTGGGGCTGACCCCGGTTGATCTGCTGGGCATGGATGTCAATGCGGACGGGGTCGGCGATATTCTGGTGCTCAATCAGGGGTCGGCCGATGTGACCGTACTGCTCGGCACCCCGCGCGGTGTTTATCGGGAGGATAGCAACCTGCGGCTCCTGGTGGGAAGCAACCCGGTCCAGATCTCCAGAGGCGACATGGATGCCGACGGGAGCCGCGACGACATCGTCGTGCTGAACCGTGGCGCCGCCACCCTGAGTATTTTTATGCGGAACGATAATCATGTGTTCGTGGAGGCCCCTTACTCCCCGTTCGGACTGGTCGGCACCCTGCCTTCCGGCATGGACGTTCAGAATATCCACCCGGTGGATCCCGATCTGCTCCTCAGTGGGGAGGAGCTGGCGTGGCACGACGATGTGACCGTGGCGATGGAGGGATCGGACCGGATCGAAACCTACCAGAACGGTGGTGATGGCCTGTTCCCCGCTTCCGAGTTGCCCCTGTTAGTGGGTTCGCGTCCGGTGAGCGTGCTCCGTTATGACGTCGACCTCGACGGGGATATTACCGTCGATCCCGATCTGGAATACATCATCCTCAATTCGGGGGCGGGCCAGAACAACGTGCAGATCATCTCCGTGGATAATACTTCGGGCAGCGCCCAGGAATTGGGCCCGCCGGTACAACTCGATCCCGGTTGCGGGCCGACCGGTATGCGGCTAAACGACGTGAGCCGGGATGGTTATATTGATCTGGTGGTGATGTGTGGCGATAACAACACGGTCACCACTTATATCGGCGATGGTAGCGGCGGCTTCCAACCGTGGCAGTGTGAATCCGGCTGCCGCCGCCCGGCGCTGTTTCCCGGCTCGTCGCCTTCGGACGTGGTGTCCGGTTACTTTGACCAGGGGGATGGCATCGATCTGGTGGTGACCAACGAGTTCTCCAATTCGATCGTGGTCTATCTGGCGGACAACCTCCCACTTGGCGGGGTGGATATGGACGTGCGCTATCTTGGGGGAGCGCAGGTGCAGGATTTCTTTTTCCTCGATGCCGCGGGCAACCCGACCACATCCGCCACCAGCGGCAGTACAGGCCGGTTTATTGCCTTCAATGTGGACCCCGGCAACGTATGGCTGACCGCCACGGCCGGAGACAACGGCAACGCCCGCGTGGTGGCGTTTGCGGGCGCGGTTTCAAACATCAATATGTCCATTTTCCCCGCCTCGCCGGAGTTCATCACATTGCAGGGACAGGTAACCGACGCGGTCGGAAGTCCCCAGTCGGGGATTTCCATCGACTTCGGTTCCCTCGGGGTGACCTCGGATACACAGGACGAACTGGCGATTTCCGGGGTCTACGATGCCCAGCTGCAATCGAATCAGCCACAGACCGTGGTTCGGGTGCGGCAGCAGGATTCGGCGTTTTAACGCTTCCGGCTCGAGCCCGCAGGCGGGTTCAGAATACTTCCAGCCGGCCTCCGGGGTTCATCAGGACAATGCGGTAGACGCGGCCGTGATCTGGCCGGATCGGGATATCCTGCGGTGCGGTGTAGTGGCCGATGACCGTTTCGATCACCCCGAAGTGGGTCACCACCAACACCTGTCCGTTGCCGTGTCGGGTTTTTGCATCATCCACAAATGACACCACTCGCTGTTTCAGGTCGTCGCCGCTTTCGCCACCCGGATAGGGCAGGGCGGTCTCCTGTTTGTGGCGACCGATGACCGGCAGCACCTGATCCACCGGTTGTCCGGTATAGATGCCGAAGTCAATCTCCATCAGGCGGGGGTCGTAGGCCACGTCGCCGGAAAGGTCGAGGTGCGTCCGAATCCGCCGCAGGGTTTCTCTCGCCCGGGTGAGGGGCGAGCAGTAGACGACCATGCGGACCGGATCAAGGCCCGCTTTCAGCAGTGTTGTGGCCAGTTGTTTGCTGTCGGCTGTGCCCCGCTCAGTGAGTGGTGAGTCGTCCTGTCCCTGGATGCGGCGGGCGCGGTTGGCCTCTGTCTCGCCGTGGCGGACAAACAGCAGGGTGGTGCTGGTCACCGCAGGCGGACCTGCCCGAAGTCGAGCTTCATGCAGATAAAGCCCACGCCGACGGTGGCCGCGATGCACAGGGTCGGCCCGAGAAACCACAGCACCGCCGGGATCAGAAAGTAGAACGAGCGCATGCCGAAGGTGTAGTGACGTCCGGCCTTGGCATAGAGGGTATAAACGAACTCGGTGGCATCCTCGCCCATGGCGTCTTCAATGGCCTGGGGCGGCGCCCCGAGCAGCATGCCGATGTGATTGAGCAGGCGCACGCAGAGGGAAAAATAGAACAGTGACGCCAGGAACAGCACGATCATGTTGATTAGCTTGAGGGCCAGCACCGGGTCGGTGAACTGGTTGGTCCCGCGGGACAGGAAGATGTGCTGGGTGGCCTCCAGGTTGAGCAGCAGACTGATCAGCCCACCGATCAGAAGCACCGACGCGGTGGTGAGGAAAGAGGCCGCCATGTTGACGTTGCGCAGGGTCTGCACCGCCACGATGCCTTTGTTCTCGGACAGTATTTTCGCCACCCAGGCGCGCCGCACCAGGTTGATTTTTCCCTTGAAGATCAGTTCCGGACGCATTCTCACCACCCAGTAGTAAAGGGTGTGGTAGCCGACGGTGAAGGCCAGAAACACAAAAAACGCGAAGCTGTCCATGGGGTGTTGGGAGATAAAGTCGAACACCCTAGCGGCCCTCCATCCGAGTGCTGGATTTTGCCGCCAGGGCCAGGAGATCGTCCGCTTCGGCCTCCGTCAGCAACTGGTCGGACAGGGCGGTTTCAATGCGGCTCATCATCTCGATCGCCATGTCGTCGGTCACATCACCGTCCGCGGCGGCGTCGAAATAGCCGGACAGGGTACGCAGCAGGTGTTTGGCCTTCTCTTCCGGAAAATCCGGAGCGAGCGCCTCCGGGATGCCTCGGGGAACCACCACGTCCTTGTAGAAATCGACGATGATGCCCTTGCCGGAAAAGAACATGACGAAACTTGCGATCACCAGCGCGCCGCCGGTGAACAGCAGAAACAAAAAGAAGGTGCGTCCCTTTTTCCGTTTTTTCGGCCGCTCTGAAAGGGCGTCCGCGTCCGGCATCGGGGTGGGGTTTGCGAAGGGGTCGCCGGAGCGGCTTTTTTTGCCGTTTTCTACGTCCACGGGATGGTTTCGCTCCGGATCAGGTCCTCGTAACTTTCCCGCTGTCGAACGACATGGAAGGTGTCGCCGTCTGCCATCACTTCGGCCACCCGGGGCCGGGAGTTGTAGGTGGAGGCCATGGTAAAGCCGTAGGCCCCCGCGCTCATGATGGCCAGCAGGTCGTCCACCCGGGGTGTTTCGATATTGCGTCCCTTGGCGAAGAAATCGCCGGACTCGCAAACCGGTCCCACCACATCCGCTTTGATAGGTATTCCGGAGCGTTTTACCACCGGCTGAATGGCGTGGTAGGCGTCATACAGGCTGGGCCGCATGAGGTCGTTCATGGCGCCGTCCACCACCACAAAATTCCGGTCCGGGGTGTTTTTGAGCCGCAACACGCGGGTGACAAAGATGCCGGCATTACCCGCGATGCCGCGCCCCGGCTCGGTGATCACGGTGACGTTCAAGCGCTTCAGGGTGGGCAGGATGGCCGCCCCCAACTCAGCCGGGGTGGGCGGCAGGGAATCGTCGTAGGGGATGCCGACGCCACCGCCGATATCCAGGTAATCCACCTGGATGCCATCCTCCCGTAAGGCGTCGATCAGTTCGGCAACCCGCTCCAGCGACTGAACGAATGGCGGAATTTGAGTGATCTGGCTGCCAATGTGCTGGTGCACCCCCACCACCTGAAGGTGGGACATGGAATTCGCCTCGCGAAACACCCGCAGCACCCCCGCCATGGGAAACCCGAACTTGCTCTCCTTGAGTCCGGTGGAGATATAGGGGTGCGTCTTCGGATCCACGTCCGGGTTCACCCGGATGGCGATTCGTGCGGTGGTTTTCCTGCCCTTCGCCACCTTGTTGAGGAGGGCAAGTTCAGGTTCGCTCTCCACCTGAAACATGAGGATGTCCGCATCCAGGGCCTCTGCGATTTCCCGCTCGGTCTTGCCGACCCCGGCGAACACCATCTTGCCGGGGTCGATGCCGGCCTTGAGGGCACGGAACAGTTCGCCTCCGGAGACGATGTCGGCCCCCGCGCCCTGTGCCCCGAGCAGGCTCAGAACGGCCAGGTTGGAACACGCCTTGACCGCAAACGCGGTGATGTGGGGCACCTCGGCGAAGGCCTTGTCGAATACCTCAAAATGGTGGGTCAGGGTGGCCTTGCTGTACAGGTAGAACGGGGTGCCGACCTGCTCCGCGATCTGGCGGACAGACACCTGCTCGCAAAACAGTTCACCGTCTTTGTAGTCGAAATGATGCATCAGGGCTGTGTCGCCGCCGCGCCGTGGTCCGGCACGGGTTCCGGAACCACCAGCGGGCCGCGGTGGCCGCAGGCGGCGGTGGTCAGGGCAATCGCCAGAAGGGCGGCGGCAAGGGCCTTCATTGCAGCATCCCTTCCCAGTGCTTCAGGCGTTCGGCCACCAGCCCGGGGGCGGTGCCGCCGGGCTGGGACTTGCGGGCCAGACTGGCTTCGATGCTGGCGTAGTCGGTGACGTCGGCGCCAAACAGGGGTGAGAAGCCGGCGAATTCCTCGGCGGAAAGCTGTTCGATCTCGGTGCCCTTGTCGATGCAGTGGGCAACGATGTTGCCCACCACCTCGTGAGCCTCCCGGAACGGCATGCCCTGGGTCACCAGGTAATCGGCAAGGTCGGTGGCAAGCAGGTAGCCACCCGCAAGGGAGGCCGCCGCGCGTTCCCGGTTGACGGACAGATCGTCCATCATCGCGGCAGTCATGGCGAGGCAGGCGGCCAGGGTGTCGATGCCGTCGAACAAGGGTTCCTTGTCCTCCTGCATGTCCTTGTTGTAGGCCAGCGGCAAGCCCTTCATGACGGTGAGCATGGTGATCAGGTCGCCATATACCCGGCCGGTCTTGCCGCGGATCAGCTCGGCCACGTCCGGGTTTTTTTTCTGGGGCATCATGGAGGAACCGGTGCTGAAACGGTCCGACATGACCACCAGCCCGAACTCGTCGCTGGACCAGAGGATCAGCTCCTCGCACAGGCGGGACAGGTGCATCATGCATGTGGCCGCCGCCGCCAGAAACTCGATGGCGAAATCCCGGTCGGAGACCGCGTCGAGGGAGTTTTGTGTCAGCCCGGAAAGCCCCGTCCCGTCCCTCGAAACCTCCCTCCGAATGGGCAGGTTGGTGCCGGTGAGGGCGCCGGAGCCCAGGGGCGACACGTCCGCCCGGCGGGCGCAGTCAGCCAGCCTGCCGTGGTCCCGCTCCAACATCTCCACATAGGCCAGCATGTGGTGGGCGAACAGCACCGGCTGGGCCTTTTGCAGGTGGGTGTAGCCGCAGATGACCACCTCCTGATGACGCCTGGCGCAGGCCACCAGGGCACGCTGGGTGTCCCGCACGAGTTGATCCATGCGCGCCATTTCGCCCTTGAAGTAGAGGCGCACGTCTGTGGCCACCTGATCGTTTCGGGAACGTCCCGCATGCAGTTTGCCGCCGAGGGGGCCGATGCGCTCGATGAGGCTGGCCTCCACGTTCATGTGGATGTCCTCAAGGGCGATGGAAAAGGTGAATTGATCCGCCTCGATATCGGCGAGGATCTCCTTGAGCCCTTTGGAAACGGTTTTGCCCTCTTTGTCCGTGAGGATGCCCGCGTCCACCAGGGCGCGGCACTGGGCCATGCTGCCCTCGATGTCGGCGCGGGCCAGCCGGGTCTCAAACGGGATCGACGCGCCAAACGCCGCCACTTCGTCGCTGAGTCCCTCGGTGAAGCGTCCGCCCCACATCTTGTTGGGTGCGCGCTCCGTCATGTTTTGCCCTTGTTTTTGTGGACCGCGGCGTTGACCTTCAGGCGCAGGGCGTTCAGGCGGATAAAGCCTTCGGCGTCCGCCTGATCGTACACGGTGTCGGTTTCGAAGGTGGCCAGGTCCGGCTGGTACAGGCTGACCGGCGAGGTGCGGCCGTGCACGATGACGTTGCCTTTGTAGAGCTTGAGCCGGACCGCGCCGGTGACCGTCTGCTGGGCATGGTCGAGGGCGGCCTGCAGCATCTTCCGCTCGGGGGCGAACCAGAAGCCGTTGTAGACCAGCTCGGCGTAACGGGGGATAAGCGAGTCGCGCAGGTGCATCACCTCCCGGTCAAGGGTCAGGGCTTCGAGGGCGCGGTGGGCGTGGTACCAGATAGTGCCGCCGGGGGTTTCGTAGACGCCGCGGGATTTCATGCCGACGAAGCGGTTTTCCACCAGATCGACCCGGCCGATGCCGTGGATGCCGCCGATGCGGTTGAGTTCCGCCAGCAGGTCGTGGGGCGGCATCGGCTTGCCGTCGAGGGCGACCGGGTCGCCGGATTCGAAGGCAATTTCGATAATTTGTGGGGTGTCCGGCGCCGCCTCGGGCGATGTGGTGGTGAGGAACATCTCCTCCTCCGGCGCCGCCGCCGGGTCTTCCAGGATGCCGCCCTCGTAGCTGGTGTGCAGCAGGTTGGCATCGATGGAGTACGGCTTGGCGTGGCTGGCCTGCACCGGGATGCCTTGTTCCGCCACGTACTTCAGGAGGTCGGTGCGGGACGACATGTCCCACTCCCGCCAGGGCGCGATAACCGATAGTTCCGGGGCCAGCGCAAGGGCCGCCAGCTCAAAGCGCACCTGATCGTTGCCCTTGCCGGTGGCGCCGTGGGAGATGGCCTGGGCGCCCTCGGTGCGGGCGATCTCCACCAGCCGCTTGGCAATGAGCGGGCGGGCGATGGAGGTGCCGAGCAGGTAGTAGCCCTCATAAATGGCGGCGGCGCGCATCATCGGCATGATGAAGTCCCTGGCGAACTCCTCGCGCATGTCTTCGACGTAGCACTTGCTGGCGCCGGAGGCGGTGGCCTTTTCCGGTACGCCGGTGAGCTCCTCACCCTGCCCCAGGTCGGCGCAGAAGCCGATCACTTCCGCGTCGTAGCGCTGGGTCAGCCAGTGGCAGATGACCGAGGTGTCGAGTCCGCCGGAGTAGGCCAGAACGATTTTCTTGATACCGGTGTTCATTGGATTCCAGGGCTGTTGGGGGTGAGGGCCTTCACGCCGGGGCGCCTCCCAGCAGGCGGAGCAGTATCGCCTTCTGGGCATGCAGCCGGTTTTCGGCCTGATCGAATACCACGGAGCGGGGACCGTCCATGACCTCGGCGCTGACTTCCTCGCCCCGGTGGGCGGGCAGGCAGTGCATGAAGACCGCATCATCAGCGCAGCGGTCCATGAGGGACTGGTTCACCTGAAAGCCGTCGAAGTCGCTGAGCCGCTGGTCGTGGGAGTCTTCCTGGCCCATGCTGGCCCACACGTCGGTGTAGACCACATGGGCGCCCGCCACCGCGTCGTGCGGGTTATGGGTGACCGACACCCGGCCACCGGTGGCGGCGGCGTCGTCAGCGGCGCGGGCGGTGATTTCCGGATCGGGCTCATAGCCTTTCGGGGTCGCCACCCGGATGTCCATGCCGGTGCGGGCTGCGGCCATCATCAGGGAGTGGGTCATGTTGTTGCCGTCGCCCACATAGGCGATGGAAATATCGGTCAGCTTGCCAAACTGTTCCCGCACGGTGAGCAGGTCGGCCAGGGCCTGACACGGGTGGGAGCGGTCGGTAAGGCCGTTGATGATGGGCATGCTGGCGTGTTTCGCCCACAACTCCACGGTGTGGTGGGCAAAGGTGCGGACCATCAATCCGTCCAGAAAACGAGACAGGGTGCGGGCGGTGTCCTCCAGGGTTTCGCCCCGCCCCATCTGGCTGTCGCCCGGCTGGATCAAAAGGGCGGAACCGCCGAGTTGGTTCATGGCCACTTCGAACGAGATGCGGGTGCGGGTGGACGGCTTTTCGAACAACAGACCCAGGGTTTTGCCCCGCAGGGCGTCCCGGTAGAGGGGTGCCGCGGCCTCCGCCTTGACCCGGGCGGCCAGGTCAAGCAGTTCGCTCACCTCGCCGGCGGTCAGTTGGGATATGGAGAGTAAATCGGCTTTCATGGTGCAATCTTCAAGCTATTTTCTTGCGGTTGCGGCGGCTGTTTTCAGCACCTCCTCGAAGGTTTCCAGGGCGATATCCACATCCGCGTCCCGTACCGTGAGGGGCGGCAGAAAACGCACCACTTCCGTCCCCGCCGTGGGGATCAGGAGCCCCCGTTCGATGCAGGCGCTGGCCACGTCCCGTGCCGGAAGCGTCAACTCGATGCCGATTAACAGCCCCCGCCCCCGGACCTCCCGAATGCTGTCGGTGCGCTTCCGAATGGCTTCCAGCCCCTGCATCAGCCGCGCCCCCATGCGCAGGGTGTTCTCCAGAAACCAGGGGTCGTCCCGCAGGGCCTGGATCACCGCCAGCGCCGCCGCACAGACCAGCGGTCCGCCACCGAAGGTGCTGCCGTGGGTGCCGGGTCCCAGGGCCTCTGCCACATCCTCGCGGGCCAGCATGGCGCCGATGGGCACGCCGTTACCGAGGCCCTTGGCCAGGGTCATGACGTCCGGGACGACGCCCTCCTGCTCATAGGCGAACAGACTGCCGGTACGGCCGATGCCGGTCTGAATCTCGTCGAAGATCAGCAGCAGACCCTCCTGATCGCACAGGGCGCGCAGGTCCGGAAGATAGCCTTTGTCGGGGATGCGTATGCCGCTCTCCCCCTGAATGGGTTCCACCATGATGGCGGCGGTGGCCGGGCCAATCGCCTTTTTGACCGCATCGATATCGTCGAACGGCACGTGAATGAAGCCGGGAGGCAGCGGATCGAAGCCCTCTTTGACCTTGTCCTGACCGGTGGCGGCCATGGTGGTCAGGGTGCGTCCGTGGAACGACCGGGTCATGGTAATGATCTCGTGACGTCCCGGCCCCATGTGCTTTCTGGCCAGCTTGATGGCGGCCTCGTTGGCCTCCGCCCCGGAGTTGCAGAAAAACACCCGGTCGGCGAACGACGCCGCCGTGAGTGCCTCGGCCAACTCGACCTGGGGTTCGGTGTAAAAAAGATTGGAGGTGTGCAGAAGCCGTTGGGCCTGCTTTTGCAGGGCCACGGTCACCTGCGGATGACAGTGCCCCAGGCTGGTGACCGCGATACCGGCAGTGAAATCCAGGTACTCCTTGCCGTCCCGGTCAAGAAGCCGGCAATCACGGCCCTTCTTGAACGCAACGGGAAAGCGCGCATAATTGCCGAACAGCACGCGCTCGGCTCGCGCGATGAGGGGATCCTCCTTAATCGGCACCTTAAGTCTCTCAGGGAAAAGAAGAAATTATATGGAATCTGGCCGGTCTATGCAAAGCCGGAACGGGGTTTCGGCACCGTCTGCCGCCACGCCGCTCGCCGGGCGATTGCATGGGGCGCTCGGCGGTTTTCTGGAGCGGCTGTTTCCGGCCGACTGTCGCGGTTGCGAGCGCCCCCTTGCGGGAGCGCCGAATGCCTGGTTCTGCGCGGTCTGTTGGGGGGATCTGGAAGTGATCGATGACAGCCTGTGCGATCACTGCGGCCTGGCCCTGGCCCGAGGCGCCGTGGATGCGGGTGACCTGCCTGCCCGCCGCTGCGGCAACTGTATCAAGACGCCACCCGCATTCGACCGGCTGCGCACGTTGGGGCTTTACCAGGGGGTGCTGGCCCGCGCGGTGCAGTTGCTCAAATATCGGGAACGGACCGGGCTGGCCCGCGCATTGGTGGAACGGGCCGACCTGGGGGTGTTGCCGCCGGAATTTCATGAAGCCGACAGGGTGGTGCCGGTGCCACTCTACCCTGCACGGCTGCGTACCCGAGGATTTAACCAGTCCACTCGTATCGCGCGGGCGCTGGGGGGGCGTCTCGAGGTGCCGGTGCAGGAGACCGCGCTTGCGCGGGTGCGATCGACCCGCACCCAGGTGGGGCTGAGCCGGAAGGAGCGGGTCAGCAATGTGGCGCACGCCTTTCAGGTGGTGTCCGCCACCCCGCTTCGGGGCCGTTCGGTGATTCTGGTGGACGATGTGGTGACCACCGGCGCCACCGTGTCCGCATGCGTTCGCGCCCTCAAGCGGGCGGGGGTGAAACAGGTGACGGTGTGGGCGCTGGCGCGCCAGCATATACGCTGACCCGGCGAGCGGCGTTGCGGGGTGCCGAAGAACGATAACAAAACCTGCCGGGCGGTGCCTGGAAGCGGCAAAAGAAAAGGGGGCTCCCTTGCGGGAGCGTGTGCGATATGCCGGGATGCTGCGACGAAAAAAAGAGGCGCCGGGGTGGTGGGTGGGGGGGTACCCCGGCGCCAAGGGACTGTGATAAACCACAGCCCCCACTTAAACGGCCGCACGGCTTCGACGGACTCTGCATCCTACCCGTCGCGACCTAAGAATGGCTGTACTATAATTGGGCGTTTAATATTTTTCAATACCCTCCATCAAGTTCCGGATTCGGTGCGATCCATGTGGGTTTTTCCCCTATTTTGAAAAGGCTCCGATGAGCGGGCCAGACCCCATTCCGCCGGGGAGAATCTCGGTGATCATCCCCACCCTTCAGGAGGAACGGGGGCTGTCGGCGGTGTTGGAGCGAATGCCGGACGGGTTCCATGAGGTGATCGTGGCTGACGGCGGCAGCGATGACCACACCCGCGCGGTTGCCCGTGCCCACGGCTGTCGGGTGGTGCTTTCCACCCCCGGACGGGGGGTGCAGATGAATGCCGGGGCGGCCCGTGCCCGAGGGGACGTGCTGTTGTTCCTGCATGCGGACACGGTGTTGCCGCCGGATGCCGTTGGACGGATCCACGGGGCGCTGGCCGATACCGGGCAGGTGGGCGGGGGGTTTCGGCTTGCCATCGATTCGGACGAGCCGTTTTTGAAGCTGGTGTCCGCCGCCACCAACCTGCGCGCCCGCTTGACCCGCGTGTGCTACGGCGATCAGGCGGTGTTTGTGCGGCGCGAGGTGTTCGAGCGTATCGGAGGCTTTCCGGAACTGCCGCTGATGGAAGACGTAGCGTTCGGCAGACGTCTTAAATCCCACGGTGGGGTGGCGTTGGTGGATACGGCGGTGCACACCTCGGCGCGCCGATGGGAACGTGGGAACCCGTTGTGGGTCACATTCAGGAACCGGGTGCTGGTGCTCTTGTTCATGCTTGGGGTTTCGCCCCAGCGGCTGGCACGCTGGTACCGCTGAAAACCGCCGTAGGCCGCCCTTGGGTACGGGGGCTTTTGAGGGGAGCCCTCACGGGCGGTGCGGCCGCACAGGGGAAAGGCCGGTAAACAGGGGGTGCCGCGTCCCGGCATTGGGAGAGGAATGCAAAGAGGCCGACCCCTGTGTCAGGGGTCGGCCTCTCAAATACCGGACGGTATGAAAAACCGTCAGTTCAGCAGCAGGCGGTCCAGCTTGTCGCGGCGCTTCTTGGCCTCCTTGAGCTTACGCTTTTTGCGGATGCTCGGCTTTTCGAAGTAGCGCAACCGCTTGATGTCCTTAAGAACACCGTCGCGCGCCAGCTTGCGCTTGAAAATTTTGAGGGCCTTTTCGACCTGGTTACTGTGAACCTTGATCTCTACGTTGGGAAGCAACACTTCGCGCTGATCTCCTGCCGGTCTTCCGCTAAAAAAACGAACCCAAGCCTTGCCCTGTCCATCCCCTGCGGCCCGTAACACATGTGGCCGAGGCGTGAACCCGTGTTCCCTCTTTCGGTCGATTAAGGCCGGAAGATCAACCCGCGATGGGGTGGAACATGAGCAAAGCCGATTACCCAAAAGTCAGACTACTCTACAGGATCGGACGCACGGGGTCAATCACGGGGTTAGTCCGGTGATTCGAGCAACTCCCCGCTCTTGGCCCAGTTGCTGCGCGGCACCTCCTCGATCACCACATAGGTGGCGGCAGGGGGCTTTCCGGCCACTTCCTCCATGAGCCGGGTGATGCCAGCGGCAATTTTGCGCTTCTGGTCGCCGTTGAGGGCGCCCGCGACCTTGACGTTGACGAATGGCATACATTTTCTCCTTACGGTTGGGGCGCGCCGTCGGCAAACAGCCGGAACGGCGCGTGGTGGGTGAGCAGGCAGTCGGGGGTGATCTCGGTCGCCTCCGCAAAATCGTCGCCAGGGTCATTGGGCACCGGCTCCCCCGGCTTTTGGGAGATCCGGATACGGACCTTTCGGGTACCGTCCGGGGTGAATTTGTCGAGGGTGGTGACCGGGGCAGGGCCGATATCGACCCACACCATCGGCCCCTCCAGCCTCAGCGCCGGGTGGGTCGTCTTGAGGGCGTTAATCTCGGTGATGGCAGCGGTCAGGTCGGTGGCTGTTCCGGGGCGTTGCAGCCAGTCATCCGGTCGGGTGCGGACCACGTTGAGCGGCCGGGTGGCGGCGAATTCAAATCCCATGGTCATCATAACGCCGGTGGAGAAGGCCGTGGCAAAGGCCTGGCGAGCCAGTATCTGACCGACATCACCCCCGGTTTCCCGAGCCAGACGCGGGGTGTCGTGGCTCTCGGCAAATGCGATGGACGGCACCAGCACACGGGTTTTTTCGTACTGTTCCAGGCACCACGGCTCGACGTAGTCCCACCACTTGGAGCTGTTGAACACATAAGAAAAACCAGCCTGCGCCAGAATCTCCACATCCTCCACCTGACACCCCAGGGTCTCGGCGAAGAACCGGACCTCCGGATCCCGCGTGCGGGCGTGACCGATCAGGTGACGCCACAGCGCCGCCGGAACGTGGTAGGCGGCATCACAGCGGAAGCCTTTAACCCCGAGTGCCTGATGGTGGGCGATAAGCCGGTCCCAGTAGTCCCACAGGGCGGCGCGGTCGGCGCTTCCGGTGTTGTCCACGGTGGCGAGATCTCCCCAGGTGACCCACTCGCCGCCGTCCATGGCCCCCGGCCTGAGGGGCTTGCCGTCGTTGTCCCGGGCAAACCAGCCCGGATGGCTGTCGATCAGCGGGCTGTCGATGGCGGTGTGGTTCACCACCAGGTCCATCATGGGGGACAGCCCCATCTTTCCCATCCGTGCAAGGACATCGGCAAACGCTTGCGCCGCTTGAGCGTCGCCGTCCGGGGCCAGCATCGGGTGAAAGCCGTAATAATCCTTGATGGAGTAAAGGCTGCCGGAGAAGCCGGGATAGGAGACCGGGTTGAAGTAGATCCAGTTAAAACCCATGTCCCGCGCCCGCTCAAGGTGGGGCGTCCACTGGGGGAACGGCCCGGCCAGCAGGGGAAACAGGTTGTAGATGACGGGGGTTGCGGTCACGGCAGCGGCTCCACGGTGATGGGTGCCGGGGGTTCTCCCGCCAGGTGACGCGCCCACGCCGCGCGATAGCCGGCTTCGATGTGGCGGGCGAAGCGCCCGGAGTTGAACAGGGGGCTGTCCAGCCGGGCTCCGGCCAGTCGCTTGCGCACTTCGGCGAGGGCCGCGGGGTTGCGGGCCAGCGCCAGCGCCCGGGTCTCGTAGCCGGCCAGCGACGTCACCGCCATATCACCCAGACCGACCGCGTGCAGCAGGCTTCCGGCCACCCGCGAGGCGAATGTCTCTCCCGGACAGGTGAGCACCGGCACCCCGGCCCACAGGGCGTCCACGGTGGTGGTGTGGGCATTGTAGGGCCAGGTGTCGAGAAACAGGTCGGCGCACTGTTGCCGCGCCAGATGGTCCCCCAGAGACGGCACTTTGCCGGCGTTGATGACCCGCGCGGGGTCGATCCCCGCATTTTTGGCGCGGGCCTTCAGGGCGGCCACCGCTTCCGGTTCCTTGAGGGACAGCCAAAGGACGCTGCCGGGTACCTGTTCAAGCAGACGCATCCACAGGTCGAAGGCGGGCGCGGACAGCTTTCTGGAGTTGTTGAAGCAGGCAAAGACGAAACCGTCTTCCGGCAACCCGCAGTCGGCACGGGTCGGCGCCGGGGTGGTGATCGGCAGGCTGTCGTCGGTGCACATGAAGGCCTCCGGCAGAAAGATCGGCGCTTCGGAGAAGCCGTCTTCGGCGCCCTCCGGGATGACGTTCCTGTCGGCGATGATGTAGTCGATAAACGCCGCCCCGGCGGTGGCGGCGTAGCCCAGAAAACTGATCTGCACCGGAGCCGGCCGCAGGGCCATGATGTGGCTGCGGCTCAGGCCGGTGTAGCCGGTGAGGTCGACCAGCACGTCGACCCCGTCGGCGCGGATTTTTTCCGCCGCCCGGTTCAGGGAGAGGGGGCGGATGTCGTCAAAGACGTCGACCCCGTCCCGGATGCGCGCGCGGATGTCGCTGCCATCATCCGGGCCGTAGGAGTAGCCGATGACCCGGAAGCCTTCCCGGTCGTGCTTTTCAAACAGCCCGGCGGACAGTTGCGCCACCGGGTGTTTCCGAAAATCCGCCGACAGGTAGCCGAGGGTGATGCGTCCGTCGGGGGACGTGTCCCTGGAAGCGCCGCCGGGGGTGTGGGCAGCCGTGATGTAAGGGCCGAATTTACGCTGCGCGTAGGCACGGGTGCCGGAGAGAATTTGCGCCGGGGTGGCGGGGGTGAACAGCAGAAGGTAGGCGGGGATGCGGCCGTCGCCCCGGTCGGCGCGGCCGAGCATCTGCGCCTCAAGGGTTTCGATGCCGTCCCAGTCGCATTGGTATCGCTTGATGTCGTAGAGGTGGCTCATGGCCTCGGCGTGGTCCGGTTCCAGTTCGAGGGCGCGGCGGGCGGCCTTTTCGGCCTCCGGGTAGCGCGAAAGCCGGGTGTAGAGGCTGGCCAGGTTGTTGTGGCTCTCGGCCCGGTCTGGCGCCAGGCGGGCGGCCTGTTCGAGGGCCTTTACCGCCTCTTCGAGCCGTCCCAGTTCGCGCAGGGTGTTACCCAGGTTGTTGGCCGCCCCGGCGTGATCCGGTGCGATGCGGAGCGCCTGTTCGAATGCCGCTGCCGCCTCCGGGTAGGACTGCTGCTCAAAATGGGCGTTGCCCAGGTTGAAGTGGGCATCCGCCATATCCGGTTTTAACCGGATGGCGCGGGTAAAGGCGTTTGCGGCGGTGGCGTCGCCCATCTCCAGGAGCACGATGCCCAGGTTGTTCCAGACGTTCGCATCGTTTGGCTGGACCTCCAGTGAGGTGCGGATCATGCGGACAGCGTCGGCCTGGTGGCCGGTCTGATGGGCCAGGATCCCGGCATAGTGCAACGCCACAGGGTGCCGGGGCTGAGCGGTAAGCACCTGTAGATAGAGGGCTTTCGCCTCCTTGAGCCGTCCCGCCTGATGCAGACCGAGGGCCTGCGTCAGCGGGTCGGTGCCGCTGCCTTGTGGGTGTTTTGCCATAACTTGCTTACCGGCCACCATGGTAGCGCAGCCGGGGGAAAAAAACCGCCGGAGCGGCCCGATTGCTTCGTTGGTGCGGTGCTCGGGGCCTTGACGTACAGGAAGTGCGCCTTCGCCCCCTGTGCTCCTCCCGCCTTGCACCCGGACCATTCTCGACGGTTTTTCTGGAGAAGCCCCCACGGGCGTGAGCGCAGGCAGGATCAGGGCGAACGGCGGTTGATGTGGCAGGCGGTGTATATCCCATGCCCGGCATGCCTTTACATGCCAGGTGGATTACCCGCATCGTGCGTGACCGCTGCGGGCCGCGCCCGCCCGTGGACGGTCTGGTCGTTGTCGTCCTTGACTTCACCGTCTTCGGTGAGGCCCTGGGCGCAGCGGAAGCCCGCATCCGCAACCCTGGCGCGGGGGTCCAGGAAGAAGCGGTGGGCGGCGCGGATGGTGTGTGCGGCGAGCAGATAGTGCCCCCCCTGAATACCGGCGCCACCACCGCGCAGCACCTTGTGGCGGTGGCCGAAAAACTCGCTGTCGGCGGTGTTGCCCGGATAGGCCTCGTACCAGTCGGCGACCCACTCCCAGACGTTCCCCGCCATGTCGACCGCGCCATAGGGGCTGGCACTGTCCTTGAAATGGCCCGGCGGGGTGAGGTCGCCGCCGGTCTGCCCCACGTTGGCGCGGTCCGGGTCGAAGGTGTCCCCCCATGGGTAGCGGCCGCCGTCCGTGCCGCGCGCGGCCTTTTCCCATTCCGCCTCGGTGGGCAGGCGGGCGCCGCGCCAGTGGCAGTAGTTCTGGGCGTCCATCCAGGTGACGTGGCTGACCGGCAGATCCGGGTCGGGCGGCGCCTTTGGCGTGCCGCTCCAGTGGGGTGGTGGCGGGTAGTTGCCAAGTGCGGCGATGAACACCTGGTAATGGGCCTCGGTCACCTCGTTCAGGTCGATCCGGAACGGCCCGGTGTAGGCCGTATGCCGGGGGTGCTCGTCCACGTACCAGGGGCGGCGGCTGCCAAATTCAAGCGCGCGGCCCTCGGTGTCCACCTCGTCGGAGCCCATCAGGAACGGGCCGCCGGGCACATACACCATACGCGCCTTTTCCAGGGGCGCCGCCGGGGAATCGGCGGGTGGCGGGCTACTGCTCCGGGTGCACCCCGCCAGACACAGGCAGAGGGCGATGGCGGCGGGCAGGCGCATGTGGGTCATCAGACGCGTCATTTCTGGTGACGCCGCACCGCCCGGTTGTGGGACTCGACGGTTTCGGAAAACTCATGGGAGCCGTCCCCCCGGGCGACGAAGTAGAGGGCGGTGTCATCCGCCGGGAACAGGGCGGCGTGGATGGCCGCCTCTCCGGGGTTTGCGATCGGCCCCGGCGGCAGGCCGTGGTGGCGGTAGGTATTGTAGGGGTCATCCCGCTTCAGGTCGCGGCGGCGGATGTCGCCGTCGAAATCGGGGGTGGCGTAGATCACCGTGGGGTCGGTTTGCAGCCGCATGTGGTGTATCAGCCGGTTGTGGAATACGGCGCTGATGCGGGCGCGTTCGGACTGCAGGGCGGTCTCCTTTTCGATCAGGGAGGCCAGGGTGAGCACCTGATGGCGGTTCCATCCCAGTTGCTTCATGACCCTCAGGCGATCCGGGGTAAACACGCTGTTCAGCCGTTCGAGCAGGGTATTAATGATTTGCTCGGGGGTGGCGCCACGGGCGAATAAGTACGTGTCCGGGAACAGGTATCCCTCGAACGGCACCTTGACGCCGTCGGTCGCCACCCCGTGCCGTTCGGCAAAATCCGGGCGTTCGATCAGGGCGCGGTAGTCCTCCGCATCGCCGAAACCGGCCTGTTCCAGGCGGGTGATGATTTCTCTGACGGAAAGGCCCTCCGGCAGGGTGATGCGGTGCAGCACCACATCGCCCCTGACCATCCTGTCCAGCATGTCGCCGGGGGGCATGGCGGCGGACAGGCGGTACTCTCCGGGCTGAATTTTTCCCGCCTTGCCGGTGAGCCGCGCCAGCCACTCGAAGGCGCGGGCGGAGCGGATCAGATGGCGGCGCTCGAGCATGCCCGCGGCCTGACGCAGGTTGGCGCCGGGGGGGATTTCCACCACCGTCTCGCCGGGTTTTCCCGCATTCGGGTCCAGCGCCGCCGTGTAGTGCCCGGCGGTGGCAACCAGTCCCACCACGGCCAGCAGACCGAAGGCGGTCAGGGTGGTCAGATATTTACGTACCCGCCCCATGGTCGGCGTTCAGCCTCGCTCATCTCCCGTCATGCGGAGGTGCTCCAGATAGCCCTGTAAAAAATAGACGGCAGCCACCTGATCGACCACCTTCTTGCGCTTTTTTCGGGTCATGCCGGACTCGATCAACGCCTTCTCGGCAGCCACGGTGGAAAAGCGCTCATCCCACAGGATCACCGGTGTGTCGATGGCGTCCTCCAGGTCGGCGACGAACGCCTCGACCTTTTCCGCCTGCACCCCGAGGGAACCGTCGAGCATGCGGGGCAGACCCACCAGGATGCGCTCGACGTTCTGCTCGGCGATCAATTCACGGATGCGGTCGAACTCGGCGCCGGGGCGCTTTCTGAGGATGGTCTCCACCGGGTGGGCGGCGATCCGCAACAGGTCGCTGACGGCCACGCCGATGGTGGCGTCGCCCACGTCGAGGGCCATGATTCGGGTGTCGGAAAGCGTCATGAAAATAGAGTGGTGTCGGGTTCCACCACGGCGGGACGCGTGCCGGGGGGTTAGCCCGCCAGCCGTTCGGTGACCTGGGCGAAGAAGCCGTCGAAGGCGGCGTCGAGGCCACTGGCATCGGTGCCGCCTCCCTGGGCCATGTCGGGGCGCCCACCGCCCTTGCCGCCGACCTTTGCGGCGGCCTGTTTCATCAGGTCGCCCGCCTTCACCCGGTCGGTAAGGTCCTTGGTGACGATGGCGATCAGGGATACCCGGCCGTCGGTGACGCTGGCGAGCAGCGCGACGCCGGACCCCAGCTTATCCCGCACCCGGTCGGACAGTTCCCGCAGGGCGCCCGGGTCGAGGCCGTCGTCGCGCCGGACCAGGACGGTGGCGCCGCCGATGTCGCGGGACTCTTCGTCGCTGCCGCCACCCTCGGTGAGCTTTTGCTGTAACGCACTGATTTGCCGGTCCTTGTCCTTGACCGTACCCAGCAGCTGTTCGGTCCGTTCCGGCAGGGTGTCGGGGGTGGACTTGAGCAGTTGGGCGCAACCGGACAGCAGCGCCTCCTGATGACGCACATGGTTCAGGGCGCCGCGCCCGGTGACCGCTTCGATGCGGCGCACCCCGGCGCCCACGCTGCCTTCGGAAATTATTTTGAACAGGCCGATCTCGCCGGCGCCGTTACAGTGGGTGCCGCCGCACAGTTCGGTGGAGACGGCGCCCACGGAAACCACCCGCACGTCATCGGCGTACTTTTCGCCGAACAGGGCCATGGCGCCGTCCGCCACCGCGCTCTCCAGGTCCTTGACCTCGGTGGTGACCCGGAAGTCGCCCATGATGTGATCGTTGACCGCCTGCTCGACCATTTCCAGGTCGCGCCCGGACAGGGGCAGAAAGTGGGTGAAGTCGAAGCGCAGCCGGTCCGGCTCCACCAAGGATCCGGCCTGTTTGACGTGGCCCCCCAGGATGTCCCGCAGCACCGCGTGCAGCAGGTGGGTGGCGGTATGGTTTCTGGCGGTGTCCTTGCGCTTGGCGGCATCCACCTCGGCGGACACCTCGTCGCCGGTGTTCAGGGTGCCGCGGGTAAGGACACCCTTGTGCACCACCAGCCCGGTGGCCGGGCGCTGGGTATCTTTCACCTCCATCATGGCCACGTCGCCGTCCGGCCGGCTCACGGTGAGCCGGCCCGAGTCTCCGGCCTGCCCACCGGACTCGGCGTAGAACGGGGTCTCGGCGAGCACCACCTCCACGGCATCCCCCTGGGCGGCGCTCTCGACGGTTTCGCCGTTCCGGATCAGGGCGGTGATGCGGGTGGTGGCCCGGACATCGCCGTAGCCCAGAAATCCGGTTGCCCCAAGCTCCCGGGAAAGCGCGCCGTAGATGGTGCTTTCGGCCTCATCGGCCCCTTTCCAGGAGGATCGGGCGCGTTCCTTTTGGGCCGCCATGGCGGCCTCGAAGCCATCCATGTCGATGCCCATGCCGCGCTCTTTGGCGACGTCGCCCGCCAGGTCCACCGGGAACCCGTAGGTGTCGTACAGATTGAACAGATCGGCGCCGGGCAATGCCTCGAGACCCTTGGCGTGGGCCGCATCGAGGGCTTCGATCAGGCGGTCGAGACCCTGATCAAGGGTGTGGGCGAAGCGCTCCTCCTCGCCCCGGGTGATGCCGCCGATGGCTTCGGCGGAGCGCAGCAGTTCCGGATAGGCGTCGCCCATATGGTCGACGACCACCGAAGTGAGGCGGGCGAGGAAGTTGCCCGTCAGGCCGATTTTTCTGCCGTAGCGGGCGGCGCGCCGCAGGATGCGCCGCAGCACATAGCCACGTCCGTCGTTGGCGGGCAGCACGCCGTCGGCCAGCAAAAAGGCGATGGTGCGGGAGTGGTCGGCCAGCACCCGGAGGGCGGTGTCGGTGTCGTTGTCCTCACCGTAGCTGACCCCGGCTTCATCGGCGGCGGCGTGGATGATGGGCAGAAACAGGTCGGTGTCGTAGTTATTGGTGACGCCGCCGATCACGGCGGTCAGGCGCTCAAGGCCCATACCGGTGTCGATGCTGGGGGACGGCAGCGGGTTCAGGGTGCCGCCGGCATCCCGGTCGTACTGCATGAACACCAGGTTCCAGACCTCCAGGTAGCGGTCGCAGCTGTCATCGTCACAGCCCACCTGACAGGTGGGGCGGCCGCAACCGACGTCCGCTCCCTGATCGATGTGGATTTCGGTGCAGGGGCCGCACGGTCCGGTGTCGCCCATCTGCCAGAAATTGTCTTTTTCTCCGAGACGCAGGATACGGTCTTCCGGCACCCCCTCCTGGTCCCGCCACAGGGCGAAGGCCTCGTCGTCGTCTTTATAGACGGAGACCCACAGGCGGTCTTTCGGGAGTTTGAGGGTCCCGGTCAGAAACTTCCAGGCCAGGCGAATGGCTTCATCCTTGAAGTAGTCGCCGAAGGAGAAGTTGCCGAGCATCTCGAAAAACGTGTGGTGCCGTCCGGTGTAGCCGACGTTTTCCAGGTCGTTGTGCTTGCCGCCTGCGCGCACGCACTTTTGCGCCGATACGGCCCGCGGCGCTTTGGGGTTCTCGTCACCGGTGAACACGCGCTTGAACGGCACCATGCCGGCGTTGACGAACAGCAGGGTAGGGTCGTTTTGCGGCACCAGGGGGGCGCTCGGCACGTAGAGGTGTCCGTGGTCCTTGAAGAACTGCACGAACGCATCGCGAATTTCGACTGAGGTCAAGGCCGTCGCCCCTTCTTGCACCACACGTAAATCTGATTTGGGCGCCGGAGGCCCAGCCCTGGAAAGGCGGTTTCCGGTTGACCCTAGGGCTCTTCCGTCAGCCGCCCGTCGCGGGCCAGATAAACCATATCACGAATAATGCTGTCCGGAAATCCGCGCCGCCCAAGGTATCCGGCCAGCCGTCGCTGGGTGCGCTCGTCCGCGGGTTCCACCGAACCCTTCAGGTGGGTGAGGGAGGCGGCAAGCGCGGTGTCTCTTACGCGGTCCCCATCGGACAGGGGCGATAGCGCGGCGGCGGCGTCATCCGCCCCGATGCCGCGCCGGGCCAGTTCGTGGCGTACCCGCCGGGGGCCGTAGTGCCGGCTTTGGGTAAGCACCTCGGCCAGCCGTGTGGCGAGTCTGGCATCGTTCAGGTAGTCATCTTCGGTAAACTCGGCGACGATGCGCTCGGCGATTGCCTCCGGGTGCTTTTCGGAAAGCCGGGTGAGCAGTTCCCTGGCGGAACGGTCGCGCACCGCCAGCAGCTTGAAAGCGTAGGCCCGGGCCTTCCGGTAGGGCCGTTCCGGATCGTCCGCGCCGCCGCTGGGTGTGCCGCCCACGCTCATCCGGTCAGGAGTCGGGCGTCAACTCGACCGGGGCGTTGGCGTCATCCATCTCCGGGGTGTCTCCCCAGCCGGTGTCCGAGCTGGAGGACACGCCCTTCACCCGCAGGGCGAAATCATCCGGGTTGGAGGCCCACTGGAGGGCTTCCTCCAGGGTGATGATCTTGCGGGTCATCAGGTCGTACAGGGACTGATCGAAGGTCTGCATGCCGTACTGGGAACCGCCCTGGGCGATCACGTCCCGCAAACGGCGGGTTTTTTCCGGATCGACGATGGCCTCACGCACGGTCTGGGTGTTGATCATGATTTCGCAGGCCGCCACCCGGCCCTCACCGTTGGAGCGGGGGATGAGGCGCTGGGAGATGACCCCCTTGAGCACCGCCGCCAGCTGCATGCGGACCTGTTTCTGCTGGAACGGCGGAAACACGCTGATGATGCGGTTGATGGTTTCCGGCGCATCCATGGTGTGCAGGGTGCTCATCACCAGGTGGCCGGTCTCGGCCGCCACCAGGGCGGTGTGGATGGTTTCGTAATCGCGCATCTCACCGACCATGATCACATCCGGATCCTGACGCAGGGCAGCGCGCAGGGCCACTGCAAACGACTCGGTGTCATACCCCACCTCGCGCTGGCTGATCAGGCTTGAGCGGTCCCGGTAGAGGTACTCGATCGGGTCTTCAATGGTGATGATGTTGGAGGTCTTGTTGCGGTTGATGTGTTCCACCATGGCCGCCAGGGTGGTGGACTTACCGCTACCGGTGGAGCCGGTTGCCAGGATCAGGCCGCGGGGTTCCATGGCCAGATCGTGAAGAATGTTCGGCAGGTTGGCCTCCTCCAGGGTGAGAACCTTGGTGGGCACCACGCGAAACACCATGCTGACCGAGCCGCGCTGCTTGAAGGCGTTGACACGGAAACGACCGACGCCGGGGTAGGAATAGGCGAGATCGGCTTCACCGGTTTTGGTGAAGTGCGCCTTCTGCCCCTCGTTCATCATCGAGAAGGCGATGGCCTGGGCCGCCTCGGCGGACAGGATGGGCGCCCCCTCCACCGAGCGTAACGCGCCGTGCACCCTCATTTTGGGGTCTTTGCCCGCTTTCAGGTGGAGGTCCGACGCCCCCTGATTGATGGTTGCCTGGAGCAGTTCCGCAATATTCATGGAAGAGATCGCCTTATGCTTGAGCCTCTGCGGCTTTCGCCGTCTCTTCCTTATCGATCAATCCGACCTGTTTCTTTACCTTTTCTGTGATTTCGGCGAGTAATTCCGGGTTTTCCTTCAAAAGTTGCCGGACGGTGTCACGGCCCTGTCCGATGCGCTCCTTGCCGTAGCTGTACCAGGCGCCGCTTTTCTGGATGATGTTGTGGGTTACCCCAAGGTCGATGACCTCGCCGATCTGGGAGATGCCCTCGCCGAACATGATCTCGAACTCGGCCTGCTTAAACGGCGGCGCCACCTTGTTTTTGACCACCTTTACCCGCACCCGGCCGCCGACGACCTGGTCGGCCTTTTTGAGGGCCTCGATGCGGCGGATGTCGAGCCGAACGCTGGAGTAGAATTTGAGGGCGTTGCCGCCGGTGGTGGTCTCCGGGCTGCCGAACATGACGCCGATCTTCATGCGCAGCTGATTGATGAAGATCACCATGCAGTTGGTTTTGGAAATGGTGCCGGTGAGTTTTCTCAGGGCCTGACTCATGAGCCGGGCCTGAAGCCCCACGTGGGAATCGCCCATCTCGCCTTCGAGTTCGGCCTTCGGGGTGAGGGCCGCCACCGAATCCACCACGATGATGTCGACGGCGCCGGAGCGCACCAGGGTCTCGGTGATCTCCAGGGCCTGCTCCCCGGTGTCCGGCTGGGACACCAGCAAATCGTCCACCTTGACCCCCAGGCGTGCGGCGTACTGGATGTCCATGGCGTGTTCTGCGTCCACGAAGGCGGCGGTGCCCCCCTGCTGTTGACACTGGGCCACGGTGGACAGGGCCAGGGTGGTTTTTCCGGAGGCCTCGGGGCCGAAAATTTCCGTCACCCGGCCCTTGGGAAGGCCGCGTATGCCGAGGGCCAGGTCCAGCCCGATGGAACCGGTGGAGATGGATTCGACACCGGGAAGCGCACCCGCATCCCCCAGTTTCATCACTGCACCCTTGCCAAATTGACGTTCAATCTGAGCCAGTGCCAGGTCCAGTGCTTTTGTCCGATTCGTATCCATGTGCGTATCTCTCCTTGCGGTCTCTGACCGGGTGTGTTGTCTGCTGGTTTCGGGGGGGCGTTGACGCCGCTCCGGAAAGGTCTCGATAATCGCAAAATGAATGCACAACCACAAGCGGCTCCACTCAAATACCGGTGGCGGGTTCCCGAGATCGATCTGGCGCGCCGCAAGGCGCTTCGCCAAGCCCTTGGAATCTCACGAATCACTGCCCAGGTTTTGCTCAATCGCGGTTGCCGGGAAACCGCCGCCGCCGAGGCGTTTTTGAACCCCGCTCCGGACGAGTTGAACGACCCCTTCCTGTTTCGCGACATGCGCCGCGCGGTGGCGCGGATTGAAAAGGCCCTGGCGCAGGGCGAGAAAATCACCGTGTACGGCGACTACGACGTCGACGGCATCTCCGGGGCGGCCCTGCTGGGAGAATTTTTTACCGCTTTGGGGCATCCGGTGGAGATTTTCATCCCCGACCGTTTCAAGGACGGTTACGGCCTTGCGGCGGTACAGGTGGAACGCCTTGCGGCGGCGGGCGTTGGCCTGATCATCACCGTGGACAACGGTACCTCCGCGTATCGTGCGGCGGAGACCGCGGCGGCCCTCGGGGTGGACGTGATTGTCACGGATCATCACGAGGTCAAGGGGGACCTGCCGGACGTGTACGCGGTGCTCAATCCGCACCGGCTGGACGGCACCTATCCGGACAAGCGGCTGTGCGGCGCGGGGGTGGCCTTCAAGCTGTGTCACGCGCTGCTGGCGGAGCGGGGCGAGGGGTCGCCCGCCCGCATCCCGGACCGGCTGATGCCGCTGCTGGACCTGGTGGCCCTCGGTACCGTCGCCGACGTGGCGCCATTGACCGGGGAAAACCGGGTGCTGGTGCGGGAGGGGCTAAAACTCCTGTCGAGCGAGGCGCGGGTCGGGATCAAGACACTCAAGGCGGTGGCCGGCCTGGCCGGTGAACCGGTGGGTGCGGGTCAGGTGGGCTTTCATCTGGGGCCGCGCATCAATGCCGGCGGCCGGGTCGCCGACGGCAACCGGGGGGCGCAACTGCTGGCCACCACCGACCCGGAGGTGGCCATGGAGGCGGCCCGTTATCTGGATGCGGCCAACCGGGAGCGGCGCGATGTGGAGTCCGCCATCCTGGCGGAGGTCGTCGAGCGCATCGACGCCGAGGGCTGGGCAACGCGCAACTGCATCGTGATGGGGCAGGCGGGCTGGCATCCGGGGGTGCTTGGCATCATCGCCAGCCGGGTGGTGGAGCGTTATCATCGGCCGTGCCTCCTGATCGGGGTGGGAAAAGGCGGCATCGGCAAGGGTTCGGGGCGCAGCATCCCCGCGCTTCATCTGTTCGAGGCGCTGGGCGCCTGCGAGGACCTGCTGTTGGGCTACGGCGGCCACATGTACGCCGCCGGGGTCAGCGTGGAGGCGGATCAGATCCCGAAACTGGCGGAACGGCTGGATCAGGTGGTGGGGCGGGATGTCGCTCCCGGGGACTTTCAGCTAAGCTTGAAGCTGGACGCATCAGCCCGTATCGACGAAATCAGCCAGGGGTTGCTCGACGAGTTTTCCCGCGTCGCGCCATTCGGTTCCGGCAACCCGGAACCGGTACTGATGCTGGCCGGGGTGCGGCCCACCAGTGTCCGGGTGGTGGGCGGTGACCACCTGAAGATGATGCTTTCCGCGCCGGGCGAGCGGCGGGAATTGTCCGCTATCGCCTTCGGCTGTGCCGAATGGCTGGATTCATACATCCGCGAAGGGGTGCCGGTGGATCTGGCCGGGACCGTTTCGATCAACCGCTATCAGGGGCGCGAGACCCTGCAGTTCCGGATCCGGGATTTGCGGCCGGCAGCAAGGAATTGAGCGTGATGATCAAACCGGCGAAACTTCTCGAGAGGGTGCAGTCCTACCGGCCCGAAAGTGAGCTGGAACTGGTTAGGAAGGCCATCGACCTGTCTGCTGAGGCCCACGCCGGGCAGCGGCGCGCCTCCGGTCACCCGTACCTGAAACATCCCCTCGAGGTGGCGGAAATTCTGGCCCAGATGCGCATGGACGTGGCCAGTATCGTTGCCGCCCTGCTGCACGATACCCTGGAGGATACCCACTTCACCCGCGAGCAGATTGTCGACGCCTTTGGCGAAGAGGTGGCGTATCTGGTGGAAGGGGTCACCAAGCTCGACCGGCTGCGCTTCGTGGATCGGGAGGAGGCCCAGGCCGAGAGCTTCCGCAAGATGATCCTGTCCATGGCCACGGACATCCGGGTGATCCTGATCAAGCTGGCCGACCGGCTGCACAACATGCGCACCCTGACGCCGCTGCCGGACGAGAAGCGCCGCCGCATCGCCCGCGAAACCCTGGATATCTACACCCCCATCGCCTACCGGCTGGGGCTGGGGTGGATCAAGGTGGAGCTGGAGGACCTGTGCCTGCGCTACATGAAGCCGGAGGTCTACTTCTCCCTGGTCAAGCAGCTGGCGGCGGGCAAGAAGGTGCGGGACGCCTACCTGGAAGAGGTTCGGCTGGAGGTCGTCGGCGAACTCGGGCGGGTCGATATCCCGGCCCGCATCGAGGCGCGCTCGAAGCACATCTACAGCATCTACAACAAGATGACCTCCCAGAACCTGGCGATCGATCAACTGTACGACTTGTCGGGCATCCGCATCATCACCGACACCAAGATGCACTGCTACGCCATCCTCGGCATCATCCATTCGGTATGGCAGCCGATTCCGGGAAAATTCAAGGACTACATCGCGGTGCCCAAGTCCAACGGCTACCAGTCTCTGCACACCACCGTGGTGTGCGCCAAGGGGCGCCGGGTGGAATTTCAGCTGCGCACCGAGGAGATGCACCGGGTGGCCGAGGAGGGCATCGCGGCCCACTGGAAATACAAGGTCGGCGGCAAGGAGGGCGGGCGCATCGACCCGTCCGGCGACGACGCCTTCCGCTGGCTCAAGCAGATTCTCGAATGGCAGCAACAGGTGCCGGACGGCAAACAGTTTCTGGACGCCCTCAAGGTGGACCTGTTCTCCGAGAGCGTGTTCGTCTATACCCGCAATGGTGAGCTGGTCGAGATGCCGCGTTCCAGTACCGTGCTCGATTTTGCCTTCACCATTCACACCGAACTGGGTCTCCAGTGCGTGGGGGCAAGCGTCGACGGCAAGCTGGTGGCGCCCACTCACGAGTTGAAAAGCGGCCAGACCGTGGAGGTACTCACCAGCGAGGACCAGCACCCGGAAAGGGAATGGCTCAATTTCCTGAAGACTTCCCGCGCCCGCTCCGCGGTCAAACAGTGGATGAAGGGGGAGGAGCGGCGGCGATCGGTGGAGGTGGGGCGCAAGGTGCTGACCCGCGAGATCCGCCGCCAGGGTCAAAGCCCGGAACAGGTGCTGGGCAATATTGAACGGGTGGTTGCCGAACTGGGGGTGGAGAGCGCCGATGCGCTGTATGGCGAGGTGGGTTACGGCAAGCGCTCCATCGGCGAGGTGCTGGGCCACCTGATGCCCGAGGTGCGGGTGCGCCCCAGCTTCAAGGAGCGTGTGATGATGCGCCTGAAGAAGCAGGACGGCGCCGTCATCATCAAGGGCGAGGGGGTGCTGGTGCACCTGGCACCCTGCTGCCAGCCGATCCCGGGGGAGTCGGTGGTGGGCTATATGAAACGCGGCGAAGGGCTGGTCATTCACAGTTCCGACTGCGGCAAGCTGGACACCTTCGATTACGACCCGGAATTGCTGGTGGAGGTGCGCTGGGACAGCAACCCGATCAAGTTCCACGGGGTTTCGGTGCGGGTGATCAGCCGCGACCGACCGGGCATTCTGGGGGAGGTTTCCTCCGCCATTGCCGGTGCCAAGGCGAATATTTCCAGCGCCGAGATCCACGCCATCGGCGATCGCAAGGCGCAGTTCAATCTCACTGTCGAGGTCGACCATGTGCGGCACCTGGAGCGGGTGATGAGCCGCATGGAGCGCCTGAAGGACGTACTGGAAGTGACCCGGGTCCGGGGCGCCTGACAAAAAACGTCGGGGCGGGAGATTGTCGCGGCGGGTGGTTGGCCAGCCCGCACAGGATGCCCGTGCGGCGTTCCGGGGACGGAGCTACATGAGGTTGGCGTTGAGCCAGAGGTGAACCCAGATACTGGCGGCGTAGCCCAGAGCGATCGCCCAGGCCCATTTCAGATGGGCGAAGAACGTGTACACGCCGCGCGCCTGTCCCATCAGTGCGACCCCGGCGGCGGAACCGATGGACAGCAGTGAGCCGCCCACCCCGGCGGTCAGGGTCACCAGCAGCCACTGTCCGTGGGACATCTCCGGCATCATGGTCAGCACCGCGAACATCACCGGGATGTTGTCGACGATGGACGACAGAATCCCCACCAGCACGTTGGCGGTGGTCGGCCCCATGTCGTGGTACATGGCCTGGGACAGTCCCGTCAGATAGCCGATGGTACCCAGGCCGCCGACGCACAGCACCACTCCGTAGAAGAACATCAGGGTGTCCCACTCGGCGCGCTTCATGCTCACGAAAACGTCGAACGGCTTGGGCGGTTTGCCGAACTCCATGCCGCGCTCCTCCTCCGGGCCGGCGATGTGGGGCGGCATGTGGGTCAGTTCGTCGCGCCGGAGGAAGTAGCCATATATCTTGAGAACCCCGAGGCCCGTCATCATCCCGATCACCGGCGGCAGGTGCAGGAAGTTATGGCCCATCACCGCCAGCGAGATGGTCAGGAGAAACAGCCCCACCACCACCAGGCCGCCATGCTTGATGGCCACCTCCTCGGTGACCGCCTCGGGGGCCGAGGTGGGGACCGATAACGACATGATGGCCGCGGGCACCAGCCAGTTGATCACGGATGGCACGAACAGCGCGAAGAACTCATGGAACTGGACGATGCCCTTCTGCCACACCATCAGGGTGGTGATGTCGCCGAACGGACTGAAGGCGCCGCCCGCGTTTGCCGCCACCACGATGTTGATGCACGCCAGAGCGACAAATTTTGTATTGCCCGCGCCCACCGCCATCACGACCGCGACCATGACCAGGGCGGTGGTCAGGTTGTCCGCCACCGGTGAGATGAAAAAGGCGAGCAGCCCGGTGAGCCAGAAAATCGCCTTCAGGGAAAAGCCGGAGGAGACCAGCCAGGCCCGCAGGGCCTTGAACAGGTTACGTTCCTCCATGGTGTTGATGTAGGTCATTGCCGCCAGCAGAAAGAGCAGCAGTTCGGCGTACTCGAGCAGGTTGTGGCGTACCGCGTCGCCCGCCGTGTGGGTGTCGCCGTGGAGGGCGTAGGCGATGCCCACCAGGCCCCAGATGATCCCGGCCGCCACTATCACCGGCTTGCTCTTGCGCAGGTGGATGAACTCCTCGCCCATCACCATCAGGTAGGCCAGCACGAACACCACGATGGAGGCGATGCCGTAGCCGGTCCGGGTGAGGTCCAGGAAGGTGTCGTTGGCGCCGGTGGAGGCCAGAGCCGCCATCGGCCATGTGAGCAGCGCGAGGAGCGCTGCGCCCATTCGCCATGTGGTTCCCCTGCGGGTCATGTGTTTCTCAAGGTTCGGGGTTTTTAAGGTTCCCGGCGGCGCGGGCCACATCAGTGTGGCCCCCAAAGTCGCCTGGAAAGAGCTCGGTATGTTGCCGCAATTTGTAACACCTGCACAACCACCGGCTTCCCGAATTCCCTTGACATCGGACCGGTCCGCGCAAATAATTTTCCGTCGCGGACAGCCGTCCGCAAGCGGCATATGAAATTGTGCACAGGCGCGTAGCTCAGGGGTAGAGCGCTACCTTGACACGGTAGAGGTCGGCGGTTCGAAACCGCCCGTGCCTACCATTTTCCGTGCGCCCGCCATGTGGGGTGCCGGAAGCGTGGAAGCATAATTGTGAAGGAACTCCGTTATCTGTTTTGCTAGAGGCTCTGCACGTTTGAACCCGAATCTTCCCGGTCGGTCACGACCATGAGTGACGCCGCCCCCCCCTCCCCCCCTCCTGAGATTCTGCCCCCGGGCACGCCGCTTGATGTGCTGCTCGGCGGTATGAGCGGCAAACAGAAAAAACGCATCGTGGCGGCCATGGTGGACGGCCGGCAGGTCGATCTGTTCCGGGTGTTCGAGCAGCCGGTGGAGGCCGCCGGGGTGACCTGGATCGAGGCCGACTCCGAAGACGGCCTTGAGGTGATGCGTCACTCCACCAGCCATTTGATGGCGCAGGCGGTCAAGGAGTTGTTTCCCACCGCCCAGGTGACCATCGGTCCCGCCATCGACGACGGCTTTTACTACGATTTTGACTACGAGCGGCCGTTTACCGAGGACGACCTTGTCGCCATTGAGTCCCGCATGCGGGAACTGACGCGGGAAAATACACCGGTTGAGCGCATCGTGATGCCACGGGACGAGGCGGTGGCCCTGTTCGAGGGCATGGGCGAGCACTACAAGGCCGAGATTATCGGCGACCTGCCCGCGGACGAGGAGATCACCGTCTATCGCCAGGGTGATTTTATGGACCTGTGCCGTGGTCCCCACGTGCCCTCCACCGGCAGGCTCGGGGCATTCCGGCTGCTCAGGGTGTCCGGCGCCTACTGGCGTGGGGATTCCAATAACCCGATGCTGCAGCGGGTGTACGGCACCGCATGGGCCAATGACAAGGATCTGAAGGCCTACCTGAAGCGGCTGGATGAGGCGGAAAAACGCGACCACCGGCGTCTGGCCAAGGCCCTCGACCTGTTCCACCTGCAGGAGGAAGCCCCAGGCATGGTGTTCTGGCACCCGAAAGGGTGGACCTTGTGGCAGGAGGTGGAGTCCTACATCCGTGAACTGATCGGTCGGCACGGCTACCAGGAAATCCGCACGCCGCAACTGGTGGATCGGCAGCTGTGGGAAAAGTCCGGCCACTGGGGCAAGTTCCGCGATCACATGTTCACCACCCTTTCGGAAGAGCGGGATTACGCGGTCAAGCCGATGAACTGCCCGTGCCACGTGCAGGTGTTCAACCAGGGGCTCAGGAGCTATCGCGATCTGCCCCTGCGGCTGGCGGAATTCGGCTCCTGCCACCGGCACGAACCGTCCGGCACCCTGCACGGGCTGATGCGGGTGCGCGCCTTTACCCAGGACGACGCCCATATCTTCTGCACCGAGGCGCAGATCGCCGACGAGGTCGGGGCGTTCATTAAATTGCTGTTTGAGGCCTACAAGACCTTTGGCTTTACCGATATCGAGGTGCTGTTTTCCGACCGCCCCGAAGAGCGGGTGGGTTCCGATGAGGTCTGGGACCGGGCCGAGTCCGCGCTCAAGGCGGCCATGGACAAGAGCGGCGTGGCCTATGGCCTGAATCCGGGCGAGGGGGCTTTCTACGGCCCCAAGATCGAATTTTCCCTGAGGGACTGTCTGGGGCGGGTGTGGCAGTGCGGCACCATTCAGGTGGACTTTTCCATGCCCGGTCGGCTGGACGCCTCATACGTGGATGCGGATGACGTCAAAAAGACGCCGGTGATGTTGCACCGGGCCATTGTCGGCTCCATGGAGCGTTTCATCGGTATTCTGATCGAGCACTACGCGGGAGACTTCCCGACCTGGTTGACGCCGGTCCAGGCGCGCCTGCTGCCGATTGCGGACCGCCACCACGATTACGTCCGGGGTATCGAGGCCGCCATGCGCGAACAGGGAATCCGGGTGGAGTCCGACTTGCGAAATGAGAAGGTCGGGTTCAAGATCAGGGAAGCACAATTAAGCAAGGTACCCTTCATGCTGGTGGTCGGCGACCGGGAGGCCGAGTCCGGCACGGTCGCTCTGCGGACCCGTTCGGAGGGTGATGTGGGCGAGCGCAAGGCCGACGAGGTGATTGCCGCGATTGCGGAAGAGATCCGGCGGCGGGCGTGAGGTGAGGAGTTCCCGCAGCCCGTTCGGGGCGGCGGGTTGGTGGTTTATTTAGTGGGAGGTCGTGCAATTTCTTCGGATCTGAGAGTCAACGAAAACATTACCGTGCCCCGGGTTCGGCTGATCGCCGACGATGGTGAGCAACTGGGTGTGGTGGACATCGACAAGGCGTTGGCCGCCGCACGGGACAGGGGGCTGGATCTGGTCGAGGTGGCGCCTCAGGGGGATCCCCCCGTGTGCCGCTTTATGGACTACAGCAAGCAGAGGTTTCAGGCTCGCCGGCAGCAGCAGAAGGCCCGTTCGGGCAAAGTGAACCGGGCAGGTCAGGTCAAGGAGGTGAAGTTCCGTCCACGCACCGACGACCATGACATCGCCTACAAGGTCAAGAACCTGCTCAAGTTTCTCTCCCTGGGGCAGAAAGTGAAGGTCAGCCTGTTTTTCCGCGGCCGCGAGCGCAGCCGTATGGATATGTACAGCGCCCAGTTCATGCCCAAGGTGATCGAATTGATCGGCGATGCCGGAGTGATTGAACAGTCTCCCCGGCAGGAGGGGAACTGCGTAACGATGATGGTTGCACCCAAGTCGGGAAAGTAATAGAATACCAATTTTCCGATTTTCCAAAGCGGCGCCCCAGGGTGCTCGTGTAGATGTAGAGATTCGACAGCATGGCTCGGCAAAAGCTCAAAACCCATCGTGGCGCGGCCAAGCGCTTCTCCATCACCAAAAATGGGAAAATCAGGCGTTCCAAGGCGTATGCTCGGCATTTGCTCACCTGCAAATCGGCCAAGCGCAAGCGCAAATTCCGCTCCAGCAGCACCGTGTCCGCCGGCGAGGTGAAAAACCTCAAGCGGCTTTTGCCGTACGCCTAGTCGGAGTTTGGAGTATTTTCAGGGCCGCTGTGGCGGTCTGGTTTCGTGTAGTGGGTGACCCATGTCGAGAGTAAAAGGCGGAATCAAGACGCGCAGGCGTCATAAAAAGTACCTCAAACTGGCGAAGGGGTACGTCGGCGGCCGTGGCAAACTGTATCGCACTGCCCGCGAGACGGTGGAGCGGGCCGGGGTGTTTGCCTACCGCGACCGCAAGAGCAGGAAGCGCGATTTCCGCCGCCTGTGGATCGTGCGGATTGGCGCTGCCTCCCAGGCTCTGGGCCTGTCTTACTCGCGCTTCATGCACGGGCTCAAACTCCAGGGTATCGAGTTGGACCGGAAAGTGCTGGCCGACCTCGCCGCCAACGAGCCGGAAGCCTTTGCCCGGCTGGTGGAGCAGGTCAAGGCGGCCTGAACCACGTTATTGATTTGGTCTTTCGCGAAAGGTCCCCGCATATTGTGCCGGGGGCCTTTTGTGTTTTTCGGGGTCCCGTTCCCCGTTCACACCTGTTCGGAAACACCATGAAATCCCTTGTTTGTCGCGCGGCCGTTTTATCCGCCATTGTTCTCCTTGTCACCCTGACATCGGGAGCGGCGGGGACCGCTTCGGCACAAGTGCCGATCGACCCGGCCAGTCTCTGGAAGGGGGCAACCCCCGATCAGCGTGCCGCCGCCCTGGAGGCAATCGAGAACAGCGGAGGGACAATGGGCGGGGGTGGAAAACGGAAAGACGCCTTCGGCCTGCCGTCGACGAAGGTGTCTGACGGGACGCGCCCGGAGATCGGCGAGAGACCGATGGACGACACCGGGGACGCCGAAGCGGCGGTTCGATACCCGTTTTTTAAACCCGCTCCGACCATTCAGGTGGCGGATACCCTGCTGGTGATCCGTAAGGCGTCGGAGGATCAACAGGGATTTGTACTGGCCGACGACACGGAACCGGAGTCGTGGACCAAGCGCCGGGTTCGGGTGGACCGGGAAGGGCGTATCCGGTTGCCGGGCGAAGCGCCCCTGACCGTGCTGGGCTGGACCGGGGAGCAGGTGGCCGAACGCCTGTCGGCACTGGACTTTGCCCGCGGGTATGACATTGAGGCGCATCTGCTCCCCCGCAACGAGCGTTTTCAGGGGATGGAGATTGCCCCGTTCGGATACGACCTGTTTCGGGAGGCGGCGGGGCGGCCGCCCGACAACATTCCGGTGCCGAAGGACTATGTGGTGGGTCCCGGTGATACCTTCCTGGTGCAGCTGTTCGGCAAGAAAAACGCACAATACGAATTGGGCGTAACCCGGGACGGAACCCTGCTGCTGCCCGGGTTCGGCCCGTTCCAGGTGGCGGGTTTGCCGTTTGACGAGGCCCGCCAGATGATCGTTACCCGTGTTCGGGAGCAGGCAATCGGCGTGGAGGCCGGTGTGACCATGGGGATGCTTCGATCGATACAGGTCTATGTGCTGGGAGAGGTTGAGCAGCCCGGCCTGTACGCGGTGGGTGCCCTGGGGACACCAATGGATGCCCTGTTTGCCGCCGGCGGTATCGTCGAGTACGGCAGCCTGCGGCGGGTACTGGTCAAGCGGGGCGGGAAACAGCACGCCGAAATCGACCTGTACGACCTGCTGCTTGCCGGTGACACCAGCCGATTCGGTCGCCTGGAATCCCGTGACGTGGTGTTTGTTCCCCCGGTGGATGCGGCGGTCGTGGTGAGCGGCGCGGTGCGTCGTCCGGCGATCTACGAGTTGAAGGGCGGGGAATCGGTGGCGGACATGATCCACATGGCCGGAGGCATGCCCGCCGATGCCAACGACAGCGCCGTGCAGTTACGGCGTATCGGTCAGGGTGTGGGACGGACGGTACGGGACCTGGGGCCGGACGAACGTGCCATGAAGGTGGCGGACGGCGATGTGGTTCGTGTGTTTTTGCGGAGTTCCGACCCGTACCGGGCGGTCACGGTGCGGGGTCATGTGATGGAGCCGGGAGTGTTTGGCTGGGTACCCGGCATGCGGCTTTCCGACCTGTTTTCCGGGCTGGAGTCCCTGCTCCCGAATACCGATCTGGGCTATGTACTGATCGCGCGCCGTGACGGAGCCATGCCGGACCCCATCTATTTGCAGGCTCAACTGGGGCAGGCCCTGTCCGACCCGAATTCGGCGGCGAACCCGAGACTGGCCGAGTTTGACGAGGTGTGGGTGTTCTCCACCGAGGAGGAACGCACCGAACTTCTGGCCGCTGACGTGGGCCGGCTGCAACGGCGGGCGGTGGCGGGAAGGGTGCCCGACCGTACCGTGGAGGTGCGTGGCGCGGTGCGTTTTCCCGGTCGCTACCCGCAGACCCACAACATGCGCCTGAGCGATGCCCTTGCCGCAGCCGGCGATATCACTGACCAGGCCTTTATCGCCGAAGCGGAGGTGACCCGGTATTTCCTTTCCGAAGGGGCGGAGCGGCGGGAAATGAAGCATATCCTGGTGCGCCTGGACGACGCCCTGAGGGGCGATCCGGAAGCGGATATCCGGCTGGTTCCGGGGGATGAGATCAATATCCGAGCAACCCCGGAATGGCAGGGCGCCACCGTGACCGTGTCGGGCGCGGTGCGTTTTCCCGGCACCTATGCGGTGGAGGATGGCGCCACCCTCACCGATCTGCTTGATCGGGCGGGGGGCCTCACCCGCGACGCATTTCTGACCGGCGCCGTGTTCCAGCGCGAGCGGGTGCGGAAGCAGGAGCAGCAGGAATTGGAGCGTCTGGCGCGCAACTTCGAGGCGGAAATGATGCAGATTGCCGCCAAGCCGGCCTCGTTCGGCGGTGACAGCGATCAGGCCAGGACCCTGGCGGCGGGGCAGGAACTGTTGCGCGTGCTCAAGGAAACCAAGGCCACAGGCCGTCTTTCCCTGCGGCTCAAACAGGACCGGAAGGGCGATGTTTATGTGGATGGGGAGCCGTTGAAGCTGGCGGATGGAGACCGTCTGCATATCCCGGTCCGGCCGGACTCGGTGCTGGTGATGGGGGAGGTGTATCACCCGACCGCGCACCGCTATGAGAAGGGCGGTTCGATCCGCAGCTACATTCAGCGTTCCGGCGGCATCAACAAGCGTGGCAATGCCAAGAGCGTGCTGGTGGTGCATGGGGACGGCTCGGTCACCAGCGTCAAGGTGGGCAAGTTCTCCAGCGGTGGCAAGGTGGTGTTGGGCGATACCGTGGTGGTGCCTCAGAAGATCGATACCTTCTCCAGCCTCCGGTTCGTGACCGATATTACCCAGATTCTCTACCAGCTCGCCCTGACAGCGGCGAGCGCCAAGGCGGTGGGCGTTTTGTAAGCCACGACGGGCGCGGTCCGCGGCGGGATCGTGTCCGGCTGGCGGATGCTAACCGGTTACCGGGTCCGTCGGAGCGAGCCGTCGTGGTTGCGCGGCTGGCTGCCGTTACCTGCCGGAATCGTCCATATTCCCGGGTTTCGGGGCCACCCAGCGGGCGCATAGCACCCCCAGCTCAAACAGGATGAGCAGGGGCACCACCATCAGAAGCTGGTTGAACACGTCCGGCGTGGGGGTCAGGATGGCCGCCACAATGAAGGCGATGAGCACCGCGTACTTGCGGTTTCTGGAGAGAAACGCCGGGGTGACCACCCCGAGCCGGGCCAGCAGGGTGATCACCGGGGGCAGCTGGAACACCACCCCGAAGGCCAGAAAAAACTTCACCGCAAAATCGATGTAGGTGCCAACCGCCAGCATCGGCGTCAGCCCCTCGGTCCGGTAGGACAGCAGGAAACTGATGGCGAACGGGAACACCACCCAGGCGCAGAACGCCATACCGCCCAGAAACAGGAGGGTGGCGGCGATGACGAACGCCCCTCCCAGCTTGCGCTCATGGGGGTGGAGCCCTGGCTCCAGAAAGCGCCACGCCTGCCACACCAGCACCGGGAAGGAAATCGCCACTCCGGCGAGCAGGGCGACCTTGATGTTGGCCCAGAAAGCCTCCCCGGGAGAAATGAATACCAGCGGCACGTCCACCGGCCGGGAGATCCAGGCGATGATGCCTTCGGAAAATCCGTAGGCCCCCGCCGTGGCGATGCCAATTGCGATTGCCGACTGGGTCAGGCGGGTGCGCAACTCGCCCAGGTGCTGGTTGAAGGGCATGCGCCCGGTTTCCGGTGGTTCGGACAAGGTCTGCCTAGCCTGATGTCGGGGGTGTTCTGGGTGATTCGGGAGGGGTGGGTGCGTCGGGCGCACCCGCTTCGGTGCTGTCCGGGGGGGCGGGCTGTTCCACCGGCGGGTGACTGGCGGGTGGTTCTATGTTACGCACTTCCCGCTCCACCGCCCGCTGAAACGAATGGGAGGCTGCGCGAAACTTACCCATGGCCTGACCGATGGTGCGGGCCAGCTCCGGTAGCTTATTGGGGCCGAACACCACGAGGGCGACCACCAGTACCAGCAGCATCTCCGGGACGCCTATACCGAACATATGGCCATTCTGCCTTTCATTTGGGGTCATCCACCTTAAACAGAATCTCCCATTTTCACGCGCGACATTTTCCGGTAAGGATCGCGTTTTCCCAAGGTTTTCGGGGCGCTGTCAGCATATCCGTCCGGGGAGGACCGGCGCAATCCGCCCACCCGGGGTCGCTACCGGCGAATGTTCGGCGTACAATCACCCGTCCGTTATCCGGGGACGCGGTGTTTCCGGTGTGGATTGTCCACGTTTTGCACGGGCGGGGTCGAACCCGATTCACCGGCGCAAGCGTTAGAGGGAACCGTAACGTCCGATGCCGAGCTTGGTGATTGTTGGCGCCCAGTGGGGTGATGAAGGCAAGGGGAAGATCGTTGACCTGCTCACCGGCGGGGTGAATGCGGTGGTCCGCTACCAGGGGGGGCACAATGCCGGCCACACGGTGGTGATTGGCGACCGGCAGTTCGTCCTGCATCTGTTGCCTTCGGGGATTCTCCGCGAGGGGGTGATCAATGTCATCGGCAACGGCGTGGTGGTGGACCCGGCCGCCCTGGTCAAGGAAATGGACGGGTTGGTCGGGCGTGGCGTGGCCATCCCCGATACGTTTTCCCTTAGCGATCGGGCCCACTTGATTCTCCCCTACCATCGCGCGGTGGAGCGGGAGGCGGAAAAGCTCAAGGGCACCCGCAAGATCGGCACCACCGGCCGCGGCATCGGTCCCGCCTATGCGGACAAGGTGGCGCGGGTCGGTATTCGTGCCGGTACCCTGCTGCATGCCGACCTGTTCCGCCGGGTGCTCACCACCAACGTGGAATCAATGAATTATTTTCTGTCCCGGCTCTACGGCGTGCCGGAGGCGGAGGGTTTCGATGTGGACGCTATCTATGATGAGTACATGGGCTATGCTGAGCGCTTGAAACCCTACATTAAGGACACCTCGCTACTGGTCAACGAGGTGCTCGACCGGGGTGGCCAGGTGCTGTTTGAGGGCGCCCAGGGTACCCATCTGGACGTGGATTTCGGCACCTATCCGTTCGTCACCTCCTCCAGCGCCACCGCCGGCGGCGCCAGCACCGGCAGCGGTGTCGGTCCGTCCCGTATCGATCGGGTGCTGGGGATCGTCAAGGCCTACACCACGCGGGTGGGGAGCGGCCCGTTTCCGACCGAGTTGCACGATGAGGTGGGCGAGCGACTGCGCAGCCAGGGGGGCGAATTCGGCGCCACCACCGGCAGGCCCCGGCGCTGTGGCTGGTTTGATGCGGTGGCGGTGCGCTACGCAGTGCGGGTCAACGGCATCGCCGGCATCGCTCTGACCAAACTCGACGTGCTGGACGGGTTTGAGTCGCTTCGTATTTGCGTCGGCTACCGGATTCGCGGCGAGGAGATCACCGAGTTTCCGTCGGACCCGATGCTGCTGGAGGAGATCGAGCCCATTTACGAGGATATGCCGGGCTGGCAGGAGCCGGTGAGCGACATTCACAAAGTGGAAGACCTGCCGAAAGCGGCCAGGGCTTATATGGACCGCCTGGTGGAGTTGATCGGGGTGCCGATCGACGTACTTTCGTTCGGGGTGCGGCGGGACCAGACCTGCGTGCTCTCCGACCCCTTTCCGGGCGTCTGAGGGGTGAATCCAAGGGTGTTCGCGGTACGAATCAAGCGAATAAATACAGGGGAGAAGTAAATATCGTGAAGAAGGATCTCCGCCGCACAGCGCGTTATCCGGTCGTTGGCCTCGCCACCATCGAGGTCATGCCCGGAATGACGCGAATCGAGGGGTACGTGGCCAACTTTGGCGAAAACGGCATCGGATTGTACGTTCGGGACCCGCTCACTCCCGGTGACCACGTCCATATCAGCCTGTTGATCGATGACGTGGCCGACCTGGATGTGGATGAGCGTTACCAGGGAAATGTGGTCTGGACCAACCAGGTGGGCGGGGTGCATGCCGTCGGTATCGAGTTTGTGGATGAGTCGGACGGTTGCCGATACATGGGTGGCCCCGAGACGGGTTGACCTTTGTTTTTCAAGGAGTATACTGCCCGCATTCCGATTAGGCTGATTTGGAAAAGACATCCGGCATATATGACGAATGTCATTTTTTTCAGGGTTCCGTATGGCTAGTATGGATCCGATTCTGATTTTTTCAGGTTGTGTATCTATGTATTTTTTCGCGGACTTTTGTCGACGCTTCCGGTTTCAGAGGGTGGCGAGCGTCCTGGCTGCCCTGGGCCTGTTGCTGGCCTCGTCCGGGCCGCTGCTGGCCGCATCGCCCGACGATCCGGTGCGGGACCGCTTTGCCGTGGATTTTGCCGTGGCGCTCGATGGGTATCAGAAACTGGGTGATCAGGCGGTGGGCTTGGCCCGGCAAGGCTTAATCGCCGTTGACCCATCCTGGGACGCCGCCCTGAAAGAGGTCGACGCACATCTGGTCCGGCACGAAGCCGTGTTTTTCCCCATGATCAGCAGGCCGTGGACCCGTGAGTCGGCAGTGTTTTCCAACCTGCAGGGAGCCCGCATGTGGCTCTGGTCGGTGCGTGACGCCCTGAATGACGGCGCCGCCGGAATCGAGAGTATCGACGTGGTCGACGGCCGCGTGCGTGCCGAGCTGATCAGCAGTTTCCTCGCATATATCGACAAGGCCCGCACCCTGTTCGAGGGCGGCGAGTTCAAGGGCAGCTATTTCGCCGATACCCTGGTGCCGGTGCTGGCCGACTATTGCGCCTATCCGGAAGACGGCAAGCGGGTGAAGCCCGATTTCGAAGACGAACGGATTTTTGATGACGTGCGCGCGTCGGCAGCGGACCCGGACGGGGCGATCTGATGGCAACCCGGCAGTATAGTGGCGGTGATGTGGATCACGACCTGATCGCCCAGGTGGACGCTCAGGGGGACGCCCACGGGGACCGTTACTCGGATGCCGACCTGTATCGCCAGATCGAGAAGAGCCAGCGCAACATCCCCTGGTGGCTGGTGGTGATGGTCGGGGTGGTGATGCTCATGGCGGTGGCCCTGAATGCCCCGTTCCTGGGGGATCGCGGCAGCACTCCGGCGGAGCTTCTGACGGGCGCCGCCTCCGGGGGATTTCTGGATATCGGTATGCTCCTGGCCCTGTTTTATGTAGGGGGCGGATTTATTGTGATTTTTTGGTTTACATTTTCGCGAAAGGGGTCGTGACTGATGTGTGCCAAGGGGATGCGCCGCCGTGAAGAAGCAAAAGGTGGTCCTGGTACTCACAGTGTTGTTGACATCTGCGGCGGCGCTGAGTTTAATACTGGCCACTTCGCGCTATCTTGGCTTTCTCCAGAATCCCGATTCGCTGGACCGGGGGGCGGCATACCGGGTCGAGTCTGGAGCAAGCGCGGTTGAAAATGTTTTGGTTCGGGTTCGGTCCGTAACCGGAAGTGACGAAGGTGTCTCACCATTTCTGGTGAGTATCTTCTGGGTTTTTGAAGTGAGTGTCGTTAACAGTGCCGGGGAGCCGGTGGACGTGGACTTTGACCGTATCACCTTGCGCGTGCAACAGCGTGAGGTCAGGGCGATGGACACGGGGTCGGTGCTCCGGATGTTTAACGAACGAATGACGGGAGCTTTCGCCGCGGCATCCGCCCGGCGAGGGCAACAGGAGGTCCTGGATCAGCTCCAGGCCAAGAAACTCGGGGTGACCAGAGTGTTTCCGGGATATTCCCGAACATCTCTGGTGTTCTTTCAACCCCACCCGGATGCACCGGATGAAGCGGTATTAACGCTTTCCGGTCTTCGGTGGGCGAGAAGAGGCCCGGTGGCACCGCTGGAGTTCCGGTTGCGCCGTGTTGAGGGTGACCGGATGTTGAGTGGTATTGAATCGGCGGAAGTCGCCGGAGAAAACAGGTAGGAGGTAGCCCATGCAAGGGAAATTCCTAGTGTGGATCGCGGCAATCGTGTTGGTCGTTGTGGTTGAGGTGTATTTTGCCAACCAGCCGAAGGTGTTCGGTGAGGATATTGGCGGTTACAAGTGGTATGGCCCGTATACGCCGTTTATGTACATCTTCCTGACCTACGGGGCGGTGTGGGTGCTGGGTGGTTTGCTCTGGTACAAGGATGCGATCGACGACATTGACGTCGACCGCAAGGATCCTTACCTGGACAACCCGTAACCGGTCGCTTTAAGGAGGTCCCTGAGATGATGAAGGGTAAGATTGCGGCGCTGACGGCGATATCGCTGGTTAGCATGGGAGACATCGCATTCGCGTTGGAGAAGGCACACGGTAACCCGGCCCACCATGGCCCGGGGTGGCTGTCCACTTTCGCTGCGGTGTGTGGTTTTATTCTCGCCTGGTTCAGCGTGGTCGCCATCTACATGATGGTGAGCGGCAAAGCCGGGAAATACACGGAGTAAGCACCCCAAGCGGTGTATTTGAGGAGGAAAAGGTTATGGAAAAAACCTTGACGTGGGTGCTGAATGGGGCGTTTCTCGGATTCGGCCTTGGAACCGTGATCGGTTCCGCTGCCAATCTGGGGCTCTGGGCCGGTCGTCACGATGTCTGGACGGGCGACTATCTCTACATGTTTTATTGGACGTTCGGTATTGGCATCCTGTGTGGCGCCATGATGTACGTGCTGATGAAGCAGCAGGCACCCGATGATGCGGGTAGTGAGTAAATGCGGCGGTCCCTCAAGATATCCGTCAATAGTTAGGAGTTGATAGGAATGAGTACTGCAAGTGCAACGTACGAGGGCATTCGCCCCGGTACCGCCGCCAAGCACGCCTTTTTTGGCGCTGTGGTGTGGCTGTGCCTGGGTACGTCCTTCGGGTTCTTCACCAGCTTGCGAATTGCCTGGCCGGATTTGCTGAACGGCGTTGACGTGATGGGTCCCCTGACCTCCGCGTTCGCCTTCGGTCGTGTGCGTCCGATGCACATCGGCATGGTGATTTTCGGTTGGATTTCAATGGCGTTTGTGGCGGCCATGTATTACATGGTGCCGGCGCTGTGCAACTGTCGGCTGTGGAGCGAAAAGCTCGGGCTGTGGAACATCTGGCTCTGGAATGTCGGTCTGGTTGTGGCGGCGATTACGCTGCTCGCCGGTTCGAACTCCGGTCGTGAGTACCAGGAGTTCATTTGGCCGGTTGACATCTACATCCTGGTGTTCATTCTCGGGTTCGCGGCGGTCAACGTCTTTATGACGGTGATTCAGCGGCGCACCCAGGGTCTGTACATCACGGTCTGGTTCTTCCTGGCCTCACTGGTCATGATCTGGATGACGTTCTTCATTGGCGCCATTCCGGACATGTTCCCGGTCACCGGTCTGAACGAGGCCTACATGGTGTGGTGGCACGCCCATAACGTGCTGGGTCTGTGGATCACCCCGGTGTCTGCGGCAATCGCGTACTACGTGATTCCGAAGGTGACCGGCAACGTGCTCTACAGCCACAAGATCGGCCATCTTCACTTCTGGACCATCGTGGCGTTCTACTCCACGCCGGGCGCGCATCACCTCCTGGGTGCTCCGCTGCCGGAGTGGATGAAGTCCTTCGCTTCGGTGTCCGGTGTGATGATCCTGATCCCGGCGATCGCGTTCATCACCAACATGGTGCTGACGGTGCAGGGCAAATGGAACATGTTCTCGGACAACGTGTCGATCCAGTTTGCAATCACCGGTACCCTGATGGCGGTGCCCCTGAACTTCCAGGGCGCATTCCAGCAGACCCGGGCGATCAACTGGTACATTCACGGTACCCACTGGATTGTGGCGCACGCGCACTTCGCACTCCTCGGGTTCTCGACCTTCATCGAGATCGGGGCCACGTACTACGCGGTTGCGAAGCTGTTCCAGCGCAAGATCTACAGTCAAACGCTGGCCACAACCCACTACTGGCTGACCACCATCGGCTTTATCGGGTTCTGGACGACGTTGACCCTTGCGGGCCTGATCCAGGCATCGGGTAAGGTCTATAACACGACCTTCATCGACGTGGTGTACGCCACCCATCCATACATGGTCGGGAGGTCCCTGTTCGGACTGACGATTGTGTTGGGGCAGTGGTTATTCCTGTACAACCTGTATAAGACAGCCACCGCGGGTGAGCCGGTTACGGAGAAGAACCCTCCGGCAACCGTCTACTACACCTAAGCGGACGAGAAGGAGAACACTCAAATGGGTGGTTACAAGGAATATAAAATCGGCGTGATCATGTTCCTCGTCGTCTTCGGGGCGGCAGTGTTCATGACCATCGGAATTGGCGGCGTGTATCTGGGATCCATCCCGGCCACGCAGCTGGCTCTGGAAAAACAGGTCACGTACGGTAGTTCGGCATGGTCCATCCAGGATCCGCTCATGGCGGGCTGGAATGTGCCGATGATTGAAAAGCGCGGAAAGCAGATCCACAACCCGATTGGCGTCGGGAAGAAGATCTTCATCCGCGAGGGCTGCTGGCACTGCCACACCCTTCTCCCGGAGCAGACCTCTGACTGGGAGTACTTCGGAGCACCGCCCCTGGCGGGTGACTTCGTGGGTGAGTCGCCGACGGTGATCGGATCCGACCGCAAGGCACCGGATCTGATGCACATCGGCAGCCGTATGCCGTCGAAGGCATGGCATCTCCAGCATCACAAGGACCCCCGGTCGGTGCAGCCGAAGTCGATCATGCAATCGTTCGACTTCCTCGACAAGAGTGAGCTGAGCGCCCTGGCGGCCTACATGGTGAGCCTGAAATAATCGGCCATCGCCCCGGGGTGGCCTTGGTCACCCCGGGGCGGGGCCTTGACCGTGTTTTTTTAAGGAGAGTAACTCATGGCAGGTCGCAAGCTGACCTTTGAGGAACTGAAGTGGGAACTCTACGATGGAATCCGCGAGGGCGGACGCCCTTGGCCGGTTTTCATGGCGTTCCTGATCGCCCTGTCGATCTTTACTTCGGTGTTGGTCTCGTTCCCGCTGTGGGGCGAGCGGAAGGAATACTCCTTCCTGACCCCGGCGTTTAACTTCGATCAGCGCCCGTTCTTCCTGACGCCGAGCATCATCGGCGATCAGAAGTATGTGGGCGTAAACAGAACCACCCTGGCGTCCTGCGTCACCGAGACGCCGGACCCCGCCTGTGTGCAGGCACTGACTTCGAACCAGGCCCCCTGGTTTGATGGCGGCTACGTGCTGACCGTGCTGTGGGTGTTGTTGGTGGTGATTACCCTCTATTTCGTTGCGGCACGCTGCCCAACATATTACGAATAGAGGCGTAAGCCGCCTGATCGGCGGGCTGGATTTATTCCGGCCGCATGTTCGCTAAAGGAGTGGGAGGTGTAAAATACCTCCCGCTCCTTTTTTTTCCCCCAACGGGGCATTTTTGACGGTGCCACCCGCACGGGGGCAGACGGAATATGGGACGAATGAACGACAACACCGGCTATCAGAATCCCGAGTGGGCGGCGGCCCACCGGATCAGTATCGACAGCACGCGCATGATGGCCAGTTGTATCAAGGCCAGTCACGGTATCACCAACAAGGACATTGCCGATCTGGCTGACACCGCGGGCGCCGCGCACGATACCTTGTGTCGGCGCAGGCAGGCCGGGGAGTTGCCGTTTTTTGACCTGCCCTATCAGGATACGTCCGGGATTCTGGCATTGGCCGAATCCATAAGAGACCGTTTCGACAACTTTGTACTGGTGGGTATCGGCGGCTCCTCCCTGGGGCCAAAGGCGACCCAACAGGCACTTTCCCACCCGTTGTACAACCTGCTGGGCAAAGCGGAGCGGGGCGGCGGTCCACGCCTGTTTTTTCTGGAGAATGTGGACCCGGCCACGGTGCATGCCACGCTTTCCCATCTGGAGCCGGCGCAAACCTGTTTCAACGTGGTGACCAAGTCGGGTGGCACGGCGGAAACCCTGGCCAACTACATGGTCGCCCGCGGCTGGCTGGAAGCCGCCGGTTGCAAGCCCGAGGAACACCTGATCGCCACCACCGACCCGACCCAGGGTGACCTGCGGAAGCTTGCGGACACCGAGGGGTGGGCCTCCCTGCCGGTGCCGCCGGGTGTGGGCGGGCGATTCAGCCAGCTCACTGCCGTGGGGCTGTTGCCGGCGGCGGTGTGTGGCATCGACATTGGTGAGCTTCTGGCCGGTGCCGCCGATATGGAGGCGCGCACCCGAGGCGGTGATCTGATGGACAATCCGGCATACCGGGTTGCCACGCTTCATTACCTGGCCGATAGCCATTATGGCAAGCCGATCTGCGTGATCATGCCCTATGCGGATGCCCTCACCGGGTTTGCCGATTGGTTCGTGCAGTTGTGGGCGGAGAGCCTGGGCAAGGCGCTGGACCTTTCCGGTCAGTCCGCCCATACCGGTCAGACGCCACTGTCCGCGGTGGGCGCCGTCGACCAGCACTCCCAGCTTCAGTTGTTTGTGGAGGGGCCGCACGACAAGATGGTGACCTTCTTCCGGGTGGCGGATTTCGGCACCGCCGGGGAGATTCCGGGGTGTCACCCGGAGCTGGCATCCATGAACTACCTGGGCGGGGCCAGCCTTGCGCAACTGCTAAACGCGGAGCAGGCGGCCACCGAGGCGGTATTGACGGAGCAGAGGCGGCCGAACATGCGCATCGACCTGCCGAAGCTGAACCCGTTCGTGCTCGGCCAGCTGTTTTTCCTGTATGAGGTGGCAACAGCGTTTGCCGGTGGGCTGTACGGGATCGACCCGTTCGATCAGCCTGGCGTTGAACAGGGCAAGGTGCTGACCTACGGCGCCATGGGCCGTGAAGGCTACCCCAATCTGCTGGACGACATGCAGGACCCCGCACAGGGGTAGTTGCGCAAGCCGAAAATCCCCCGCACCGGTGTGTTATTCCGCCGCGGATCCGTTTCTCGCCCGCTCTGCCAGGGCATCGATCAGGGCCGGGACGGTTGTAAAGAGATCCCCCACCACCGGGTGCAGGGTGACTCCATCCTGGTCCAGTTGCATCAACGGGGCGTCCGGGTCCTTGTTGAAGGCAACCAGATGGGCACGGCGACCGAGGTAGTCCACGTGTTGGGGTGCGCCGGAGATACCCAGGCACAAGATCAATTTGGGGTTTACGGCGACGCCGGTCTGGCCGATCTGAGCCTCCTGAGGCAGCAGACCGAGGCCCTGGGTGATTTTGCGGGTGGCGCCGATATGGGGTGACAGCCCGAGGGCCCCAAGGGCCTCCATCAAACGCCCTGCCAGAGCCATGCCCTTGTCGGAACCGGCGCCGTAGCCCACGTCCACGATCACATCGGCGCTGCGCAGATCGACCTCCGGCGGGCGGAAGTCCGTATCAATATCGGTCTTTTTAGCCAGCCGGATACCGGATTTGCCGAGGCCGAAGCCGCGTTTGGCGGCGCTGTCGGCGAAGCTCGCGGTGTCCGCCACCGCAAGGCCGCAGGGCGCCTTTTGGGGGCACTGCCACACGGCGCTCAGGGTGCCGCCGTACACCGTGGTGGTGATTTCCAGCCCACGGCGGGCGCTGTCGATGCCGGTGACGCCGCTGCACAGCAGGGGGTGACCGATGTGGTTCCCCAGCCCCCCCAGCACCTGGGCAAGCGCGCTCTGCCAGCTCATCGGCGCAAGCAGGCGCGGTGTGTCGCCGTCTCCGGCGAGGGCGCTCAGCACCTTGCGGCGGCCGGCTTCCGACAGGGCGCCGCCCCGGGTGTCGAGGGCGTGGCAGAAGCCGACCCCCTGATCCCGGGCCAGCCCCGCCAGCAGGCGGATGCCGTCGGTGTTACCACAGAGCACGGCGTGGACCGGTAATTTCAAAACCCGCCCCAGTTCGCGGGCGGCGGCAAAGGCCGCGGCTGCGGCCTTGAGTTCGTGCCCTTGTGCGGCGACCCATATTACCTCCCCCTTGGGACGGCCCTGGTCCTTCACCGCGCCTTTGAACGGTTTTGCGGAGGCGGCGCGCATCCGTGCGGCAAAGCGGTCGATCAGGTCGGCGACGGCGTCCACGTCGCGGGCGGATTGACGCCCCTCCACCGCGGTCTCGGCATGGGAAAAACGGCTTTCGACCGGGGCCGGGTCAGGGGCGGCGGTGGCGATGGATGTCGCCCCGGCGCGGGCATGTCCGGCGATGCCGGGCAGCACCCGGCGGCGGCTACCGGAAAGTGCCATGACTGCCGGGGTCACGACCGGCAGGTCGCTGCTGTCGATCCGGAGGGATGCGCCGTCCTCCGCCACCCGCACATCCTGCCCCTGGATAAAGTCGCGCTGCAAACGCCCCGCCACGAAGGCGCCGAGCAGGGCGTCGTCTTCCCCTTCGCCGCACATAATCAGGTCGCCGAGAGCATTCGGGTCCAGCCGGTCGAGAGTGGATGCCCAGTCCCCCGGCGCGGCGTGGCGCGGCAATTCCAGCCGCGTGGCGCGGTCGGCGCCCGCCGCCAGGGACTCTTCAAGCAGGGTGTTGGTGCGCTCATCGCCACAGCTTACGGCATGCACCGTGACCCGGCCTTCGGCGCCGCTCCGGATTTTGAGGGCGGCGGCCAGGGCGTGGGCATCGGCGGGGCGGATGCGCCACAACCGTTCGGAAATCGTCCCGTCTTCAGCCACCCGGGGGTTGGGTGAGAGAACGGCCTCGGGCCGCAGCAAACAGGTGATGGAAAGCGTGCCGGTGTAGGGAATGGCCTCCGGAGGGGTGGCCAGCCGGGGTTCCATAAGTGTGTCGGAGGCCACCGCCTCGGACGGGTAGCGGCTCGCCAGGGTGGCGTCGCGCATCCCGAGGTAGCGGGTGTGGTAGCGGGTAAGGCGCGCCAGACACTGGGCCACGGCGCGGTCGCCGACGGCGGCCATGGCGTCGGCGTGGGTGCCGCCCACAACGTCCCGCTGTTCCACCAGCCAGTCCAGACGATGGATGGTGCAGTCGAGCAGGTAGAGTTCTCCGGCCATTTCCGCCAGGGGGAAGACCGCGGTTTGCAGGGCGGCGTCCTGCCACACGGCATCGCCCAGGGCGCTGATCAGTTCGGCGACGGCGCGCCTCAGGGTCTCTTTCCAGCGCGCCAGCTCCCCGGCGGGGCCGTCGGCCACGGTGCTCTGGCGCGGCCACTCGTTGGCCATGGCGCACAGCTCACGCAGGATCAGGAAGCGCTGTACCTCGTTGGTGCCCTCATAGATGTTGAGGATACGGGCGTCGCGCCGCATCTTCTCGATCAGATGGTCCTGGGTCTGGGCGGCAGGCCCCCAGACCCGTTCAACCCGGTCGAGGGCCTCGTGCAGGGTTTCGGAGCAGACGTACTTGGCGATGGCGCTTTCCATGCGCACCGACGTGGTGCTGTAGTTATCGAAGCGGCCGATCAGGTGGTAGCAAAGGGACTCGGAGGCGAACACCCGGGCCGCCACCTCGGCCAGCACCCGGTCCCGCCCGGCGGATTCCGGTACCTCGTTCTTGGCCCACACCAGGGTGCGCCGGGCCATCACCACGCCGGCCACCGCAAGGCCGCAACGGCCCACGTTGAGGGTATCCAGGGCGTTTACCTGACCGTGGCCCTCGTAGCCGATCACGCACTCCCGGGGCACCCGCACGCCGTCGATGGCGAGTTCGTTGGTGGGAGAGCCCTTCTGGCCCATCTTGTCCTCGTCGCGGCCGACCACCAGCCCCTCGGCGTGGCGGTCCACCAACAGTCCGGTGATGCCTTCGTCGGTCTTCACGTACATGGAAAACTGGGACGCCACCCGACCGTTGGTGATCCACATCTTGGCGCCGGTCAGCTCATAAAATAGATAGCGGTTGCCGTCGCGCACCTGACCGATGTCGTGGAACGGGAGCGAGGCGCCGTTTACCTGCACGGTGCGGGTGCCCTTGTCGGTGGCGTAGTCGTAATCCGCAGTGGAGATCGGCGCCAGCGTGCCGTCCGCGAGGCGGTAGGCCATGGTGTCGTTGTCGAAGGCGATGCGTGCGGCATCAAGCAGGAAGCGGTCTTCCCCCCGAATTTCAAAACGGTAACGGCCGTCATCCAGGGGAGTGAGGGCAGCCTCCTTGATGTGGCCGGTGGTGGCGACGCCGCCGGAGTCGGAACCCGCAGTGGGCTCGGTGAGGGCAAAGCCCGCAACGCCCTTGTGGCCCAGGTTACGCAGAAACAGTTCGGCGGCATGCTCCCGCAGGGGCAGTTCGGCCAGGGCCTGGGACAGGGTGTCCGGCAGGGTGGAGAGCAATGAGCTGGCTTCTCTCAGGCCGGCAGCGAACCCGGGAAAGTCTTTGCGCCGGCCGGCAAGGCCGGCGCCGTAGAAGGCCTTGAGGAAGTTCTGCGCCAGGTACTTGGCGACTTTGGTCTTTCTCAAGGTGGTGTCCACCTGCCCCATGAGGGCGGTGAAGTCAGCCTGAAGCCTGGCCGGGTTGGGGGAATCGAGTCCGGCCACCAGGGCGCTCAACCCCCGCTGGATGGCGCCCATTTTATCCGGGTCGCCAACCAGTTCCCCCAACTCCTTCGCCACCAGGGGAATCTCCTTTTGCAGACCGATGAGTGCCGGGGTGGTGCCGATGCTGGTGCTGGCCATGATCAACAGGGAGAGGGAGGCGTCGCCGAAGCGCATGGCGCCGGAGACCAGAATGTAATAATCGGCCTTCTTCCAGCCGAGGCCGTCCAGCTCCGTGGGCACCACCGTGGCAAAAAATCCATTTTCAGAGAATTTTTCAAGCATGTCCGGCGGGATGGCGTGCAGGTCCTCCATGTAGCGTTCGTAGGGGGCGTCCCGCTCCGGGTGGACCGCGCAGTGCTCCATAAACCAGCGGTAGCATTCCTCCCAACGCCGGCGCAGTTCCGGGTCGTGGATCTGCATCTCCGGGACAAAGCGCGGGGCATCCCCCGGCGCTTTTCTGAGGAAGTCGCCGGAGGCGTACGGATCATCCAGGTGGATCAGGGTGTCGTAGTCAAGGTCCAGTTCCCGGGCCGGGGTGTCCGGCAGCTCCGGGAAGTGGGCAACCGGGTAGGGCGCCTCGCCCAGGGCCGCCTCGGTACCCTTGGAAATCAGTCCTTCCAGCTCTCCCAGCAGGGTGTTCAGGAGGGCGGCGTCGCCCTCGGCGGGGGCGCCCTTATCGAGCTGTTCCTGGGTTTGGGTCAGGAGGTGGAAGCTGCCGATGCAGACCGCCAGGGCCTCCCGGGCCGCCTCCGTGTCGCAGGGGGCGGCGTCAATGGCGGCGGCGGCGCGCTGCCAGCGTTTGAGCGCACCGGACAGGGGGCCGTCCGCCAGACTGCCGAAATGGGCACCGGCTTCGGGGGCCAGCCGGGCGGCCAGGGGCAGGGGCGAATCCCCCTTCCATTCGGCGGCCAGCCGGGGCAGCGCGCCAAGTCCCGGCGACAGGTAGGGGAATACTGCGCTGTCCCGGTAAAAACGGGCGAGCAGATCGTCCTCGGAGTAGCCGGTGCCACCAAACACCTGCCCGGCGTCGTAGCCCATGCGGCCATCCTTGGGGGAGAACGCCACCGCCGCCAGGGAGGTCAGCAGGTCGTCCCGTCCGGGCAGGCCGTGAGGACCTTCCAGCAGGCAGGCGAGCAGCCTGCGCCAGGCGGCGGTTCGCGCCACCAGGGTTTTGACCGCACCGAACTTGGCGATACCGTTGCGCCCGGCCGGATCCTGCATCTGGCCGGGAAACTGGATGCGCCCTTCCGCGTGCTCCCGGGAACGCCGCGCCAGGTAGTCTCCGGCGCCCAGCGCCACGGTGGCATAGGCGTGCGCCATGAAACCGGACCAGAAGGCGGGCAGCGGTGTGCCGTTACCTTTCAAGGTGACGTCCACATCCAGGGTTTCAAAGGCGGCGGGGTGCAGTCCGCAGGCGGCAACCCGACGCCGGGTGACACCCTTGCCGTCGAGCGGCAGCCGGTAGGCGAAGCCTTTGTGGACCACCACCAGATGGTCGGCCAGCCGCGCCGGAACCAGGCAGAGGCTGCCCGTGAGGCGGGTGTCGGTCTCCCCTTTTTTGACTGAAAAAGATTGAGCGTTGTCGGTCAATACGGCGGCGCCACCGGTTTTTGAGGTGACTGCGCGCGCGCCCAGGTGGGCCAACAGCAGCACCGCCACCCCCGGGTGCACCGCACCCCAGCCACGCAGGGCGGCAAGGGCCGGTATGGGGGCCGGGTCGGTCTCCGACGGCAGCGGCAGGGCGGCGAACGCCTTCGCCAGATCCTTCGCCGTGTCGTCGTCGATGCCCGCCGTGTCCCAGGTTTTCACCTCGCGGTCCGGGTAGCGCTCCCGGTAGGCGGACTCGGCCGCTGTGGGGGCGAGCGGGTCGTCGTCGCGCTCACTGGCTGCCACCTCCGGGTGCGGATTGCCGCGGGTCAGGATCAGGAGCGGCGCAAGCAGGGTTTCCCGCACCCGGCGGCAGGTCGTGACGGCTTCAAACAGGTCGCGTGCGCGTACCCATGACAGCATCCGTTCCGACTCCTCGGAGAGGGCGCGGGCCACTTCCGCAAACGGTGACTCGGCCATGCCGGCCTCGAGCGGCAGGCGTCCCGCCTGCGGCCCGGTGAGGGCCGCAGTCAGGTCGTGCAGGCGGTGGGCGGCGGCTTCCCCCAGGCTGACCGGCCAGTCGGTGCGGGTCACGTCGGCGGCCATCGGCAGGTTGGCGGTGGCCACCTCGAACGCCGCCAGCGCCCGTTCGGAGCGCCGGGCTTCGGCCCTGATTGCGGTGACGGTTTCGGCCATGTCGGGGTCTGCGTGGACCCGTTCGGGCAGGGTCGGCAGCGGGCGGAATTCCGGAGGGTGAGGCGGGGCGGAGATCGGCGGGGCCGGGACGTCCTGGGCCGGGGTTTCCGGGCGGTAAATCAGGCGATGATCGGTGTGGCGTCCCCAGCGCACCAGGGTCGGCTCGGCCTGCCAGCACGACTCGCATTTGACGCAGTTCTCGAAGTTGACCGTTGTTTGTCCGTGCCCGGAAAAGGCCGGCTCAATGGCATAGACCCCGGCGGGACACAGGGACCAGTAGGGGGCGCCGGCCAGTTCACTGTGTTTGGCGAGGCCGTCCGGCCACAGCACCCGGATGTGGGAGGTTGCGCCTTCCAGATAGGTGTTGGTGGCGAGCCGCCCGGCCATGTCGATGGGGGTCTTGATGTTTTCCAGTTCACGTCTTGAGCGGGCGTCGGCGGTGGCGCGCGCCACCGGATCGTTCAGCATCCGCTCCGCCGGAACCTTCATCACCTTGAAGCGGAACAGGTCCACGGCGGCGGTGGTGAGGGCCACCAGCACCGCCTTCACTCCGAACAGTCCGGCCAGTATTACGTCGGTCAGGCGCACGCCCCCGGCCAACGCCTCGGCGGCCTGGCCCATGCGTTTCCGCAGGGGGGTGTCGGTGTTGGCGTAGACCCCGGCCATGGCCTCGGCAACCCCGGACAGGAAGCGGTGTACCATGCCGCGCATGCCGAACGGCAGGTCGTCCACCCGGCGCTCCTCGCCGCCGATGCGAATGGTGACCGACAGGTGCGCCGGGGTGTGCCGCGGGGCGAAGCTGTTGGACAGCCAGGTGCCGAGCTTCTTAAATCCGCCGCCCTGTTTCAGCTTGGGCAGGCCCAGTGCGCGGGTCGAGGCGCGGGCATCCCGGAGCAGGCGGCCCAGGGTGGCGGGGGTTATGAAATCCCGGAAAAACTGGCCGAAGCGCCACCACTTGGTCCACAGGGGTTCGACCGAGGTGAGATGACGGGCGCTGCCACAGATCAGATCGGCGGTGGTGCCGAACAGCACGCGGCTCGACTCCAGGTAGTCGGGCCATTTCGACAGCAGGTCGGCGTCGTCCCAGTAGCGGGTGGCCCGCAGGCGTTCCAGGTAATGGCCGGAAAGGTTGGCGGCGGTGGGAGGCGTGCCGTTTTCGGCCATCTCCCGCCAGGCGCGGGCGAAGCACAGGCCGGTGGCGGCGGCGGGGCCGGTGAAGTTGGGGTAGGGCACGTCGATGCCCAGACCCGCCGCGCTGCCGCCGACCGCAAGGCCATCCTCCACCAGAATCGGCGACTGGGTCAGGCCGCCGGTGCGGATCAGCTTGGCGCCGAACGCGGACAGTTCGGCCCCCTCCAGCTGATCGGCGATGCCGGGCAGGGACTGGACCCAGGCCAGCAGGGCTTCGTGGGAGCCGGAGAAGCCCTCGGCGAGATTTTTCAGGGGCACCACATATCCGACCGAGAGTGATTCCCGGTTGGTGTAGAGGAAGGCGCCGATGTTCAGGTGCATGGAGCGGCCGCCGAGAGAGGCGTTGCGCACCAGAAACTCATTGGCGACGCCATCCGTTCCGGAGATCCCAAAGCGGCGTTCGATGTCGTTGGCGGGCAGGGTGAAGACCGCCTTGACCCCCTGCATGAAGTCGGGGCGGTGGACCCGTTCCAGTCCTTCGTAGCGGATCAGGTGGGAGGCGTCGCCCTCGGCCAGGAACACCAGATCGGCATAGGCCGGGCCTTTTTCCGTGTGGACGCCGGTGACGCGGCCGCTGCGGCGGATCAGGGAGGTGACGGTGGTGGCGGGCAGGTAGGAGACCCCGAGGCCTTTGGCAAGCTCGACCCAGTACGGGTCGAAGGCGGGCCGCAGCACCGTGTAGCAATGGTTGAAGGTATCCGGGTTCTGGTGAGACGCCCCGACCAGATCGGTGCCGTCGGTGACGAACATGCCGCGCCGCACCACCCGCCGCTCGTAGGGTGCGGCGGCGATGGCGTCGGCGCCAAAGGCGTCGTCGGCCAGCAGGCTTTCGGTGAAGTAGACGCAGCCGGACCAGTTTTCCGCTCCGGCGAAGGCGCCTCCCTCGATCAGAAGCACCGATGCCCCGCTGCGGGCAATGCCGGCGGCGGCGGTGACCCCGGCGGGACCCGCTCCCACCACGATCACGTCATAACGAACCCGTTCCATAGCAATCCTTGTCGGCTAAACTCGGGGGGGGTTCAAGTGCAGCCAGCAAACAATTGTAACGGAACGGTCAACGGAAGAGGTGCCCGGAGGTCATCCAGGTGGGTCCGGCAAAGCGCGCCCGAGGCGTTTATCTGGTGACCACCAGGTTGTCCCGGTGCACCACTTCGTCGTAGGCCTTGATGCCCAGGATGTCCTGAATTTCCGAGGAGTGGCGTCCGCGAATGCGGTCGATGTCCACGGCGGCGTAGTTGGAGAGGCCCCGTGCCACCTCGTCGCCGTCCGGCCCCACCAGCGCCACCCCGGCGCCCATTTCAAAGCTGCCGGTCACCTTGCTGATGCCCGAGGGCAGCAGGCTCTTTTTACCGCTCTGGATGGCGTCCCGGGCGCCTGCGTCCAGGTGCAGGGTGCCTTCGCAGCGGGCGATGTGCGCGAGCCAGTGCTTCTTGCGGCCGGTGGTGCCGGTGGCATGAAACAGGGTGCCGACGTCCTCTCCGGCGAGGGCGGACAGCGCCGTGTTCTCTCCGGTGCCGTCCACCAGCAGGGTGGGGATGCCGGTGGCGGAGAGTTTTTCGGCGGTCCCCAGTTTGGTGATCATGCCGCCGGTGCCTTCGCGGCTGCCGGGGCCATCCGCCATTTTGCGGATGTCGGGGGTGACTTCCCTCACCTCGTTGATGCGGGTGGCATCAGGGTGTTTTCCGGGGTCTTTGGTGTAGAGGCCGTCCACGTCGGAAAGCAGCAGGAGCAAGTCGGCGTCCACCACCGTGGCGACCAGCCCGGACAGGGTGTCGTTGTCGCCGAATTTGATCTCCTCCACCACCACCGAGTCGTTTTCATTGACGATCGGGACGATACCGAAACCGAGCAGGGCGGCGAAGGTGTTGCGGGCGTTTAAAAAACGGTGGCGGTTGGCCACATCGTCCTGGGTGAGCAGTACCTGGGCGACCTTCAACTCGTTTTTCTGAAAATGCTCCTCGTAGGCCCAGATCAGACGGCTTTGTCCAGCGGCGGCGGCGGCCTGCCGCACCGGGATGCTGGCCAGTTCCCTGATCCCCAGCACCGAGGCCCCGGCGGCCACCGCCCCGGAGGAGACCAGCACCACCTCCAGGCCGTTTTCAATCATTCGGGCGACCTGGCCCACCACGCTGGCAATGCGGTCTGGGCGCAGGCCGTGGTCGCGGGAGGAAATCACGCCGCTGCCGACTTTGACGACGACCCGTCGGACCCCCTTCAGGGCTGTTTTTCGGCTGTTTCCCATGTTCCGTTCCGTCGGTTCCCGCCTGCCGGTCAACCGTGATTGGTTAACCATTGATCAGTCATCTTGCCACACATCGTCTGCTGTTCCGGCCTCCCGAGCCCCATCGGCGTCCGCCGGGACCCGGATACCGATGGGGCCCGCGGGCGCTTCCAGCTTGAGCCGTTCCACCTGCTCGCCCAGATGGTGGGTGAGCGCATCGATGCCGTCGCCGGTGACCGCCGAAATCCGCCACAGGGGCAGACCGCGCTGCTTCGCCCAGTCTTCGGCGTCCGCCAGCGCCTCCGGATCGGCCGCGTCCATCTTGGTGGCGACCACCGCGAACGGGCGTTTGGCAAGGTTTGCATCATAGGCGGCAAGTTCGCGGCTGAGCACATCCAGGGTCTGCGCCGGAGCCATTTCCGTCATGCCGGTGACATCCACCATGAACAGAAGGTAGCGGGTTCGCTCCACATGCCGCAAGAAGGTGTGGCCCAGTCCCTTGCCGTCGTGGGCGCCCTCGATGAGGCCGGGGATGTCGGCCATTACGAAGGAGTGGTAGTCGCCCCAGGTGACCACCCCCAGATTGGGCACCAGGGTGGTGAACGGGTAGTCCGCGACCTTGGGACGCGCCGCCGACATGCGGGAGATCAGGGTGCTTTTACCGGCGTTGGGCAGCCCCACCAGACCGACGTCGGCCAGCAGTTTGAGCTCCATGCGCAGCCACAGCTCCTCGCCGGGAAGGCCGGGCTGGGCGTAGCGCGGGGCCTGCCGGGTGGAGCTGGCAAAGTGCTGGTTGCCCAGGCCGCCCTTGCCGCCCGTGGCCGCCACAAAGCGCTGTCCGTCTTCCACCAGATCGGCGAGCAGTTCTCCGGTTTCGTCGTTCCAGATGGAGGTGCCCACCGGCACCTTCACTTCAAGGTTGTCAGATGCCTTGCCGGAGCACTGCTTGCCGCTGCCGTCGCCACCATTTTTGGCGATGTAGCGCTTGCGGTAGCGGAACTCGGCCAGGGTGGTGGGACCCTGGGTCGCCACCAGCACCACGTCGCCGCCACGGCCGCCATCGCCGCCGTCAGGGCCACCCTTGGGGATAAACCGCTCCCGACGGAAGCTGACACAGCCCTTGCCCCCGTGGCCGGATTGCACAAAGATCGTGACCTGATCGACGAACATCTGGATTTCCTACCGTCACGTCCCGGTAAAAAACAAAGGGGGTGCGGCCCACCGGGCCGCACCCCCTTTAAAATGAGGAACGAATGGGTGTTCCGACCGGGGTATTAACCGGCGGGGACCACGCTGACCTGACGCTTGCCGTAGCGGTTGCGGCCGAACTGGACCACGCCCGTGACCTTGGCGAACAGGGTGTCGTCACCGCCCTTGCCGACACCCGTTCCCGGATGGAACTTGGTGCCGCGCTGCCGGATGAGGATGCTGCCCGCGCTGACTTCCTGGCCGCCGTAGCGCTTGACGCCCAGCCGCTTGGAGTGACTGTCGCGCCCGTTCCGGGAAGAACCACCTGCCTTTTTATGTGCCATCTCGAATAACTCCTTCGAAAACGCTTGGTCAGGCCGAGATCGCCTCGATCCGTACCCGGGTGATGGACTGCCGGTGACCCTGGGTACGCCGATACTTCTTGCGCCGTTTCTTCTTGAACACGGTGATTTTTTTGTCCCGTTCCTGGGCGACGACAATGGCCGACACCTTGGCGCCCTTGAGGAGCGGTGTGCCGACCTGGGTGTTCTTGTCGTCCGACACCAGAAGGACCTTGTCGAAGTTCACCTTCTTGCCGGGGTCGACAGGAAGCTTTTCCAGGGCGATCACATCGCCGGTGGAGACCCGATGCTGTTTGCCGCCGCTCTCAAAAATCGCATACATGGTGCGCGTACCCAAAAAAAACAAGGAATTCCAGCGCGGGAGGAGCCCGCTATTTCCGGAAAAGTCCCTATTTATACGGGTTGGAGGGGGAGTCTGTCAAGGGAGAAGTCGGGGCTTTCAAGTACCGGAAAAGCCGGTATGCGCATCCCGTGTGAGTATGCCCGGCCCTTCGACGCGCCGGCAAGCCCGGTTATCGGATTCAACGGAGGTGTCGGTCTGTGTCTTACCGCTTTCGCGGGGGGGGTCCGCACTAGAATTCCTCCCGGTCGTCCTTGAATATTACGAACTCCACCCGACGGTTCTGGTTTTTGTGCTCGAAGGTGTCGTTCGGCACCAGTGGACGGGTGTCCGCAAAGCCCGCGGAGGAAAGCCGGTCCGCCGGGATGCCGGCGGTTTCGGTCAGGTAGCGCAGGGTCGAGATGGCGCGGGAGGTGGACAATTCCCAGTTGGAGGGGAATTTGTCGGTGTTGATCGGGGTGTCGTCCGTGTGTCCCTCGATGGCCACATGCAGATCGGTGGCCTTGATGATGCGGGCGATCTCGTCCAGGAAGGGGTGGGACGCATCTTTGATACCGGCGGCACCGGGGCTGAAGAAGACCTGCCCCTGCACCTGCATCAGTACGCCCCGGGAGCTGGATTTGACCGTCACCGTGTCCTCCATGCCCGCCTCCGCCACCACCTTGGCGATATCCTTGGCGATGCGGTCGTTGGTGCTTTTCTCCTTGGTTTCCTCGATGACGATCTCGTCCTTGGCCACACCCTGCAGGTCGATGTTTTTCAGACTGTTGTGCCCCTTGGTCTCGAAGTCGATCGGGGTGGGGCTGGTTTTGAAGATGCCCTCGCTGGTTGGCGTGGCGGTCCCGAACGCCTCCTGAATCGACTTGGACATGGCCTGGAACTTGATCAGGTCCATGTTGGCGAATGACAGAAGCAGGATGAAGAAGGTCAGCAGCAGGGAAAACATATCCGCCAGGGTGGCGGTGTAGGCCGGTACCCCCGCAGGGGGGCATTTATGTGGCTTTTCGTCCGGCATGGACGCCTAATCGTCGGGGTCCGGGCGGGACTCCGGGGACAGGAAGGTCACCAGTTGCTCGTTGATGGTGCGGGGATTTTCACCCGAGACCATGGCAAGCACGCCCTTGATAGTGATGGTCATGAGCAGCGCCTCTTCGTCGGTGCGGTTCTCCAGTTTCTGGGCGATGGGGCCGCATACCACGAAGGCCATGATGGCGCCGTAGAAGGTGGTCAGAAGCGCCACCGCCATGGCCGGCCCGATGCTGGACGGGTCGTCCATGGTCTGCAGCATCTGCACCAGGCCGATCAGGGTGCCGATGAGCCCCATGGACGGGGCCGTCGACTCCATGAAGCGGAAAATGCCCTGGCCGCGCTCGTGCCGGGTGCGGAATGCCGCCACCTCTGTGCTGAGCACGGTCTTGATGGCTTCCGGGGTGCTGCCGTCGATGGCCATCTGGATGCCCTTGGCCAGAAACGGGTACTCGATCTCCTCCCGCTCCAGGGCCAGCATGCCCTCTTTTCTGGCCTTCTGGGCCATGTCCACCACCCGCTCGATGATCTCCAGTGGCTGCATCAGGTTGTAGGTAAAGGCGTTGACCGCCACCTTGAAGGCGGTCAGGACGATTTCCAGACGCTGCATGGTGAGCACGCACATGGCGGTGCCGCCGACCACGATGAGGATTCCGGGGACATTGATGAAGGCCCCAATATCGCCGCCGATCAGAATCGAGCCGACGATCATGGCAAAGGCGCCGACAATTCCGATTAAAGTTGCAATATCCATGGATTGGCGGCGGCATCCTCTTTTGAAACGGAACAGTTCCTAAGTGTTTATCGGATAGGCAGTTCATGAACTTGAAGGTGACGGGCCTGTTTAGCGGATTTCCCGGCACGTGATGCGTTGACCCGGAGGCTGCCGATGTGCTAGTTTCCCACGTCTTTTTTCGTTGGGGACGGTGTGGTTCCGTGTCCCGTTTCAGATTTACTGCGTAGCACTGTGGTGACAGGGTGAGTGACGCCGTCATTGCCAAAAGATATGCCGCTGCCCTGTTTGAGTTGGTGACCGACGCCGCCGAACGGGACCGGGTGCGGGGCGAACTCGGCACCCTGGGCGAGGTCATGGGCCACGAGGCCCTGAAAAGCGCCCTCGGCAATCCGCGCATCCATGTGGCGGAAAAACAGGCGGTGGTCGCCTCCGTGGCGGAGAAGGTGGGAGCCTCCGAACGGCCGGCAAACCTGGCCCGCCTGTTGGTGCTCAACGACCGCATGGACCTGTTCGGCGAGGTGGCCGACGCCTTTTCCCATATGGTGGACGAAGCCGAAGGCCGGCTGGTCGTCACCGTGACCTCCGCTTTTTCCCTGCCGAAGGACCTGAAGAGCCGGGTGGATGCCCGCCTGACCGAGATCCTGGGCGGGAAGGCCGAAATCCGGCATGCGGAAGATGCAGACATTCTGGGCGGGCTGGTCATCCGGATCGGTTCCCGCGTATTTGATCACAGCGTTCGTTATCAGTTGGCGCGGTTGCGCCAGGCACTTTAAGGAGACAGGGCCTGCCATGAGCATCAAGGCTGCCGAAATTACCCAGCTCATCAAGGAGCAGATCGAAGGCTTCGACAAGGTTTCCGAGGTTGCCGAAACCGGCACCGTGACCGCCGCCGCCGACGGCATCGCCCGCATTTACGGGCTTGAAAACGCCATGTCCGGTGAGCTTCTGGAGTTCCCGGGGGGCTTGCAGGGCATGGTCCTGAACCTGGAAGAAGGCCAGGTGGGCGCCGTGCTGCTGGGCGAGTTCGACCACATCAAGGAAGGCGATCTGGTCAAACGTACCGGCAAGATCGTGCAGGTGCCGGTGGGTCCCGCCCTGCTGGGCCGCGTGGTCAACGGCATCGGTGAGCCGATCGACGGCAAGGGGCCGATCGAAACCGAGCACCACCGCCTGGTGGAGGTGATCGCCCCCGGTATTGTTCACCGTAAGAGTGTGCATGAACCGCTGCAGACCGGTCTCAAAGCCATCGACGCCCTGGTGCCCATCGGACGCGGCCAGCGTGAGTTGATCATCGGCGACCGCCAGACCGGCAAGACCGCGGTGGCGATCGACGCGATCATCAACCAGAAGGGCCAGAACATGCACTGCGTGTACGTGGCCATCGGTCAGAAGCGCTCCACCGTGGTTCAGGTGGTGAAGACCCTGGAAGACGCCGGCGCCATGGAGTACACCACCGTGGTGGCCGCCACCGCGTCCGACCCCGCGGCGCTGCAGTTCATCGCGGCCTATACCGGCTGCACCATGGGTGAGTACTTCAGGGACAACGCCCAGCACGCCCTGGTGGTCTACGACGATCTGTCCAAGCAGGCGGTGGCCTACCGCCAGATGTCCCTGCTGCTACGCCGTCCGCCGGGCCGCGAGGCCTATCCGGGCGACGTGTTCTACCTGCATTCGCGCCTGCTGGAGCGCGCCTCCAAGCTGTCCGATGACAAGGGCGCGGGCTCCCTGACCGCGCTGCCCATCATCGAGACCCAGGCGGGGGACGTGTCGGCCTACATTCCGACCAACGTAATCTCCATTACCGACGGCCAGATCTTCCTGGGTTCGGACCTGTTCTACTCGGGCGTGCGGCCCGCCATCAACGTGGGACTTTCCGTGTCCCGGGTGGGCGGCGCCGCCCAGATCAAGGGCATGAAAAAGGTGGCCGGCACCCTGCGTCTGGACCTGGCCCAGTATCGTGAGATGGCCGCCTTCGCCCAGTTCGGTTCCGATCTGGACAAGGCCACCCAGAAGATGCTGGCGCGCGGTGAGCGCATGGTGGAGATCCTCAAGCAGGACCAGTACAAGCCGCTGGCCGTGGAGCTTCAGGTGATCTCCATCTTCGCCGGCGGCGAAGGTTACGTGGACGACCTGGAGGTATCCCAGGTGCGGCCGTTCGAGATGTTCCTGCACAAGTACATCGACGAGAACCACGCCACCCTGCGGGAGCAACTGGCCAGCGCCGGGCAGGTCACGGACGACATCAAGACCGACCTGGTCGCCGCCATCGAGGCCGCCAAGGCGGCCTTCCTGGCGCAGTAACGCGGTAACGGACGGAGAACAGCCCGTTGGCAAGTCTTCAGAACATTCGGCGGCGCATCGACTCGGTCAAATCGACCGAGAAGGTCACCAAGGCCATGAAAATGGTCTCCGCCTCCAAGTTGCGCCGCGCCCAGACCGCGGCAGAGGCGGCGCGGCCCTACGCCACCAAGATGCACGACATGTTCCAGGGGCTCTCCATTGACCCGGATCAGGCGTCCCATCCGCTGCTCGCCGGTCGCGAAGCCAGGCGCGCCCTGGTGGTGGTGGTGACCCCGGACCGGGGCCTGTGCGGCGGCCTCAACGCCAACCTCAACAAGCTGGCCTACCAGCGGGTACTGGCGTTGTCCGGTGATGGGCTTGAGGTGGAAGTGGCGGCCGTGGGCCGCAAGGGGCGGGACTTCTTCCGCCGCCGCGGCGTCGAAATCGAAAAATACTGGGCCGGGCTGCTGGGCACCGTGACTTACGATTCGGCCAAGGAGATCGGCGGCCACCTGGTGGACAGCTATCTGGAAGAGCGTTTCGATCGGGTGGAGTTGGTGTACGCCCATTTCCGCTCGGTGATCTCCCAGGTGGCCGAGTGCAAACAGTTGATGCCGATCACGGTCGAGGAGGATGAGGCCGAAGGCGATGCGGGCGTGCCCCAGTCGTTCACCTTCGAGCCGTCGGACGAGGAGGTGCTGGGCGCGCTGTTGCCCAAGTACATTGAGGTTCAGGTCTATCAGGCCATGCTGGAGTCGGCCGCCAGTGAGCACGGCGCCCGCATGACCGCGATGGATGCGGCCAGCCGCAACGCGAAAGAGGTGATCGGCAAGCTCACCCTGGTCTACAACCGCACCCGTCAGGAGGCGGTGACCAAGGAGCTGCTCGACATCATCGGCGGGGTGGAGGCCCTCAAGGGGTAGGTTTTTTTATTTCTGTCCGGGCCATGTGGGGCCGGGCGCGACGGTTGTTTGATCGAGGACAAAGATGGCCACAGGAAAAATTATTCAGGTGATCGGGCCGGTGCTGGACGTGGCGTTCCCGGAGGGGGAACTGCCGGAGATCTATAACGCCTTGACCGTGGACGCGGCGGCCGACGAAAAGAGTGGCCGCCCGGAGATTCATAACGTCCTCGAGACGGCGGCGCACCTCGGCGAAGGCCGGGTACGGGCGGTGGCCATGACCAGCACCGACGGCATGACCCGCGGCATGGAGGTGGTCGATACCGGCTCCCCCATCAGCGTGCCGGTGGGCGAAAAGGTGCTGGGCCGCATCCTGAACGTGACCGGCGACCCCATCGACGAAATGGGCCCGGTGGGCGAGGAGATCCGCTGGCCGATCCACCGCACCGCGCCGGATTTCGTGGAGCAGGAGACCACACCGTCGATTCTGGAAACCGGCATCAAGGTGATCGACCTGCTCGAGCCGTATGCCCGTGGCGGAAAGACCGGCCTGTTCGGCGGCGCCGGCGTGGGCAAGACCGTGATCATCATGGAGCTGATCAACAACATCGCCAAGCAGCACGGTGGTTACTCCGTGTTCTGCGGCGTGGGTGAGCGTACCCGTGAGGGCAACGACCTCTGGGAAGAGATGAAGGAGTCCGGCGTGCTCGACAAGGCCGCCCTCATCTACGGCCAGATGAACGAGCCCCCCGGTGCCCGTCAGCGTGTGGCCCTGTCGGGGCTGACCTGCGCGGAGTACTTCCGCGATGAGGAAAACCGCGACGTGCTGTTGTTCGTGGACAACATCTTCCGTTTCTCCCAGGCCGGATCCGAGGTGTCGGCGCTGTTGGGCCGCATGCCCTCTGCGGTGGGCTACCAGCCCACCCTGGCCACCGAGATGGCCGATCTGCAGGAGCGGGTGACCACCACCAAGAACGGCTCCATCACCTCCGTGCAGGCGGTATACGTGCCGGCGGACGACCTGACCGACCCCGCCCCCGCCAACACCTTTGCCCACCTGGACGCCACCACGGTGCTGTCCCGCTCCCTGGCCGAGCTTGGTATCTACCCGGCGGTGGATCCCCTGGACTCCACCAGCCGCATGCTCGACCCGCAGATCGTGGGCGAGGAGCACTACGCTGTGGCCCGTGGGGTACAGGAAACCCTGCAGCGCTACAAGGAGTTGCAGGACATTATCGCGATCCTCGGCATGGACGAGCTTTCCGAGGACGACAAGATCACTGTGGCCCGCGCCCGCAAGGTGCAGCGCTTCCTGTCCCAGCCGTTCCACGTGGCCGAGGTGTTCACCGGCGCTCCGGGCAAGTACGTGAAGCTGGAGGATACGATCCGTGGCTTCAAGGAACTGCTCGACGGCAAGCACGATGACCTGCCGGAGCAGGCCTTCTACATGGTCGGCTCCATCGAAGAGGTGATCGAGAAGGCCGCCGGCATGACCGCCAAGGCCTGACATGGCGGAAATGGTCAAACTCGAAGTGGTCACCCCTGACCGGGAGGTGGTCAGCGTGGAGACCGAGGAGGTCAGCCAGCTCCCCGGTCGGGACGGGTTGCTTGGCGTGCTGCCCGGTCATGCGCCGCTGATGAGCACCCTGTCTCCGGGTATCATCAGCTGGATGATAGGCGACGACAAGGAAGACGATATCGTGGTGGCGGGCGGCTTTGCCGTCATCCAGGACGATGTGGTCACGGTGTTGGCGGAAGCCGCGGAGCTTCCTGCCGAGATTGATCTGGATCAGGCCCAGGAATCCCTGGCCAGGCTTCAGGCTCAGCTGGCCACGGCGGCCCCGGATGAGGAAGATGCCATCCGCGACGAAATTGCCCTGAATGATGGGCGGATTGACGCGGTGGCTCGCGCCGAGTGATGCGACACATTCCCCGGCGGATTGCGAACGGGGGCCGACGGGCTGGATCGGGGCGGCGTATGGAGTGGACACTCCTTGCCGCCCCTTTATTGTGTCTGTTGCTCAGCGGCTGTCCGGCGGCTCTGGTGGTGGGCGGAGTCGGCGGCTACGCGGTCGCAAGCGATGAGCGATCGGTGGGCCGGCAGGCGTCTGACGCCCTCATTACGAGCCGGGTGAAGGCCCGCTTGCTGGCAGATGAGCGGGTGCACGCTTTCCGCATCGATGTGGACACCCTGGAGGGGGTGGTGACCCTGAGCGGCAAGCTGTCCTCCGCTGACGAGGCCGCTCGTGCGGCGAAGATTGCCCGTGAGACCGAAGGTGTCCTGAAGGTCATATCCAGACTGACCCACTGAGACCGGGGCGCGAAACTCCGGGGTGCCGGAAGACAGGCGCACGCCTCCAGATCCCCCATCTTTCCCGGCGCCCTGAAACGCCGCCAGCCGTTGTACGGTTTCGTCCGGGTTGTCCGGTTCGTGTGCCTTCGGGGTGCTTAACCTGCCTCACCCCGCACCTTCCGGGATTTTTTCAATAACCGGCACCCCCTTGCGGGGTGGGCGCCGGATGAAATAATCAACGAATAATCAGGATCTGGCCCGGTAGTTGCGTGATTGACGATTTCAAGTAGGATGTCAAAAGGGCGGTGCGTGAACCCATGGGGAAGCTGGAGTGATAAATCCATGATCAGGCGATTTTTGTCCGTGGCGGCCGCCACGGTGTTTCTGGCGGCCATGACCGGTTGCGGGGCTGATGACGGCTCGATTCAGGCCAAGATCGAAAAGGCCCGGATCGAAATTGACGCGACCAACTACGACGGGGCGCTTGCCACACTGAAAGAGTTGTGTCCGGCGGGCGTGCCGGACCTGATCAGTACTACCGCAGACTTTACCGGATGCGGCGAAACCATAACCCAGCTGATTTCCGAGGCGCGGCTGGGGCAGTCCGGGGTCGATTTTCTGAGTCTGCTGACCACCCTGGACGGCCTTACGCCAGACACCAATACGGGTTTTAGCATTATCCTCTCAATGCTTGATGGGGCGGGGGGCGCGACTGCCGACTCGGTGGACGGTCTGGATGCGGCCATTATCGGATTGACCGGGCTGAGCAGCCGCGACACATCCCAGGAATTGAGTCTGGCGCTGGCCTACGGTGCGCGCGCCGTGTCCGATTCAATGGTGGCGGGTGGCTATGACGCCGCGACTGATAGCTGGACCACGCTGGGAGGGCTGAACGACGCTGCCCTGGCGACACGAGTGACCAACGACCTGAATGCCTCCGTCAGCAGCTTCAATACCATCGAGAGCGCCCTTTCGGACACCACTATCGAGGCGGTCAATGAGCTTCAGGGGGTGGTCACGGACATCGGTGGCGACAGCACCATCAGTGGTCCCGAGTTACAGGCCTTCGTCACGGCCCTGCCGTAGCCGGTTCCGGCGCACCCCGATTTTGTTGTTAAGGAAGCGTTTCATGTTGCATAAAAAGACCGGCCTGGCCCTTCTGGTCCTGACCGCCGCCATGTTTTTTGGCGCGGGTATTGTCCACGCCACCCAGTTTCCCACTCTGTATGGCGGCGCCCGCGCCCTCGGCATGGGCGGCGCCTACACCGCCATTGCGGACGACGCCGACGCCTTGATGTACAACCCGGCGGGGCTGAGCCGTGCGGACGGCATGGAGATGGACCTGTTCAACCTGCAGGGGGAGGTGTCCGATGAGGCCCGCGATATCGTGGACGACCTGGAGGCCGCTCAGGGCACCGGCCAGACCAACGCCGCAAATGTCATTCGGGCCCATGTGGGGGAGCACGTTCGGGCGCGGGCGACCACCTTTCCCACGGTGATCATACCCGGCTTCGGTTTCGGCGTGATCGGCCAGGCCACTCTGGATGCCGACCTGAGAAATCCGGTCAGCCCCGTGGTTGAGGTGGATACCAAGGTCGACAGGGGGGTGATGGCGGCATTGGCGATGCCGTTTGGCAAGGACGGGCAACACAGTGTGGGCATCTCCGGAAAGATGATGAGTCGGAAGGGACTGACCCGTACCTACACCGCCCTCGACATTGCATCCGATAAATTCGACCCGGTGAGTGATGTGGGCAACGAACAGGAAGACACCGCCTTCGACATCGGCGTTATCCTGCGGCCCCAGATGACTATGAGCCCGCGTTTTGCGGTGGTGGCCCAGAACCTCAGCGACCTGGACTTTGGCCCCTTGGGCAAGGTTCCCATGCAGGTCAATGTCGGGGCCGCATTCCAGCCCGAGTTGGGGCCGTTCACCCTGACCGTCAGTGCGGATATTGTCGATGTGACACGGAACATCGATACCGACAAGGACTGGGAAAAGCGTACCAACCTGGGTGCCGAGGTGCAGGTGTGGAAGTTTTTGGCGGCCCGGGCGGGGCTGCATCAAGGCTACCTCACGGCCGGTGCCACCCTTAACCTGTGGGCGGTGAAACTGGATCTGGCTACCTATGGAGAGGAGCTGGGTGCCTACGGCGGCCAGCGCGAGGACCGGCGCTACGTGGTCAAACTCAACTTCTTCTAAAAACCGCCGGGAGCCTCCACGGGCTTAAACGCGGGCGGGTCGAGCGGGGCTGCTTCCGGGTGCAGGCCGGCGGCCTATTTTCCGTTCCCCGGCGTTCCCCGGCGGGGGCGTTGCAGGGTGACGGTGACGCCGCCGCGGATGGCGGCCACGGGTGGGGCCAGCTTGGTGACAGCGACTTCGATCTCTTGCACCGGAAAGCCTGCGAGAACGGCCTCGGCGATGTCACTGGCCAGGCCTTCCACCAGCATGCGCTCGGTCTTTGCCACGGCCATCACGGTATCGGCCACCTCGGCGTAGTTCACCGCATCTTCCAACTGATCCGAGGTCGCGGCTTTTGCCAGGTCCAGGTGCAGTGTGAGATCGGCCCGGTAGTCCATGCCGTGTTGGCGCTCTTCCGGAAACACCCCGCAGGGGGCGGTGAAGCGGATGTCGTGGATGGTCAGACGGTCACTGGGCATGGGGCGGATCATAGCACGGGGCGCGGGGGACAGGGGTCCGGCCCGGCGGCAAACAAAAAGGGAGGTTCCGCCAGCGGGCGGAACCTCCCTTTTCAATATCGCCGGTGCGGTTTGGCGTCAGGCGCTAAACGAGCTCCCGCAGCCGCAGCTGGACTGGGCGTTCGGGTTGTTGATGGCAAATCCGGCACCCTGCATGGTCTCGACGTAATCGACCTGGGCTCCGGTGAGCATCGGCAGGCTCATGGCATCCACCACGAAGCTGACGCCCTCGACCTCGAAGACCTGGTCCAGTTCGGAGGTCTCGCCGTCGAACTGCATGCCGTACTGATAGCCCTGGCAACCGCCGCCGGAGACTGACAGGCGGATGTTCTGTCCTTCCTTGCCCTCGCTGACAAGCAGGTCTTTAATTTTTACCGCTGCCGCTTCGGTTACGGTGATCGTTGCGGTTTCTGTTGAACTATCCGTAGACATACGCGCACTCCTTCAAAAATATATCTCGCGGGCGGAACCAAGCCGGAATCATGGCTTTCGAAAGTATGTTCCGGGGGTGGCGAATACCGCCACACGTCCTTTTATTCTAGACGCAGATCCGGATGCGGGCAAGCAGGAGGGTGGTCTTTCCCCCCATTGCTTACGCCCCCCAGTTCTTGCGGGACTTGCTTACAAAAGGCTCCGGCGGGTTGGTCCGGTTGGCCAGAATCACAGGGTCCACCACTTCACCACAGCTCAGGCAGCGCCAGGCGGTGATGCCGATCATGCCGGTATCATCCAGCAGGTCGGTGTAGCTGTCCGAGATCATGGCATGTTTGCACCTCGAGCATTCCACGGTGTGTCTCCTTAAGCATGTGAAACGTGTTGAACGTTATAAATGAAATACAAGTCCCGTGCCATTGTTACATTTGTGAAATAACTCATTGAAAGTGAAGGAATGACCGACGAAACCAGGCTATTTCATCGAAACATTTTGAAACAAATAACGTTCCAGTTGGTTCTAAATTGAAACAAATTTAGTTTCTTTTATGAAACATATTTCATAACATATTGAGTTTTAATATGTTTTGTTGGTCCGCGTGGGTTGTGGGGTGGGGTGTTTCCCGGCTGCAACATCATTTTGATCGATGGCCTCCTCCAGCAACTCCACCGTGTGCGCCGCCCGTGCCGCCACATCGCCTCGGGCCAGGGTATCGGTCAGTTGCATCTGGCAGCCGGGACAGCCGGTGGCCACCCGCTCGGCGCCGGAATCGGCCACCGCCTTTGCCTTGGCCGCGCCGACTTCGAGTGCCATGTCGTAGTGCAGGGCGGAAAACAGCCCGCCAAAGCCGCAGCAGCGGTCGGCGTCCCGCATCTCGGTAAAGCCGTCTCCGGCCACCGTTTTCAGAATTTGGCGGGGGGCTTCGGTCACCCCCATGCCGCGCACCAGGTGGCACGGGTCGTGGTAGGTGACGCGGATATCCAGGTGGGCCGCCCGCGTTTGGTAGTTGGTGTGGGCGGTGATGTATTCGGCCACGTCCATGACCTTGTCCGCCAAGGGCGCGGCGTCCGCGCCGATCAACCCCGGGTAGGTATCCCGCAGGGTGGTGCCACAGGAGGCACAGGCGGTAATGACTGCGTCCACCTCCAGTTCGCTGTAGCGCGCCACCACGTCCCTGGCCACTTGACGGGCACCCTCCCGGTCACCCAGTGAGAGCAGGGGGATGCCGCAGCACGGCGCCTCCCTGGGGATGACCACCTCGATGTCGAGTTTTTCCAACACCCGGATGGTGGCGTGGCCGATGCCGGTCTGGGTGAAGTTGATGACGCAGCCGGGAAAAAACGCCACCCGGCCACGGGGTTGAGCCGGTGTGACCCGCTCCGGATAGTCGTCGGTCATCGGCCGGGTGACCACCGGCGGCAGGACGCGCTTTTTACCCCGGCGGAAGAATGGCAGCAGGCGCGCCGCCGGGCTGCTGTCCGCGATCCCCCGGTAGAAGGTGACCCCCGCCCGCAGCCACGGAAGCATGCGGGAAAAACGGTTGGGCACCACGATCAGGCGGGCCGCCCACCTCAGCACCGTGGACTGGATGCCTCCGGCCCCACGGCTGGAAAGTTCCGCCTTGGCGGCGTAGAACACCGCATCCAGAGGGATGTGGCGGGGGCAGGCGGGCACACAGGCGCGGCAGTCGATGCACGAGGTGATGGGGACCACCGCTCCTTGTTCGGGGGCGATGTCCCCTTCCAGCAGGCCGATGGCGAGGGCCAGCCGTCCGCGCGGTCCCATGGACTCCTTGTGGGCGGTACGGTAGGTGGGGCAGGCGGGCATACAGGCGGCGCACTGGATACACGCCGCCATCTGGCGTTTCACGTCGGTCAGTGGATGGGTGGCCATGTGCCCCATGGGGGTCTCCCCGGGTTCACAACATTCACGGGTTCGGGTGTTCGGCCTCGACGGGCGGGGTTTGCGACCCCTATTTTCGGCCGATCAGACCGAGAAATTCAGCGCGTGCCTTCGAGTCGGCATTGAAGCTGCCGAGCAGGGTGCTGGTGACGGTTTCGCTGTTCTGCTTCTGCACCCCGCGCATCATCATGCACAGGTGGTTGGCCTCGATCACCACCCCCACCCCGTACGGGTTGACCGCATTCTGAATCGCCTCCGCGATCTGGCTGGTCATGCGCTCCTGCACCTGCAGGCGGCGGGCGAACATATCCACGATGCGCGGCAGCTTGGACAGCCCCACCACCTTGCCCCGGGGCAGGTAGGCCACGTGCGCCCGACCGTAAAACGGCAGCATGTGGTGTTCGCACAGGCTGTAAAAATCAATGTCGCGGACGATCACCATCTCCGAGTAGTCCACGTCGAACAGGGCGTCGCCCACCGCGTCCGCCACCGTCATCCGGTGGCCCGAGGTGAGAAACGACAGGGACTTGGCCACCCGCATCGGTGTGCCGACCAGCCCATCCCGGGAGGGGTCTTCCCCCAGGTGGGTGAGCATCCGGGAAACGCTGTCGGCGAGTTCCAGGGTGGAGGTGTTCTCTGCTGTCTTGGTGTCTTCGAAAACGTCCATAGTGGCCTTACCCATAGTATTCGAAATGGTTGTCCCGGGTCTCCCCCAAAGCGACCCGGTAGAGTGCCCCTTCGCCCAGGCGTTTTTCCAGCCGCTCCCAGATGGCGCGCACGATGTTCTCGGAGGTGGTGACGGCGCCCTTCAATTCTTCCACGTCGTTCAGGTCCGTGTAGTTGTAGCGGTCCACCACGGCCTCACGGATGGCGCTGTCCAGGGAGGCGTGGTCGGCGGCCAGCCCGGTCTCCCGGTTGATGTCGCCCTGCACGGTGACAGCCAGGGTGTAGGTGTGCCCATGTCCCCCGGCGTTGTTGCAGTCCATGAAAAGCGCCTGGTTGTCTGCGTCGGAGAGCACCTCCGAGTGCAGCCGGTGGGATGCGGAAAACTGGTAGCGGCGGGTGATTAACATGGTGCCGTGGGCCTCCTTCGGGTATTCCGGGCCATTTGGGTGGACGGCCTCGAAATAGATATCGTCGGTTTCAAACAGCCGTACCCGTTCCACACGATGGGGTGCGAGGGCCGCGGCAAGGGTCTCCCGGATCGCTTCCGCGGCCCGCTCGCTGGTGGGGACAGTGGTGGCGAAGCCCGGGTGATCGCTGTTCAGGTTGCGGTGGTCGTAGTCGGCCAGCACGTTCCCCATGGCCGCCTTCAGGTCCTTGATGTTGGCCACCATGCCGGTGACCGGGTCCACCGATCCGCTGATGGTGGCCTCCACCAGGTAGTTGTGGCCGTGGGGGTGGCGCTCAATGCCGTACACCGCCTCATTCTGGCGGTCGTCCCAGTCCGGTCGGAAGCAACGGTGGGAGGTGGCGACCTCGGCCCGCTTGGTGATGTGAACCTGTCCCATTGTGCGGGCTATCCCGTGTGGCCTTTTTTGCTGATGCCGAAACGCTTCATGCGGCGCCACAGGGTGGTGCGGCTCATGTTGAGGCGCAGGGCGGCGTCCGCCAGCCGCCAGCCACACTGGTCGAGCACCTGGAGGATGGTTTCCCGCTCGACTTCCTTCAAGGGGTCGGCGGTGTCCGGTCCCAGGTGGATCAACTCCCCCGGCACCACCCCCTTGGTGGAGGCGGGAGCGGTGCCGATCTGCACCAGGCCCTTGTCCGCCTGGATCACCTCCCGGGGCAGGCAGTGCAGGGTGAGGTGGGCGCCCCGGCACAATACCATGGCGTGCTCCAGAATGTTTTCCAGCTCGCGCACGTTGCCCGGGTAGGTGTAGTTCATGAGCAGTTCCATGGCTTCCGGTGAGACCTCCTCCACCGACTTGCCCATCTCTTCATTGAACTGCCGGATAAAGTGGTTGAGCAGCAGCGGAATGTCCTCGTGCCGGTCGCGCAGGGGTGGAATCTGAAGGGGCATCACCCGAAGCCGGTAATAGAGGTCGTCCCGGAAGGTGCCGTCCTTCACCATCTGTTTCAAATCCCGGTGGGTGGCGGCGATTACGCGGACGTCCACCTGAATGGTGTCGTCGCCACCGACCCGCTCGAAGGCCTCCTCCTGCAACACCCTGAGCAGGCGGACCTGGGTGGTGGCCGGGATGTCACCGATTTCGTCCAGAAAAATGGTGCCGCCGTTGGCGTGCTCGAAGCGACCCTGGCGGGTGGCCGTGGCACCGGTAAAGGCGCCTTTTTCGTGACCAAACAACTCGCTTTCCAGAACCCCTTCGGCCAGCGCCGCGCAGTTGAACTTGACGAACGGCTTGCCCGCCCGCGGGCTGTGCTCGTGGATGGCGTGGGCGATAAGCTCCTTGCCGGTGCCGGTTTCCCCTTCGATCAGCACCGTGGTCTTGGTGCCGGCGATGGAGGGCAGGATGTCGTAAAGCTCCTGCATGCGGTGGTTCTTGCCGATGATCTGGTCGAACGAGAACTTGCCGTGCAATTCCTCGGTCAGCTTGATCTGCTCGGTGACGTCGCGGATCACCTCCACCTCGCCGATGATTTCGCCGTCATCGTCCTTGAGCAGGGTGGCGTTGACGGTGATCGGTACTTTCTGCCCGGCCTTGTTGATCAGGGTGGTGTCGTAGCTGCGGATGTCGCGGCCGGTTTCCATGGCCTTGTCCATCAGACACTGGTCGGGGGTGCAGGCGGCGCAACGGATGACCTGGCTGCACTCGGTGCCCATGGCCTCCTCCAGGGTGTATCCCAGGATTTTGAGGGCGGCTTCGTTGATGTAGTGAACGCGGCGGTCCAGGCCTATGGTCACCACGCCGTCGTTGATGGCGTTGAGGATGACCTCGGGGTCGATTTTCTCTTCGGTGAGTTGGCGCATGGCAACTACAAAGGTTTCAGTTTTGAACCATTCTGACCCCAAGTGTAAGTCAGCTATCCGGATATGGGCAACGTTAAAGATGACCCGGATTTGGTGATGTCCGGCGGGAGAACGCCTGTACACGGGTTAAGATAGAAGCTGGTTGTGAGCCAAAGCGGGAGTGACAGTGTTTGATTTGAGACGGGGCCGGTGGGTTCTGATTGCCGTGGGGCTGGCCGTGGGGCTGGCGCTGTCGGGGTGTGCCACGCCTTCATCCGGGCCCGACCCGTCCGCCGAAGACCCCCGCGCCGGACGATCGGACGACACCATGCCGAACGAGGCGGAAGACAGCGCCGGCAAGGTCGGCCAGCTCAAGGGCAAGGAGATCGGCCGGCAGTTCCTTCAGGTGGCGCTTTCCCGCTTTCACTTCCGCTCCGAGCCTGAGGTGGCGGGCTACGTGGAGCGGGTTGGCCGCAAGATCGCGGCGGCGTCCGGGAGCAGCCCCGACGCCTACCACTTCTTCGTGCTCGACAACCCCCAGGCGAACGCCTTTGCCATTCCGGGGGGCTATGTATTTATTTTTGACGGGCTGCTAAAACGGCTGTCGAACGAGGAGGAGATGGCCGGGGTGCTGGCCCACGAGGTGGCGCATGTGCGTTACAACCATTTCTTCAAGGATCAGAAAAAGGTGGCGGCGGCGGACCTGGCGGTGATCGCTGCGATTCTGCTCGGTCAGGGGGGCGAGGCGGTGACGGCCCTGTCGCTGGCGGGGGCAACATCCATGCAACTGGCCTACAGCCGCGCCAACGAGCGCGAGGCCGACATCGGCGCCATGCGCTACCTCAAGAACGCCGGCTACGACCCCCGTGGGCTGGCGCGCTTTTTTGACGTGCTTTCCCGGGAGACACGGCTGGTGCAGACCCGGGCGAGCGATCCCTACCTGTCCACCCACCCGGGGCTGGAAGAGCGCAACGACTGGGTGCTGCGGATGATCGAGCGCAGCGGGGTATCGCAACCGGAGCCGGTGTCTTCCAGGGAGTGGGATCGCATGACGGCGGTGCTGGCAGCCGAGGACGTGGACCGCAGGCCACCCACGGGCAGCGCCTACCAGCGGGGGCTGGCCTACCTGCACGCCTCCCGGCCGAAGCTGGCGCATCCCCTCCTGCTCGAGGCCCTGGCCGGGATGGACAGCGCCGACACCCGCGCCGCGCTGTCCGAAAGCCTTCTGATGGAGGGGGATCTCGCCGGCGCGGCGCGGGAGGCGGCGCGGGCTCTGGACCATGACCCGGCCCATGTCGGCGCTCGTATGGTGGAGGCGGAGGTGGCGCGCCGGGAGGGGGATTCGGCGCATGCCATGGCGGCTTACCGCAAGGTGCTGGAGCTTGATTCGCGCTATCCGATGGCCCATTTCCGCCTGTCGGAGCTTTTAAACGAGGCGGGTAACGACACCTGGGGGGCGTTTCACCTGGCCCGTTACCTGCGCCTGACGCTCAAACCGGGGCAGGCGTTTCAGGTGCTCTCCGGGTTATACGAGAAGGTGCGGGACGCCGACCCGGAACTGGCCGGGCGGGTGCAGTCGGAACGGGATGAAATTATCACCGAAGGGGTCTAGGCGCACCCCGGGCGGGGGCGATGCGCAAGCGGGCGTCCCATCCCGCCGATTCCCGGGCCTGCCAATGCATCGATACGCCTTTTCCGGAATCCACAAAAGCGCTTTATAACACGTCCGGTCAGTTGCTCCCACAGGTCACGCATCCACTCCGTGAGGAGGTGGATGTGCAAAACCCAAGGGCTTGCTTTAGCATAAAAGGGCAGGTCTGGATTCGGGGGGCAGACTACGGGCATGGTGAGCTTCCCGGCAACCTTCGCTGGAGCTTACGTGATCGAGGTCCTGACAGGTGTTACGGGTATCGCTGTATTTGCGTTCGCAGCGTATGGGTGGGGCCGGGCCTCCAGTCGCATATGCTACGGAAACAAGCGGGTAGGAGCGGCCTATACCACTGCGCTGGGGGTGGCCACCTGGATGTTTCTGGGGGGGGTATGCAACGGACTCGGAGTTGCATATCGAACCACGTTGCTGGTGCTGTTGGTCCTGGGTCTGGTTGTCGCGACCGTGGATACATGGCCACGGTTCGGTGAGTGGGGTCGGGTGCTGCGGAAGGGGTTCGGGGGCGCTGCCGCCAGCCCCGGACAAGGGGCGCTCACAACCATACTCAACTGGCTGCCCATGGGCGTTATCCTGGTAGCCGTCGGGTTTCTTTCGCTGACACTCCTTCCGGCCACCCTGTTTAATGCGGGTGACGACTATCACACTTACTTTGCCCGCCCGCTCCGCATGCTGGCCACCGGTACCCTGCAGGGCAGTCCGTTCGAGTTAATCGGCGTTGATAGCCTGGGGGGGCAGGCATTCTTTCACGCATATACGTTGTTGGCCTTTTCGCTTTCCTTTCTCAACCAGTTTGACAGTCTTTTCTGTTTTGGCCTGTCGGCGGTCCTGTTGGTGGAAACTGGCCGCCGAATAGGAGACTCCAGCCTGTTTGTGCTATTGGCGACACTGGGTTTCATGTTAATCAGTGTGCAAGTCATCAACATTTCCGCTGTCTATTCGGGCGTGCTTATCATGCTCTCCCTGTTGCCTGCTACCGTGTTCTGGTTTGCGGCATTAAATGGGGAAGGGTGGCGGGAGTGGGTGCTGAGAGCGGTTCCAATCGGGCTTCTTTTTGCGGCGCTGGTCGTGCTCAAGGTGACATTTTTCGCCGTGGTTGCGGTGTTCTGGTCTGTGGTTTTTGGCCTGTCGTTGTATCTGTGCCGGAACCGGCGGGGGGTGTGGGCCGGCGCTCTTGCCACAGTGGCATCCACTGTAGTGGGGCTTTTTCCGTGGGTGTGGACGCACCGTGATGTGTACAGCACCGCGATTGCGCTCAAGGTGGAAGGGAGCCCGGGGGGGATCGTGAAGGATGTATCTGCCGCACTGTTCAGTGAAAAGGTGGGAAACCTCTGGTCGAGTGGCGAACTGTTCTGGGGCGGCACCTATTTTTCCTACAACAGTCTGCTGGGCCTGATCGCCGTGATGTGCGCCGTGTTGGTCTATGTGCTCTGGAAACGGGGAGTGGAAGCGGGTGTTTTCCCCGGTGTGCTGGCTTTGGGCGTCGCCGCAATCACGGTGTATTTGGGGAACGCCGGAATATTCCTTCCCGAAACCGCTATTCGTTATTCCAGCCCCGTGTTGCTGGTGGCGTTTTTGACGATGTTACTGATAGTGGGAACCCTTCTTGATCGTGATAGGAAGGCGGTCGGAGGAGGTAATACATGGCTCCCGAGGTGGCGGTCCTCCGTTTTCGGGAGTGTCCTGTTGATCTTTTTGGTGAGCCTGTTTGGTGACCCCTTGCTCGACCGGATACAAACCACCCTGGATACACGCTCACAAATTTTCTATGAGCGCCATCCCCGTTATGTGGACTTTGCGAAAATATCCGGCAACCTCGAACTCAGGCAAAAAGCGTTTGGTCCTCAGTTGGCCAGGGCTCAGGAGGCCAGCGCCCCCGGCGCAAAAATTTTTGCCTGGGTGTCCGATCCGTTTCTGCTGGACTTTGGCCGAAACCCGGTGGTGCTGGCTTCTTATGTGGGTATGGCGAACCCGGCGCTCGATATTCCGTTTCGGAAGGAGCGCGGTACATTGGAACAACGTTTGCGGACGATGGGTGTGCAGAACATTATCCTGCAGTATCGTGGCCTTGGTACGCCACCACGGGAAATTCTTATGAAAAAATGGAACGACTCCACGGTTGCCCTGGACCGGGAGATCAGCGCCAAAAGTATTTACTTGCGTGACCGCATCAAAGCGCTCGCGCTCAACCAGCAGGTCATTTACGATGATGGCGGCATTCTGGTCATCCGGTTTGATCCGGTTTGATCCGGTTGCGTCGATCTCCGGCCGCATCCTGTTCCGGGGAAAGCAGTCCGTAAACCGTATCGATGCGATAGCTCTTCCCGCCTTCATGTCCGGCAGAGTGGCAGGCGCCCGATCTGCCCGTTTTGAACCATCCCCCTGTTTCCCGGGTTCCCGTTAAACCGGTGAATTTCCCCCCCCTTTTTAGGGGGTGACGCCCGGGAGTGGGGAGGGTGCTTCTCTTTATCAGAGTCTCCGTTGCCAGATAGTCTGGCCTGATCCCGCCGGGAGATATTCTGCGGGTTCATTCCAACTCGTTGAATTAAAATTAAAAATAAGAACCAAATAAAGATGCTCGCTGAGGTGGTTTGTCTTTTGCATTTATTTTGTGTTTGGTGGTCTTTCCCGCCGTAACTTGAGATGGAATAAGAATCCATGAGTCTTTTGCATGTGGTGGTTGCTGTGTCGATTCGGGATATGTTCAAACTGCTCGGTTGCCTGCTGTTATCAGTGCTTCCCGCTACCGCTTACGCTGAATCCCCGGTCCGGGTGATCGCTTCGGACCCTGGCGGGACGGTGCTGGAACTCCTGATTCAAGACCCGCAAATCACGGATGCGGGGCAGGGCTACGTAAGCGTGTCCCTGCCCGAATTCCAGTCGATTGCCAGGCCGGGTGATCCAGCGCTTCCGGTTACCGGGGTGCTGGTGGGCATTCCGGAGGGAGGAAGGTTCTCCTACGAAGTGATTGTGGCCGAATATCGGGAGATCGACGGGCTTCGTCCGGCGCCCGCACCCACAGTGGCTTCCGGCCCCGGCGAGACGCTGGTTCCGGTGCTGCTGGAAGGGGATCCATACCTGGACACGGTCCTGTTTCCACCCGCGACAGTGCAGGAAGGCACATCCGGCGCCATTCGCAATCAGGAGGTGGCCCAGCTGTTGTTCCACCCGGTGCTGTTTGATCCGGTGCGGGATACCCTCCGGATCTACACCCGGATTCAGGTGATGGTGCGATTTGCCATGAACGACGGGGTACTTACCAAGGCGACGTTACCGTGGGACGGCGGGATGCTCACAGGCCGTCCGTTCGAGTCCCTGCTTTCCGGCACACTGGTCAATTATCCGGCATTGGAAAGGTAAGATGCGGAGTCTTCTCCTCCTCATCCGCTTTCTGATCCTGGCCATGCCCTTGTGGGTCGCCCCGGCGGCCGCTCTGGCCCAGTCGCCCATGGTCAAGATTTACATCGACAAACCGGGCATCTATCTGGTTACCCCGGATGATCTGACGAGTGCGGGGGTCAACCTGTCCGGGCTGGATCCGGTCAACTTCTCCATGACCCACCGGGGCAATGAGGTGGCGATTCGCATGTTCGGCGAGGCCGATGGCCGCTTTGATGCGAGCGATGTGATGCTGTTTTATGCCTCCGGGATCGTGCGCGACGACCCTCTGTTTGCCGTGACCGATACCGATGTCTACTGGCTGCATCTGACAGGAGCCGCGGGTGCCCGCATCGAACCGGAGATTCCCGATCCGGTCGACGTGGCGGAGCCGCCTTCCTATCAGGCGACGCTGCGCGTTGAAAATGACGAAGTGTACCTCGCCTCCACCCCGATTCAGGTGGGTGCCGACCGCTGGGTGGCCGGAGATGCAGTGCATGCGGGGGACTCGGCCCTGTATCCGTTTAGCGTGTCCGGCTTTGTCGGAGGACCGGTCACCGTGCGGGCCCGGTTACAGGGGGTCACCGATGACGCACTGTTTACCGGACCGGACCACCACACCCAGGTGACGTTGAACGGCTGCGTGGTGGACGAGGCGCCCCCATGGGACGGCTTTGTGGTGCAGGATCACGCAGGGGTGGTGGCCGCATCCTGTTTGAACAATGGGGACAACGTCCTTGTGCTGAACTCCCTGGGGGCGCCGGTGCCGCCGGGTGAGAGCGCCCCGGTAGACAGTGTCTACCTGAACTGGTTCGAAATCGGATACAACCGCAAGCATATGGCCGAAGCCGACGAACTCGACTTTACGGGCGTCGCGGGACCGGCCCATTACCGTTTAACCGGTATGAGCGCCTCGGACATCCTGGTGTTCGATGTTACCGACCCGTACCACGTACGGCAGCTGAAAAGCCTGAACGGCACGTTGGGCGGCTGGAGCTTTGTCGACTCCGTGGCGTATCCCCCGAGCTATCTGGTCCGCCGCGCGGGGGCTTTACAGAGGCCGGTTCGGATCGAGACATTCACGCCGTCCGGTCTCACCGACCCCGGCGCCGGCGCCGACTACGTGATCATCACCCACCCGCAGATCAAGGATGGCGTAATGCCCCTGGCGGCCTTCCGGGAAAGCCAGGGGTTATCCGTGAAGGTAGTGGACGTGACCGAGATTTACGACACCTTCTCCTATGGCGTGACCGACCCCAACGCGATTCGTGATTTTCTCGCCCATACCGCCGATCCGCAAAATGGCTGGAACCCGGTGCCGACCTACGTGCTGTTGGCCGGGGATGCCACCATCAACTTCAAGTACGTGTTTTCAGGCGGCAGCGAAAACTACGTCCCCACCCTGTTTTACCGCACTTCCGACGGTGGCATGGCGCCGAACGACAGCGGGTTTGTTACGGTGATTGGCGATGACCCATACCCGGACATGATGATCGGGCGCTTGCCGGTGAGTCCGGCAACGGTGGATGGCACGGTCGCCAAGATCATCGCCTACGAAACCCAGGTGTTTACCGGTTGGGAACAGAAGGTGCAGATCGTCACCGATCAACCGGAACCGCTGTTTGAGGAGATGGCGAGCGAATTCTCGAGCGAGATTCCGCTGGACGTGGGGATCGACCGCATCGCCATCGGTGACATTGGTGGCGCGGCCACCCGTAATGCGATGCGGTTTAACCTCCGGGAGGGGCGTCTGGTAACCAATTTTATCGGCCACGGTGCGGGTTATCAGTGGTCCAAGGACAACGTGCTCAATTCCGACGATGCAATCACCCTGGGCAATGGCAACCGACTGACTTTTTTGATCGGCCTCAACTGCGCCAGCGGCTATTTTGTACAGCCGTGGAACGATGCGAGTAACGGACTTTCCATCGCCGAATCGTTTGTAACCGAGCCGTCCGGAGGCGCCATAGGCGCCTGGGTGGCGACCTGGGTCGGGTTTTCCACTGATCATCGGAAATTGGGCCTCAACTTCTTCCGGGTCGCTCTGGGAGAAAGTGAACGCCGTATGGGCACGGCCACCACCAAAGCCCAGATCGCGGCCCTCACCGAGGGGGTGGGAGAAGCCCAGGTTAAGTCATTTCATCTGTTTGGCGACCCGGCAGGATTTCTGGGTCCGGGACCGAGCGCGGGCACCGGGGGTGGCGCACCGCCAGATACCGGAGACGGCACCGGAGGCGGCGGAGAGGGCGTCTCAGTGGCTGGCGCTGGTGGCGGCGGTTGCGCGGCCGCGGGTCGTCCAGCTGCCTGGGGGGATTCGGTGGCGCTCCTGCTTCTGCTATTCGGGGCCGCAGCCTGGCGTCGGCGGCAAAGGCAGGACTGACCCAGACAGGAAAGTCTGCGCCCCCCCTCTGAAAATCACACATCTCTGCCGCCTGTTTATTGCCGACCCTGGCTGGGGGGCCGGCGCTGTCCTGAACCGGGGTGAATCGCCCCTGATTTTTCTCCCACCAAAGAGGGAACTGCGGCCTTTTCGCGCCCGCAGTTTCCGCATTGGGAAAAAATGTGCTCACGGATTTCCGTTGATATGATGGGAATCGGGCACCCTTGCTTAATTAAAAATTAATCTAAAAACAATATGTTATATGGATGTTTCTGCTGGTTTTAACCCTCTTCTTGACAGGCACTCATTTTGCATATTTGCATATTAAATTGTTTATTGGGTTGATTGACTGTGGTGCCTGGGCACCGGCCAGCGGTCATACGCCAAACAAGATGGGGATCCGCAGATGGGTGTTGTGGGTGAGAAAATTGGAATCGGCTACACGCTGACGCGTTCATTGGAACGCGCCCGGCGGTGCGGTCGGGTTCTGTTTTCAGCCTCCCGCCGACTGGCCGCACCGGTCGTGGCCATGCTCCTGCTGTTCTGTTACGCCCCCGCCTTCGCCGACCCCCTTCCGAAAACCGGCCAGACCTTCTGCTACGATGCGTCCGGTGTCACCATCGCCTGCCTTGGGACGGGCCAGGACGGCGATAACCAGGCCGGTGTCCCCTGGCCAGCGCCGCGCTTTACCGACAATCTGGACGGCTCGATCTCCGATCACCTGGATGGCCTGATGTGGGTCCAGGACGCCAACCTCCTGCTCACCCGCGACCCCGGTTTCGATGCCGACGGCACTGCCGGGGATGGCGCCGTCACCTGGCAGACCGCCCTTAACTACGTGGCTCAACTCAACGCCACCGCCTATCTCGGCTACACTGACTGGCGTCTGCCCAACCGGCATGAACTGCGGAGCCTGGCTGACTACGACTGGGCGCTGCCCGCGTTGCCGGCCGGTCACCCGTTTATCGGCCTTCCGGCCACCAATTTCCCGTACTGGACCTCCACCTCCGACGCCACCACCCCGGCGAGTGCGTGGGGCGTCGACATCGATTTCGGCACCACCGCCATAGCCGACAAGGTTGCGACCTCCACCCAGTTCGTCTGGCCGGTGCGTAACGGTGCGATTGGCACCATCAGCCTGAACGCCACCGGGCAGACCGTATGCTATGACGCGGCGGGTACGGTGATCGCCTGCGCCGGTACCGGGCAGGACGGCGAACTGTTGGCCGGTACCCCGTTCCCGGTCCCCCGCTTCACCGACAATCTGGACGGCACCGTTAGTGACAATCTGACGACCCTGATGTGGATCCAGGACGCCAACCTCATGCTTTCCCGGGACCCCGGGGTCGATACCAGCGGAAAGGGGGATGGCGCCGTCGTCTGGCAGACGGGGTTGGATTACGCCGCCTTGCTGAACAGCCAGGCCTACCTGGGCTACGTTGACTGGCGCATGCCCAACATCAGCGAACTGCAAAGTCTGGCCGATGCCGATACGGTGGGAGCACCACGCCTTCCCGCCGGGCACCCCTTCCTCAACGTCAATTCCTCCTACTGGTCATCCACCACATCCACCGCCAACCCGGCCATGGCGATGATTGCCCTGACCTTCGGCGAGGTGGCCGAGGGGACCAAGGTATCGAACAAGAAATCCGACCTCCGGTTTGTGTGGCTGGTGCGGGGTGGAACCTACAATCCGCCGGTGCTCGCTCCGATTGGCAATCAGGCCGTGGATGAGGGTGCGACCCTGAACGTGACCGCCACCGCGACCGACCTGGATGGTGATCCGCTTACCCTGGCTGCCACCGGCCTTCCGGCGTTCTGTTCGTTTACCGATAACCTGAACGATAGTGGCTCCCTCGCTTGCACTCCCGGTCAGACGGACGCGGGTGTTTACAGTGGAATTACGGTCGCCGCCAACGATGGTCTGCTGAACGATAGTGAGGTCATCAGCCTGACGGTTGCCGCGGTTAACGTGGCCCCGGTGCTTGCCCCCATCGGGAACCAGAGTGTGGATGAGGGTGCGGCCCTGAACCTGACGGTCACTGCATCGGATGCGGATGGCGATGCCCTGACCCTGATCGCCGCCGGGCTTCCGGCGTTCTGCTCGTTTACCGACAACCTGAACGGTACCGGCTCCCTGGATTGCACGCCGGGGCAGATGGACGCCGGAAATTATCCGGGCATTTCGGTGACTGCCGCCGACGGAATCTTGAGCGCCAATGAGGTGATTACACTCACGGTGAACGACGTGAACCGTGCCCCGGTGCTGAACCCGATCGGGGCCCAGTC
>JBHHVE010000005.1:0-101811 GCA_046754085.1 Leptospirillia bacterium
CATCAGGGTGCGGATGGTGTCGTGGTACGAGCGCTTGAACGATTCGGGCATGATCACCCGGCTGTCCGGCACCCATTTCGGCGCCTTGAGCTGGCTGTAGATAAAGCCGAAGGTGCCCCCCGGAATGCAGACCCCCGGGCTCAGGCGCTGGCGCAGATCGGAGCCGCTCTTGATGCTGGTGAGGTAGAGCCTGAGCTTCATGCCGTTGGTGGACGTGAGGTCGAGACCGCTCTCGTACTTGAAGCGCATTTTCGGGTCGTTGTAATCCCGATTCGGATTCTGGCAATAGAGGTGTTTTAAAATCCGCACCTCCATGATGGAAAGGTCGCGCAGCTTCATGGTGCCCCCATGCCTGTTCCTGTGTTCCTCATTGATCGTCGGGCATCGCCGCCACCTGCCCGGCGGTAAAAATCGGTCCTTCCAGGCAAACGTAGGTGCTGCCGATATTGCAGCGCCCGCACTTGCCGACGGCGCATTTCATTTTGTTTTCCAGGGTCATGACGATCTGGTCCAGCCCGAAGCCCATGCCGGTGAGCGCCTCGATCACGAACTTGGTCATGATCGGCGGCCCGCAGGCAAACGCCATGGCGTTGCCGACGCCTTTGCCCTTGCGCTCCAGAATCCACGGCACGCGCTCCTCGATGACCGTGGGCACGAAGCCCACCTCGCCGTCCCACTCCTCGGGCTCACCACCCGGATCGACGGTCTTGACCACATAAAGGTCCTTGCGCTTGCTCCACTCGGCAAGCTCCCGCTGGTAGATCAGATCGTCGGAGGTGCGGGCACCGTGCACGATGATCACGGCACCAAACTTTTCGCGCTGCTCCAGCACCCGCCACACCAGGCAACGGATCGGCGGAAAACCGATGCCGCCGGCGGCGAACACCAGGTCCTTGCCGTACATGCCCTCAAGGTCGTAGGCGTTGCCGTAGGGGCCACGGAAGCCGATGATGTCGCCTTCCTTCTTCCTGGCCAACTCGCCCGTGACCGACCCCACGTTTCTGAAGCAGCACTCGAAGTACCCTTCCCAGGTGGGTGAGGAGGAGATGTTGAAGGTGGCTTCGCCGACCCCGAACACGGAGAACTCGCCAAACTGGCCGGTGCGGTAGGTGAAGGCCGCGGCATCGGCCGGGTCCACGAACTCCAGTTGCAGGGTGTTGACGTCGCTGGTCTCCCGGATGACCTTCCTGATGCGCACCTGACGGGGCACGTAGAGGTTCTTCGCGGCGGCATCGCTCTGCGGGGTGGGCAGGCTCACGATGACGCCTCCACCGCTTTCTGGTTGCGGTTGGCCTGCATGGCGTAGCTGGTGATGTCCACGTGCACCGGGCAGTCCCGCACGCAGCGGCCGCAGCCGGTACAGCCCTGGGTGTCGAACACGTCCTCGTAAATCTTGAACTTGCACAAAAAGCGGTTTCTGTAACGCTCCCACTGGCTCGGACGCGGCTGGTGGCCGGTGGTGTGCAGGGTGAACGCCGGGAACTGGCAGGAGTCCCACATCTTGATGCGCTCGCCGCCGGACTGATCCCCGATGTCCTTGATGTCGAAACAGTGGCAGGTGGGGCACTCGAAGGTGCACACCCCGCAGGAGACGCACTTGGTGCCGAGCCGCTCGAACATCTCGTCGTCGAAGTTGTTCGGGTCGTCCAGAAAGTCCTTCACCCTGTCGATGTCGAACACCCGCACAAATTTTTTGCGGGCCGCCTCACCCGCGGCGTCGCGCAATTTTTTGAGGTCGGCGTCCGGGCGGTCGGTCAGCACCAGGCTGGCGATGCGGTCGGCAAAGGCGGCACCGTTGTCGGAAAAGGTTTCGAGCACCAGCAGGTCGCTGTCGCCCCCGGCACGGGTGATCAGGGCGTCGCTGCCGGTGGCATCGTCCGGCCCCAGCCCCATGGTGGTGCAAAAACACGACAGGTCGGGGGCGTCGCAGGAGATGGAGACCACGGTGGTTTTGCCCTGGCGCTCCAGAAACAGGGGGTCGGCGTGTTCCCACTTGTCGCCGGAAAACACCGAGGACAGGGACACGCCGATGGCGGCGGCGTCACACGGCCTGCCACCCAGCACCACGGTCTCGGGAAAGTTACGGGGCGGTTCGTCCACGACGAAGCTGCCGTCCTCCCGGCGGACGTAGGTGAACAACTGCTCTTCCTTGGGGAACAGAAACTCCTTGTAGGTGTTCTGGGGCAGCAGATACTCGGTGACCACCTCCTTGTGGGAGGTCACCCGGGTGAACATGCACAGCCCCTCCACGGTGCCCGGCGCCACCACCCGCACCTGCTGGGCGTGGAGTAAATCCACGATCCGCCAGAGGTTTTCGGACTGGATATAGCCCCGGACCGTCATCAGGAAGGCTCCACCGGCTCGGATTCGGCGGAGGGTTTGGCGTCGTCGAGCACCTTCTGGGTGAAGCTGGTCAGGAAGCCGATGACATCTCCCGGACTGCCCTCGCCCTCAAACTCCCGCCCCAGCTTGGCCTTTAACGCCATGATCGGGATGTGCACCGGGCAGACCCGCTCGCACTCCTGACACTCGGAGCAGCGCGCCTGAATGTGCCAGGTGCGCACCAGGTTGTAGACCACCTGACGGCTGGCGTCGATGCCCTTGATCACCTTCAGGGCGTTGGTGACGTGGGCGGTGGCGGCCTCGTCCGCCGGACAGCCGTCGGTGCAGTAGCAGGACGGGCAGACGTTGCGGCAGGCGTAACAGTGCAGGCATTTTTCCAGCGTCTGGCCCCACTGGATTTCCTTTTCGCCGCTGATCTCTTTTTTGTAGTCTTGGTAGTCGGCGCGCGAACTGCGCTCCTTATCCACCTGCTCCTGACCGTGGGCCTTGACGTACTCGGGGCAGTCCAGGCACTTGGTCTGGATGTTGGGTTTGGCGTCGCTCTCGGTGTAGGCGTTCAGCCCCTCGGTTTCGTAGATGCCGCTACACGCCATCACCATCGGCCGCACGTTGTCCCGGGTGGTTCCGGACATGTTGCCTTCCTCGCACAGGATGTCGAGGTTGTGCAGTTCGCACGGCTTCAGAATGATCGCGATCCCGCCCTTGCCCTGAGCCACCTGACGGGGGGCCAGGTTGGTGTAGTTGAGCAGGTTGTAGTCGCAGAACCGGTTCCACACCAGCTCGCCCTCGAGCATTTCCGGCTTCTTCACGAAGGTCGGCATGGTGAGGTCGGAAAACTGGCTCTGACGGCCATAGCCGACCACCATGCCGATCTGTTCCGTCTCCAGCCATTCGGTGGCGGTGGCGATAACCGCCTCAAGGGAGTCGTAACGGACCGATTCGTAAAAACCGCTGGAATAGATCATGGGCCTGTGACCGGCCGGACGGGGTCAGCCGCCCAGTACCTCCGCCATGCGGATGCCAAGCTCGGTCGGGTTGCGCACGGTGGCGACCCCGGCGGCGTCAAGCGCCTTGAACTTGTCCTCGGCGCCACCCTTGCCACCGGCGATGATCGCCCCGGCGTGGCCCATGCGGCGGCCCGGAGGCGCGGTGGCCCCCGCGATAAAGCTCACCACCGGCTTCTTGACGTGGGCCTTGATGTAATCGGCGGCATCTTCCTCGGCGGAACCGCCGATCTCGCCGATCATGATGATGCCCCGGGTTTCCGGGTCGGCCTCGAACAGTTCCAGGCAGTCGATGAAATCGGTGCCGTTGACCGGGTCACCGCCAATGCCGATGCAGGTGGTCTGCCCCAGTCCGACATCGGAGGTCTGCTTCACCGCCTCATAGGTCAGGGTGCCGGAGCGGGACACGATGCCGATGGAGCCCTTGCGGTGAATGTGCCCCGGCATGATGCCGATCTTGCACTCGTCGGGAGTAATCACACCCGGACAGTTGGGGCCGATCAGGCGGCTTTTGCGCCCGGACAGGTAACGCTTTACGTTCACCATGTCCTGCACCGGAATACCCTCGGTAATGCAGATGATCAGGGGCACCTCGGCGGCGGCGGCCTCCATGATGGCGTCCGCGGCGAAGGGCGGCGGCACGTAAATCATGGTGGCGTCGCAATCGGTGGCCTCGCGGGCCTGGGCCACGGTGTTGAACACCGGAAGCCCGAGGTGCTCGGTGCCGCCCTTGCCGGGGGTGACGCCGCCCACCATTTTGGTGCCGTAGGCAATCGCCTGCTCGGAGTGGAAGGTCCCCTGGGCGCCGGTGAAGCCCTGACAGATGACCTTGGTGTTTTTGTTAACCAGTACGCTCATCTCTGTCTCCCTTAACCCGCAACCGCGGCCACGGCTTTTTCAGCCGCATCGTTCAGGTTGTCGGCGGCGATGATGTCCACATCGGACTCCGCCAGCATTTTTTTACCCGCTTCCACGTTGGTGCCTTCCAGCCGAACAATCAGCGGCACATGCACGTTGACCTTCTTGGCGGCTGCGATGATGCCCTCGGCGATGATGTCGCAACGCATGATGCCGCCGAAGATGTTGACCAGAAGCGCCTTCACCTTGTCGTCGGAGAGGATCAGCTTGAACGCCTCCTCCACCTGCTCGGCGGTGGCGCCACCCCCCACGTCGAGGAAGTTGGCGGGTTCGCCACCCTTGAGCTGGATGATGTCCATGGTGGCCATGGCAAGCCCCGCGCCGTTGACCATGCAGCCGATGTTGCCGTCCAGAGCGATGTAGTTGAGGCCGAAACGGTCCGCCTCCAGCTCCTTGGGGTCCTCCTCGGTGAGGTCCCGCAGCGCCTCGATCTCCGGGTGCCGGTAGAGGGCGTTGGAGTCGAAGTTCATTTTGGCGTCCAGGGCGATCACCTCGCCCGAACCCGTCACCACCAGCGGGTTGATCTCAAGCAGGGCCGCATCGGTATCCACGAAGGCCTTGTAAACGCTTTTCATGAAGGCGAAAAACGACTTGGCCTGGGGGCCTTCGAGGCCCAGTTTGAAGGCCAGGTTGCGGCACTGGAAGCCCTGCAGACCGACCCCCGGATCGATCTGCTCGGTGAGGATCTTCTCGGGGGACTTTTCCGCCACCTCCTCGATCTCCATGCCGCCCTCGGTGGAGGCCATGATGGTGACGCCGCCATGGTCACGATCCACTACCGCACCCAGGTAAAGTTCACGGGCGATGTCGCAGCCGTCCTCAATGTAAACCCGGTTCACCACCTTGCCCTCGGGGCCGGTCTGGTGGGTCACCAGGGTCATCCCCAGAATTTCCTCGGCGGTGCTTCTGACCTCATCGATGGACTTGACCACCTTGACACCGCCCGCCTTGCCGCGGCCGCCGGCGTGGATCTGGGCTTTCACCACCCATACCGGGCCGCCCAGGTTCTGGGCCACCTTCACCGCCTCATCGGCCGTCACGGCAACGCCACCCTTGGGCACGGCAACGCCGTAGCCCTTCAAAATTTCCTTGCCCTGATACTCGTGAACGTTCATCTCGTATCCTGAATCTGGTTACCTGTTTGGTGCAGCCGCCCCACCCGAAGGTTGATGCGCCCGGCTGCAAAAATACGAAGCCCGGTCCATGCCGCCCGATCAAACAAACCGGAACGGCGGCGGTCCCGGCATCACGCCATCTCCGACGCCTCCTCGGGACGCCGGACGTAATCGGGAAGCAGCATCGGAGAGGTAAGGTCGGTCTCCACCCCCGCTGCCTTCATCTGTTTGCGGAACGCCTTCAGGTGATTCACCGAAAGCGTGCCAAAGTCGGTGGTCGCCGCCCGCGCCGCCGCCGCCTTGCCGGCCCGCGCGCCGAACACGATGATGTCCAGAAGCGAGTTGCCCATCAGGCGGTTGGTGCCGTGCATGCCACCGGCGGCCTCCCCCGCCACGTATAACCCGGCCACATCGGTTTCACCGTCGAGCCCGATGGCGACGCCGCCGTTCTGGTAGTGCAGGGTGGGGAAAATCAGCACCGGCTGTTTGGCAATGTCGATCTTGTGGCGACCGTACTTTCTCACCATGCCCGGGTAGCGCCGGTTTACCACACCCTCGCCGTTGATGGCATCGATGACCGGAATATCCAGCCACACCCCCTGACGCCCCATGGGGGTATCGATGCCGCGCCCCTCGGCGCACTCGCGGATAATGGCGGCGCACACCACGTCGCGGGCCTCCAGTTCGTTGACGAAACGCTCGCCTTTTTTATTCACCAGGTGGGCGCCGCCGGAGCGGATCGCCTCGGTGACCAGAAGTCCCGCCATCTGCTCCGGATGGATGGCCCCGGTGGGGTGGTACTGGAAGGTGCCCGCGTAGCACAGCTTGACCCCCACCCGGTAGCACAGGGGCAGGGCATCTCCGGTGGCGCCGAAGTGGTTGCTGGTGGGGAAGTTCTGGATGTGCAAACGGCCGATGCCGCCGGTGGCCATCACGACGCTCTTGGCGCGCACCAGGATTCGCGCATCCGTATCCAGATTTTTGAGCACCGCACCGGTGACCTCGCCGGAGTCGCCGGTGGTCAGTTCGACGGCGGGGGCGAACTCGATAATCTCGATCGAATCGTCGTTGAGCACCGTGTCCTTCATGACCCGCATCATGTCGAGGCCGGTGTAGTCCTTACAGGCCAGCAGCCGGGCTCGGCTGGTGCCGCCGCCCTTCTTGACCTTGAGATTGCCGTCGGAGTCCCGGTCGAACAGCACGCCGAGGGAATCGAGCCAGTTCACCGCAAAGGGCGCGTCCTCCACCATGGCGCGCAGCAGGGCCGGATCGTTTTTGTAGTGGCCGCCGTGCATGGCGTCGACGAAATGCTGGACCGGGGAGTCGTCCTCCTTGACCGCCACCTGAATGCCACCCTCGGCCATCACCGTGTTGGAGTCGCCCAGCCGCAGCTTGGTGGCAATCAGCACCGAAGCGCCCGCCTCCTTGGCCATCAGCGCCGCGGTGGCGCCCGCACCACCGCCGCCCAGCACCAGCACGTCCACCTCGTAGTCGGGGGCGGACAGGGTGGGGGTACCGGAGACAGGGCTGTCCGCCTCCAGCAGTGCGGCCAGTTCGTGGACCGTCTCGTCCCCCTTATTGGGGCCGAACCGGATGGCGCGATAGGCGTCCTTGCGATAGTCCGGATGGTGGCCCTCGAGCAGGGTCAGTTTGTCACCCTCCTCCATCAGCGGCATGACCTGGGTCATGCGGGCCGGCCGGGTGGCGTCGATCACGCCGGAATATTGTTCGAGCAACGAATCCATCAAAAACCTCTTACGCGGTGCCGGGTCAGGCTACCGACGGGACTTGCAAAACGCCTTCAGGCCGTCTTCATCGAGGGCGAAAATGGTTTCCCATTCCGTGTCCCACTTGCCATCCTTGATCTGCGCCATCTGCCGGTCGAGCCGCTCATGTTTAGTGGCGTAAAACACACTCCAGGTGCGGCGCGCATACAGGGCAATCATGTTGGGCGCCATTTCGGCGATACAGCGGGACACGCACAACCCGCACATCACACAGGACAGGGCCTTGTCGGCGGCCGCCTCAAAGTCACCCTTGACGGCGTCCTTAACCGCGCCCTTGATATCGATTTCCTGCGGGCAGACCTTGTTGCAGGCATTGCAATTGCGGCAGTTGAGCGCCTCCGGGAAGTATTTGAACAGCTCCTCGGCGGGCTTTTCGATCTCGTCGATTTTGTAGTTCGGCTTGGAGGCCGGGTAGAACGGCGTCATGAAGAAGCTCATGCCGTCCTCCACCCCCATCTGGCAGCCGAGGCCCACCTTGAGGGCGAAGTCGTCCTTGGTGCGGTAGACCGTGGAGCAGGCGCCGCACACGCCGCCCAGACAGCCGACACCACGGGTGATGTCGTGGCCGGTGTACCACATGGTTCCGATGACGGTCATGCCGTCCGGAACCTGGTACTTCTTGCCCATGATCTCGACGTTAATCAGCTTGGCTTCAGTTTCGGCAGACATCATACAATCCGAATGCAATCCGGGCGGATCGGAAGATCCACGGCCCGGAGGTTTTTCGACGGGGAAATCCGGGGGATTCTACCACTACCCCGCCCTCCTGCTCAATTGGTGAAACCGGCTTCCACCATGGCCCGGCAGCGTTCCGCCACCTGTGCGGGTCCACCCGCAAACAACGGCTGCCATGCCTCATCCCACGCTCCGGCCTGCACCGCCTCGATCTGACGGATCACCTCCGCCGGAGCCCCCGCTGCCTTCGATTGCACCTTGCGGGCGTAAATTCCCAGCAGATTGGGGGCGATGCCCACCTCGCACACCAGGGTGCAAAAGCCGCACATGACGCACTCGTCGAACATCTCGGAAACCGGCTCGAACATGCCGTTCATGGCCCGCATCACGGCGCTTTTGACCGGAATATCCTGGGGACAGGCCAGGGTGCAGGAGTCGCACAGGGTGCAGCGGCGGGTCTCCGGGTAGATGGCAAACAGGCCGTCCTTGTCGTCCGTCACCTGCGCCATCGGGTACCTGGGCTTCATGGGCGGATCAATGGGGTACAGATTGAGGGTCATGCCCTCCTGGACCACCACCTGACACCCCAGCCCGGTGCGGGCGGTCATGTCGTTCGGTAATTTGTAGGTGGTGGTGCAGGCCCCGCAGGCGCCCCCCAAACAGCCCGCGCCTTTTAGCACGTCGTAACCCGCGTACCAGAGGGCGGCGAGTACGGTCACCCTTTCCGGCACCTGATGGCGCTCGCCCGCGATCTCCACCTCCACGGTGGGGAGTTGCGCGTAGCGCTCGAACTGCTCTTGAGCGTAAGAAATATCGGTCATCGGGGCATCACAAACCGGATGGTTGGAACCCCATAATCATAGGCTGGAACGGGCTGCTTGCTCAACGAATGGAACCCGGCGAATCCATGCCGGGAAGCGGGGTCACTCCCCCGTTTGCCGGCCACGCGCTTTCCGCCGCGGGCCGCGCCCGCTCAGATCACCCGCCTGTAGTCGGCCAGATCCAGCTTCCAGACCTTGACGCCGCAGTAACGGTCGCCTTCGGGACACACCGGGCGGGTGCCTGAAAGATCCCTCAGGCCGCATGGTGGCAACAAAAAACGTCCGATGGCGGGGTGTACGTCGCGGATTTGCCCGGCTTCGTCCAGGCTCGCCTGCCAGATTTCCTCCTGGGCGTTGTAGCACAGGCGCATCGCCATCTTGTGGTGCAAGGCGGACAGGTCGCCGCTTTCGGTAAAGCGGATGGCGAGGGCGTTCGGCAGCAGGTAGTGGGCGGCCTCGTCGGAAGCACCCGCAGCCTTCAGGCGCGCCACTGAATCCCAGGTGCGCGCCATACTCTCGGCATAGGCGGCGTACGCCCCGGCATCTTCTTCGAACAGGCGCGGCGTGATGTAATCGGGCCGGTCGGTTACATGGGCCGCCATCACCGGACGGCTGGCGGGGGTCATGCGGTGACGCTGGTCCTGGCTATCCGCGGTGTGGGACAGCTTTTTGGCAAAGGTGTAATGGGGATGCACCATGGCGCGGGACAGCTTGCCGTGCAGCTTGAGGTTCATGGTCTCCCCCAGCCAGCGGTTTCGGGACGGGTCCATCACCGCCGCCACCGCATCGGCGTCGCTTAAGGCGTCTTTCGGCAGCCCGAGCACCTCCCGCACCGCATCCGCCATCACGCTCTCGCCCCGGGCTGACCAGTCCACCAGGCGGCTGGTGCGGCCATCCAGCCTGGCATCGAATTCATCCAGAAAGGTGTTGCTCCGGGCGTGGCTTCCCCCGAGTTGTTGCATCAGGGCGTATTCCGGCGTCTCTTCCAGCGGCAGCGGGTCTTCCACCAGCGCTTCCAGATCCGGATCGAAGGCGAGCACCTGCCGCACCATCTCCTCCACCACCCGACGCTGTTCGACCGGGGTGTCGAAGTGGTCCGCCATGCGCCGGTAACGGAACAGGGTGATCAGGCTGACCGTGTGGTACAGGTAGGCGGTGGTGCCCAGCGGCAGCACGTAACGCGCCACCTCCTGGGCCTTTTTCTGCACGTCCCGGGTGGCCCGCTTCGACCCCCTGCGGGCCGGAAACAGTTTTAAATACTCGGCCTCGGCGAGGGGGACAAGGCGCTCGGTGAGGGATTCGTAGTCGGCCATCTGGCGGCCCACACCGGTCAGGTAGATATCCCGCTGGGCCGGGGTCAGCCCCTCCGGCAGGTAGACTTGATCCGGGGTGACCGTGACGTAGCGTTGACTCACCTGCTCCGAGTTGTAGAACGGGTGGGCATGCAGAAACGACCAGATGAACTGGCGCGACACCCCCTCCATGGCGAACTGGGCGTGGGCGTGTTGCAGGGTGGTGTGGTGACCCGCCTTGTAAACGCTGGCGGCAAGGTGGTGCTTGCGCTCGCTGGCCCTGGCCCGCGCCGCGTCCGGATCAACAGCCGCCCCCGATGCGGCGGTGGCACTGGCACCGCCCGCCACCTGTGCCGGGGTCACCACCCCCTTGCCGGAATAGCAGGTGCGCGCCGCCGCCACGGCGTTGTCGAACGGGCTCTCAAACAGGTTCAGCAGGGTGATTTTCACAGGGCGACCACCTCCGATGAAATTGCCCCCAAATGGTGCCTTTTCCGATTCTCCGAGATCAAGTCGTGCAGCACGTCCGGCAGCGCTTTTTGCGCCTCGGCGTCGAGTTCCGCCACCGCCACCGGATCGGAGATAATCAGTTTCACATCGCCGGTAAACCCGTTCGGCCACTCACTGGACAGCAGAAAGCGGCTGCCCTCCACGGTCACCGGCACCACCTGCGCATCCGCCAGAAAGGCAAGCTTCAAACTGCCGCGCTTGAACGGACCCATGGCGCCATCCGCCGCCCGCGAACGGGTGCCTTCCGGAAACAGCACCATGCGCCGCCCGCCTTTAACCCCCTCGGCGGCGTCCTTGATCTGCTGGATCGCCACCCGGGGGTTTTCCCGGTCCAGCCCGATGCAGCCGATGCGCTTCATCCAGTAGCCCAGAAGCGGGATTCTGAATAACTCTTTTTTGGCGACAAAAGCCGGAGATCCCGGCAGATGCCCCATCATGATCGGGATGTCGAACACCCCCTGATGATTCGCCACGTAGAGCACCGGGCCATCGGTGGGAATCTTTTCCAGACCCTCCACCCGCACCCGGCCGCCGGATATTCTGACCGCCCGCCGGGCCCAGCGCGCCGCCCTGTCCTGGAGCCAGGGCAGCACCCGGTCGGCACCGGTCATGCGCACGAACAGCAGGCTCAAAAACGCATGTGCGCCCTCGAGCAGCAACTGCAGGTAAAGCTTGGTGATCACCCAGGATTTTTTCATGTCGCATTCATGGGGCGGCTTATATCTTCATCCTCGGCGTACATGGGGCACCTGCGGTACGGTATTATGCCCCCCCGGCCACGGTCACTGTAAGCGGTCGGCCCGGCTTTTTAGAACCCGACCTGACAACGAGGAAAACCGCTGTGTCCACATCCCCCGGCAAGAACCTGGAAACCTTCCCGAATCCAAACCCGAAACGGGATTATGAAATCCACTTCGAGTGTCCCGAATTCACCTGTCTGTGCCCCAGGACCGGCCAGCCGGACTTTGCCACCTTCGACATCCGCTACGTGCCGGATGCCCTGTGCGTGGAACTTAAAAGCCTGAAACTATACCTGTGGTCGTTCCGGGACGAAGGGCATTTTCACGAGGCTGTCACCAACCGGATTCTGGATGATATCGTGGCCGCCGTGGCTCCGCGCCGCATCACCGTGACCGGGGACTTCTACGTGCGTGGCGGCATCCACACCGTGGTTACGGTTCGGAGCGGGTCGGAGAACCCTCAACCTTCGGCGTAGCCACCGCCCCACTTTTTTTGCGCCGACGACGCCGCCGTTTTTTCGGCGCGCCAGCCCCATCCGCAGAGACCGGCTGTCCCCCCTGGGGCGGGTTCCCCCCACCTCTGGCAGTTTTCTGTTCGCTTCCGCCGTGTGGTCGGTCGCGCCGTTTGCGTTTGCGCTTTTCGTGCTCGCTCCTGCTCTCCTGCACCGCGGGGCGGGGCGACGGACGCTCACCCCGCTTGGCCCGGCGGCGATAGGGCTGTTTCACCTCCACGAAGCGGTCCTCCTCCGGCGCTTCCAACGGAATTTTGCGACCGATGTAGGCCTCCACCGCCGTGATGTATTCGGAGTAGGTCTCACACCCGAAGGTAATGGCGTCCCCCTCGGCCCCGGCGCGGGCTGTACGGCCAATGCGGTGCACGTAATCCTCGGCGTCCTGGGGCACGTCGTAGTTGATGACGTGGGAAACGTCATCGATGTGCAGACCGCGGCTGGCCACGTCGGTGGCAATCAGCACCGGCAGCGCGCCGCTGCGGAAACTGTCGATCAGCCGCAGGCGCTTCTTCTGGGGCACATCGCCGCTGATGAACTCGGCCTCGATATCGTTGGCGGCGAGCCAGTATTCCAGGTCCTCCCCGCAGCGTTTGGTGTTCACAAACACCATGGTGCGCCCGCCGATGATACCCCGCAGGGTGCCCACCAGCAGGCTGAATTTTTCGTGGTTGCCGACAAAGTACATGACCTCGCGAATGTTTTCGGCGGTCACCTGATCCGGGTTCACCGAGACTTCCTGAGGCTCGTGCATGTGCTCGTAGGCCAGGTCCTTCACCCGCCACGGGAAGGTGGCGGAAAACAGCATGGTCTGGCGCACACCGGGCTTCGGCATACGGCGCAGCATGTAACGGATGTCGTCGATAAAGCCCATGTCGAACATGCGGTCGGCCTCGTCGATCACCAGCATCTCGATACCTTCGAGGGTGTAGGTACCCTGCTTGAAGTAGTCGATCAGGCGGCCGGGGGTACCCATCAAAAGCTCCGGCCCGGTCTTGATCTTCTCGCGCTGCTTGTCGTAGTCCATGCCGCCATACACCACCAGCCGCCTCAGGTCGGTCTGGGACCCCAACAGGGCGGCGTCCTTTTCAATCTGTACGATCAATTCGCGGGTGGGGGCGATCACCAGCGCCCGCGGCGCCGGTTTGTTGCCCTTGTAAACGGGCTCGTTCTGCAACAGGCGGGAGAAAATGTTGATCAAAAAGGCCGCCGTCTTGCCGGTGCCGGTCTGGGCCTGCCCGACCACGTCCTTGCCACTCAAGGAGATCGGCAGGCTTTTTTCCTGAATCGGGGTACATTCGTGGAACCCGGCCTTGGCCACGCCAGCCAGAATTTTATGGGGAATGTTTAACTCGTCAAATCGCATTGAATCTCATTTCTGTTCGTGCGCCCGTCAGTCGTCCGCGACGAAGCTCTCCGGGGTCTGTCCGCTAAAACGGCCCCGGTAAACGCCGTGACCGGCGGTGCGCTGAAAAATAAACTGGCAGATCGGGGTATCCGGATAAACCTCCAGGGGGATCGGTCCAAAGTTGGACATCTCGAGCACCTGGTGGTTGGTCAGCCCCGGCTGCATAAAACTGGCGGATATGTGTACCAAAAGTCCTAACCGGGCAAAGCTGGAGCGCCCCTCCAGCCACCCGCAAATGTCGTCCGGAAGCTCGATCTTCTCCCGCGTGATGCCCAGCACGGTCTCGCCGGGCTTGAGGAGCAAATAGTCTCCATCGGCCACCCGGAAACCTCGGGTGGCCGCCTTGAAGTCCGAGTCCCGGTTGACCGCAAGATTGCCTTTTACAAACCGGAATACCCGGAACGCATCGGCCAGATGAAGGTCAACGCTGGCGGGCCCCACCAAGCCTTCGTCAAAGGGGGTGATGCGAATTCGCCCGGCCTCGATCTCATGCAGGATCTCGCTCCTGGCCAGAATGGTCATTATCCGGACACGACTCCAGTCCCGTAGGTCACGTGGCACCAAGCCCCATCGGCGGTGAATTCCACCGGGCAAAACGCCTGAAATACGGACCGCACGGGGCGCTTCATGCTAATCCACCGGGGAGCGATTGTCCACAGGGACGGTGTCACGAAGCCTCGATTCGGGGCAGATAATAGACCACTTCCGCCCTATGTTCCGCACCGGTGACGGTATCGGTGGCGGTAAGCGCGAAGGGGTAGGGACGATCGTAGTCGAGCCCCTGCTGGAGCACCCGCACATCCACCTGCACCGACTCCCCGGCGGCCAGCGTCACCTGGCCGGAAGACACCGTGGCCTGGCCGGCAGGCAGGCCCTCCACCGCCAGGTTGAGGGTCATCGGTACCGAGTCCTTGTTTCTGATACTGGCCACAAACTCCAACCCCGGCTGTCCGGCACCTCCGGTCGGGTGGGACGAGGAATCCGCCTGGCTCAGCCCCATCTTCACCGGTTCGAAGGTGGCGATGCCATAGGAGAACAGAAGGGCTGCGGCCAACACCCCGGTCAGGGGCCACAGCACCCCGGGCACCCACACCCGGCTGCGGCCGGTCTCGATGCGGATGAGCGCCTGCTTTTCGGTACCGAAGCCAAAGGAGAGAATGCCGGTTTTGCCAAAGCGCCCCATGTAGGACTCGCAGGCGTCGATGCAGATCGCACAGTTGATACAGCGGGTATAGACCTCCGGCTGGCGCGGGTCCAGATCCACCGGGCAGACGTCCTTGCACAGGGTGCAACTGCGGCAGTCGTCATGGCGCGCATCGTCATAGCGAATCTGCAGGGTGTCCCGGTTTCTGAACATGTACTGCCACAGGCCGTAGGGGCACATGTATTTGCACCAGAAGTGGCGCAAAAGCCCCAGGTCGATCAGCACGAAGGTGCCGATCAGAATGGCGAACACGGTGACGTAGATATTGGTTTTGCCCTCCACAAAGTGCTCCCACAACACATCGAGGAGCATGAAATAGGTCAGCAGGGAGGCCGTCAGGAGCGCCGAAAGCGCCACCACCAGCACGCCAAACAGCGTCCACGAAAGCACCAGTGTCAGGTTCTTGCGCTTGGAGCGCCCGGCGGCCCGCTCCGGCGAGATCCCCACCAGCACCCGTCGCCCCAGCAGTCTTCGAATCAGATTATTGAGCCACTCGGACAGGGTGTGCTGAGGGCAGAACCAGCCACAGAAAATCATGCCGAAGTTGGAGTAGAAGGCGGTCATGGAAAAAAACAACATCGCCCAGAAACCGAACACAATGGCAAAATCGTCCCACCAGATCAGAAAACCACCCACCCGGAAGCTGCCGCTGACCACATCGATACGGAACAGCCCGGTCAACGGCAGGACCACCAGAAACGCCAGGATTCCCCACTGCACCAGGTGACGAATACGGATCAGGTTGGCCGTGTTCACCGTTTTTTCCCCCGTATGCTGGTCCGCAGCACCCACCCCAGCCCCAGGGTGATCAACAGGATGAGCGAGACGATGACGGCCACCCAGAACTGATACCCGGCGGCGCGGTCAGCCACCGCCGTGGCGCGCACCGCCAGCCCCACCTTCCAGCCTTTCTGCGGCCCGTCATACCAGCCCGGATTGCCCGCCACGGCGGTAAAAAATTCGGTCCCGGACGCATCCTTCCAGCGTCCCTCCAGCGATTCCCCCGGAGCCGACAAAAGCCCCAGGTCAGCCAGGTTTTTGCCCTTCAACTCCGGGTGGGCGGACAGGAAAATGCGGCCCGTTTCGTCGGCCAGGAAGGCCTGTCCCCACTCGGCCAGTTGCATGCGCCGCACCAGCGCCCGGTCCAGCCCCGCTTCCACCCCATACAGCCCAACCAGCCGTCCGGCGGCGGCAAGCGGCGTCCCGATGGCCAGCACTTCGCGCCCGTCCGGCAACACGGAAATTGGGGCAATCCCGTCTTCCGGGGCCTGTCCGGCCACCGCCTCCCAGCCGTCCGGCAGCGGTTGTGGCAGGCTTGCGTGGTCATCTCCCCTGGACCACATCAAGGCCATAAACGGGCTCGCCTGAATCAACGGGGCATAGGTGGAAAGCGCATCAAAATGCGCTGCTTCGGCACCCGGAGAGGGCGGCAACAGGGCCGGGTCCGACGCTACCGAACGCAGGGTGGCGCGGGCATTGTTGAGTTGGGTGTCGATCCGGTCAAGCAGGGTGGCGGCGACCTCGGGCAGGGGATTCCGCTGGCTCCAGGCGTCCAGATCGTGAATCTCGCGGACCAGGGTCATAAGAATAATGCCGATAGGGACGCCAACCGCAAGCAGAAGCGCCCCGTAAAAAAACCGACCGGCCGGCTTTTTCGCCGTGGTGGGTGGGGGTCCGCCGCGTTCCGGCGGCGTCAAAAGACGGTGCCGTCTTCCTCTTCGCCCCCCTCCCCGGCGAGTACGTCAGCATCTTTCCCGCGGTTGGGCCGGCCCCACAGCATGTACAGATAGAATCCGACCAGGCAGAACGCGATGCCGAAAAGAAACACGAAAAAGCCGGCCCACAGCCCGGTCAGGGAGATGTGCAGGTAGGTGTAACCTTCCTGCTCGGCCCCGGCGGCAAAGGCGCTCCCGGCACACAAGGCCGGAAGCCATGCCAGCGCAAACAGAAGGGCTCGCCTCACGCCGTTTTTTCCGGTGCTTCACCCAGCATGCGACGGATCGGCTCACTCAGGTCGTCCCAGGTGGTCACCCCCGGGTAGATGGCCTGAATGATGCCCTTACCGTCGATCAGGAAGGTCCAGGGGTCACCATTGACCCGCAACTCGGTATAGATGTGGCTGTTTTTATACTGGTCGATGTGGATCACCTCAAACGCCCCGTCGTACTGATCCTTGTAGTGCTTGACCGTATCGATCTGATTCTGGCACTGGGTGCAGTGGGACGGCGTGCCGAAAATCAGGATGAACGGCGTTGACGCCTCCACCAGTTCCTTGATGGTATGGGCATGCAGTGACGGATCCGGGTTGTAGGCGGTGCAGTATTTGGAGAGCTCTGCGGCAGAAGCGGGAATGCCGTTGACAACCTTCCCGATCGGCGTGCCGACCCGGTTCTTATCGGTGTTCACCCCACAGGCCGAGGCCAGTACGACCACGGCGGCGAGGGCAACGATGTTGATCACACGACGCATCGGCTCGGTTCGCTCCATTTCAGCGGTTGCCCCCATCTTGCAAGTTTATCGCAGATCACGTCCCTACGCCGCCATTACGACGTGTTCCGGGCGGTCTTGTAGATGTTGTACCCGAAGATGGCGTTGGCCGCCAGCACCAAAAAACCGCCCATGCCCACCATGCCCATCCACGGCGCCTTGGCGCTGCCGATCTGTTCGGGGGCGCCTTCCCAGAACAACTGGCCGCCCAGGTAACCCGCCATGAAGAAGCCCACCACCATCAGGCACAGGCCCAGATTGTGGCTCCAGAAGTGGGTCTTCACCAGACCGTCACTGTAAATCGAGCGCTTCAACACCTTCGGGATGATGTAGTAGGAGGCGCCGAAAATGGCCATCTCCACCCAGCCGAGCAGGTTGATATGACCGTGGGCAAGGATGATGAAGCGCGCCGGGGGCGCCTCCAGAAAGTGCCGGATGGTGGGGATACCGCTCTGGATCGCGCCCCAGGAGAAGCCGATCAGGGCGTATCCGATACACGCGTAAAAAAACCGCAGGATGTATGTTTCGACCACCGAAAGCTGTTGCATGGTTCCCTGTCCGTCTGTTGCCGGGGTCTCCCCCATTACTTGTCCATCCCCGACACCACCTTGCGCACCGCCTGCCGTTCGGGGGTATCCCAGCAGACCCGCACCCCGAAGAAGTCGGAGGCATAGCCGGGCCGGGTGGCGTTCCGCGTGGTGACCTCGGAGGACCACGGGTCGCACTTCCAGCAGCCGCCGCGGGTCACCACGTAGAAGCTCTCCTTATCCGGGTCGATCACCACGTTTCCGGCGTCGTCCACCGTGAAGGCGGCGTACTGGCCCGGATCATCCCGATTGCCCGGATAGGGGGCATAGCGGGATGCGGTCCACTCGAACAGGTTACCCATCATGTCCTGCACGCCGTAGGGGCTTGCCCCCTCCGGAAAACTGCCCACCGGGGTGATGCGCCCGACCCGGTAGTCGATATTGGCGCGGGACGGGTCGTATTCGTTGCCGTAAGGAAAGCGCCGCCCGTCGGTGCCGCGCGCCGCCTTTTCCCACTCTGCCTCGTCGCACAGCCGGCCACCGCGCCAGGCGGCGTAGGCCTGGGCCTGTTCCCAGTTGACGTAGGTCACGGGCAGGTTTTCGGTGCCCTTCGGAGGAATCGTTTCACCCTTCCAGTTGGGCGGTGGAATATAGCCTTCGGCGGCGACAAACTCGGCGTACTGGGCATTGGTCACCTCGTAGCGGCCGATATAAAAATCGGGAAGAAAGCGCCGGGCCTTCGGGGTGGTGTCCGAATTGGCGGTGGCATCGTTCTCGTCCCGGCCCATCTCAAAGCGGCCCTCGGGGATGAGCACCGCCTCGTCGCCACGGATGGTGACGCCGCCGCCGGGCAGCGGTTTCAGTTCGAGTTCCCGAAGCGCCAGGGTCTGGGCGATCAGTTTGTTCTTCTCTTTGGCGGCCAGCAGGATGGCGTGGGCGATGCAGAAGCCCAGGGAAATGGCGAGGCCGGTGACGATAACCGCCTTCCACGGCACCTTCGGCATGGCCAGGAGGTCGCGCTCGATGGCGAACGGATCCTCCCCCTCTTTCGCCTTGGCGGGCAGGCCGGTGAAGTTGTCGAGGATCGACATGAAGACTATCCCCGGGGGCGCTTGAACACGGTTAACAGGATGTTGGCGATGAAAATCCAGTGGCCGATGCCCATGATCGAGGCCGGCAGCACAAAGCCCAGGGTGTGCCACGGCTGCATGGCATCCTTGGCCTCGTGGAAACCGATGCCCTGGGTCAACATCATGTTGCCCTCGATCAGCCCCAGGGTGACCATCGACAGGTACCAGGCCGATACCCCGATCGCCATGCCGTACAGGGACAGCCGTGCCATCCGCATGGAAAACAAGGGCCGGCCCAGTGCCCGCGGCAGGATGTAATAGGCGGCGGCGATGGCGATCATCACCACTCCGCCCACCAGGTTCACGTGGGCGTGGGCCAACGGATCGATCATATGCCCGGCGGCGCCGGTGGAGAAGATCCAGCGGCGCACTTCGGGCATCACCTGAATCACCCCCTGAACCGTGCCGACCAGCAGGAACAGGGTGCCCCACACCACGAACCAGACCACCCGACTGTCGCTCGACTCGGTGTGCCGGTGGAGCACGATGTCGCCGCCGTTCCGCATCACCTGGTGGCGGGCAAACTCGGTGGGGTGGGTGTCCAGTTCCTGGGCCACGGCGCGCTTGAGCTCCTGGTCGGAAAAATCCTCCGGCAGGTCCAGCCGCGCCAGCGGGATGCGTGCATCCTCGCCACCGTCACGCACGGTGACTGCGCCGGTCATGCCCGCACACCCTTGTCGGCCATGCGCAGGCGAAGTATCTCGGCGCCCCAGCCGCCCATCAGCGCCAGTTCCATCATGACGATCATCAGGAAAATGAAGATACCGAAGCCGAGCACATCCACATCCATCAGCGGCAATTGGCGAAGCTGTATATATTCGATGGTGTGCAGCACCGTCACCGGCAGCAGGGCATACCACTTGCCGTTGTGGCCGCAAATGATGCCCGTAATAAAGCCGGACAGGGCGGGCGCCACCGCCACCGCACCAAACCAGGACAGGTTGTTGAAGGTGGTGATCCCCTCCCACACCTCGATGTGCACGCCGAACAGTCGCGACAGCACAAAATAGACCACGGCGCCCGCGGCGATACCGAGGGGCACGATCCACTGACCTCCCCTCGAGAACGATTCGGCGTCGGCGATTTCGAGTTCCGGTTTATCCATTAGGGCGACGGCGCCTCCAGTTCTTCCCGCTCTTTGAGGCTCATCAGAAACGCCACCAGATCGGCCCGCTGCCCTGCTTCCAGGTCCTGAAACGAGGGCATCTGGTAAAACGGCTTCACGGTGGACGGCAGGATCGCCTGCGGGTTATCGGTGCTCAGGTATTTGGTCAGCCAGGCCGCGCTGCGGCGCGACCCGATACCGTCCAGAGCCCCGCCCTTGGTGCCCCCCAGCCGCCAGATCCGGTGACAGGAGGGGCAGCTGTTTTTACGATAGACCAGTTCCCCGCGGGACGCTTCCACGCTCTCCACCTGATAGGTGGGCATGAGCTTGGCAGGGGAGCGGTACACCACATAACCGGTGTAGAGCGCGCAGATCGTAACGACGCCAGCGACGCCCCAGATCACCTTTTCACCCTTTTTCACTTGGAGGCCCCACCCTCCCCGTCACCGGCCTCCGATTGCGCCTTGGCCTCGGTTTCCGCTTCTTCGGCCTCCGCTTTCAATCGTCCCTCACGGGCGATTTTCTTGCGGCGCATGGCAAGCTCCTGCTCATGCTCGCTCAGGTACATGTCGTCGTCCAGATCCTCGAACATCTGGTGCTTGATGTCCTCATCAAACTGGCCGGAGCGAAACCCCCAGGAGATGGCGATCACCACGCCGATCAACAGAAAAACAGCGGAGATGACCCATACGTACGGCACCCACAGGGTAGGCAAATCAGGCATGGAAGATTCCTAATTTCGATGAGGCAGGCGGGCGCAAACACCCCCGCCCGCTGACGTGATTTAACAAAATCTGCGATAATTATACGGGGTTTGGACGGGATTCCACAATCTCCCGCACCGTCGGAACGGACCCGGCCTTGTGCCCCAAGGGGCCTCTTAAATTACGCCCCGGCGGCTCTGGCCTCGAACCCGGCCGCTTCCACGGCACCGATGAGGGTATCGGCCGCGACCGTATCTTCATGGGTCACCACCGCCCGAGCCGGCTCCAGGGTCACCTGTGCATCCTGAACCCCTTGCACCCCTTTGAGGATGTTGGTGACGTTCTGCACACAACCGCCACAGGTCATGCCGTCCACTTCCAGCGTTGTTGTCATGATCGGACCTCCACGCGCACACAGCCCGGCCATCAGGGGACGGGCACACCATTAAAACAGGGCTACGAGGTCAATTATTCCACGTCATGCAGGAGCGCCGCCACGGTGGCGGCCACACGGGCAAACATCTTCCGGCTCTCGGGGGGCTTTTTCTTGCCGTCCCCGGCGATACTGCCGATGTCCACTCCGGAGAGGGAATCGATGAAGCCGGACCCCACCGAACCCTTGACCTCGGCCACATACTTTCTGTGGACGGCGAGCACGGCGGCGCGGGTAACGTTGCCGTCCGGGTCCACTCCGATGGCCAAGTGCAACTCACCATGGCCGTATTTCAACTCCTGAACCATGGCGGCGCCGGTCACGACGCCGGTTTCAGAGTCGCGGGCCAGGTAATAAGTCTGCATGCCGCCCGCAGGACGGATCCCGAATGCATCTTCAGCCCAGGTACGGGCGGCATCGGAGGTCTCCTGCTTGCGGCGGGTGACCTTGGCGCCTTGCGGCAGCATGGCCCTCAAGGCGTCGTTGGTCTTGAGGTACTCGATCAGGGGACCGGAATGGCCCTCATGGGCGGCGGCGGGTTCAGACAGGCTCACCCCTACGGACAAGACGGCCACCAGTACCGCCACCAACCATCCGGAACCGACCCGCCACCCCTTCAATCGAACAGTCTTCATCTCGAATACCTTTACCAAACCCTAAAAAAAAAATCGATTTATGCCGCGCCGTCCCGCGCACCACCCCACACCTCCCACAACACCCGCAGAAAGATGAGCAGCAGACAGGCTCCGATACCGGCGCCCGCCAACCAGTTCAGTACAGCGAACTTTTCGGACACGAAACGCACCAGGTAAAGCCCGCCGATATCGCCGGACAGGCACAGAAACAGCCCCCCCACCAGAACCGTTTTTTTCACTTCCGAAAGACCGGTCAGGCAGGCCAGCACTCCGGCGGATGCCAGGATCATGGAAAAGCCCAGCAGGTGAATATGGGCAAGTTCCGCCATCTGTTCGGGGGTGATGGACTCACCGCCGCCGGACATGTCCCCATGCGCCATGTTCCCGGCATCCATGCCGGCCATGTCGTGGCCGGCGTGGGAATCGGTTTCCGCCGGTTCGTCGAAGGAAAACTCCTCCTCCACAAAGCCCTGCTCGGCCATCACCTCCTGCTCGGCGGCGGATAGGGTCTGGTCGGCATAGTGGCCGGCAATATCCGCCGGGGTGATGCCGACGGACATCGCGGCATTCAGCGCCGCCACCAGGTAGCCGGTTCCAAGGATCACCACAAAGCCGGTGATCAGAACCCGCCAGGACAGGGCCAGGCCGGCAAGCCGGGATGAAGAGGTGGCTTCCATTACGGGCTAGTTCTTTTTCTCCCCATGATCGTGGTCATGGTCGTGACTGTGCCCGTCATGGGAATGTCCGGGCGCATCGTGGGAGTGGGGCACACCGATGTCGCCATGGCCGTGACCGTGGCCCTCACCCTCATCGTGGGCGTGGTCATCGCCGCCGTCGTCGTGCATGTGGCCGTGGTCGTGATCGTGGGCATGCAAATGCACGTGCTCGTGATCGTCGGGGCCGTGGACGTGGCGGTGGGCGTGCAAAAAGTCCTCGATGATGCGCCGGTGCTCCTTGTCCATCTTGCCCGCCTTGAGCTTGTCGTGCAGCAACTCATGGGTCATCAGCGCCAGCGGAAGCTCCAGATTGTTATCCTCGAGCAGCTTGCGGTCGTACAGCACCTCGGAGGCGGGGCCATCGGAGACGATGGTGCCGTCGGCAAGCATCAGGCAGCGGTCGCACACGTCGAGGGCGATATCCAGGTCGTGGGTGCACAGCAGAATGGTCTTGTCCGTGTTCTGCAGCCACTCGATCAGCTTTCTGCGATTCAGCGGGTCCATGTTGGTGGACGGCTCGTCAAACACCAGGATATCCGGCTGGTAGCTGAGCACCGTGGCCAGGGCCAGACGCTTGCGCTCACCGAACGACAGGTGAAACGAGGAGCGCTCCTCGAAACCCGCCAACCCCACCGTGTCCAGGGCCTCGGCCACGCGGGCATGGATCGCATCCCTGGACAGACCCAGGTTGAGGGGACCGAAAGCGACGTCGTCAAACACCGTGGGACAGAACAACTGGTCGTCCGGGTCCTGAAACACGATGCCGATGCGCTTTCTGATCTCCACCAGGTTGTCTTTGCACACTTCGATACCGTCGATCCACACCTTGCCGCTGGTGGCGATGGAAACACCGTTCAGGTGACTCATGAAGGTGGATTTTCCCGCCCCGTTGGGACCGATCAGGGCGACCTTCTCGCCGTGCTTGATCTCGCACGACAGCCCCTTGAGCACATGTTGCCCGCCGTGGTAGCTGAAGTGGATGTCGTCAACCAGAATGGCTGCGTTGTCGGACATCGATAACTCCTGACTAAAAGCTAAAACAAGGGAAGGGCGCCGCTGCCGGTGTTAATACCACGCATCGACCGCCAGAGAAAAAATACCCGACATGTCCCCGGCCAGAAGGCCCGCCGCCACCGCCAGCACGATCGCCGCCTTGACGAAGTCCTTGGTATCGGCGGAAAACGTCACCATACTCGGGAAACTGCCGTTGTAGCCCTTGGACAACATGGCCTTGTAGACCCGCTCGGTGCGCTCAAAGCTACGCACCAACAGGGTGCCCACATAGCCTCCCAGAATATTCATGGTACGGAGGTTGGTGCGGGGCACAAAGCCCCGCGCCCGCATGGCCACGTTCAAGGTCTTCATGTCTTCCATAAAGACGTAGATGTAACGGTAGGTGAACAATAGCATTTGCACCAGCATCGGCGGGCAGCGCAAGCGCTCCAGGGCGATCATCGAGATGTCGAAGCGGGCGGTGCCGAACATGATAAAACTGCCCATAATGATGGTAACCGCCTTGGTGAAGATGAGGGTGGCGAAGCGCAGCCCCTCCCACGCAAACCCCATGCCCAGCACTTGAAATGCGGCCTCTCCCGGATAGGAGAACGGCATGATCAGAAAAAACGGCAACAGGAAGATGCCCGCCGCCTCCAGCCCGTGCTTGACGAAGTGAAACGGCAACGCCGACATTCGCAGCACCGCCACCACCACCACCAGGGCCAGCAGCGCCATCGGCAGGGTCTTGAGCAAGGCCACGCCGAAGATGAAGACCATCAGGGATAGAATTTTGAGGCGCGGATCCCAGCGCTGGATGGGGGATTCCACATCCGCATGGCGATCAATATCAAGAGGCATTCTTGCCTCGCTTTGACATCAGCACGGCGCCGCCGCCCACCGCGGCCAGCACCAGAAAACCGATAATAATGCGGCCAACCGGAATATCCTCCTTCTTCACCTTGCTCACATCCGGGGCGAGCTCGGCGGCGGACACGGTGGATACGGTGCCGAAACTGATCCCCTCCAGTTCGTCCGCCGGGATCTCCACCTCGGCAAAATGCCCCATCTGGGCATCGGCATCGGCCACATAATCAGACCGCGCAGGCACCGCGAACAGGTAGCCGCCCTTGTCATTGGTCCTGGCCTCGTCCACCAGGTCGCCCTCGGGGGTCATAAGCCGCACGGGAATGTCCATGGCGGGTTTGCCGTCCGGAAAGAAGGCCTCGATCAAGAGTCCATCCTTGGTGGCGGTGTAGTCCACCAGCAACTTGTGGGCGTGGGCCGTCGCCGGGGCCAGCAGTGCCGCCATCAAGGCGGCCGCAAGCACCAGTGCCAGCACCGGAGGCGCCGTGGTGGACGGCTGGGGTGAGGTGGAAGGACGCCAGCCGGACAGCATGTCCGGGCGCACCTTGATCAGAAAATTAACACAGGCCCCCACCACCAGAGTCTCAGCCATCATCACCATGACGTGAATCCAGATCACCGCCTTGGCTACCGCCATAAAGGCATCCCCGGTGGTGACCAGGGTGGCGGCCAGCACCAGACCGGAGGACAGCACTCCTATGGCAGCTGCAAGGCCGCCGAAGCCAGCATCTACGTTCTTCTTGTAGACCGACACAACCAAAAACGCCGTCCAGGCTGCGGAGAGAAGAAATTGTGCCCATTCTTCCCAGCCACGAAACCCGACGGACATCAAGGGAAAAAAGGCATGGTAGGTCAACACCGCACCCCCCACGGCAAACAAGGCCATCATCCAAATGCCCCATGAACCCAGTATGCGCCTGAATTGCCAGAAACCGTAGGCCACCAGTGCGCCGCCCCCCAGCATGATGGCGTTGATGCCGATCACCGACACCCCGCCATGGCCGAACAGAATGGCCTGCAAAATCAATCCCAGCAAAATCGCCGGAAAGGCCCGTTTACCGAGCACCACCCCCACCAGACCGTTCAGAATCAGATGCACGCTGGCGGCACCGATGGGAAACCGGATCAGGGACGCCACGAAGAACACCCCGGCGATCACCGCCAGCTTGGGCACCTCTTCCATGTCCATTTTGCGCATGGTCACGGTGGCCAGCACACCGGTGGCGGCCCAGCCAGCGGCAAGAACGGGACCTGAAAGTACGCCGTCAGAAATATGCATGACTATCAAACACTCCAGGCGGTTTAATGCGGTCAACAGGAGGGACCCAAACGTTCCGTCTTATCGGTTGTCCGTTTCGGCCTCTCAACCCCGGCATCACACAGATATTACATCGGGAGTGGAATATCGGGTCGAGATAAATGGTAACACGAATATTAAAATTTGACTACATATCGTGGTGTTTTTTATATTTTGTGTTACGGTACATGACCCGAAACGCAAAGCGGGCGGCCCCGAAGAGCCGCCCGCCCCACACCTTTTCAGTTGTACCAGCTAGTCCATGTCGTAGGTGTTGACCCACAGCACGGCGCCGATCTCCACGTCCTTGTTCTCACCGTTCATCTGTATCGGCTGATCGTCGGTGGACAGCGCGGCAAAGCCCCACCAGCCCGCCTTCGGCATGGCGTAGCTGAAGACGCCGTTGTCGTCGGCCTTGACCACCTGGGTCACCATGGGACCCGCGGGCACCTTCACTTTGCCCTTGGTGTCGTAGTACTCCACCTCCACCTCGGCACCCGCCACCGGCTTGCCCTTCAGCAGCACCTGACCGGTGAACACGTTGCCCTTCCACAGGCCATAGGGGCGGGTGAAGGGAATGATTTCGGTTTTAAGTCCCACCGGCTCATCCCAGCCCACTTCCACCCCGAGGCCGTTTACGATGACCTTGGTGTAGTGGATGATGAACGAATCCTCAGCCGGCTCCCAGTAGGGTTTCGGCTCCACGAAGAAGATGTTGTCGCCACGGCCGATCTTGTGGGTGGCGGTGTAGGCCGCGTGCCTGTTGCCCTCCCGGTCCTTGAGCTGGACGGCTTTGAGCTTGCCCATCAGGTCGGTGGTTTCTCCACGCGCCATCACGCCGAAGCGGGCCGGTTTATCCATCGGCATACCGATGCCTTCCAGCGGATGCCAGAAGCGCAGGTCAAGGTCAACCTTGCGGTTCTCGCCCTGCTCGACCATGTCGTCGGACGGGATAATCATCTGAAAGTGAGCCAGGGCCGGAGTGGTCGCCAGGGAGAGCCCCAGGGCAATCGTGGCGGCGGCTTTCTTTACACATACATTCATTTTTGCGTGCTCCACTTTCTCTTTATTTTATTGTTGTGTTGCCGGGGCGGTCTCCCGCCCCGGCAACGATTCATCCAATCCGCGTGACCTTCGCTTACAGATCCACCTGCAGGCGGGCGCCGAACACCGTGGTGTCTTTCACGGTGGCGCTGAGATTGGCCCCCGTAATGGACTGCAGGTCCAGGGTCAGGGTCAGGTTGTCGCTCAGGGAGTGGCTGAGGTAGGCCTCCACCACCTGCTCATCGTCGGCACTGGCGCTTACCGCGGTCAGTGCGCCGTAGCCAACACCCACCACGCACGGCTCCATCTCCGCCTGAAAACCGAGGCTGTAAGCGGCGTCGTAACCGGAGGTTACGTCGTCGTCGTAGGTGCCGTAGCGGGCGAACACGCCCACAGTCTCCGAGACCTCCTGGTCGATGCTGAGGGCGATGCCGTTGTTGTCGTTGTTGTTACCCGACGGCGTCGACCAGTAGGTCAGCCGCGCGTTGCCCATCAGACCGTTCCACTCCATGCCCTGCGCCACCTCGGCAACCAGGAAGGCATCGTCGAATACGCCACCGAACTCGCCGCCGGACTCGAACACACCCAGGTTAACGGCGGTATTGCCCGTTTCCACCGCCAGACTTGCGCCACCCACGTAGCCGGGGAAGGCAATTGCCAGGTTGTTGACGAAGGCGCCATTGAGGAACTGTGAGGTCTCGTCGTTGGCGTACTCGTTGGCGTCATAGATACCGGTCGGGTCGATTTTTCCGACCGTCAGGGACGCCATGTCGCCCACCGGCAGGTTGACCCAGGCCTCGGCCACGCGGGTCTCGCTGTAGCCCTCCGCCGACAGGTCACCGGTCTCGTTGTCGCCGTTTATCCCGGAGAGGGGTTCGTTACCGCCGGCAGGATCGGTCACGGCACCGGTGCCCTGGGCACTGTTGATGTAAATAAAGGCGGTGCCACCGTTGCCCATTTCCGACTCCAATGCGATATCCACCGAGTAGGTGGTACCGCCACGGGCGCCGTCACTGCCGTCCACCCCCTGGGTGACGATGGTAAGACCGGCGCCCAGGCTTACCGGATGCGCCCCCGTCAGGTGCAGCACCTGCTCCGTATGCCCGGCGCCTGCGCCCTCGTCCTCGTGCGCCAGTGTGGGAGTGGCCATGAAAAGTCCCATACAGGCACCCAGTGCGACACCCTTTCCGATTCCGTTAAAACGGTCAAACATAAGTCGATCCCTCAAAAAGTTCGAGTAACCCTCATGGGGTTTACTCCAGTTGCTAGCCCATCGTAAAAACAGCGTAAATAACGAACATTTAAGCGTTTTTCCCCTTCTCTCACCCTCAGGCTGGGCAAATTTAGCCCGCTTTCGCCATATTGGCAAGCTGCACACCGGGAAGCGGGATACGAAAAGGTTTTCCCGGCATGTCAGGGCGGGTAACCCACTCATTTGTGCTACATTCTTATATATCGTGTTACATCCACGGACCCAATAGTAACACGATATTTATTTTTGTAAACACATTTTGTTATTTATTTTACATTCGTGGCACACATGGTGGGAAAGGAACGCCATACAAACGACCGCCTCACCCCTGTCAGGAAGCCGGGCGGCGCGCCTCAACCCACCAGGATCCAGCGGCCGATGGCGGAGATGGCGGGCCAGAACCAGGCGCGCATAAGCCCCCCCGGATCGAGAAACACGATGACCACCACCAGAATCATGCCCACCGGCTCCACCGCCGCCAGCGCCCGCGCCTGCCGCTCCGGCAGCAGCCCCACGGCAATACGCCCGCCGTCCAGGGGTGGAATCGGCAGCAGGTTGAACATCATTAACAGGATATTGATGCCAACGCTGATTTTGAGCATGGCCAGAAGCGGCAGCCAGAAGGAGAAGCCGTCCAGGTAGGCAAAGTTGGGGATGGCAAACGCGCCCCCCCCCAAAAACGGCACAAACTCCGGGTGCAGCGCCACGATACCGTGACACGCCACCCCCGACGCAAGGGCCAAGACCAGGTTGGTACCGGGTCCCGCCGCCGCCACCCACGCCATGTCGATCTTGGGCCGCCGCAGCCCCGCGAAATTGACCGGCACGGGCTTGGCCCAGCCAAACAGGAACGGCGCCCCGGAAAACAGCAGGATCAGCGGTAGGATCAGGGTGCCGAACGGGTCGATATGGCGTAGCGGATTGGCGCTGACCCGCCCCAGCATGCGCGCCGTGGGGTCGCCCTTTTTCTCCGCCATCCAGCCGTGGGCGGCCTCGTGCAGGGTGATAGCGAACAACAGCGGCAGGGCAATGATCGCCGCGCGCTGGACGAAGAGTGATATATCCACAAGTCTACCGCCCGTCCACTCCGGGGGGCATCAATGGCAGGAGTGCATCCAGGTCCGGTTGTCCTCCCACCTCCATCAATTCCGGGTCGGGCTCGGTTCCGGCAAATATCCGGGAGATTTCCCTGAACCCTTTGCGGCGCACGGTCAGGACCGAAAAGTCCCGCTCCACGGCGCCGTCGGGCTGCACCACCAGACCCCCCGTTACCCCCTCAAACGGCCCGGACAGGCGCGACTCCATCGGCCCCACCCCGTTCCGCGCCGCGCCGAGCGCCAGGTTATAGGCATCGAAACCCAGGGCCGCAAACAGATCAGGCGCCTCACCGTAGGCGGCCCGGTAGGCCTTCACAAAGGCGCCGGCACGCACACTGTCCGTATGGAATGGCGCCACAAAGCGGGCACCCGACACCGCGCTGCCGCCTTTCCGGATCAGCCGGACATCACCCCATCCGCTGCTTCCGATTATCGGCAGGTTGACGTCGTGGAACGGCAGATGGGGCGCCACCAGCACCACCTGGTCCCAGGACCCGGCCAGAAACACCCCGTCAAATCCGGGAAAGTACGGATGCGGCCCGACCGGCGGCCCCTGAAGCGGCGCCTCGGGCTCGATACCGATAAAAATCTCTTCGTCTTCCGGCGCTTCCAGGAGTCCGGCAATCTCCAGTTCCTCCACCTCCAGGTGGCTCATGTCCTCCGGTTCCACCGCCCGGATACCGTCCCGCCTCAGGTCGTCTTTTACGATTCCCGCCACCAGCTTGCGGATGCGGGCGTTATCCTTCGGGTAGAACACCGTGGTCTGCACCGTGCCACCGAGCCGCTCCAACTCATCCCGAAACGCCATGGCGATTCGCTGGCCGTAGGCCCCTTCCGGCGCCAGCACCACGAGCCGCGTAAGTTCCGCCTCCCGATAGGCGTAGCGGGCCGCCGCCACCGCTTCGGCCTCCGGAGTCACCCCCAATCCCACCACATACGCCCCGGCCACATCCGGCGGCGGCACCAAAGGCGCAATCAACGGAATACCGTCAGACTCAATCTCTTTTGCGTAGCGCGCAACCTCGGCGCTCAGCAGGGGGCCGATCACCACCTCGGGGCTGGCATCGGCCACCAGCTTGCCGATGTGGCTGCGCAGGAACGGTTCGGGGTCATCCTGGTTCCGCACCCACAGCGACACCTCGCCGGCGGGCAGTGACGCCTGCGCCAGCCGGTGGGCCAGGCGAATGCCGTTCAGCACCCGCTCGCCGTAAACCCCCAACTCGCCGTTCAGGTGCATCAGCGCGCCAATCCGGTGCTGATGGGCCAGTTGTTCCTTGCGCTGCTGTTTGACGATCCGCTTCACCTGATTGGCAAACGGCTGGTTCCCGTACCGCTCCAGGTAGCGCTTTGCCCAGCGTTCGATCAGGTAGGTGTCCTTCGCCTTTACCGCGGACCGCACCAGCCGCTCCACGATCCAGGCACCGGGCACCGGATCCGGAAACTGGTCCGACAACCCTTCCAGATCCACGATGGCAAGACGGTTGTCGATCACCTCCTTGATACTTCTGCCACCCTCGGCGCGTTGCTCGGGAGGCAGGAAATGCTGGCGCCGCAGCAGGTCCTTGATGGCCCGCTCCGGCTCCCCCAGATCAATACGGACCTGGGCCACCTCCCAAAGCACCTGGGCTTTTTCCTCCCCCCGGGATTTGCCCAGCCGCCCGAGCAGGATGTCCAGAGCCTTGTCCAGTTCCCCCCGCCTGCGATAGCTGTCAAGCAGCGCGTTCGCCACCTCCCCGGCGAAGGGGGAGTCGGGCGCTTCGGCAAGCAGCCGCTCCCAATAGGGTTGCATCTCATCCTCGCGCCCCAGGGTTTGCAGGGCATAGCCCAGCCGGTACAGGGAGCGGAACATGCGCGGGGTATCGGGAAACGCCGCCAGCGCCTGCTTGTACGCCGCCGCGGCGCCGGCCATGTCGCCGGAAAGGAACAGGGCGTCGGCGTGGTCAAACGCCAGCACGTCGGTGAACGCGTCCTCAAGACCGACGCCGTCGGGCACCCGCGAGCCGTCCAAAAGATCGACTTCGTGGATCGGTTGGGCCTCGGAAACCCCCGCCCACAGGAGCGCAAGCAACATCCATGGGACAAGTGAAAACAGGCCCACGGAGCGGAGCACGGACGCACCCGATCCGGGACACACGCCGCGGGGCGTTCGGTTTGAGTGGAGATCGGAAGAAATTCGCATGACGACACCGGTCGGCGACGCGGTACTATAGCATTCGATGGACGCGCGATCAGCCATCGAACCCACCGGAACGGAACGGAACGCCGCTCCCCCCTCGCCACTGGCGCGGACGGTGAGCGCGTACCTGACCCACCTGACCCTGGAGCGGGGCCTCTCCGATCACACGGCAGCGGCCTACCGGGCGGACCTTGCGCGCCTCGAGCGCTGGGCGAATGGCCGCGGAGCGACCACCCCCGCCGCCCTCGACGGGGCCCTGCTGGAAGCCTTCACCCTGCACCTTACCGGCCTGGGCCTTGCCGAAAGCTCCATCTCCCGTGCGATTTCCACCCTGCGCGGTTTTTCCCGCTATCTGGAGGAGCAGGGGGAAATCAGCCACGACCCCACCACCCACCTGAGCACCCCGCGCAGTTGGCGGCACCTGCCCGACGCCCTCTCCGTCGATGACATGGAAAGACTCCTCAGCCCGGCGCTGGAACCGGGCCCACTGGGCGTGAGAAACGGCGCCATCGTGGAATTGATGTACGGCTGTGGATTGCGGGTTTCGGAAACCATCGGTCTGACCCTGGACGGCATCGATCTGCACCGCCGCCGGGTGCGGGTGGTCGGCAAGGGCAACCGGGAACGGCTGGTGCCGGTGGGACAGATCGCCATCGACCGGCTGCTCGGCTACCTGAAACACGCCCGCCCGGCCCTGGCCGGCAAGCGGGACGACCCCCATCTGTTCATCACACGGCGCGGCGGCCCCATGACCCGGCAGACCTGCTGGTACATGATCCGGGCGCGGGCCGCCCGTTGCGGCGTCCGCGCCGTTTCGCCCCACACCCTGCGACATACCTTCGCCACCCACCTGCTCGACAACGGCGCCGATCTGCGGGTGGTGCAGGCGATCCTCGGTCACGCCGACATCAGCACCACCCAGATCTACACCCACGTCTCCCGGCAACGTCTCAGAGAGGTCCATCGCCGCTTCCATCCACGCGGTTAAAAGGGCAAGCCCTCCACCCGTCATACCGTCCCCTCCGGCAGTTCGTCCCCCAGAGCGTCGAAGAGCGGTCCCAGGTGCGATTCGTAATGACGCCAGCGTTCCACGGAACGGGTGTAAATAGGCTGCCGCACCTGATCGTAGCTTGCGGTTTTGGCATACCGTTCGGAGTCGTGGAAGCTCAGGCAGGCGTCGTCCCAGTCAAGCCCGGCATAGTCCACCAGCTTGCGGGACTCCGCCTCCTGATCGGCTACCATGGTCTCGTAGCACACCTCATGCACGGGCAAACCGAGCTCCTCCACCCAGTGGCGCATCAGCCGCCGGTAGTTGCGGTAGTGAACCCCCAGGTGGGCGAGATCATAGCTGTACGGATGGGGCGAGGCGAACAACTGGAAATAAATAGACAGGCAGGTGTCCAGCGGATCCCGCGTGCAATGCACCACGCGCGCCTCCGGACAGGCCAGGGCAATCATGCCCAGGTACAGAAAGTTATGGGGCAGCTTGTCGGTAATACGGAGGGCGTCCGGGGACAGGGCGCGCAACGATGTACGGTACATGCGGGACACCTGGGCCAACACATCGGCATTGAGGTGTTCGATACAGTCCGGATATGGCGCCTTGACGCCGAGCATGTGGGGCAGTCCTTCCACCAGCTGAGGCATTTCCGGGCGTTCGTCGCCGCCGAATACACCCGGATGGCTCGACAGAATCTGCTCCACCAGGGTGGTGCCGGAGCGGGGCATGCCGAGGATAAACACCAGAAAGTCCCCCTCCCCGGTGGCACGGGGCAAGGCTGCCATACGCTCCCGGCTGAATTGGGTGATGATGCGGTCGGTATACGCGTTGTCGGCGGACGGGTCGAACGACCTTACGCGTCCGGCCAGACGGTTGCCCTCGGCATAACGGGCAAAGGCCTTGTCGTATTCCCCCATGCGGTCATACAAATTGCCCGCGACAAAGTCGAGCCTGATGCGGGCGCTTTGCGGCAGGCCGGGACGGGATACCACCCGGTCAATCAGGCTGATCGCCTCGGCTTCCCGTTTCAGGCGGCGGGCCAGGGCGCCGAACGCGGCCACCACCTTCGGGTGCTCGGTGCCCGCCTCAATCAAGGGCAGCACCAGCTCCCACCCGGCCTCGTGATTACCCATGCGTTCCTGGTAGGAAGCCATGGTCGCCACCACGTCCGGCTCATGAGGGGCCGCCGCCAGGGCTTTTCGAAGGTAGCCGCCCGCGGTCTCCAGGTCCCCTTTCTCCTGCAACATCAGGGACAGGTTGATGAGCGCGCCCAATTGCGCCGGGTCCAGTTCCATGGCGCGTTTGAAGTGCTCCACCGCCTTGTCGGTGACCCGCATTTCCTTGAGCGCCGCCCCCAGGTTGCTGTGGGCGGAGACAAAATCGGGGAGCAGCCGGACCGCGGCCTGAAAACACTCGGCGGCGTCCGCCGCCCGCCCCAACTCCTGTAACACCACCCCCAGGTTGTTGTGGAACGTCCCGTTCCGGGGTTCCAGCGCCACGGCGCGGCGGTGCGCGGCCTCAGCACCGGCCATATCACCCAGCCCGCGCAAGGCGCTGCCCAGGCGGTCCTGCACCTCCGCCGCCTGCGGGTTCCGTTGCGCGGCGCGCGTCAGCAGGGGGAGCGCGCGGTCCGGACGTCCGGACTGCACCTGGAGGGTTCCCATCAGGTAGAGGCAACGGTCGTGGTTCGGCTGCTGGACCAGTACCTTCCCGTACAACCTCGCGGCACCCGCCAGATCCCCCGACCTGTGGCGGGCAAAGGCATCCTCAAGAAGCTTGTCCAGATTCATCCCGCGTCTCTACGCTCGCAACGAAAGGGCTTCGGCAAACACACCCCGCGCCACCCTTCGGCAACCGCTGCCCGGAACAGGGCGGCCCCGGTGGATTGTGGCGGCGAACCCCCTTGAAAGGGCCTGTGTATTATCCAGCCCGGAACCTGTTCAGGTAAACGGCAAGGTCGTGGCGCCTAGTTGGGGATAACCAGCCGATCGCCGATCAGCAGACGGTCGCTGCTTTGCAACCCGTTCTTCGCACGCAGGCGGGATACCGGTACATGGTAACGCTTGGCGATACGGATCAGGGAGTCGCCCCGGCGAATCACGTGAACCTGGGGCACGGACGCCACCCCCGGCACGTTCAGACGCTGGCCCTTGAGCAGTTTGGCCCGGGTGCTCAAGCCGTTGGCGGCGGCCAGCCGGGAAAGGGGCACCCCGAATCGCTGGGCCAGACCCGACAGGGTTTGCCCCCGGCCCACCACGTGCACAAAGCTGGCAGACGGCCCGCCCACATCCGGAACAAGCAGTTTCTGGCCACGCTTCAGCCGCGCCCGCGACGAAATATCGTTGACCCGCGCCAGCTTGCGAATCGGCACCCGGTAGGAGGACGCAAGCCCCGACAGGGTTTCGCCGTTTCTCACCACGTGCAGCCGGTCGGCAGGCCGCCGGTTCGGTACCTTCAATGACTTGCCCACCTCCAGCTTGGAACGGGGCGTAAGCTTGTTGATCTCCATCAGGTCGGAAAGCCGAACCCCGTATTTGTGGGCGATCCGGGTCAGGTTTTCGCCCCGGCGCACCCGGTGACGGGAAGACGATGCCTGCACCACCTGCGGGGGCTTCACCGCCGATACTGGCGCCGCCGGGCGGCTGACCCGCGGTTTCGGGGCGGTGGCTTTAGGCGCCGGTGTCTGCACCGAGGCAAACTGGCTGCCCGCGGTTGATTTCACCCCACGGGCGGGAATCACCAGCCGGGTGCCCACCTTGACCCGGGAGGCATTGCGAATGCGATTCGCCGCGGTGATGGCCGAAACCGGCACGCCGTAACGCTGGGAAAGACGCGACAGGCTCTCGCCCTTCCGCACCACATGCACGAACGTGGACGACACCACCCGGGTCTCGTAATAGTCATGGATGGCCTTCGCCAGATCCCGGGCCAGTTGTCGCTGGAACGACTCCGAGCGTAGCGCCTGTTCGTCCTTTTTGCTCGACAGGAACCCGGTTTCCACCAGGATCGACGGGCGCTTGCCCTTGAGCACCCAGAAACGGGCCTCCGACTGACGCGCACGCCGCCCGTTCTTGTTGACGTTGCCAAAGTGGTCCATGGCAAGCCCCGCCAGCACGCGGGATTCCACCATGTTGTTGGGATTTCCATCCCGGTCAAAAATCATCGGCAGCCTGGACACCGCCTGCACCCCGCCAACAAAGTCGGAGGCGTTTTCCATGCGCGCCACCCGCACCGCGCGCCGGTCGTTGGCGGAACGCGGCGCCAGGGTATAGACATGGGTACCCCGTGTGCGGCGGTCTTTGGAACTGTCGGCGTGAATGCTTACGAACAGGTCGCCGTTCAGCCGGTTCGCCTTGCGGATACGCCCACCCAGGGAGATGAAGTAATCCCCGTTTCGGGTCAGGTGGGCGGAAAATCCCGGATAGCGATCAAGCTCCTGCTTGAGATAGCGCCCGATTTTGAGCACCACGTCCTTCTCGGCGGTGTGCTGGTAGCGGCCGAAAGCGCCCGGATCCTCGCCACCATGGCCTGGGTCGATCACCACCACAAACGGCTTGCCGCCGGACGACCGTGCTGTTTTCACCGGTGCAGGCGGCTCGCGGCGGGTCACCTTTTTACCCCGCGCGGGCAGCACATCGACCACGATACGGTGCGGCTTGCGGGTGCCGTAGGGGGTCAGGGCAAAGTGTTTGAAGGGTGACTTCTGGGGCAGCTTGATGACCACGCGGGTACCGCGGTCGGTGGTCTCCATATGGACCCCGTCGATGCGGCTGTCCACCCGTCCCCAGTCACGCCGGGGCATGGCCGGCGTGCCGCCCTTGATCTCCACCACCAGTTCCGGCGGATCATTTTCCCGCTTGACCCGATATGTGGGTTCGCCGGAAAGGTCGATCACCAGCCGGGTGGAGTCGGGGCCGGACCAGGTACGCACGTCGGTGATCCCGACCCGGGCGGCGCCGGCAAAGGCCGCACTACCCAGTACGATCAAGACCGTCAGCAGCGAACAAAGGGTCCGGCCGGAAAACCCAGGCGGCAAAAGGGCGCGATGGCCATTGGATGGATTTGTGCCTACCATACCTGACTGCACACGGTACCGGAGCACCGGAGCATGCTGCAACCCCTTTTTTTTAAACGAAAAAAAGCCCCGGCTGCCACACAAGGAGGCAGCCGGGGCTTTTTTAATTCGGCAGGCTCTGCCGGACGTTACGGGATTAGTAGCCCATACCGCCCATGCCACCCATGCCGCCCATGCCGCCCATATCACCTCCGGCACCGGCCGCAGCGGCCTTCTCCTCGGGGATGTCGGCGATCATCACCTCGGTGGTGAGCAGCAGGCCGGACACGGATGCGGCGTTCTGCAGCGCGGAACGCACCACCTTGGTGGGATCGATGATACCGGCCTTCACCACGTCGCCGTATTCCTCGGTCTGGGCGTCGAAACCGAACGCGCCGGACTCGTCCTTGACCTTGCCGGCCACCACGGAAGCCTCGACCCCGGCGTTCTCGCAGATGGCGCGAAGCGGAGCCTCCAGGGCGCGCTGCACGATCTGCACGCCGACCCGCTGGTCGTGCTCGAGGCCGTCGGCCAGAGCGGTGAGCGCGTCGATGCAGCGCAGCAACGCAATGCCGCCGCCCGGTACGATGCCCTCCTCCACCGCCGCCTTGGTGGCGTGCAGGGCGTCCTCGACACGGGCCTTCTTCTCTTTCATCTCCGGCTCGGTGGCCGCGCCCACGTTGAGCACCGCCACGCCGCCGACCAGCTTGGCCAGCCGCTCCTGCAGCTTCTCACGGTCGTAATCGGAGGAGGTCTCCTCAATCTGGGAGCGGATCTGCGAAACCCGGCTCTTGATGTTGTCGGCGGCGCCGGCGCCCTCAATCACCGTGGTGTCATCCTTGGTGATCACCACCCGCTTGGCGGTACCGAGATCCTGCAGGGTGGTGGTCTCCAGCTTCAGACCGAGGTCCTCGCTGATCACCTGGCCACCGGTGAGGATGGCGATGTCTTCCAGCATGGCCTTGCGACGGTCGCCGAAGCCCGGCGCCTTGATCGCGCACACGTTCAGGGTGCCGCGCAGCTTGTTGACCACCAGGGTGGCCAGCGCCTCGCCGTCCACATCCTCGGCCACGATCACCAGCGGACGGCCGCTCTTGGCCACTGCCTCGAGCACCGGCAGCAGGTCGCGCATGGCGGAGATCTTCTTCTCGTGGATCAGGATCGCGGCATCCTCGAGCACCGCCTCCATGCGGTCGGCGTCGGTGATGAAGTACGGCGACAGGTAACCCCGGTCGAACTGCATGCCCTCGACCACGTCCAGGCTGGTCTCCAGGGTCTTGGCCTCTTCGACGGTGATGACGCCGTCCTTGCCGACTTTCTCCATGGCCTCGGCGATCAGGTCGCCGATGGCGCTGTCGGAGTTGGCGGAGATGGTGCCCACCTGGGCGATCTCGTCCTTGCTCTGGCACGGCTTGGACATCGTGCGCAACTGCTCGACCACGTCGGCCACGGCCTTGTCGATACCGCGTTTGATATCCATGGAGTTGGCGCCGGCGGAGACGTTGCGCACGCCCTCGCGGTAGATCGACTGGGCCAGCACGGTGGCCGTGGTGGTGCCGTCACCGGCGACGTCGGAGGTCTTGGAAGCGACTTCCTTGACCAGCTGTGCCCCGATGTTCTCAAACGGATCCTTGAGCTCCACCTCCTTGGCGACGGTGACGCCGTCCTTGGTGATGGTGGGGGCGCCCCACTTCTTCTCGATAACCGCGTTGCGGCCCTTCGGCCCCATGGTGGCCTTGACGGCGTCGGCCAGCTGGTTGACGCCCTTCAACACCTCGGAGCGGGCGTCTTCGTTAAAAATAATCTGCTTTGCCATAGTCGTACTCTTTTCTCTATATGCCCTCTGGCGCGTGAATGATGCGCCGGGGATGAACGTGTGTTAAGTCAGGAATCGGTCCGTGCTCAGTTGACCACGGCGAGGATGTCTTCCTCTTTAACGATCAGCATGTCCTGGGTGCCGACCTTGAACTTGTCGCCGGAGTACTTGCCAAACAGGATCTCGTTGCCCACGGCAACTTCCTTGACCTCGCCGCCCACGGCTTCCACCTTGCCGCGCTGGGGCTTTTCCTTGGCCGCATCCGGGATATAGATGCCACCGGCCGAGGTCTCGGCCTCCTCGATATAGCTAATCAGGACGCGATCTTTCAGCGGTTTCAGGTTCATTACTTGGCTTCTCCTCAATGCAATCCGGACGCGAACGTCCGATGATGGGTATTTAAATACGCTCCCCGGTCAAAACAACCGGTAAAAACACGGGCAAAAATGTGCCGGCAGCCCCTTTTTTAAACAGAAGGAACCCGCTGGCAACCCCCCTACGGATATTTTTTTTTGAGCGGCCACGCCGGGCGGGCCACGGGGCCGTTCAGATCAGGCGGTGGCCGGAACTTTCAGCGAGACTGGTCAGCGGATCTTGCTCAGGTCAAACGGGAAGGTCCAGGTCTCTCCGGTTTGCTCCTGCCGGATCACCAGTTCGACCTTGCCCTCCGGGTCGATCTCATCCGCCAGGAACCAGAAGGTGGAGTCCGCCGCGTGGCCGCCGCTTTCGAGGCTCTCCTCCGCGCCGTTCTGCCAGTGGGTATTCTGAAACTTCTTGCCACCCGCCTCCACCCAGCCCCGCAGGCCGTCGGCATAGCCCGGCTTGTCGCTGACGGTGGTGACCGAAAACACCAGCTTGCCGCGTGCCCGGGCAATGGCGTCCTGTACCTCCCACGGCTGCAGCGCCATGAAGTTGCGCGCCGCCTCCGCCGCCGAAAACGCCACCGACAAAAACTCGGTCATGAGCAGGGCGGCGCCGCGACCGTCTTCCAGTTTCACCGACCAGGCCGCCATGAATTTGGTGGGATCCCCCATACTGGCCTGAAAGCCGCCCACCTTTTCCGCCTTCTTGGCCTGCTCGGCGGTCAGGTTGACCCACATGGCTGTCGCCGGAACGGCACTCACCGCCAGTATCCACATGGCCGCAAACAGAGCCCATCCCGCACGCAAACCTAGCACCATCACCCGAACTCCCTACAACACAGGCCGTGAACAAAGCCCTGCCGCGCCTCATTGCACGCGACCGTTCACCAGAATTTCAATTAGCTTGGAATTCTATCCGCCAGAGGCTCTCGAATTCAACCGCCGCCGGGGGGTGTCGCTCGTCTCAGGGGTCCGCCGGGGGCGCTTCGGCATCGACATCGGCGCCGGTTTCCTCCTTGAACACCTCCACCAGACTCACCACCTCGATACCGGCTTCGGTCAGTGCCTTTTTCACCGTACCAAGCTTGGCGTCCAGCACCTTCACCATGTAGTTGATCTGCATCGCCATGGGCGTTGTTATCCCTCTCCGTTTCCGGTCCACTCCGAAAGCCCCGCCAGCACCCGCCGCTCGCCGTCCTCCCCCAGCCAGGGAATGGTACGCAACATGCGGGTTTGCGCCAACTGTTTCAGGTGCGCCACGGAGTTCACATGCAGACGCGCCGCCAGGTAGATGGCGAGTTTGCGCTCCACCCCGGGCACGGCGGTGAGGGAGTCCGCGGCTGCCGGCACCCGGGCATTGAGTTCGTCGATGGTGGCCAGTTGTCCGTCCCGTGCGATCTGCTCCACCTTGGCGGCCATCTCGCGGCCGATGCCGGGCAGGTCGGTCAGGGTGCCGTCCCTGTAGCGCCGGGAAAAGTCCGGCGCGTGCGTCTCCAGGGTATCCGCGCCCCGGCGGTAGGCGTGTACCCGGTGCGGGTTTTCACCCAGCGCCTCCAGCAGATCGGCCGCCGCAAGCAACTGGCCGGTGACGCTGGCAAGCGGAGGAGCGGCGTCCACCGGGTCAGGACTCTAGAAGTTGAGGATGGCGCTCTGGGCGTAATCGACCAGAGGTTCCGGATAGACCCCGAGCAGAATCACGAGCACCATGGAAAATACCAGTGTCAAGGTCATGCCCTTGTTGAGGGTGAGCGTATGCTCCACCTCCGGATCCTTCATGTACATCACCACGATCACCCGCAGGTAGTAGTAGGCCGACACCGCCGCCAGCAGCGCGCCCACGATGGCCAGCCAGATGTAGCCGGCGTTGACCGCCGCCATGAAGATGTAGAACTTGGAGATAAAGCCCGCCGTCGGCGGAATGCCCGCCAGCGAGAACATGAAAATGAGCATGAACAGCGCCGCCCACGGTTTGGTGCGTGCCAGCCCCTTCCAGTCGTCGATCTCCTCTCCGGCCAGCCCCTGATTACGCAGCATGATCATCATGCCGAAAGCGCCCAGGTTCATCACCGCATACACCGCCAGGTAGTACATGACCGCAAAGGTGCCCAGGGCATCCCCCACGATGACGCCGATCAGGGCGTAGCCCGCATGACCGATGGAGGAGTAGGCCAGCATGCGCTTGAGGGAGGTCTGCACCAGGGCGATGACCGCGCCCAGCACCATGGTGAGCACCGCCACCACGATGAGGATGGCCTCCCAGTCGGCCTTCATGCCGCCGAACGCCTCCAGAAGCACGCGCAGGGTGACGGCAAAGGCCGCCGCCTTGGGTCCGACGCTCATGAACGCGGTCACCGGCGTGGGAGAGCCCTCGTAGACGTCCGGCGCCCACATGTGGAACGGCGCCGCCGCCACCTTGAAGGCCAGTCCCACCACCATCAGAATCAGGCCGATGGTGGCCGCGGGGTTGGGCGCGCCCTCACTCACGTAGGCGCCGATGACATCCAGGTTGGTGGAACCCGCGACCCCGTAAATGATCGACATGCCGTACAGCAGTACCGCCGAGGAAAACGACCCCAGAATGAAGTACTTGAGGCCCGCTTCGGTGGAGCGGCTTTCGTAGCGCTTCATGGCGGCCATGATGTACAGGGTCACACTCACCAGCTCCAGCCCCATGTAGATGGTGATCAGGTCGGTGGCGGACACCATCATCATCATGCCGACCAGCACCAGCAGGACGAAGTGGTAGTACTCCCCCAGGTGGATGCGGTCCTGCTTCAGATAGGATCGGGACAAAAAGATCGTCATGGCCACGATGACGTAGAACACGATCTTGAAGAAGTTGGAGTACGGGTCGACCGCGAAGGTTCCCGCGAACACGCTCATGGAGGCGTCCGTCAGCTGCCAGGTGGCGTAGCCCGCAAGCAGCACGCCCGCCAGGGAAAACCAGGCCAGGGGGTCCTTGCGCTCCTTGGGCAGCACCAGATCAAACATCAGCACCAGGCAGGCGAATGCCGCCACGATCATTTCGGGCAACAGCGCAACCACGCTCTCGACGGGGATGGTGGTATTGGGGGTCATGGTCATCACTTATTTCAACATCGCGATGGCCGGCGCACCGGTGGCGCCAGCGGTCTGATCCAGCAGGTGGTTCACACTTTCGTGCATCACGTCCAGGAACGGCGCGGGATACAGGCCGATCCAGAACACCATCACAATGAGCGGAACCAGCACCGCGTACTCGCGGGCATCCAGATCCTTGAGTTTCTGATTCTCCGGGTTGGCGCATTCGCTCCAGATCATGCGGGCGCACAGGTGCAGCATGTAGACCGCGCCCAGCACGATGCCCAGGGCGGCAAGCACCGCAGTGGGCTTGTGGAACGAAAACGCCCCCACCAGCACCAGAAACTCGCCGACAAAGCCGTTGGTCCCCGGCAGGCCAATGGATGACAGGGTGAAGATCATGAAGCAGGTGGCATACACCGGCATGGTCTTGGCGAGACCGCCGTACTCGGAAATCTCACGGGTATGGCGACGGTCGTAGATGATGCCCACGCAAAGGAACAGGGCGCCCGTGGTCACGCCGTGGTTGATCATCTGCAGGATCGCGCCCTCGATCCCCTGCTGGTTGTAAACGAACATGCCGATGGTGATAAAGCCCATGTGGGACACGGACGAGTAGGCAATCAGCTTTTTGATGTCGCTCTGCGCCAGCGCCATGTAGGCACCGTACACGATGGCGATCACCGACAGGATGAGAATGAACGGCGTGAACGTCAAAGATGCGTCACTGAGCATCGGCAGGCAGAAACGCAGGAAGCCGTAGGTGCCCATCTTCAGCATCACCGAGGCCAGGATCACCGACCCGGCGGTGGGCGCCTGCACGTGGGCGTGTGGCAGCCAGGTGTGGAACGGCCACATGGGCACCTTGATGGCGAACGCGATCATCATCGCAAGGAACAGCCAGATCTGCGCCTGCGGGTCGAAACCGGCGTTCATCAGGGTCGGGATGTCGAAGGTGTGCCCACCCTTGAAGAACATGTAGATCATCGCCACCAGCAGCAGCAACGAACCCGCCAGGGTGTAGAGGAAGAACTTGATCGCCGCATACACCCGGTTGACGCCGCCCCAGACCCCGATGACCAGGTACATGGGAATCAGCATGGCTTCCCAGAACACGTAGAACAGGGCCATGTCGAGGGCGCAGAACACGCCGATCATGCCGCACTGCATCACCAGCAGGCTGATCATGAACTCCCGCGAGCGGGTCTCGATGGCATGCCACGAACACAGCACGCAGAACGGCGCAAGGAACGTGGTCATGATGACCAGGAGCAGGCTGATGCCGTCGATACCGATGTGATAGTTGATGTGGAAAGTGGGGATCCAGGCGTATTTTTCGACGAACTGGAACGCGCTGGAGGCGTTGTCGAAGTTGACCCACAGAGGCAGTGAGATCAGAAAATCGGCAATGGTGGTCACCAGCGCGATCACCTTCACCGTCTGATCGTCCCGCACCATCAGAGCGATTGCCGCCCCGACCAGCGGCAGGAAGATCACCCATGTCAATAAATGTTCCATGCCTTTTCGCTACCTTCTACCAACCGAATACGGTGTGCCACACATCACGCTAGAGCAGGAAGAACCCGCTGATGATGACGAAAATTCCCAGGGACATGATCATGGCGTAGTGCTGCACCCGCCCGGTCTGGAAGAACTTGAGGATCTCCCCGATGATGCGCGTGGTGATCGCCACCCCGTCCACCATCACCTTGTCGATCACGATCTCGTCCGCAATCCGCCACAGCCGGTCGGCGAAGCGCACGGTCGGCTTCACGAACACGGCGTCGTACAACTCGTCCCAGTACCACTTGTTGAGGGATGCCTTGTGCAGCCCCGCATAGGCCACCGCCAATCGTGACGGCGCCTCGTTTTTTTTGTGGTACCACAGGTAGGCCATGTAGATGCCGGAACCCGCCACCAGCAGGGAGAACAGCATCAGCATGATCTCGGTGCCCTTGTTGTGGCCGCCCCCGTGGTCGCCGTCGGCGGCCATTGCCGGGGTACCGTGACCGCCGGCGGCCGCGGCGGCGTGCGGGTCGGCGGCATGGGCCTCGGCAATCAGCCCGCCACCGGAAGATGCATGCATCTCCATCACATGGGAGTTGGGGCCGTTGAACACCGGGCTCAGGAACTCGTGCACGTAGTTGGTGCCGAACAGGGGGTTACCCAGCCAGCCCACCAGGAGCGAGGCCAGCGCCAGGGTTACCAGCGGCGCGGTGATGGAGATGGGAGATTCGTGGGCGTGACTCTTGGCCTCCTCGGAGATGTTGTCCTCGCCGTAGAACACCAGGAAGAACACCCGGAAGGTGTAGAACGCGGTCATGAACGCCACGATGATGCCGATCAGCCACAGCCCCTTGCCCATGCCACCCGCGTTCCACGCCTCCCACAGGATCTCATCCTTGGAGAAGAACCCGGCAAACGGGAAGATGCCCGCCAGCGCCAGGGAACCCCACAGCATGGTCCAGTAGGTGGTGGGCATGTACTTCTTCGCCTGGCCCATCTTGCGGATGTCCTGCTCCGCCGACAGGGCGTGGATCACCGAACCCGCCGCCAGGAACAGCAGCGCCTTGAACACGCCGTGGGTCAGCAGGTGGAACATGCCGGCCACGTAGGCGCCGATACCGCAGGCCATCACCATGTAGCCGAGCTGGCTCATGGTGGAGTAGGCCACCACCTTCTTGATGTCGTTCTGGGTGAGGGCGATGGTGGCGCCGAACAGGGCGGTGAAGCCACCGGTAAGGGCCACGGTCATCATCGCCGTCTCGGACAGATTGAAGATCGGGTGGCAGCGGCTGACCATGAAGATGCCCGCGGTCACCATGGTGGCCGCGTGGATCAGGGCGGAAATCGGGGTTGGGCCCTCCATCGCGTCCGGCAGCCACGAGTGCAGCAAAAACTGGGCGCTCTTGCCCACCGCGCCGACGAACAGCATGAGCGCCGTCAGGGTGATCAGGTTCACCTCAAAACCCAGCAGCGAAATCGTCTCTCCAGTGTGGTTGCCAATGGTGGCGAACACCGTGTTGTAGTCCAGGCTGCCGACGGTCACCCAGATTAAAAAGATGCCGATGGCGAAGCCGAAGTCGCCCACCCGGTTCTGGATAAACGCCTTGAACGAGGCGTTGCAGGAGGCCTTGCGCTCGTACCAGTGGACAATGAGCAGGTAGGAGCACAGCCCCACCATTTCCCAGCCGAAGAACAACTGCAGGAAGTTGTTGCCCATCACCAGCACCAGCATGGAGAAGGTGAACAGGGAGATGTAGGCGAAAAAGCGGTCGTAGCCCTTGTCGCCGTGCATGTAGCCCACGGTGTACAGATGCACCAGAGACGACACCAGGGTCACCAGCACCAGCATGGAGGCGGTCAGTTGGTCCACCATCAGGCCGACCTTGATGTCGAACGCCCCGGATGGAATCCAGTCGTAGATGTCCGTATAGACGGTGTGGCCCTGGGCCACGTCGTAGAACACGTACAAAGACAAAAAGCAGGAGATGAACACCAACGGCACGCACACCAGGTGCGCCTGGTCGCGCATCCACTTCTGCAACAGGCCCACCACCAGGAATCCGGCGAGGGGCAGGAGGGGGATCATGTAGTAGATCAGCATCGGTCTCTTACCGGTCCATTAACAGGGGGCACACGAAAGGCGGCGTCCATCCACGGTGCTCACCATTTCATTACATCCAGTTCTTCCACGTTCACCGTCTTGCGGTTTCTGTAGATGGCGATCAGGAGCGCAAGCCCCACCGCCACCTCCGCCGCCGCCACGGTCAGCGTGAAGAACACAAACACCTGGCCGGTAATCGACTCCAGGTAGTGCGAAAACGCCACAAAATTGATGTTTACCGCATTCAGCATCAGCTCGATGGACAGCAGCACCACGATGATGCTGCGCCGGGTCACCACCCCCACCACGCCAATGAAGAAGATGATCGCGGAAAGGATCACATAGCTCGAAAGCGGGATCATGACTGGCTCTCCTTTCCGTGGTCGTCGATCAGGTCCTTCTTGGTCAGCACGATGGCGCCAATCATGGCCACCAGCAGCACCAGGGAGGCGATTTCGAACGGCAGCAGGTAGTCGGTGTACAGCTTCATGCCGATGGCCTCGGTGTTGCCCATCTGCTGCATCACCGCGACGGTGTATTCACCGCTGGGAAGGCCGAAGGTGCCCGCCTGCAACGCACCCACCACCATGGCCGCGATGCTGCCCAGAATCAGAACTCCGAACGGCCACTGGCGGTGCAGGTGGCGGGCTTCGGACTTCAAATTCAACAGCATCAGAACGAACAGGTACAGCACCAGAATGGCGCCGGCGTAGACGATGATCTGCACCACCGCCAGAAACTCCGCGTTCAGGAGCACGTAGAGCCCGGCCACATGGAAGAACATGGTCAACAGCGCCATGATGTTGTAGACCGGCTGACGCAGGGTCACCGTCAGCGCCGAGCAGACCACGCACACGGTCGCCAGGTAGATGAAAATCAGCTGCATCATTTTTCGGCGTCCTCCGACACGATGGCCTCGCGGGTCAGGCCCACCACGGCGGCGGACTTGCCTCCGTGTTCCACATCCACCGGCGGGAAGGCGTAGCGGTTATCCCCCAGCCCTTCCTGCGGCGACAGGGTGCCGTCATCCATATCGTGCGCCACCAGGTAGGCCTTGCCGTCCTCCAGGTAACGCTCCCCCAGTTCGTACAGTTTGGCCTTGTCGAACATCAGTTCGGCACGGTCGTACACGCTGGCCTCATACACCTTGGTCATGGCCAGGGCGTCCACCGGGCAGGCCTCGGTGCAAAAGCCGCAGAACACGCAGCGGGTGATGTCCAGGTAGTACTCGCGGGCATAGCGCACCAGGCTCTGGCCCGGCACCTCGTCAGACACCACCTTGATGCAGTTGGAAGGGCAGGCCGCTTCACACAGGGAACAGCCGACGCACCGCTCGGTGCCGTCCTCGTAACGCAGCAGGCTCATGATGCCCCGATAACCATCGGGAATCTGATGCTTGACGTGCGGGTACTGCAAGGTGCAGTACGGCTGGAACATCTGCATGAAGACCAGTTTCAGCCCCTTCAGGAGCTCGGTCATAAATATGGCGCGTATCAGGCCCATGACTCTTTTAATCCGCTATCTCTTAACCGTCGCTTCCGGGTCAGTTGTTGTAGACGTACACAGCCACCGCGGTCACCAGAATGTTGACCAGGGTGACCGGAATCAGCACCTTCCAGCCGAACTTCATCAGCTGATCGAAACGCACCCGCGGGAACGTGCCGCGAATCCAGATAAAGAAGAACAGGATCGCCCAGCTCTTGATCGCAAGCCATGCGAATCCGGGGATGAACGAAAGGAACTCGAACGGCGCCTTGTAGCCCCCCAGAAACAGCACCGACGCCAAGGTCGAGACCAGAATCATGTTGGCGTACTCGGCCAGGAAGAAGAACGAGAAGCGCATGCCCGAGTATTCGGTAAAGAACCCGGCCACCAGCTCCGACTCCGCCTCCGGCATATCAAACGGCACCCGGTTGGTCTCGGCCACCGCGGCGATCACGTAACAGACGAACGCCACCGGCTGCAGCCAGATGTTCCAGTGCCAGAAACCGCCCGCCTGGCCCTCGGTGATGGCCCGCAGGGAAAGCGACTCGGACAACAGCAGCACGCCGACGATCGACAGCCCCAGACCGAGTTCGTAGGAGATCACCTGAGCGCCGGAACGCAGCGCGCCCAGCAGGGCGTATTTACTGTTGGAGGCCCAGCCGCCGAGGATCACACCGTAGGCGCCCACGCTGGCGAAGGCGAAGATATAGAGCAGCCCCACGTTCAGGTCGGTGATACCGCCCAGTTGCTGGCCCAGCACGGTGAACTCACCGGTGTAGGGCACCACGGCAAAACCGATCAGGGCGGGCACCAGACAGATGATGGGGGCCACCGCGAAGATGATCTTGTTGGCCCCGGACGGGATGATGTCCTCCTTGAAGAACAGCTTGAGTCCGTCCGCAATGGGCTGCAACAGGCCGTACGGCCCCACTTCCATCGGCCCCAGGCGGTCCTGCATGAAGGACAGCACCTTACGTTCCGCGTAGGTCATATAGGCCACGGTCAACAGCACCACACCCATCACCACGGCGATCTGCCCCACTGCGGCGAGGAGCATCATTCCGATATCCATCTAGCGCGCGTCCTTATTCAAAGCCACAAACCAATACATCGTCACCGCGCTACTCCCCATCCAGCTTTTCAAGGGTGACCCGGGCCTGGCGGAACTGGGGCACCAGCCCCTCCTCCTTGCTGCCCTCCACCATCTGCACCAGATCGCGCACCTGCCGATGGGCGCTATGCACCGGGAACATCAATGTGCCGGGCATCATACGGGAATCCAGGGTCACCGTGGCGATGGCGTCGCCACGGTCGCTGGTGAGCTTCACCCGGTCGCCCTCCTTGATCTTGAGCTTGCGCGCCTCCCGGTTCGACATCACCAGTTTGTCGGCCGGGTCGATCTCCATCAGGCCCCAGTTGTACGTGGACATGGAGCCGGAGTGATACAGGTTCTCGCCGATGTACAGGTGGGTCTCGTGGGCGCTGGCCTCGTTGAGCTTGGCGGGCAGGTCGTAGCGGTAGTTCATGTCCTTGGTATAGCCATCCGCCAGGTAAGCGGTGAGGGCGTTGCTCACATCGCCGCCCCGTGCCGCATTGGTCACGCCGATCTCGGCGACCTGGGGCACCACGGTGGCGATTTCGGCGCGCAATTCCTCCACGCTGCCGTAGGACAGCGGGAAATCCAGGGCTGAGGCCAGCATGGAAAGGATCTCCCAGTCGGATTTGGCCTTGCCTGGCGCCTTCATGGCCTTGTGAATGTCCTGCACGCGGCCTTCCATGTTGGTGAAGGAGCCGTCCTTCTCCGCATAGGAACGGGCCGGGAAAATCACGTCCGCCAGCATGGCCGTCTCGGTCAGGAACAGGTCCTGCACCACCAGGAAGTCGGCGGCCTTGAAGGCATCGGCCGCACCGGCGGCGGCGGGCAGCTTGCCCACCGGGTTGGCGCCGGCCACGTAGGCCGCAGTGATGCGGCCCTCGCGCATGCCGTCCAGCATGTCGATCAGGCTGTTGCCGGGAAACTCCTGCAGGGTGCAGTTCCAGGCCTCGGCCACCTTTTTGCGGGTGGCCTCGTCGGACCAGGGCACCCCCCCCGGAAGCAGTTCCGGCGCGGCCCCCATGAGGGCGAGGCCCAGCTCGTTGTTCTCCATGGTAAGGGCGTTGACCCCGGCGCCCGGCGTCGACAGGTTGCCGGTCAGAAACGCCAGGTCCACCAGCATGGCGAAGGCCGAAGCCCCCTTGATACCGCCGGTGACCCGCGGTCCCGCCAGAATGATGCCCTTGCCGGCGGTGGCGAAGGCGCGGGCGAAGGCGATGATGTCGTCCTTCTTGAGACCGGTGGGGGTCTCCACCTCCTTCAGGGTGCCGGACAGCTCGTTGCGGATGGCGGCCACCGCCTCCGGGTGGGCCTTCTGCACGCCCTCGTCGATCAGCCCCTCGTCCACCACGGCCTTGACCAGACCCTTGATGATCGCCACCTCGGTGCCCGGCTTGATCACCAGACGGTGGCTGCCGAGCTTCATGATCTCGGTCTTCATGGAGTCAACGGTCAGCACGCTGTTACCGGCCTTTTTGATGGTCTCCTTCACCGCCAGGCCGCAGATCGGCGCTTCCCGGGTAATGTCGGATCCGACCAGCAGCACCGCGTCCGCCGTGCGGATGTCGTCGAAGCTGTTCATCATGCCGGTGACGCCCAGCGCCTCCCGCATCACGGTCACGCCGTTGATGCCGCCGTAGCGCAGGGTGGAATCGACATGGTTGGTTTCCAGCACGTTCCGCATCAGCCGGTTGAACAGGTAGATTTCCTCGTTGGCCAAGCGCCCGCCGACGAAGCCCGCGATGCGCTCGCCGCCACCGGCCGCCTTGGCCCGTCCCAGACCCTCGGCGGCTTCCCGGATGGCGTCTTCCCAGGTGGCTTCCACCAGCTTGTCGCCACGCCGCACAAGCGGCTTGGTCAGACGCCGCTCGTCCTCCATGAAATGGAAGCCGAAGTGGCCACGCACGCACAGGGAACCCTGACCGGGGCCTTCCCCTTCAATCGGGGTCACGCGGGAAGCCTCCCCGTCCACCGAGCGCAACTCGTACTGGCAGCCGCAGCCGCAGTAGGTGCAGGTGGTCTGGGTGACCTCTTCCTGCCAGGGGCGGAATTTATATTTGGAGAACCGGCTGGTGATGGCGCCCACCGGGCAGACGTCCATGCACTGGCCGCAGAACTCGCAGTCCAGCGGCTCACCCATGGGCGCGCCCACGATGGTAATGAAACCCCGCTTGGAGAAGCCGATGGCGTCCACCGCCTGAATGTCGCCGCACACCTGAATGCAGGCACCGCACAGGATGCAGCGGTTGGAGTTGAAGTCCAGCAGGGTGGAACGAATGTCTTCCGGAAAGTCCTTGCGCTCGGTGGCAAACGGGTTCTCGATGGAGCCGTACTTGACCGAGTAGTCCTGCAGCTTGCACTCACCGCCCTTGTCGCACACCGGGCAGTCCAGCGGGTGCTGGGTCAGAAGCAGGTCCAGGTTGGTGCGCCGGTCGGCCTGGGTGCGCTCCGACTCGGTGTCCACCTCCATGCCGTCCATCATTTCGGTGGAGCAGGCCATGAACATTTTGTTCATGGGCTTGGTCACCTCCACCGTACAGATGCGGCACGACGCCTGCGGCCGCATGCGCGGATGGTAGCAGAAGGTGGGGATCTCGATCCCCAGCTGCTGCGCCGCCTGGATAATACGGGTCCCCTTGGGCACATCAATGGTCTGCCCGTTGATGGTGACCGTGATGGTGTCAACCTGTGTGGTTGTCGTCATCCATTCCCTCTTAAACCGTCGCTCAATGCCTTGTCACAAACCTGCTGCATAACGATCCCTACTTGATCGCCATGAACGGACACGCCATCACACACGCCTTGCAGCGGATGCAGGTCTCGTGGTTGATGAAGGCGGTTTCCTTCTTTTCCCACTCCAGGGCGTCCGTCGGACACGGCGGCTTGCACAGCCCACAGGTGGTGCACTTGTCTTCCAGAACCACGTACTCGATCAACTCGTCGCAGGAGTGCGCACGGCACTTCTTCTCAACGATGTGCTCTTCCATCTCGTCCCGGAAGTAGCGCAGGGTGGTCAGCACCGGGTTCGGCGCCACCTGCCCCAGACCGCACAGGGAATTGGCCTTGGTAAAGCCGGAGATGTCCTCGAGCTTCTGGATGTCCTCGAGCTGACCCTCGCCCTGGGTGATTCGCTCCAGCATCTGCAGCATGAGTGCGGTGCCGTCACGGCACGGCGTGCATTTGCCGCACGACTCGTCCACGGTGAACTCCATGAAGAAGCGCGCCGTGTCCACCATGCAGTTGTACTCGTCAAGCACCACCACACCGCCGGAACCCATGATGGCGCCACCGGCGTTCAGGGACTCGTAGTCGATGCCGGTTTCCATGAAGTCATCCGGCAGACAGCCACCGGAGGGACCGCCGAACTGGGCCGCCTTGAAGCCGACCTTTTTCAGGGTCATGCCGCCGCCGATATCATGCACCAGGCTGCGGATGGTGGTGCCGGTGGGCACCTCCACCAGGCCGGGCCGCTTGATCTTGCCGGTAAGGGCGAAGGTTTTGGTGCCCTTGGTGGTCTCGGAACCCCAGGCCGCGTACCAGTCACCACCGTTTTTGATGATCTCGGCGACGTTGGCGAAGGTCTCCACGTTGTTGATGTTGGTGGGCTTGCCCCAGACCCCGTGGGTGGCGGGGAACGGCGGCTTGATCACCGGCATGCCGCGCTCGCCCATGATGGAGTTCAGAAGCGCCATCTCCTCGCCGCACACGTAGGCGCCAGCCCCCTCCTTGATGACGATGTCATAGGAGAAATCCGAACCCATAATGTTCTTGCCCAGAAAGCCCCTCTCGCGGCAGTCCGCGATGGCCTTCTCGAGAATCTTGATGGCCAGCGGGTATTCGGCCCGGCAGTAGATGTAGCCGTACTCGGCGCCGACCGCGAGGGCGCCGATGATCATGCCCTCCAGCAGGGTGTGGGGGTCGCCCTCCAGCACCGCCCGGTCCATGAACGCGCCGGGGTCGCCCTCGTCGGCGTTGCACACCATGTACTTGGGACTGCCCTCGGCATCCCGCGCGAACTTCCACTTCATCCAGGTGGGAAAACCGGCGCCGCCACGGCCGCGCAGGCCCGATTTTTTCAACTCCTCGATGATCTCGTCGGAACTCATGGTGAAGGCCTTCTTCAGGCCTTCATAGCCACCCGTGGCCAGGTAGTCCTCAATGGACCAGTAGTCCACCACGCCGCAGCGCTGCATGACGATCTTGACCTGGTCCTTGAAAAACGGCTCATCGTGGAACAGGGGGATGCCGTCGTACACCTCCTGCTTCTCGTCCGGGTTCACCAGCTGGCCGAAGGCGGCGCGCTTGGAAACGGTGCCGTCCTGCAGGTGCTCCTTGAGGATCTGCGTCAGGTTTTTGGACGAGACCTTCTTGTAGCAGACCCGGGGATGGCCCTTGACCTGGATGTCCACCAGCGGCTCGTTGTGGCACATGCCCACGCAACCGGTGGCGAGGATATCGGCTTCCAGCTCGTTTTCCTTCAGCCAGGCCTCAATCTCCTCCTTGATCGCATCGGCCCCGGCGGCGGTGCCGCAGGTGCCCATGCCGACCCAGATGCGCGGTTTGTCCGAGCCTTCCGGCCATGGCACGTACCGCTTCGGCATCACCGAGAGCACCTCGGAGGTTTTGGCCTCCGGCGCGTCCATGACGGCGGCGCCGCCTTTTTTGCTGTCTTCTTCCGCCATTTATCTATTCCTCCGCGTCGGACGCGGCCTCCCTTTCGGCAATGGCCTGGACTTTGTCGGCCATGTTGGCGGGAGTCACATTCGCGGCTGTTTCAGTATTGATCAGACAAAGCGGGGCCAGTCCACAGGAACCGATGCACGCCACGGGTTCGAGCGTGAACATCATGTCCTCCGTGGTCCCCCCCGCCTCGACCTTGAGGTCATCCTTAAGCCTGTCCAGGATGTCCTTTGAGCCCTGCACATGGCAGGCGGTTCCCACGCACACCTTGACGATGTATTTACCGCGTGGAGAGGTATAAAACTGGGAGTAGAACGTCAGGGCGCCGAAGATCTTGGCCAGCGGCACTTCGAGAATCTCGGACATCTCCGGCAGGAACTCCGGCGGGATGTAGCCGTACTCGGCCTGCACCTTTTGCAGCACCCGGATCACCGGCCCTTGAGTGCCGTACTCGGCCTCGGCGATCTCGTAGGCTGCGGTCAGATCCAGCTCTTCTTCAACTTTCGTGGTCATCTTCGTCCCTTCCTCGACCAGGCGGCAGCCCTAGCGGTCGCACTCACCCATCACCACGTCGTAGCTGCCGAACACGGTCACGATATCAGCGATCATGTAGCCACGCGACATGTGATCGAGCGCGCCCATATGGACAAACGACGGGGCGCGAATCTTGAGCTTGTACGGGTTGCCGGAACCGTCTGAAACAATGTAGAAGCCGAGCTCGCCCTTGGGGGTCTCGGTACCGCAGTAAGTCTCGCCCTTGGGCACGTCGAAACCGTGGCAGACCACCTTGAAGTGCTGGATCATGGCTTCCATGGACATGTTCACCAGCACCTTGTCCGGACGCTTCAGGCGCTCGTCCTCGGTCATGATGGGGCCTTCCATGCCGTCCAGCCGGTCCAGCATCTGGGCCACCATGGAGGCCGACTGCTCCATCTCCCGCACCCGGATGAAATAACGGTCATAGGTGTCGCCGCGGGAACCCAGAGGCACCTCGAACTCAAGCTGGTCGTAAACCCCGAACGGCTCACACTTGCGCAGGTCGTGATACACGCCGGAGCCGCGCAGGGAGGGGCCGGAGAGACCGTAATTGATGGCGTCCTCGGCGGTGATCACCGCGATATCCTTGGTCCGGGCCAACCAGATGCGGTTTTCCTGCAACAGGGTGTCGTACTCGTCGATACGGGCCTGGAAGGTGGACAGAAAGCCGCGCAGCTTCTCCACGCACCAGTCGTCGATGTCGCCTTCCACCCCGCCCACGCGCATGTAGCTGTTGGTCAGGCGCGCACCGCAGATGCGCTCGAACACATCGAGGATCACTTCCCGCTCGCGGAAGGTGTAGAAGAACACCGTCATGGCGCCGATATCGAGGGCCTGGGTACCGAGCCAGAACAGGTGGCCGGAGATTCGCGACAGCTCGTTCATCAGGGTGCGCAGCCACTCGGCGCGCTCCGGCACCTGCACCTGGAGCAGCTTTTCCACCGCCCGCACGTAAGCCCAGTTGTTGGACATGGCGCAGATGTAGTCGAGCCGGTCGGTGAGCGGAATGGTCTGCTGGTAGGTGCCGTTCTCGGCGATTTTTTCGGTCCCCCGGTGCAGGTACCCCAGGTACGGGGTGGCCTTCATGATCTTCTCGCCCTCAAGCTCGAGGATCACCTGCAGCACGCCGTGGGTGGCCGGATGCTGCGGCCCCATGTTGAGCATCAGCTTCTCGGTCCGCAGGAGCGGCAGCTCCTCGTCCTCGGTAACGCTCTCGGGATCCCAAAGGTATTCGGTGGCCTGCATGGTGCGTCAATCTCCCAGTTGCGGGATGAAGTCGTAGTTCTCGCGCCAGCCCTTGCCCTCGATGGGGAAGTCCTTGCGCAGGGGCCAGCCGTCGAAATCGTCGGTCATCATGATGCGCCGAAGGTCCGGGTGCCCGGCGAAGCGCACGCCGTACATGTCGTAGGTCTCGCGCTCCATGAAGCTCATGCCCCGCCAGATGTCGGCCACCGAGTCCACCTCGCAGTCCGCCTCGCTCACGCGGGTCTTGAGCACCACCCGGCGGCGGTGCTGGACCGACCAGAGCACGTGGATCACCTCGAAGCGCTCGGCGTCATCCGGGTAGTCCACGGCGGTGACGTCGACCGGGTAGTCGAAGTCCAGGCCCGGGTCTTCCTTCAGGAAGGTGCACACCTCCCGCAGCCCCTCGCGGGACACGGAGATGAACGGCTCCCCGGCGAACACCTTGTGGGCGGTCACGTGGTCCGGAAACGCGGCCCGGACCTGGTCAATCACGGGATGACTTTCAGCCTTGCTCATAATCGATCCCCTTCGCCTACTTGGCGAACACCTTCTGCTTCATGATCTTCTTCTGCAGCATGAGGATGCCGTCGATCAGCGCCTCCGGGCGCGGCGGGCAACCGGCAATGTAAACGTCCACCGGCACGATCTGATCGACGCCCTGTACCACCGAATAGGTGTTGTAGACGTTGCCCGAAGTGGCGCAGGAACCCATGGCGATGACGTAGCGCGGTTCCGGCATCTGATCGTAGATGCGCCGCACCACGGGGGCCATCTTGCGGGTCAGGGTACCGGCCACGATCATCAGATCGCTCTGCCGCGGCGAGCCGCGGAACACGCCGGCGCCGAAGCGGTCCACGTCGTAGCGCGCCGCCACCACGGCGATCATTTCAATGGCACAACAGGCGAGACCAAAGGTCATCGGCCACAGGGCACTCTTGCGCGCCCAGTTGACGGCGCTGTCCACGGTGGTGGTCATCACCCCGGGTTCGAATTCACGGCCTAATCCCATTCCAGCGCTCCCTTGCCCCAGGCATAGACGTAGCCGATCAGCAGGATGGTGATAAACAACACCATCTCCACCAGGCCATAAATGCCAATCTGGTTAAACACGACGGCCCACGGATACATGAACACCGCCTCGATATCGAACAGCACAAACAGCATTGCGATGATGTAATACCGCATCGGGAACGGTTGCCGCGCATCGGAGATCGGCGGCGCGCCGCACTCATACGGCAAAAGCTTTTCGCGGTAAGTCATCTGGGGGCGCACAAAGCGACCCAGGATGATCGTCACAAAGCCAAACGCGCCGGCGATCACAAAGAAGATCAGTACCGGCAGGTAGTCTGTTGGCACAAAGTCTGTCGTCACAGAAGCCCCTCCAAGGACGCCACAATCAGGCGCCGCACAACAATCACCCAGTCCATTTTGTCATCGCGGTAAGGGGCGGAATCATACGGAAATCGGGATTCTCTGTCAAACAGCCCCAGCCCCGCATCCATGCCCCTCCACCGGCTACACCGAGGCCGCCCTCACACTGCCCGCGCCCTGGCTGAGCACCACCTGATACCCGGCGAACTCCGGCGGCCCCGCCAGCACGCCCTCGGGCAGCCGTTGGCGGTGCGCCCGAACAAACGCATCCGACTCGGTCCATGCGGTAAACGCCGCCTCGTTCTCCCAGGTTGAGTGGGAGATAAACACACCCGCTTCACCACGAAGCAGGGAAAACGTCAAAAAACCGGGCACCTGATCCAGATAACTTTCCCGCTCGGCCCAGGCTGCCTCGAAGTCGGTTTCCCGGCCCGGCGCCACCGTGAACCGATTCATCGCCACGTACACAGCGTCAACCTTCCGGGTTCCGGGGCTGGTACGGCTCGCCCTCATAGTCGGTGGCACAGAAGATACCGCAGTGGCAGTGGCCCATTTGCGGCACCTCCTCCTCCAGACCCGGCTTGCACGGACAGATCCGGTCCAGCGCCTTATCATTTTGAATGATGAAGCACGGGCAGTAGCGCCGTCCGTGCAGATGCTGGTTTCTGGCCAGCCCCTGCACGATGCCTTCGTTGATCTCCGGATCCGGGTTGAACTTCAGGTCCAGCCGGTCCACCACTTTCTGCACGAACACACGGGTCTCCGCGAGACAGGTCTCCAGATCTTTCGCCGGCTTGGGGTCTTTCTCGGGAATCGCCTGGGACATGATCACCTCATCACTTACGGCGCAAACCGCCCGTATGAACCACACAGGGGGCGGCGCCCAGAAACCTTGTGTCAGCAGCACACACCGATTATCGAAGGGGTCACCAAGGCTGGTCAACACCAGAAATGCAGGGGGGCGGCACGGTTTTCCATCCGCACCCGGACAAGAGCGTCCATACACACCCGCAAGGCGTCCCCGCAAGGGGCGCCGGAAGTTGTCAAAAGAAAAAAGGGTTGGCCGTCAGGCCGTGCTTTCGCGGTAGCGAACCGGCTTTTTGGCCTCGACATCAATGCGCGGCGGCCGACCCCGTCTGCGAGCCACCACAATGCCCAATTCGCCGATCTTTTTTCGAAGGGTGTTCCGGTTGATTCCGAGCAACCGGGCCGCGGCCACCTGGTTTCCCCGGGTTTCCTCCAGCGTGATGGCGATCAGGGGCCGCTCGAACTCCGCCACCAAAAGGTGATAAAGCCCGGTCTGATCGGCATGCGCCATGGCCTGGATAAATCCCCTCACCTTCTCCGCCACCAGCGACTCAAGAGAGTGAGATGCAATCTCGGCCTTGACCGCCTTCGGAAGCTTCCCCAATGTTTTTTTTTCCACCTCAGCCCGCATACGCTACTGTCTCCTCAACGTGGATACCGTCGGACCGGAAATGAGCCCCGAGCGCCTCAGTTCGGCAGAGGGCCGAATCGGCAATGGCGCGAGCCACGCCTAATAGGTTAAGACATTCGATCCCCTCACAGTCAAACGGATCATACGGAAATTTTGCAATTTCTCTGTCGATCCAGCTCAGGGCGTGGTGCAAACCTTGTGCATTTCTCACCACGCCAACGTGTTTCCACATGATTTCCTGGAGGGCCGGACGGACGCTCCGGGCGCGCTCGGCGGCGCCCGGTTCACGGTGCGCGGCAAGTTCGCTGGCAATGGCCTCAACCCGCTTGGCGCCAACCCGACCCCCCGCACCGGCGCGCACCGCCGCGCGCGCGGCGCGGGCACCGAACACCAGCGCCTCAAGCAGCGAATTGCTGGCCAGCCGGTTGGCGCCATGCACCCCCGAACAGGCCGCCTCACCCACCGCAAACAGGCCGGGGAGAGTGCTCTGTCCCCAATCGTCCACGCGCACTCCCCCCATGAGAAAGTGGGCGCTGGGCACCACCGGAATCAGCGTGGTGGAAATATCGAGACCCAAATCCCGGCAGGTGCGGAAAATGGTCGGAAAGCGTTTTTCCAGAACCTCCGCCGAAATCGCCGTCATATCGAGAAAAACAACCCCTGCATCGTCCCGCTGCATCTCGTGCCAGATGGCGCGGGACACCTCATCCCGGGATGCCAGTTCGGCCATCGGGTGATAACGGCGCATGAACGCCTCCCCATCGCGGTTTCTCAGCACCCCGCCCTCGCCACGCATGGCTTCGGACAGCAAAAACGGCGGGTACGGCTCGGCCAGTACCGTGGGGTGGAACTGGACAAATTCCATGTCACGCAGCCGGGCGCCGGCGCGCATGGCCATGGCGATACCGTCGCCGGTGGCGGTGGGCGGATTGCTGGTACGCCGGTAAACCTGACCCGCACCGCCGGAGGCCAGCAGCACGGCGCGGGCCGAAACCGCCAGGGCGTCCGCCTCCCCCCCTTTCGGGGCAGCCAGCAGGACACCGACACAGCGACCCTGATCAACCAGCAATTCGGTCGCCACCCGGCCATCGAGCCACCGGATGTTCTCCTTCCGCTCGGCCTCTCCCCGCAACACCCGCACGATCTCCTTGCCGGTGGCGTCGCCGCCGGCCCGCAGAATGCGCCTGCGGCTGTGGGCGCCCTCCTGGGCCAGGGCAAAGCCTCCGGCTTCGTCCCGGTCAAAACAGGCGCCCCAGCGCACCAGTTCAGCAATCCGCTCCGGTCCCTCGCTCACCATCACACGGGCGGCTTCCGGATCGCACTGGCCCTTGCCCGCGCGCAGGGTGTCCTCGAGATGCAGGGAGTCCTCGCTGCCCTCATGCTGGGCCACGGCAACGCCGCCCTGGGCGAGTACCGAGCAGGAGTCACCCTTGCTGACCACAGTAACGCGGCCCGCCTCGGACAGCTCGATGGCCGCACGCAACCCGGCGATTCCCGCCCCAATAATCAGAAAATCGGTTTCGATACTATGCATTGTCATGCCTGTCGGCACCCCTCCCGGGAGATTCCCGCAAGTCCGGCCGGCACCTTCACACCCAAACCCGGCACCGCCGGCTAATTCCCATCTGTTCATTCTACCATTTAATGTTAGGCAACGACTTTGTCACCCCCGAACCCTCCGGGGGTACCCGTGGGGGCATGAAAAGCGGGTCGTCGTCAGCGGGATACGGAAGCCCCCGACGGGCGCGCGCCCGTCTCGCCCGGAAGCGCCCCCCGCCAGGCGCCGACCGCCAGTGCGCCGTCTCCTTCAAGCTCAACCGTGGCACTGCCGGAGGCATTTCCGGCGGCCCAATCACCGTACCACGTGACCTGCGCCAGCAGGTGCTTTTCGCCTGATATGCGCAACCCGATCAGGGTAAAGGTCACATCGGCCTTCTCGCCCCCGACCACGGCCCGCCGCAAACGCTCATCCGCGGCACTCCGGACGGGTTTCGCCCAGAGCCGGGAGAGGGCCGCCACGTCCCCGGCAGCGTAACCCGCCGACATCTGCTTCAAGAGCGCGCGCACGTCTGTCACGCGGGACTGCACCGCGGCATTCGTATCCGGCCCGGAGGCACAACCCGCCCCCCAACATGCAAGTACAAAAAAGGCGGCAAATCCGGTAGCAATACGCTTCATTATCAGCATGCCCCCAAGGCGCAGGCACCCCACACACCGCGCATCAAACCCCAAGAACAACAGGCCCTCTCAAGCCAGGGATACCGGCCCGGTTATTTGGCCTTTTTCTTCTTTTTCGCAGCCTGGATCCTGTCGTAGCCGTCAAACAGGGCATCGTCGTATTTTCCGGCGCGGATGTCGCGCTGCACGGCGGACCGGATCGAGGCCTCCTTGAGCCCCTTGCCGTTGAATTTGCCCTTCTTCACGGTGGTGATGCCACGCTTGATGGTCACGCCGAATTCGTCCTCACTGACCCGCACCACCTCAACCTTGGCGCGCTGACGCACCTTGCTGTTGCGGTCGCCGCTGAACTTACGGAAACGGGTATTTAACGCAACCTCCTCAAGCTCAACCTTTACAGCCCGTCTTGCCATGGCTCACTGCCTCCGAATCAAAATGAAATAACAAAAACAATCCACTCGCCTTCCCGGCCGCAAAGTGGACGCCTATTCTCGTCGAATGCACATTGCTGCGCAAGCTATTACTGATGTCTTAATTAGAAAATTAAGACATGATTAAATTATGTGTTTAGTTAAACGCCGGAGTCCCGTTATTTAACGTTTTGGGATGCGTTCAGGTCGGCCACGGAGTGGGACGAGAAGTGGAACCCGGAAAGGTTTCCGGACGGTGCGCTTTTGGCCTGCAACAGCACCTTGAAGGCCTTGCCCATGCCATTCGGGTCCACCAGCCGCCGCATGGCGCAAAACTCGTCGGAGTGTTGCGGGTCGCCGCCATCCCGTTCCAGTACCTGCTGCATCAGCCCGCTGATGCCAAGCCCGACCAGAAAATGGGCCTGATCGGTAAACCCGGCGGCCACAAGACCCACCTCGGCCCCGGCCCGGGCCACGCTGGTGAAATCCACGTGGGCGGTCATATCCTGCTGACCAACCCGTGCATAGGGATCCTCACTGACCTTGTGGCCGTGGTAGCACAAAAAGGTGCCGGTCTTGCGGTCGGGCCGGTAATACACCTCCGCGGGGTAGCCGTAGTCGATGGTCAGCACGTAGCCTTTGTCGAGCCGCTCAGCCACCTGGCGGGTCCAGTCCAGCGCCCTCAAATTCAGCTCGGTGCGGTAGCCTTCGGGCAGTTCGATACCGAGCCGCGCAAGGTAGTCGGACAGCCCCGCCCCCGGCGGGCCGTAAAGCTCGACAAAACGCTCCCCCTTGCAACCGACAAAGACCTCTTTAAGCCCGGATCCGGTCTGGATCACCTGATGGTGGGGCAGCGAATCCAGAAGTTCATTGGAGACGAACACCCCGGTGACCGGGCCCCGCGCATCACCCAGCCTCGCAAGGTCCGCATGCCAGGAGAGCTGCCCGGAAAACGCCTCCAGAAGCGTCTGCTGCCGCGACACCAGGTCCGGCGATATCTCGACGATGGCGTAGTGCAGCCGGTCAAACAGCGCCGCATCGGCCTCCTGTACGGTGCGCAGGATGTCATAGGCCAGAAGCCCCTTGCCCGCCCCCATCTCCACCACCGTAAACGGGGCATCGCCCAGTTCACGGGCCATCTCGATCACCTGCGCCCCGATCAGGCGGCCGAATACCGGGTGCACGTCGAGGCTGGTGAAAAAATCCCCCTGCTTGCCGATCTTCACCCGCGGACCGGTGTAGTAACCGATCTTTGGGGTGTACAGGGCCATCTCCATGAAGCGCGAAAACGGTATCGGCCCGGAGGACTCGATCTCCTCCCGGATCAGGTTTTTGAGATGTTCCGGACCGACCGTCATTCCGGGTCCGTACGGCGGTACCACAGGTAGCGGATGGTGGCCCCGAGCTCAGAGAACTTGCGCTCGTATTTGGTCACGATCCGGTCCGGCATCTCATACCGGAAGGTCAACGGACCCGCGGTGTTGACGAACCCCGGATGGGCCTCGAACACCTCCAGCATCTGGTCCGCGTAACAATCGAAATCGGTGGCCAGAAACACCTCCCCGCCGGGGCGGAGTTTGGCGAACAGCAATTCAACGAAGGCCGGGTCCACCAGCCGCCGCTTATGGTGCCGCCGTTTCGGCCACGGGTCGGGAAAATTGACGTGAACCTCGTCGATAATGCCATCCCGAAACCGTTTACCGAGGGTTTCGAAGGCCTCGTCCTTGATCACCCGAACGTTGCCGATCTTCTCCCGATCCAGCCGCCGGCAGAGCTTCTGCACCCCCTTGCCGTACAGTTCGATACCGACGAATCCGGACTCCGGCCGCCGCCGGGCCATCTCGGCCAGGGACTGTCCGTTGCCAAACCCCACCTCCACCACCAGCGGCGTACCGTCGCCAAACACCCCGGCCCACCCGGTGGCGGCGCACAATGCCTCATCCACCCCATAGCCGTCATCCACCGCATAACGGGAATCCACCGACATGCCTTTTCCCACACGAACGCGCGTCATTCATCTCACCCGGGTCATCAAAGCGGCAGAAGAACCCTGTCCGCCGAGCCTTATTTTACCGATAAGTAGGGGATGACGTCTGCCCGAAATCATAACAGCCCCTCCCGCCACTACAGGATCAGCGGCATGTACCGCCTGACCGGCGACTACCGGAACGCAGCAAGCGCCCTGAATCCGGAGCAGTTGCACGGGGTCCACGGCGACCCGCACCCGGATCCGGATGCGGTGCTTTTGGTGGTGGTCACCGACAGCGAGGGGTTGGGAGAATTGTCCGCCGCCCTGGCCCTGCCCGACAACGGCCCGGTGGCGGCCCTGTTCACCGGCAAGCGCCCCTCGGTTGCGGCCATGTGCGCCCATCTGGGCGCCGCCGATGTGATCTGTCTGGACGAGCTTCCGGCGGACGAACTCACCGCCCGGATCGATGCCGCCGTGGGCCGCCCCGCATGGCCTCTGGCGGCCCTCGACACCCTGCCGATCGCGGTGGCGGTGCGGGACGAGGGCGGCGACCTGCACTATAGAAACGCCGCCCATCGGGAACTCCCGGAGCGAGCCCTTTCGGCCCTTTCCGCCGACCCCACGCTCCCCCTGGATATCGAGGAGGTGCCTGACCCGGTATCGGGCCGGGTGTTCCTGCGCTACCGTGTGCCCATCGCCCTTGCCGAAGGCGACGGCACCGTGGAGGTGGCCGAGGACATCACCGGACGCCACATCGACCGGGACGAGATCACCCGCCAGCGGGACGCTCTCGCCGCCCACGCCCGCGCCCTGTCCTCCGCCAACCTGGAGTTGGCCGGGCTGGACCGCACCAAATCGGAATTCATCGCCCTTGCCGCCCACGAACTGCGCACCCCCCTGACCGCCATCACCACCGCGCTCCACATCCTGCGGCGGGAGGTGGGGGGAAACTCCGACAAGGCCGCCCGCTTCCTCGACATGTCGGAACGCAACGTCGGCCGCCTGTCGGCCCTGGCCGACGACCTGCTGGAATTCACCAAGCTGGAAACCAGTCAGATTGCTCTGGCGTTCGGCCCCGTGGACCTCGCACGCTGCATCGACGACGCCGCCGCGGCCCTCAAACAGGATGCGGAAACCGCACGGGTCACCATTGCTACCGATTCCTCCCCCACCCTGCCTGCCTTGCAGGGCGATGCCATCCGCATTCAGCAGGCGGTACGCAATCTGGTTGAGGGCGCCATCGGCCGCTCCCCGGAGGGCGCCACCGTACCCGTATCGGCGCGGGTGCTGTGCGGCAGCACCTCCCAGCCCCTGCCGCACCGGATCAAACCCAGGCCGCTGCCGTGCAATCCCGCCGAGTGGGTGGAGATCACCGTGGAGGACGTGGGCAAGGACGCGGTGACCGAAACCTCCGCCGAAATGTTCGACAGCTTTTCACCGGGGCAGGACCCGCTCGCCAGCAATGGCACGGGGCCCAGCCTGCGCCTGGCCATCTGCCGCAAAATCGTGGAAGCCCACGGCGGTTCCGTATGGGCCGAGCGCCGCGAGTCCGGCGGCACCCGCACCGTTATCCGGCTGCCGCGCCTGACCCCTGAAGATGTCCCCCTCCTGGCCGTGGGTGAACACCTCACCCACCTGAGCCACGCCCAGACCGAGGCCCATATGGTGGCTTTTTCCCTGTCCGGGGCGGAAGACGCGGTGGCTGTGGCCATGGGAGCGTGCCGCGGCGGTGAAAAAGACGGGAAACTGTTCGTGGACCTGCCGGAAACCGGCCGCATCATCGGCGTGGTGACCGGTGGACGCGAACGGGCCGAACAGCTGATCGAGCAGGTGGTGCGCCACATGGGTTCGAGTTATCCGGCCAACCGGCCGATAACGTTAAAGGGTGGTTGGGTTCAGGTAAAACCGTCGGAACCCGCCAGAGAAACGATCAGACGGGTCTGGGCGGCCATCGGGCCGCTGCTGCCGGAGACCGAGAGGGAGGAACAGTAACGATGCCTTACAAAATCTTGATCGTGGACGACGAGCCGGATCTTCTGGAGTCGGTGAGCTTTCTGCTCGAGGACGCCGGTTACGAAGTGGCCTGCGCCACCAACGGTCACGAGGCCATCGGCGCCACCCACACATTCCAGCCGGACCTGGTGTTGCTGGACGTCATGATGCCCAAGGAAAACGGCTACCGGGTATCGCGCAAGCTGCACGAGGCCCAGTCCTTCGGGCTGTTGCCGGACCACATGAAAGTGGTGCTGGTGACCGCGCGCAAGCTCGACCACGACCCGGAACGGGAAAAGATGTTCGAGAATTACGCCCGCCCCCACGGCGTGGTCTACAAGCCGTTCGACCCGGAGCAGTTGCTCAGCACCATCAGGGGGCTGGTTGAGCCCGATACCCGTCCGGTGCCCCTCCCCATCGACGAGGTTGCGGAACCCGGTTAAAGGACGGCTGTGGCGCGTCCTATCCGTCCCTTTCGGGCAGGGTATAGATCAGCACTTCCACCAACCCGAGGGTGATCTGAACCTGACGGAAGAAGGTCACGTAACCGTCCTTGCTCACCTCCACCGCGTGCAGCCCGCGCGGCAGCCACAACACATTCTCGCCGCGAAACTCGGAGACCCGGCCCTGGTACTCGGCATCGACGTAGACCTTTGCGTCGTCCGGCACGATCAGAAACTGCAAGCCACCCCCCTGCCCGGTGTGGGAAGTCAGGACCGGCGGGGGCGCCGGGGCGCTCGCGCAGCCCGCCGCCGTTAATGCCGTCCCCAGCAAAAGGCCGAGCATCAGTTTCCGTGCCGCGATCCATTTCATGATCCACGCTCCCCGGGGGTCCGTCCGTTGGTTCGGCTCAAGGCGGCATTATAGCCACCCACGGACCGGGGTCAGAAAGCATTTCCCGACCCCCACCACCCGGCCCCCGCGGTTTTTTGCCATAATGATCCCGTGTCCCCGCATCGGTTCGGGGACCTGAAACATTCTGCAAGGAGGAGCGCGGCATGGCGAAACTGGGCGTAAATGTGGACCACGTGGCCACCCTGCGTCAGGCTCGGGGTGGTATCGAACCCGACCCGGTAACCGCCGCCGCCATCTGTGAGTTGGCCGGGGCCTCCAGCATCGTCGCCCACCTGCGGGAAGACCGCCGCCACGTGCAGGACCGCGACCTCAGGCTGCTCAGGGAAATGGTCCAGACCCGTCTCGACATGGAGATGGCGGCCACCGACGAGATGATCGACATCGCCTGCGAACTGAAACCCGAAATCGCCACCCTGGTGCCGGAAAAGCGCGCCGAACTTACCACCGAGGGCGGTCTTGATGTGCTCGGCCAGAGCGCCGACCTCGCCCCCCGCATTGCCCGGCTCAAGGCGGCGGGCATCGTGGTGTCCCTGTTCGTCGACCCCGCCGGGGAGCAGATCAAGGCGTGCCGGGACGTGGGCGCCGATTTCGTCGAAATCCACACCGGCACCTATGCCAATGCCCGGGGCGCGGAGCAGGAAAAAGAGCTGATGCAGCTCGGCGAAGGCGTGATGCTGGCGTCCGCCCTCGGCCTCGGGGTCAACGCCGGGCACGGCCTCGACTATCACAACATCGCTCCGGTGGCGGCGATTCCCGGCATCGAGGAGTTCAACATCGGCCACAGCATCATGGCCCGCGCCATCCTGCTGGGGCTGGACCGGGCGGTGCGGGACATGCGCGCCCTGATCCCCCGGGACGGTGTTGACGGCGCCCTGCCATGATCGTCGGCATCGGCATGGACATGGTCCGGCGGGCCCGCATCGAAGCCGCCCTCGACAAACACGGAGCGCGCTTCGTGACCCGTATCTATACCGACGCCGAACAGACCTACGCCGACGGCAAAAAACAGCGGCCCCTCCACTACGCCGGGGTGTGGGCGGTGAAAGAATCCCTGGTCAAGGCGCTCGGCACCGGATTTTCCGGGGGCATCAGGTGGCAGGACATCGAGGTCGGCCACGACAGGCGGGGCAAGCCCCGACTGACCCTCTCCGGCAAGGCGCGGGAGACCGCCGATTCCCTGGGAGTGAAACGCATTCACGCCTCCATCACCCACGACACCGACTGGTCCGCGGCCCAGGTGGTGCTGGAAGGCTGACAGTGGGTCACCCAGACCTTTATATGAGGTAACCATGCGGGTAACCACAGCCGCACAGATGCAGGCCCTGGACCGGGAGACCATCGACACCGTCGGCATCCCCGGCGCGGTGCTGATGGAACACGCTGGCACCCTGACCGCGCGCGCCATCCGCGAGCGCTACGGCGACCTGACCGGACGCCGGGTGCTGGTACTGTGCGGCAAAGGCAACAACGGCGGCGACGGCTTTGTGATCGCCCGCCACCTGAGCGCCGCCGGGGCCTCGGTGATGACGTTTCTGGCCGGACACCCGGCGGACCTGAAGGGCGATGCACGGGTCAACATGGAGGCCTTCGCCGCCCTCGGCGGCAGCATCCACCCGGAAAGCGACATCGGCAGCCGACTCCTGATCAATGCCCTGACCGAAGCCGAACTGATCGTGGACGCCCTGTTCGGCACCGGCCTCAACCAGCCCCTCCGGCCGCCGGCGTCGGACTGGGTGCAGGCGGTGGGCAACACCTCCGTCCCGGTGGTTGCGGTGGATATCCCCTCCGGCATCCACGCCGACACCGGTGAGGCCATGGGGGCCGCCATCCACGCCGATCTGACGGTCACCTACGGGCTACCCAAGCGGGGCCATTTCTGTGGTGCCGGGGTGGACCACAGCGGTCACCTGGTGGTGGCCGACATCGGCATTCCCGAGCAGGTCGTCGCCGCCGCGGGCATCCCCCTCTCGGTGAGCGACCCCGACGACCTGCGGACAACCATCCCGAAGCGGCGCACCGGTGCCCACAAGGGTTCTTTCGGCCACATGCTGGTGATTGCCGGCAGCCCGGGCATGACCGGGGCCGCAACCCTGTCGGCAAGGGGCGCGCAGTGTATCGGGGCGGGGCTGGTAACGGTGGCGGTGCCGGAACGGCTGAACCCGATTCTGGAAGAAAAGCTGACCGAGGCGATGACCCTGGCGATGCCCGAAACCGCCTCCGGCACCTTCTCATCCAAGGCCCTCGAACCGCTGCTGGAGGCGGCGGCTGCGCGCTCCGTCACGGTGATCGGTCCGGGGCTGTCTCGGGATGCGGAAACCCGCACTCTGGTGCGCGACTTCGTGGCCCGCGTCGAAGGCCCGCTGGTGATCGACGCGGACGCCCTGGGTGCATTCGAGGGTCATATGGAAGAGCTCCCCCTGCGCACCATGCCCACGGTGCTCACCCCTCACCCGGGGGAGATGGGCAAATTAACGGGGACGTCGGCGGCGAAAGTCGAAGGAAACCGTATTGAAATCGCCCGTGATTTTGCCCGCGAGCGGGAGGTGACCCTGGTCCTCAAGGGCGCGCACACGGTGATCGCCGACCCCTACGGCAGCGCCCGCATCAACCCCAGCGGTGGGCCGGCGCTGGCCAGCGGCGGCACCGGCGATGTGCTGGCGGGCATGATCGGCGGCCTGTTGGCTCAGGGGCTGGGCGCGGCCGATGCCGCCGCCCTTGCGGTTTACCTGCACGGCCTTGCCGCCGACCTGTGGGTGGCGGAGCACGGCGACGTTGGCCTGGTGGCCGGAAACGTCGCCGAGCGGGTGCCGGAAGCGTTTTGCAAACTGGCCACCCGGCAGACGCCGCCACCGGTGGCCACCATCGCTCCGCTCGGGTAAAACTGGCCCGCGCCAACCCTTTGGTGCGAAAATGACCCTTGTTCGCCAACCCGCATTGAATCCGGATTTTCGCGTGAGGTATCTCCGATGACATTCGCCAACGTCGCGATCATGGTCACCATCCTGCTGGTGGTCATGGTGGCCAGCATGCTGTATTACGGCAGCCGCGGAAAAAAGAAGATCCGCCTCGGCTTCGACGCGCTGGCCGAAGCCCTCGGCGGCAGCGTGGAGCAGAAAAACAGGATGCACTACCCGCATCTGAAAACAAGCTTTGAAGGCCGTCCGGTGGAGTGTTTTTTCCACCTCTCGGAGGGCCACCGCAAAACCTCGGACATCGTCTATCTGGTGATCTCCACCCCGGTGGAACTGCCATCCGCCTCGCTGGCGGTGAAAGAGGGGGTGTTCGCGGCGGCGGAGGGCAAGGGATCATTCAACGACGTGGCGGGCGGCTATCTGGAAGACGTGCTGCCGGGCCGCTACGTATACGGCGCCGATGAGGACTACACCAAGGCCCTGTGCAAAGACCCGGCGGTGGCGGCGGCCATCGCCACCCTGGAGCGCTACCCCAACATCGTGCTGGGACCGGACGCCATTACCATCGGTAAACCCTATGGCGGCGCCCCCGACCTGAGGCTGGACCGCATGAGCGGCGATCTCGGGCAACTGGTGGCGCTGGGACAGGCCGTCGATGCCGTCGCCTCCGGTGCGGGCAAAACGGCTGAAGCGGAAGTGGCCAAACCATCGGCGTGACCCGCCGCACCGCCTCCCCGGAGGAGACGGAAGCCCTTGGCGAGGCGCTTGCCGCCGCCTGCCGGGGCGGTGAGGTCATCCGCCTTTCCGGCGACCTGGGGGCGGGCAAAACCTGTCTGTCACGAGGGATCGCCAGGGGCCTGGGGGCCGACCCGGCACAGGTGGCAAGCCCCACCTTCACCCTGCTGAACATCTATCCCGGCCGGCTGCCCATGTATCACGTCGACCTGTACCGCATCGAAAGCCCGGCGGAGCTTGCCCGGCTCGACCTGTTCGAGGAGGTCGAGGGACCCGGCGTCACCGTGGTGGAGTGGCCCGACCTGGGCGGCGAGCATACCCCCGCCGACGCCCTCTGCGTCAGCCTGTCCCACGGCCCCGGCGAAGCGGAGCGCGGCTTCGCGTTTTCCCTTTCCGGCAACGGTCCGGAATACCTTCTGAGCGCGATCGGCGGATAACCCCGGAACGCCCTTCGACAGGCTCGGGACGGTTTTTGATAGGATGCGGCCATGTTTCCGCCTTACCTGTTTGCCTATGCCGAGACCCTGCGCGCGGAACCCGCGGTGGGGGTGTTGTCCGCCCTTGCCGGGCGCCACGGCGCGCGCCTGTGGGTCACCGGCGGCACCCTGCGGGACGTGCTCCTGACCCGCTGGCCCCGGGACCTGGACCTGGCGGTGGAAGGGGACGCCATGGTGCTTGGCAAGGAACTGGCCGGGGAAACCGGCGGGGTGTTCGTGCCGCTGGATCCGGATACCAGTACGGTGCGGGTGGCGATTCGAAGCACCCAGGGCATCGACTGGATCGACCTCGTCACCCTGCGCGCCCCCACCATCGAGGCCGATCTCAAGCTGCGCGACTTCACCGTAAACGCCATCGCACTGCCATTCGCCGAAACCTTCGAAGGCGGCGCGCCCGATTTCATCGACCCCACCGGCGGCCGCGACGACCTGCACGCCCGCAGGGTTCGCATGACCTGCCGGCAATCCCTTGAGGACGACCCCCTGCGGGTGTTGCGCGCCTACCGCTTTGCCGCCCAACTGGGATTTGATATCGAACCCGACACGCGGAAAGCGCTGGTGGCATTGGCGTCCACGGCAGCGCGCCCGGCGGCGGAGCGCATCAGTCAGGAAATGGGACCGCTTCTGGCCGCGCCCACCCCGTCCGGAGCCATCGACCTGATGATGGCGGACGGGGTGCTGGAGGCCCTGATCCCGGAACTTTCCGAAGGCCGTGGCATGACCCAGGGGGCATACCACCACCTGGACGTATGGGAACACACCCTGGAGACCGTGCGGCAGTTGGAGACCGTGCTCGGGACCGTCCACGAGCTGCCGGTGGACGACGCCGTGCGTTACGCCCACGACGACACCTGCCGCCAGGCGCTGTTCTGGGCCGCCCTGCTGCACGATGTGGGCAAGCCCGCCACACGCAGCGAGGACAACGGCATCCACTTTTACGACCACGCCGAAAAAGGCGCGCAGATGGCGGACCACATCGGGCGGCGGCTGCGGCTGGCGGGCAAGGCCGTCAGGCGTATCCGCCGACTGGTAAAACACCACCTGCGGCCCCTGAACCTGGCAGCAGCGTTTTCCACCAGCGACCCCCAAACCCATCCCACGGATCGTGCCATCGACAACCTGTTCCACGATCTGGCGGTCGACGTTCCCGGCCTGTTTCTGCTGGCCATGGCGGACGCCGCCGCCAGCCGGGGAGAAAAATCAAAGCCGGACATGGTGAGCCGTATCGCCGATCTGTACGCCTTCATGGATGCCCGCCACCGGGAGCGGGTCAAACCGGTGGACGACGCCCCGCCGCTGCTCACCGGGGACGACATCATGGCTCAATTCAACGTGGCGGAAGGCGCGGCTGTGGGCGAACTTCTGACATCCCTGAGGGAGGCCCGCATCACCGGGGAAGTCACCGACCGGAAGGGGGCCGAGCGCTGGGTGGCGGCGCGGCTTGCGGCAAAGGGTGAGCAGACCTGAAGCGGGCGCAGGGACACTTTCCCCGTTTTCGGACACCCCCTTCCAACGCCGCCGTTGCCTGACCACCCGCTCCCCCCATAGACTCTGCCCATGAGCCAGACCCGGACACCCAGAAAAAACAAGACCGTGCCGGTGCTTCCCGGCGTTATCGACACCCATGCCCACCTCACCTTCGGTGATCTGGCCGGGGACGTGCCCGGCGTCTTAAGCCGGGCCGGAAATGCCGGGGTGGACGCCATCATCACCATCGGCACCACCTTCGCCGAGAGTGAAGCGGCACTGGCCGTGGCGCGGGAATACGAACAGGTGCACGCCACCGTGGGGGTGCACCCCCACGACACCGTGGAGCATTCGGAAAACGACCTGACCGAAATGCGCGACCTGTGCGCCGACCCGGCCTGTGTCGCCGTCGGGGAAATCGGCCTCGACTACCACTACGACCACTCCCCACGGGACGTGCAGCGCTACTGGTTCCGGCGCCAGATGGAGCTTGCCCGTGAGTTCTCCCTGCCCGTGGTGATCCACACCCGTGAAGCAGAGTCCGACACCGGGGAAATTTTAAGAGCGTTTCCGGATGTGACCGGGGTGATGCACTGCTACTCATCCAGCCCGGAGTTGGCGAAAATGGCCCTCGACCTGGGCTACATGATTTCGTTCTCGGGAATTTTGACGTTCAACAAGGCGGACGAGGTGCGGGAGATCGCCGCCTTCGTGCCCATGGACCGGCTGCTGGTGGAAACCGACTGCCCCTACCTCACCCCGGTGCCGTTCCGGGGCCAGACCAACGAGCCCGCCTACGTCACCCTGGTGGCCGAAAAGCTCGCCGAGGTCAAGGGGGTGACGCCGGAGAAGCTGGCCGCTGCCACCACCCAAAACGCCAAAACCCTGTTCCGAATCAAGTAGACTGGGACCATGATCATTTCAGGTGGAGGGAGGACGACATGAGCGGGGAAGTCACGCGGGAAAAACTGATCGCGGAACTCAACAAAGACCTGGAGTGGGAATACGCCGCTGCCGTGCAGTACGTGCAGCACGCCGCAGTGATGACCGGCCCCCAGTACGACAGCATTATCAAGGAACTGGTGGTCCACGCCCAGGAGGAACTGCAACACGCCGTCACCGTGGCGGAACAGATTTCATTTCTGGGGGGTATGCCCAGTATCCAGATGGAAAAGGCGGAGACCAGCCCCGACAGCCATACCATGCTGGAACAGGATCTGGCGGGCGAGGACAACGCCATCACCCGTTACAAGGACCGCATCCGGCAGGCGGAAATGCTGGGGGAGTACGGTCTGCGGCGCGTGCTGGAGGATATCCTGATGCAGGAAGAGGAGCACAAGCGCGACCTGCAAACCGCCCTCGACCTGTAAGCGCCTCCCCGCCTGACACGGCGGTTTCGAATCAGGCGGTGCGCGCGTCCTCCGCCGGACCCGCACCGTGGGCCGTGCGCCACTTTGCCGCCAGCATCGGGTCCCACATGGCGCCGGTGGCGCTCATCACCACATCGGCCCCCAGCTCGAGATAGGCGTCGGCATCCTCCGGCGTCATGATGCCGCCCACGCCGACGATGGCGAAGTCATATTTTTGCAGGCCTTTCAGCGCGACGAGCGAGCGCACCTGATCAAGCCCGCACTGTCTGATCGCCGCGCCGCAGATGCCGGAGCGCAAGCGCCCCTCACCGGGCAGGGCCTGTGCGCCGGTTTCATCCACCACCTCGAAACTCAACGTGTTGATACCCGCGATGGCCTGCACGTGGGGGGCGACGGCGCGCACCACCTGAGCCATGACGTTGGGGTCGGTGTAGTACCCCACCTTCACCATCAGTGGCGTGCCGCCCAGGGAGCGGGCGGTTTCCCGGGTGATTTTTTGCGCCATCTCCGGATCGGTGAAGATGCTGCCTTCGCCGGAGGTGACGTTGGGGCAGGACAGATTGATCTCCACCACCTGCCCTCCCGCCTCCTTGCACATGGCGGCGGTGCGGGCGTAGTCGGAGGCGATGTCACCCTCGCCCGGCGTGCCGACGGCGCTGGCGATAAACACCTGACCGGGACCCACGGCGGCGCGGGCCTTTTCCATGTCGTGCTGCCAGTTGCCCGGCGACTTGCTGGGCATGCCGAAGGAGTTGGTAATGCTGACGTCGGCGGGGGTGTCGGGCGCGGCATCCGTGGTCACCAGCGTTTCCCCGAAACGCTCCACCGTGAGGTCGCCCGCATCTTTCAGAAAGATGCAGTTGGGGGCCGGATGGCAGGCCCGCGCCACCGAGCGCACGGTCTTGTAGACCGGCAGGTCAAACCCCAGGCGGGCGTACAGGTCGATCCAGCGGGAATTGAGCAGCGGCCCCGCCGGCACCCCAAGAGGCGAGTAAACCTCAAAGTCGAGAAAACGGTAGCCCGCCTTGCCCGTGGGCGCGGGCGGAATCTCCCCCTCGAAGAACGGCCCCTCGTCGTAGTTGGCCTCGTAGCTTAAGCCAATGTCGTAGGTGGGGGAGAGGGTCATAGGGCTCGCTCGAATCGGCTATGAAAAAGGGGGTGAAGGCGTTACGCCTTCACCCCCGTGATGATATCACCTATCGGTCCCACTCCGCGCCCGATTCGAGCGGCTCTTGCCGGACGGCCAACAAAAACCTGCCGTCCGGCTTATGAGGCTCCCCGTCTAAATCCGCGCGGGCAGATGTTCCCGCAGTTCCCGAGGCCGCATCTGCACCAGGTTCTTGTTCACTTCATGGGACACCATGGCGGACAACGGGTGACTGAACGCATCTCTCAGCATGCCCAGAAAGGCGGGGGGCGCGACCACCATCAGCCTGGAAAAGCGCCCTTCGGTGCGGGCCGCCTCCAGCGTATGGGTCACCTGTTTGGAAAAGGTGATCGCCTCGTGCCGCTTGGGCAACACCTGGGAGGCGACGCCGTGCCGCTCCCCACCCATGCCGGACGACCCACGACCGGGCAGGTCGCTGGTGAGCTCTTGCTCGTGCAGGCGGCTCTCCGGATGGATGAGTCCCGCCTCCTCCGTCAACTCCGCCCGCCCGTTCTTGGCAAAAATCCGTGCCCGGCTGCTATCCGCTACCAATATCCACGTTACTGCCATCCCACACCTCCTCCCAGATTGTGACTCCTGCTACTTCAAACATAGCAGCTTGTGGGGGGAGTTCCACTGATCAGGGTTATGCCGAACTGAAAAGGTCCGGAAAAACGGAGCAAAAGCACGGGCATTTGCCACCTTGGAGCGGTGTTTCATACAATGGCTAAATGCCCTGAACAAATGAGGTGTTTGTGATGACTTTACAACCTCTTGGTCGCCCACTGGCTCTTGCCCTCGCCGTGCTGCTGGTGACCGGGTGCGCCACCGTCCGGAAGCCGCTCCCGGTGCCCACCGCCGGGGCGGAATTTACCCGACCGCTGGCGGAGCTTGAGGTGGACTACGCCGTAATTGGCCAGTATCAACCGGGTTTTTCGGGCATCTTTCGTCATCACCCCCGCATCGGGCAACTGGAACAGGCATGGGGCCCTCCGGCCCAGGTCGAAACCCGCTACGGTCGTTACCTGGCAGGCGGAAGCGCCATACTGGGCACGCTGGCTCTGATGTACGACCTGACCACCACCGGGTGGGTGCTTGGCGCGGGGTTTGTGTTTCTGGTGGTGCTCCCCTTCGAGGAGTATGTCTGGGAGAAGGGGGATTACCGCATCCGGGTGATCGTGTCGCGCGGGCTGGTTGATGGCTACCGCCGCCGGTTGGTCGCCTGGAAGTGGGAACAGCGGGGCGGAACGCCGGATTAAGCAGGGTTTCCGGTGGCGTCCGCCTCATCGGGCTCCGGGCCGGAGGTCACATCGTGAAACGGCAGGCCGTCGAGCCGCGCCACCACCACCGAACCGACCGAATCGCCCACCACATTGACGCAGGTGCGGCACATGTCCAGCACCCGGTCCACCGCCAACAGCAGGCCGATGCCCTCCAGCGGCAGGCCAACGCTGGTGAGCACCATGCTCATGGTCACGAGCCCGGCTTCGGGAATGCCGGCGGCGCCGATGGCGGCGACGGTGGCGGTGAGAAACACGATAATCTGCTCACCCAGCCCCAGATGGATGCCGTAGGCCTCGGCGATGAAAACGGCGGCCACGGCTTCGTACAGGGCGGTGCCGTCCATATTGATGGTGGCCCCCAACGGCAGCACAAAGCGCACCGAGCGGCGCGGCACGCCGACGTTGTTCTGGGCGCACTCCATGGTGAGCGGCAGGGTGGCCGATGAACTGGCGGTGGAAAACGCCATGGCATAGGCTGCCCGCATACCCTTGACCATCCAGCCGACCTTGATACGGCCGAACAGGGGCAGCACCAGAAACAGCAGCACGATCACGTGCAGGCTGAGGCCCGCCACCACCGTGAACATGTACTTGGCAAGGCCCGCAAACACCGACAAGCCGCTTTTGGCGACGATGTTTCCCACCAGCGCAAACACCCCGATGGGAGTGAAGAACAGGATCACGTGGACCATCTTCATCATGGCGTCGTTGAGGGACTCGAAAAAGCGCTTTAACGGCTCGCCCCGCTCCCCCAGGGTAGTGATGACGCCCCCCAGCAGCAGGGAAAAGGCGATAACCGACAGCACCTTACCCTCGGTCAGGGCCTTGAACGGGTTCATGAAGATGCCCACCAGCAGTTCCCGCAAAAACTCGCCGATACCCACCTCCTGCGCCCGCACCGAGGCCTCGCTGGTCAACAGGGCCGACAGATCGACACCCCGCCCCGGATGCACCAGGTTGACCAGCAACAGGCCGAAAATCACCGCCAGGAAGGTGGTGGAGAAGAAGTAGATGATCGCCTTGCCGCCGATCCGCCCGGCGTGGCGCACATCCCCCAGACTCAGGACGCCCACCACCACCGAGGCCATGATCAGCGGGCCGATCACCATCTTGAGGGCGGCCAGGAAAATGTCCCCCAAAAACTTGATGGAGAGGGAAACCTCCGGCAGCAACAGCCCGCAGGCCACCGCCAGCCCCATGGCGAGGAATATCTGATTGTGCAGCTTCATGGAGGGTATCCCGTGGTTTCCGGCGGCAACGTCGGCACGAGGATACCCGAGCACCCGGGCGGGAGAAACCCCCGGAGGGAACAAAAAGCTTAATATTCGGGCAAATGTGACCGAAATGACGGGTAGGGGGAGGTGCGCCCTTCCCTGCTCTTCCACACGGCAAACAATGGCCGCAAGGAGTCCGGATGGCCGATCGATCCAGAAACCCCGACAAGTCCGACTTGTCCAAACGGCCCACCGGTGCGTTGCGGGACGCCGACAGCCACGATCGGGTGGCGCTGGTGCTGGCAGGGGGCGGTATTCCCGGCTGGATGTACGAGATCGGCGTGCTCACCGCCCTCGACGAGTTTTTCAAGGACGGCTTTTCCACCAATCATTTCGATATGTATGTGGGCACCAGCGCCGGCGCCGCCCTGGCATCCCTGCTCGCCAACGGCGTGTCCCCCCGGGAAATTTACGACGCCATCATCGCCGATGACCCCGACAGTCTCTATAACTTCTCCCGGCCTAAAATCTACGGCTTCGGCACCGGCGAAACCTGGCCCATGATCCGCAAGGTGCTGGCCGCGAGCGGCCGCATGGTGGCCGAGGTGGTGGAGGCCATCGTCAAACGCGACCGCAAGATGTCGATGCTGGACCTGGCCTATACGGTGCAGGAGAGTCTGCCGTCCGGCATCTTCACCCTGAAGCCGCTGGAGAAAACCCTGCGGCAGGCATTTGACGCCGCCCCCATGACCAACGATTTTCGCGACCTGAAGGTCGATCTGTTCATCCCGGCGGTGGACCTGGACAAGGGTGAGTACGTGGTGTTCGGCGACTCCGGTTGGGACGACGTTCCGATCTCCCGCGCGGTCATCGCCTCATCGGCGGTACCGGTGCTGTTTCAACCGGTGCGGATCAACGACGCCGACTACATCGATGGTGGTATCGGCCGGGTGGCCAACATGCGGGTGGCGGTGGACCAGGGGGCGGGTCTGGTGCTGGTGGTCAACCCGGTGGTGCATCTGAACAACGACAGGAACCAGGTCTGTCTGCCCACCTGCTACGGGTTCTGCCGCGGGCTGCGGGACAAGGGCATGTCGTTCGTGGCCGACCAGGCCATGCGCGTCAATACCGGCATGCGCTTAAGGAACGCCAAGGCCCAGCAGGAGGCGCTCTACCCGGACGTGGATATCGAGATTATCGAACCGGACCCCAGTGACACGGTGATGTTCACCCAGAACGTGGTGGCCCACGACACCCGCCACGAGGTGATGCGCTACGGCTATCGCTCCACCGTGGCGGCCCTGCTCGGACAGTTCGAACGCTATCAGACCATCTTTGGCCGGCGCGGCATCGGCGTAACCCTGGACCACTTCAGGTGGCGGCCGCGCTCTTCCGGCATGCACGTGTTGGGTCCCAACGAGCGGGAACGCACGGGCAACGGCCTGCCCTTGAGCGAGGCGGGTTAATCCCGCCCGGCCGCGCGAATCCAGATCGCCAGTTTCTGGCGGGCGGGCGCGGCCTTTCCGAGACGCCCGGCAAGCGCGTCCTCCGACAGGCCCGCAAGCTGATCCACCCGGCGAATGCCAATCCCCCACAATAACGCCGTATTTTCATTGCCCATACCCCGGTGGCGTGCAAGCCGGGCCCAGTCGCGGGCATCTGAAAGGCGGCCCGGCGCCACCCCGGCGGCCGCCGCGAGGGATTCAACCCCGGCATCGGACAGGTCCGCCAGAGGCCGGACCTGATGCAGCCCCGCCGTTCCCAAACCCGCCTGCTCAGCCTGATTGAGCACCCGCACCCCGGCCAGGGTCGGCGCCGCCGCGTCCACGGTGTAGCGGTCGATCGCCCCCATGACGGCGGCGCCCGCCAGCAGGGTGGCCACCACCAGCCCGATACGGGCGGGCACACGGAGGCGCTCCCACAGGGCATCCACCCATACCAGGAATACAAACGCCTCGATCGCCAGCGCCGGAAACCCGAAAAAGCCCAGGGGCGGCATCTCGAACAGGGCCGACTCCGTGAGCCACGGCACGGTGTAGATCCACTTGCCGAGGGCGATGCGGTTCCACGTTTCCCACAACAGCCCGGCGATAAGACCCGCGGTCAGCAGGCAGACGATGCGGCGTCCGTCGCCACGGGCCAGATCCGCCAGTAGCGAAGGCCGTCCGGCCCGGTAATTGGACGGCTCCAGAAGCAGGGCCAGAAACCCCCACACCAAGGCAAAGGCATAGCGGGGAAATGCCAGCGGAAGCACCAGAAAAAGCCATCCGACCGTCTGAGTTCCGGCCAGTCGCGCCGGGGTTACGGCAAGGGTCGGCAGGCGGCACGGACCGATCCATCGGCAGGCGGAAACCGCCCGGGTGGTGACCTCAAGAAGAGGGATCACGGTGGCGAACGATAGGGAGATACCGCCCCAGCGCAGCAGCCGGTTTTCCGGCACACCCACGTAATACCAATTGGCGATCCGCAGGTTGATGGCCTCAAACAGCAGCCAGAAGGCCCAGGACGCCAGAATCAACCCCAACAGGCGGCCGGATCGTGCGAAAATGGAGGGTTCCCCGCGCCGCACCCCCGCACCGTCCAGAATGGCGATATATGGCCACCAGACAAGGGGGTAAAACCAGACTGAAAGTGTTTGATTTTCAAGGAAAACCCCCACATGAGCCAGGACCAGTACGGGCCATGCCGCAAGGAACGGCAGGGAAAAGCGAGGGCGCACGGCGCGGAAGGTGGAGGACAATCCCACTTTAGCGGGAATCCACTGGCACGGTTCGTGCTCTCTTGAGGGGGGTTACCGACTGATGCCGTGGTGCGGAAGTAAGCTTTAGCCCCTTGGTGGGTAATAAATTCGTAATTTGGAGCATGTGACGAAATGATCGCAGTACGAACATGGATGTTAGCGCTTGCGGTGGCCTGTCTGGGCCTGTTTTCGGTCCCCGGATTTGCGCAAGACGCGCAAACCGGCGGCGGACCGGTTCTTGAAATTACCACCCGGCACGGGGTCATCACCATCGAAACCTTTCCGGACGATGCGCCCGCAACCGTGGCGCGCATGACCGAACTGGCCGAATCCGGGTTTTTTAACGGCCTGACCTTTCACCGGGTGGTGCCCGGTTTTGTGGTGCAAGGGGGCGACCCGGAAGGCAACGGCAGGGGCGGCTCGGGACAGACCATCAAGGCCGAGTTCAACGACCACAAGCACGTGCTGGGCACCGTGGCCATGGCCCGCGCCCAGGACCCGGACAGTGCCGACAGCCAGTTTTACATCTCCCTGGGAACGCACCCCCACCTGGACGGCAAGTACACGATATTCGGTCAGGTGACGGACGGTATCGATGCCGTGCTCCAGGTTGTCCAGGGTGATGTCATGGAAAGTGTCATGGTGACAAGATAACGGAACGACTTGATCGAATCCCCCGTCATAAAGGCATTTAGGGCCTTCGCCCGCTTCGGACTCGTCTGCCTGTTCGCACTGACCCTGACCGCCTGTGGCGGCGCCACGGGCGATCCGGGCGGCGGCTCCAGCGTGGTGGCGCAGAAAAATGGCGCCTTTCCGGAGGTGGTGATCGAAACGGAGAAGGGCAACATCCGCTTTGAAATGCTCGTTCCCACCACACCCATCACCGGAGAAACCGTCTCCGGGCTGATCCTGAGCGGCTGGTATGACAACGAGAGTTTCTACGACGTACGGCCGGGGGTGCTCGCCCAGTTCGGACCGGATGAGACCATTGAGGGCAGGATTCTCCACGGGCTGCCCCAGGAGTTCTCCGGTGAGCCGCTGGATCGTGGCGCCGTCGCCTTGGCCTGGGTCGGTTCCAAGGAACGCCCGAGCCAGCGCATCTTCTTTCCGCTGAGCCGTCTGGATGCCACCCTGGACAACGAGTTCACGGTATTCGGGCGGATAACGGAAGGAATGAATGTGCTCGACCAACTGGTGCAGGGAGACACATCGCTTAGCGTCAGCGTCCGTCTGACCCGGCCCGTGTTCCGCATCAAGACCGTATGGGGCTCCATCATCGTGGAAATGGCACCCGACAGGGCGCCCAATACGGTGGAGCGCATCAGTGATCTGGTCTGCCAGGGGTTTTACAATGGTCTCCGGTTCCACCGGGTGGAGCCACAGTTGATTCAGGGCGGCGACCCGCTGAACAACGGCACTGGCGGCAGCGGTCAGACCATCCCTGCCGAGTTCAACAAGAAGCGTTTCCGGCGCGCATTTGTGGGCATGGCCCGGGGACCCGAGGAGGATTCCGCCGACAGCCAGTTCTTCATCATGAAGCAGACCACCCGCGAACTGGATGGCAACTACACCAACTTCGGCAAGGTGATTTCCGGTATGGGGATCGTCGATATCATCAGGAGGAACGACCGGATGATCGACGTGTCGCTGCAGTTTGATCTGAACGGTCGCGACTGTAACGATCCGAGCGCACCGGCAACAGGCACCACCAACGACGGCCCGGCCGGATCGAGCGACAATACGGACCCGAATATACCGAACAATACGCCCCCGTCCGCGTAACCGCGAGAGCGGGTGCGGCGGGAAGCAGGCCGCCGGCTGACACCTTACAGATAGCCTGTGCGCTTCACCCAGTCGATTTCATCTTCCCGGCTTTCGACCTCGCCGTTCAGGCGCGCGGTCAACAGCCCATCCAGAACCTCCCGATAGAGCGGTCCGGGCGTCATCCCGAGGGCGGTCAGATCGTCGCCGGTGAGTAACACATGCACCATCGAAATGCGCGACAGGTAAGCCGATACCGCTTTTTTGACCGGCTCATCCTCGGTCGCCGCCATCAGGTGCGCCAGCACCTCCGGCGGCGCCCCGCCAAGGCATTTGTGGACATCGATGGGAGCCGGTTCCGAAGCGCCGGAAAAACATGCTTTCGCCTGCTCCGGCAACCTTTCCCAGTGGCCCCACTCGGCGCGCAACCTGCCCGGCAGATCGAGCCTTTCCCAGAATTCCGGGTGTGCTTCCGCCGGCAAGCCGTCGGTGAGTCCCAGCAGATAGACCTGCCACTCTTCGAGGGGACGGTCGATGTACTGCAACCGGTACCAGGTAATGGCCTCCCGGCAGCGGGCCACCCGCTCGGCGGCGCAATCGGCGTCGAAGCGAGGGTCGATCCCGGCGAGAATGTCGAGACGACCCAGGGTGGCCACCGCCTCCGCCGGCTCGGTCTCGGACAACAGATAGATCAGTTCGGTCAGCAGCCGCTTGCCGGAGAGCCGGGCATAGAGCCCCATCTTTCCGGCATTGCCGATCAGACGCGCGGTGTGGCTGCCGATTTCAAAACCGTAGCGGGTGGCGAAACGCACCGCCCGCAGCGCCCGTGTGGGGTCCTCGGTAAAACTCAGGGTGTGCAGTACCCGCACCTGCCCCTGCTTCAGGTCGCGCTGGCCGCCGAAGTAATCGATCAGCATGCCGAAACGGGGCGGGGTGAGGCAGACCGCCAGAGCGTTGATGGTGAAATCGCGCCGGTACAGGTCTTTTTTGAGAGAGCTTTGCTCCACGATCGGCAGGGCCGAGGGGTACTCGTAAAACTCGGTGCGGGCACTGGCGAAATCCACCTTGAAATGGGGCGGCAGGGTCGGTCGTTCCATGGTGACGGTGGCGGTGCCGAAACGGGCATGGGTATGCACCCGGGCGCCGCTCTTTTGCGCCCACGCCTCGGCAAACGGAATGGCGCCGCCTTCCACCACCAGATCCACGTCCAGGTTGGTCCGGTCCAGAAGCAGGTCACGGACGATGCCACCCGCCATGAACACCTCCACCTCTTGCCGGACAGCGTCCTGGCCAATCTCCACCAATAGGTCGTAGACCGCTTCCGGCAGGCTGTGACGCATACGCTCAGCCACCGAACGCCGGTGCGGCGAAGGCAACTCATCACCCGTTCCGGCGGGCTTCAGGTCTTCGTGCATGGCCCGCACCAGGTCGGTGCGAGTGATGCAGCCCACCAGCTTTCCGTCCCGAAGCACGGGCACATAACGCTGGTTGGCCGACACCATGCGGTCCCGTACCTGGCGAAACGGCACATCGGGGGTGACCGTGTACGGATCCGCCTCCATCACGTCCAGCGCGGGCACCTTGTCCATGCCGTGGTGCAGCCCCTTCTGCACGGTTTCCCGGCTGATCAGTCCCAGCAGGCGCTCATCGTGCATCACCGGCAGGGTATTCACGCCGTAGCGAGTCAGCAACGCCTCCACCTCGGTGAGGGGAGTGTCCCGGTCCACCATGACCGGGGCCGGGGTCATGATGTCCCGCGCCCGGCGCAGGGGCGCGATCAGGTCGTCGAGCATTTTCCAGACGGCGTCCTTGACCTCCACCAGGGTGTGATCGTGGATCATGGCGGAGGCGGCGGTGGGGTGCCCGCCGCCGCCGAAGTGCCCGGCCAGCTCCCCCAGGGGCAGTTCGTTTTTGTTGCCCCGGGCCACCAGCAGCACCTTGTCTTCCATGGCGATCAACAGCAGCAGGACATCCATCGGCTGCATCGCCATAATGCGGTTGGCGATGCCCGCCACCTCCGGTATATAGCGCGGGGCGTAGGCGGCCGCCACCCCCACCTTGCAGCCATCGATGTAGCGCACCTCGATCTGGTGGGCCAACTCGTCCATGAGTTCGAGCTGCTCCAGGGTCAACTCGCCTTCCAGGTGGGTCCGCACAGCCTTGAGGTCCGCCCCCTGTTCGATCAGCCAGGCGGCGGCGAGGGCGTCCCGCGGGGTGGTGGAAACGAAGGTGAGGCTGCCGGTTTCCTCGTGCAGCCCGAGGCTCATCAGGGTGGCCTCCCATTCGGTGAGCTGGATCCCTTCCGCCTGGAGGCGCTCGGTCATCAGGGTGACGCTGGCCCCCACCGGCTCCACCACGGCAACCTCCGGGGGCACACCGTGCTCTGCGTGGGGGTGGTGGTCATAGATATGGACCGGCAGCTTTTCGCACAACCCGGAAAAATGCCCGGCGCGACCGGCGCCGTGGGTGTCGCACAACACCACGCGGGTGATGTCGGACAGGTTCACCTGCTTCGGGTTGAGGATGGTGACGGGTGCGTCTTCAGAGAAAAAGGTCCGCACCTTCTCTTCCGCCGAGCCGGAGAAGGCCAGCACCGCATCCGGATAGAAGTGTCGCGCCGCCACCATGGTGGCCACGCCGTCGAAATCGGCGGAAGGGTGGGTGGTAACCAGGGTCGTCACGTTCCCATTGTGACACAAACCACCGCCATATTTTTCAAGGGGTTAGCCCCATGTGCGGAGCGCGCACAGGAGCCGGGGGCATCGGCCTGGGATGTTGGGGGTTCGAGCACCGCCCGGACAACCGGATTGGGCCGTGACAGACGGGTTTTACAGCGCCTTGAGCGCTTCCGATGACTTTTGCAGGATGTCCTGATGCAGACTGCCGCCGTGGGAGTCCATGGTGATGACCACGGGGAATTTCACCACGTCGAAGGTCCAGATCGCCTCCGGGCTGCCGAACTCCTCCAGCATGGCCACGTCCTTGACCTCGGTGACGCAGCGCGCCAGCACCTGGGCGGCGCCACCGATGGCGTGCATGTAAACCGCGCCGCACTCCTTGAGCGCCGCCAGGGTTTTATCCCCCATGCCGCCCTTGCCGATCACGCCGCGCACGCCAAAGCGGCGCAGGATGTCCCCCTGATACGGCTCCTCGCGGATGCTGGTGGTGGGACCGGCGGCCTTGACCTTCCACTTGCCGTCCTCTTTCACCACCACCGGCCCGCAGTGGTAGATGATCTGGTCGGTCAGATCCACCGGGCACGCGCCGCCGTCGTACAGGTACTTGTGAACCGCATCCCGGCCGGTGAACACCAGGCCGGTGATCTCCACCATGTCGCCCACCTTCAGGGCGCGGATTTTGTCTTCGGTATATGGCGCGGAGAGTTCGATCATATTCAGTACAGCCAGTTGTCGATGCTCTGGTCCCGCCCCAGGGTGACCCCCTGCCGGCGGTAGGCCCAGCACATGTAGGAGACGGATACAAAGTAGCTTGCGGGAAGCCGGTTGATGACGCCGATCTTGACCCCCAGCAGGGTGGTTTTGCCGCCGAAGCCCATGGGGCCGATGCCGAGGGTGTTGGCGTCGGCCACCAGGGATTTTTCCAACTTGTCCAGTTGCGGGTCCGGGTTGCTGTCATCCAGTTTCCGCAGCAACTGGTGCTTGGATTCGGCATAGCCCGTGGTGCGGTCACCGCCAACGGCCACACCCAGAATGCCGGGGCCGCAGCCCTTGCCCTGGGCGTTCAGGGTGGCGTCGAGCACACACTTTCGCACCCCGTCCAGGTCGCGCCCGGCGCCGAGGCGGGTGTCCGGCAGGGCGTACTGGGCACCGACGTTCTCACAGCCGCCGCCCTTGAGCATCAGGCGGACTTCGGAATAATCCCTGTCCCACTGCTCAAAGTGAATGTAGGGGGATCCGGGCCCCAGGTTGTTGCCGCTGTTGACGCCGGTGATGGAGTCCACCGAGTTCTGCCGCAAATAGCCTTTTTCGGTGGCGGTCACCACCGCGGCTTCGGCTTCCGCGCGAAACGCCATCTGGTTGAGGCCGACCGGGACGTGGGCAAAAAACAGGATGGATCCGGTGTCCTGGCACAGGGGCTGGGAGGCGGATTCAGCCAGGCCGATGTTGTCGTTGATGACATTCATGGCATAGGCCCCGGCGCTGCCCTCGGGCTCCTTCTCCCGCCCTCTGGCAAGGGCCGAGGTGACATCGTCAGGAAGCTGGGTGGAGGTGCGGCGCACCAGTTCGAGCAGGCTTTCACGTAATACGGACATCGGCCTTGAGCATCCTCACCATAGGAACAATACATATGGGACGCAGGCACACAAAAAACAATGTGCCACAGGCCGATACTATGCGACCGAAAACCTTTGTCTGTCAACGGAACCGGACCCCGGACGGGGCCGTGGGGCGGGGCAATCAGCCCAGCACGAAAATCAGAAACATGCAGTACACGCAGGCCGTAACCGGCAGCGCAACCACCGCCATACGGGATCTGATCCACACAAAATGGGAAACAGCTTTCATATTCTCGTCCCTACCGGGCATGCGGCAGACCCAATGCCGGCCGCTACCCCGATGATGTAACAAGAATGGTGCCAGCCGGACCGGCACGGCGCCATTCGGGGCTACTGGGACATCGTCAGCGGTTCCTGCACCACGAATGCGTCCTTCACCAGATGATGACGGATCCGGTTGGCCAGGTGATTGGCCTTGTCGTAGCTGGCGTAGGTGCGGGTGAGCAAACGCACTTTCCGGCCGCGTTCTCCGGGAATCAGGCGCAGTCCGGGAATGCGCGCCGACAGCCGGTTCAGCATGTCGTAAGCACCCTCACTGGTGTCGAAGCTGCCCAACTGGACGGCGTACGGTCCCTTCCACACCGTGCCCTTGACCGGGGTGACGGTACGGTCCGCGAAGGAGAGGAGCCGGAGGCGCACCGGCACCACCCCCTTGCCGATGGCGTCCAGGCGTTTGGCGGCCTCTTTCGACAGGTCGATGATGCGGCCCCGCACGAACGGCCCGCGATCGGTGATGCGCACCACCACCCGGTGGCCGGTGTCGCGACGGGTCACCTGAACCATCGAACCGAACGGCAGGCTCTTGTGGGCGGCGGTCATGGCATTCTGATCGTAAATTTCGCCGTTGGCCGCCCGTTTACCGTGGAAGCCGGGACCGTACCAGGAGGCGTAGCCCTTCTCGGTATATCCGGCCGTATAGTCCCGCGGAGTATCCTTAAAACTGGCGCAGGCGGACAACAGCGCGGCGGTGGTGACCAGCGCCAGAAGCATGTCGATGCGGAAGTAAGTGGTCAGTCGTTCCATGGGGCCGTCGGATTCCAGGTTAAATGGTTTTGGATCAACTCAGAAAAAGCGCCACCAGGCCCATGAGCAGGGTGGCGCCCATGGCAACAATGGCCTTGCCGTGCAATTCGTCAAAGGTCTTGATATCCCCCGCCGCCTTGGCTGCCGTCATGCGTGGGTTGACGATGGCATAATCGTAGACCGCCAGGGCAAACATGGCGGCCAGTGCGGCCCAGCGGCCGATCAGCCACGGGGTGATGTTCTCCCACAGGACCAACTTGACGGCGGAGGTGACGGCCAGAAGCACGATGCAGATCGCCACCACCTTTTTGAGACGGGGCAGAAAGTTGGTGATGACCTGACCGGTCACATGCCGCTCCAGCACGGCGGACATGCTCGGCACGAACAGGACGATGAAGCCGATCATTCCCCCCACCCAGATGACCAGGGCCAGCATGTAAACGAATTGAACGCCCATGAATGTGAGATTCGGCATGGTCACTCCTGCTTTTCCGCCCCCTGCGACCAGATTCCGACGCCCGCGGCTTTGGCACGCGCCTCCGCCTGCTTCAGGCGTTTCTGATGATGCAGATTGGGAGGGTAGGCGCGAGCCCGCGCCAGACCCTTGAGGAGCATCTGTTCGTTGACCATCATGTCGTCCAGATAAACATACGCCAGGAGCCTGCCGTAGCGATCGGTCCGCTCCCGATCAAACTCCAGCCGGATTTCGCGTCCCCCCACCAGCCGGGCGTTTTCCGCCTTGGCCTCCAGGGCGAACGGTTCCGGGTCAAAAATCCACTGACGCCCCTCGCGCCTGCGGACTTCCGGCGTATCGATGCCAATGTAACGCACCTTCGTTTTTCTGACCAGTTCCACCGTATCGCCGTCGATCACCTGACGCACCGTCACCAGGGACCTCCCGTCCTCTGCCGAAACGGCTCCGGGGATGCCCGGCAGAACCATAAAGAGGACCGCCGTAAGCCACGCCAGCACGCGAAACCAAGGAACCCGGGGGCAAACCGTCATGGCGGCCAAGCCTAGGGATATGAACCCATTCGGTCAACCGCTTTGCCGGGAGAGCGGGATTTGCTACCATCTGCCGCGGACGTTGTGATCGCACGGGAGTCCCGAACCGGCGTTTCTCTTACCTGACGTTTCTCACTTATGGCACATCCACCAGAAAAGCAGACCGAAGCCACCCCCCCAGGCAAGGGACTTGTCTCCCCGGAACTGGCGGAGCTGTACCTGAAACAGGGTGACTACGAGCGCGGCATCGGCATGCTCCGCACCCTGCTGTCCGGAGACCCGGACAGCCCGGACCTCAAGGCCCGCATCGAGGAGGCGGAGGGCCTCGCCAACCTTCTGACCCTGCGAACCGGCGGCGACTACGACCGCGGCTTTCGGGAGGGGCTTCTGGCCGGGCGCGAGCAGGTCATATCCCGTACCCGAAAAGAGAAAGTCCAGCGTCTGACCCGCTGGCTTGAAAGGATCCGTAACGACCGATGATGGAACTGGTTCAATCCCTGCGGCGGGTCTGCAGCCACCTGGACGACGTCCGGGGTATCGCTTTGGTGGGCATGGACGGTCTCGTGGTGGAAGAGCTCAAACCCGACCCGCTGGTGGACCTTTCGGTGCTCGCGGCGGAGTTGTCGGTCACCCTGAAAAGCTTGCAAGAAGGTGCCGTCGCCGGTGGACTGGGCCAGCTCGAAAGCATTCAGCTCGGCGCCAGCGAGGGCATCATCATCGTATCGGGCATCGGCAGCGAGTATTTTCTGCTGCTGGTGCTGGCGCCCGGAGGCAACCCCGGCAGGGGCCGCTTCTACCTTCAGATGGAGGCGGGCCGTCTGGTTTCAGAATTCTAGATGGGTACATCCGGCGCATCCAGTCACGACCTTCTTGTCCTGCACGGCCCCAACCTGAACCTGTTGGGGGAGCGGGAGCCGGACACCTATGGCCGCGTGACCCTGAAGGAGATCGACGCCCGGCTTGCGGAGGCGGCCAAAGCCGAAGGCTACGCCGTGCGCAGCTTCCAGTCGAACCACGAAGGCGAGTTGGTGGACCTGATTCAGAAGCACGGGCGCGAGGTGTCGGGTATCCTGATCAACCCGGCGGCCTTCACCCACACCAGCGTCGCCCTGCGCGACGCCTTGCTGAGCATTTCGGTGCCGGTGGTGGAGGTACACCTGTCCAACATTCACCGGCGTGAGGATTTTCGCAAAAAGTCGCTGGTGGCGGACATCGCCGTGGGGCAGGTTGCGGGTTTCGGCGCCGACAGTTACCGTTTGGGACTCGATGCCCTGATCAGCCACCTGCGGCAAGCCGGCTAGTCTCTTTTGTCTTTTTTCTGGAAGGTCGTTATACGTTCATGGGCACCATCTCCACAGCGGAATTCAAAAACGGCGTCAAGCTCGAACTGGACGGCGTGCCGTTCACCATCACCGAGTTTCAGCACGTCAAACCGGGCAAGGGTCCCGCCTTTGTGCGCACCAAAATCAAATCCCTGAGGGACGGGCGCGTGCTCGAAAAAACCTTCCGCTCCGGCGAAAAGGTGGACACCCCGGACCTGACCCACACCACCATGCAGTACCTCTACAAGCAGGGTGACGACGAGTACGTGTTCATGGACAACGAAACCTACGACCAGGTTTCCCTGACCGGCGATCAGCTGGGTGAAGCCAGGCAGTTCATGCTGGAGAACATGGAGGTCAAGGTGCTCTACCACAAGGGTGAGCCGATCGACGTGGAGGTGCCCAACTTCCTCGATCTCGAAATCGTCGAGACCGATCCGGGGGTCAAGGGCGATACCGCCTCCGGGGGCACCAAGCCCGCCACACTGGAAACCGGAGCGGTGGTCAAGGTACCGCTGTATATTGAAGCTGGAGAGAAGATCCGGGTGGACACCCGGACCTGCATCTATATGGAACGCGCCAAATAAGCGCCGGAATGCCCGAAGGAGAGGCCCGAAACATGGACCTGAAGGAAATCAAGGAGCTGATCACCTTTCTCGAGGGAACCCGCTTTTCCGAAGTGGAAATCGAGAGCAAGGGGGTGAAGGTGCGGGTGGCGGAACCCGAGCCCGTGCAGCAGGTAGTGGCCGCGCCCGTGCAGCAGGCGGCGCCGCCGGCGGCGCCGGCGCAGGCCCCCCAGGCCGGTGAGGCGACCCCGGCCGCGGGGGGCGGCTACGACGTGCGTATTCCCTCCGAACCGGCGCCGGGCAAGGTGATCGCATCGCCCATTGTCGGCACCTTCTACCGTGCCCCCGCGCCGGACAAGCCGCCCTATTCGGAAGTCGGCGGCGTGGTGAAAAAAGGCCAGGTGGTCTGCATCGTCGAGGCCATGAAGCTGATGAACGAAATCGAATCCGAGTTCGACGGCAAGGTCGCCGCTTTCCTGGTGGAAGACGGCGACCCCGTGGAGTTCGGACAGCCGCTGATGCGGATCGAAGCCTAACAACAGCGGGGCACACACCGTGTTCGAAAAAATTCTGATCGCCAACCGGGGCGAGATCGCCATCCGCGTGATCCGGGCCTGCAAGGAACTTGGCATCAAGACCGTGGCGGTGCATTCGGAGATCGACGAGGACGCCCTGCACGTCCTGTTCGCCGACGAGCAGGTCTGTATCGGCCCCGCCGACAACGCCCTGTCCTACCGCAACATGGCCAACATCCTGAGCGCGGCGGCGGTCACCGGGGCGGACGCCATCCATCCGGGTTACGGCTTTCTGGCGGAGAACGCGCGCTTTGCCGAGGTCTGCAAGGAGTGCAGCGTCGCCTTCATCGGCCCCGAGGCCGAAACCATCTCCGAGATGGGCCACAAGGCCCGCGCCAAGGAGTTGATGATCGAGGCCAAGGTGCCGGTGGTGCCCGGCTCCCACGGGCTGCTGCCCGACGACGACGACCAGATCGTGGCCCTCGGCGGCGAGGTGGGCTACCCGCTCATGGTCAAGGCCGCCGCCGGTGGCGGCGGACGCGGCATGCGGGTGGTGACCGAGCCCGACGACCTGCTGGATGCGGTGCACTCGGCCCGCACCGAAGCGGAGGGCGCGTTCGGCGACGGCTCCGTTTACATGGAGCGGTTTTTCCCGGACGCCCGCCACGTGGAGATTCAGATTCTGGCCGACCACTACGGCAACGTGGTGCATCTGGGGGAGCGCGACTGCTCGGTGCAGCGCAGAAACCAGAAGCTGATCGAGGAGTCCCCCTCCCCGGTGGTGAGCCCGGAGCTGCGCCGGCGCATGGGCGATGCGGCCTTGGCCGCCGCCCGCGGCGTCGGCTACAGAAACGCCGGGACCGTGGAGTTCTTATTGGCCCCGGACGGCGAGTTCTACTTCATCGAGATGAACACCCGCATTCAGGTGGAGCACCCGGTCACGGAAATGGTCACCGGCATCGACCTGATCAAGGAGCAGATTCGCGTGGCCGCCGGAGAGCCGCTGCGCATCACCCAGGAGGACATCACGGTGGCCGGGCACGCCATCGAGTGCCGCATCAACGCGGAGGACCCCAATACCTTCATGCCCAGCCCCGGCATCATCGCCTGGTATCATCCGCCGGGCGGCCCCGGCGTGCGGGTGGACTCGGCGGCCTATACCAACTACGCGGTGCCGCCCCAGTACGATTCCATGGTGGCCAAGGTGATCGTCCACGGCGACAACCGGGCCGAGGCCATCTCCAAAATGCGGCGCGCCCTCGGGGAACTGGTGGTGGACGGCATCAAGACCACCGCACCACTGCATCTGGACGTCATGGCCGACCCGGTGTTTCAGGCCGGGGAGTACACCACCCGCTTTCTGGAAGAGTTCTTCGCCCGCCGGAACGAGCTTGAATTCAAGGGCGAAAAGGCCTCCGGAAAGTCCGCAAAAGCCAAAAAGAAAACCGAGCAACCGTCCGCCACAAAGGGCACGGCGGAGGCTTGAGCGCCGCCCCCCGCCCGGCCCCGTTTCCGCGGGCCGGGGTTTATCTGATCGCCGATACCGCCATGTTGCCCGCTGCCGCGCTGGTGGCGGCCGTGACGGCCGCCCTGTCCGCCGGGGTGAAGCTGGTGCAGTACCGCCACAAGGGGCCGCTCACCCGCGAAGCGGTGGGGGTGGCGGGGGAGCTTGCCGACCACTGCCGCAACAGGGGTGCCCTGTTTCTGGTAAACGACCGGGCCGATCTCGCGCTCATGTGCGGGGCCGACGGCGTGCATCTGGGGCAGGACGACCTGACGGTGGCAACGGCCCGACGGTTGATCGGGCCACACGCCTATATCGGGGTCTCCACCCACAACCGGCAGGAAGCCGAACAGGCCGAGCGGGACGGCGCGGATTACCTGGGCTTCGGCAACGTGTTCGGCACCGCCACCAAGGCCGACGCCCTGCCCCCGGTGGGCACCGGGCCGCTCGCCGAGGTGTGCCGGGCGGTATCCCTGCCGGTGTACGCCATCGGCGGCGTGGGGCCGGGCAACCTGGCCCAAGTGGCGGCGGCGGGCGCGGCGGGCGGCGCGGTCATCTCGGCGGTGCTGGGGGCGGACGATCCGGGGCAGGCGGCGGCGGAATTGCTGGACTGCTGGCAAAAGGAAAACGCCTAAGCCCCCGCCCTTTTCCCGAGGGCGAGCAACCCGCTACACTCAGGGCCTTCCACCCGACCCGCATGGGGGCCTTGCATGTCGAACAACCGCTGTGAATTTCGGCACCGCGTGTTTGCGAAGTACGACGCAACCACCGCCTACGGCTATCCGGAGGCTCAGGACGAGGCGGACCGGGACCGGTGCTGGATCACCGAAACAGTAGCGTTTTATTTGAACAAGCGGGGTCACCACCTCTGCATGCTCCACGCCCCGAACGACCTGGAGCCGAAAGGGCTGCAGGGAAATGCCCAGGCCCCGTGGGCACTGAAAGTGCGCGGCGCGTCCCAGGCCGACTTCCTGACGCGCATCGTGAACGACTGGAACGCGGACAACGCCAAGCGCGGGGAAGGCGAAACACGGGCGCTGGTGCTGCCGAAGCTCCAATGCGGCGCGGTCGATTTATCCCACACATCATTCACCGGCGCCATCGATTGGACCGAGGCGGAGTTTCAGGGGGACGCCTGGTTCGAGGAGGCGGAGTTTCAGGGGGACGCCGGGTTCGGGGAGGCGGCGTTTCAGGGGGACGCCGGGTTCAGGGAGGCGGCGTTTCAGGGGGACGCCGGGTTCTACAGAGCGGCGTTTCAGGGGGACGCCTGGTTCGAGGAGGCGGCGTTTCAGGGGGACGCCTGGTTCAGGGAGGCGGCGTTTCAGGGGGACGCCGGGTTCCACCGGTCCCGCTTTGCGGGACCGGTGGAATTTGGCGGCTGTCTCTTCCTGGGCAACCTTCAACTAATCCACCCCAACCTCCAACTGCCCGCCTACCTCACCGACTGCCGCATCCACCGGATCAGGTACCGAACCCACACCGGCGCGCGCCTCTCCCTCAACGACTGCCGGGGGATCGACCTGGAGGACGGGGTGGCCCGCGACATACTGACGCAAGACGAAATTCCGACCCCATCACCAAAACAGGATGAAGATGGTCCGGTCACCGCCCCCTCGGTATGGGACTTCACCGACCAGCACGCCCACCTGCTCACCTTCCGCAACATGGACCTGTCCCGCGCCAACTTCATGGGCGCCGACCTGGAGGGGGCGCGGTTTATCTCCTGCACCTGGCACGAAAAGCACAACACCCTCTACAGCCGTCCCTACCTGGATCAGGCCCATGAAAACGCGGCCCTGCTCAGCCGTGTGAAAGACCTGAGGGGGATCGAGGCCACCTGCCGGCAGGTCCGCGTGAACCTGGAGAAGGACAAGCACTTCGCCCAAGCGGGGGATTTCCACTTCCACGAAATGGAGGCGCGGCGGCAAATCCTGCGCCACCAGAACAAGCGGGGCCTGCACCTTTTTCTGCTGTGGCTCTACCGCAAGACCGCCGACTACGGTGAAAGCTACGGCAAGCTGCTGCTGTGGCTGTTTGCCACCCCCTTCATCGCCGGGTTCCTCGTCGCCGGGATCGAAGCGGTGCAAAAGGTGGACGGGTTCACGGCCATCGTGAACTCGGCCGTGCCGGGAACGTTCACCTACGCCTACACGTCGTTCATCGCCGTGCTGCCGTTCGGGCTGGCGAAATCGGTGAAGTGGGACGACCTAAACCTGTACTGGCTGTCGATGCTGACCATCGGCGTCGGGGGCCTCGCCCTCTACAGCTTCGCCACCCTGTTCGTCATGGCCCTGCGCCGCCGCTTCCGGCGCTGAATTCGCTTGGCGCAGGGGGCGTACCCTCTCCGGCGCCCCCCCATTGTTCACGTGCCGGGCCTCTCCCCCCGGTGTTCACGCCGATTGGAAAAACCCCGCCACCTCCCCCATATCCCCCGTCCGTTTCATCGGTGGCAGCGAATTCAAAAAATACTTGCCGTAGCCCTTTTTCGTTACGCGGTTGTCCAGCACGGCCACCACGCCCCGGTCGTCCACCGTGCGGATGAGGCGGCCTACGCCCTGTTTTAACGTCAGGGCCGCCATCGGCACCTGATAGTCCATGAAGGCGTTTTTTCCCGCCTTCTGCATGGCCTGAACGCGGGCGGCCAGCAGCGGGTCGTCCGGGGAGGAGAACGGCAGGCGGTCGATCACCACCAGCGACAGGGCATCCCCCGGCACGTCCACCCCCTGCCAGAAGGAGCCGGTGGCGAACAGGGTGGCGGGGCCGTGCGCGGTAGCGTCTTTGGCAAGCTCCGCCAGCAACTGGGCGCGGCCCGTGTCGCCCTGCTTCAGCACCCGACCGGGAATGTCGGCCGCGACCTTGCGGTATACCGACTCCATCATGCGGTAGCTGGTAAACAGTAACAGCGCCCGCCCGCCGCTGGCTTCGGTGAGTTGGGCGATCTCGTCCGCCACCGCGTTGGCGTAGTCCGGCGAGGTGGGGGGCGGCAGATGATCGGGCAGGTACAGCAGAGCCTGTTCCGGGTAGTTGAACGGCGACCCCACCACGCACTCCGCCGCCCGCGGGAGGGGGGAAGCCTCCCCGGCATCCATTTCGGCTTCGGCGGCGGCCATGGCCCCCACTGGCGCATGCATATCGGCCTCGGCCTGCGCGGCTTCGCCCGCGTTTTGCGCCGTCTCCGGCTGCGGCGGGGCGAAGCCGAGACGGTCGCGCATGTAGTCCATGCCACCGCCGGTGGTGAGGCTGGCGGAGGTGAACACCACGGACACCCCGCGCCCGTACAGGTGCTCGGAGAGCAGCGGCCCCACGTGCAGGGGGGAGGCCCCCACCGCCACGTTGGCGCCCTTGACCTCGTACCAGTAAACGGTTTCGGGGTCGGGCGAATCCAGCGACTCCATCACCCGCAGCAGTTCCCCGGTGAGTTGCTCCGCCCGGCGGGCGAGGGCGAACATCTCCTCGGAGCGGGTCTCAAGCCGTGCCAGGCCCATCGCCAGCAGCGACAGGGCGTCGTACAGGGCATAGCCGTCCCGCCCGAAACCGTCGCCGATGGCGTGGGGCCGCAGGGTGCGGCGGCCGGACTCGGCATCGCCCCGTATCGCCTCGGCGGCGCTGAGCCAGCCGAAAAACGGCCCGCAACGCTCCACCGCCCGCTGGGCGTCCCCGGAAATCCTCGGGCCGTCGTCACCCCCCAGGAACATGCCCTGACGTTGCACGTCCCCGGCCAGATCGCGAATACGCAGCAGGCTGACCCGCGCACCGAAGAAGGCGGTGGCGATTTCCTCCACCAGATGGGCCTCGTCGAACACCACCGCATCGTAATGGGGAATCACCTCGCCAAACGCGCCGGACTTGACCCCCAGGTCGGCAAACAGCAGGTGATGGTTGACCACGATCAGGTCGGCCTTCATGGCGCGGCGCTTGGCGCGGGTGATGAAACAGGTGTCGAACTCCGGGCACTTGCCCCCCAGACACTGCTCCGCCGAAACCGTCACCTCGCGCCAGATGGGGGCGTTTTCCGAAAGCTCGGCCACCTCGGCAATGTCGCCGGTGTCGGTGTCTTCGGCCCACCCGGCCAGCAGGGTCATGTCGTCCCCGGCGCTGGCCCCCGACATCTGATGGATGGAAAGCTGGGCGAATTTATGCAGGCACAGGTAGTTGGAACGTCCCTTGAGCACCGCCACCCGGTCTTCCAGCGGCATCACCTTGCCCAGGGTTTCCAGGTCTTTTTTGTAGATCTGATCCTGCAACACCCGTGTGCCGGTGGAGATCACCACCCGCTTGCCGGACATCAGGGCGGGCACCAGATAGGCGAAGGTTTTGCCGGTGCCGGTACCGGCCTCCACCATCAGGTGACCACCCTCGTCGAAGGCGGCTTTCACCGCTTCGGCCATCTCAATCTGCTGGGGGCGGTGGGAAAAGCCGGGCAGCACGCGGGACAGCGCCCCACCCTCGCCGATGACGGCGGACGGCCCCGTATCGGCGGATGACGTACTCACTGGAAGTGAACTGACCTTTTCGCCCTGCGGCGTCCCGGAGCGGACCCCCGGGGCGCCGGGATCACTTGGGCTCTTTGACCACGATGGGCGACAGCCCGGCCTTGACCAGATCGAGCCTCGCCCACTTGGCGGCCTGCTCGGTGGAGTAGTGCCCCACCCGCACCCGCCACCAGATGCCCTTGCCGCCCAGATCGGCATCCGCGACATACGGCTCAAAGCCTTTGGCCTTCAGGCGCGCGGCCATTTCCTCGGCGCGCGCCTTCTTGGAGAATGACGCCACCTGCAAGGTGTAGGGCGTTGGCTCGGAAGCCCACACCCGCGCAGCGCTTTCCGGCGCCTTTTGGGCGGTTTCGGACTCCGCTGTTTCCGTCTGTGCCTGTGGTGCGGGCATGCCTTCCGGCTTCACGGTCACGTCTTTTGGCCGCACCTCCACCCCCTCCGGCCGGGCGGCATCGGCCGCCTCCCGGGCGAGATCCTGCAGACTGCCCTGGGCCAGAATGGCGGACGGGGACTGGGGCGCGGATGCGGTCTTGGCTTCCGGCTCCACCGACAGGCTCTTGTCCTGGGTGGGGGGCAACGGCATGGCGCGCAGGCGGATGGCCGCCTCCTGACTCAGGTCCGACGGTTCGGAGGATTCCATCAATTCGTAAAACCGGATCGGCACACGCTCGGCCTCGGCGGATTCAGCGGCCTCGGCGGACGCCCCGCCACCGGACATCCCGCCTGCCGCCGGGGATGCCTCGTCCTCCACCTGCATACGGCCGGGGGTGACGTCGGGCACATTCTGTGCGGTACGCCGTTCTATCGGGTCGGACAACAGCAGGATGCCGAGGGCGGAAACCACCGTGACACCGCCGATCACAAAGGGGCGAAGCCGCCGCGGTTTGGCCGTCTGGGCTTCGGCTTCGGCCTGTTTCGCTTCTTCTTTTAAACGAGCCATTCGGGAAGTCGCTCAGAGTTGAATATGTAAAAATGAACCCTGGGCCGCACCGGGCACGGGCCTGATGCGGCCTCCTGATACGGTGAATGTACCACAGGTCAGCCCCCTTTTTGGGCCGGTTTTTCAGACGGATTTTCCCCCGTGCCGGGTTCGCTTCCAGGAGGTGAAAGCATGGGGGCAAAAGTATTCCACAGAACCGCCCGATAAGAGGGCGAAGCGTTTCCGCGCCCGAGACGGACATGGGGGCAGGTTGAGGGAAGCGGGTTCACACTCGACAGAGAGAAATTGCCATGAATCAGCGGGAATTCACCCGGAACAAGATTCGCCATCAGGTGCTTGTACGCCCTGAAAACGGCGAGGAAATCCGCGCCTGGTGCAGCCAGATCAGCATGAACGGCGTGTTGGTTGAAAGCGATGTCGAAGTACCGATGAATACCCACTGCCACATCACCCTGACCCTGGGTGACGGCACCTCCACCATCGACATCGAGGCCAGGGTGGTGTCCCACCGCAACAACAGGTTCGGCATGGCGTTTCTCGAGATGTCGCCGGAGGATTTCCAGCACCTGCGCAACCTCAACCTCTACAACGCCGACCACCCGGAGCAGGTGGAGTCGGAACTGGACCATCACCTGGGTTTCAAGACCCGCATCGAGTAACAATCGCCGAGGCAGGCCGGGTGTTTTTCCCGCCTGCGCACCCCCTCCATGCGGGGCACGCCACTCCCCGACTTCCGGGGTTACGGGGCCTCCAGCCAGGCCAGTTTCCACCGCCCGTCGTCGTCTTTTTCCATGCAGGCGCAGGTGCAGGTATCGAACGATGCAACGTAGCCGTTCTCATTCCCCGTCACCAGGTACGCCGCCAGCCGCTCCACAAATGGCAGGTGGGTGACCACCGCCGTACCGTCCCCGAGTAAATCAACCCGGTCCCCGAACCACTCCGGCGGGTCGTTGGGATCCACCCCTTCCACCACCTCCGGTGCGCTATCGGGACAGAGGCGGGCACTCAGAATGTCTGCGGTTTCCGCGGCCCGGCCACGTCCGCTGTGCACGACGCGAACAACACCGCCCCGCTCTTCGAGAAGCCGGGCGAGCCGCTGGGCCTGATCCCGCCCGGTATCGCTCAAGGGTGGGTCGGACACTCCGGCCACGGCCTGGCCGTGACGCACCAGATAAATACGCATGCAGTTCCCCCCCAGTGGCAGGTCATTTTCAAAAACCATCGCGAGCGCCCCGGTTGCAACACCCTGTGGCGGCCCCGGAACCCCGGCGTATAAACATACACCCCGGCCCACTCGTTCACCTGCTTCCGGGCGCATGCCCGGCAGGCTTTGGATCGCCCCCGTCGTTTCGGCGTTGCCCGCCCCGAATAATAGATGTATATAATTACACTGTATGGATAACCACCTACCCACTCCCCTCACCCCCCGCCAGCGGCAGACTCTGGACAGCATCCGCCGCCACATTGCGGCCCACGGCATGCCCCCCACCCGGGCCGAGATCGCTACAGACCTCGGCGTCTCCTCCGCCAATGCCGCCGAAGGCCACCTGCGCGCCCTGGCGAAAAAAGGGGCGATCTCGCTAACCCCCGGCGCCTCCCGCGGTATCCGCATCGCCGATACCACCGCCGGGACCGATGGGCCACCTCCCACGGGAACCGATCCGTCGGTGATGATGCTGCCGGTCAGGGGGAACGCCGATGGCTCCACATCGGACGGCGAAGCGACCATAGAGGCCCGAATCCCCGTGCCTGCCAGCCTGTTCTTCCCCCGCCCGGACCATCTGCTGCGGGTGCCCGGACAGGACATGAAAGACGCCGGTATCCTGGCGGGCGACCTGCTCGCCGTGCACTGCACCGAATCGGCAGAAAACGGCACCATCGTGGTGGCCAGACGGGAGGGTGAGCTCATCGTCCGACGCTTTGAACGCCACGGCCACTGGGTACTGCTGCTGCCCGAAAATCCCGAATACGCCCCCATCAAGACGGATATGCGCCGCACCCCGCTGGTCATCGAGGGGCTCGGCGTCGGCGTGATCCGCCGGGTCACCTGACAACACCCCGGAATAGACCGGCAAATAACAGACCCCTGCGATATACAGGTCAAGTTCAAAGGCGAAAAACCCGATCAATAAAGCGGATTATCCCGCCTGTTCTGGTGCGGAGTGGAAATCGATGGGGAAACCAGGGAGAGTCGGGAAACCGGGATGTCGGACGAACAAGCCTATTCAACCACCAGACGCGACCGCCGGGTTCACGTGCGGGCGGCCATCCGCGTACGCATCCGCCTCTCCAGCATCACGGGGGTGACCCTCTCCGGCTGGGCCAGGAATATCAGCATAGGCGGCCTTTATATCGAGAGCGACAAGAAGCTGCCCGTGGGCGCCGATTGTCACATAGAGATCCCCATTGTGGACGGCGAAACCCTCCACACCTTAAAGCCCGACGCCTGCATCAGGTGGACGGATGACAACGGCATGGGCATCCAGTTCACCCATATCAGTGCCGCCGACCGCGAGATTGCCCGGAAACTGGTCGAAGGCGAGATTCCCGGGGCCGAACCCGACCCGCCCCCCGCCGACTGACCCCACCCCTCAATCATCAATTCAATTGGTTCTCGCGGCTGAACCGTATCAACAACTCGTTGATATGCGCCGCCATCTCCGGCGCCATTTCGCCAAACTGCAGCCCCATCCCCCGCTCGCCCTCGGCATCCCCCACACCTTCACCCTCAAACGCCACCCAGGCGCGCAGCCGTAACCGGGAGACCTTGTCACCATCGCGTGTCAGGGCATCGATATCCAGTTCCGTCTCCATGGCAAAGGTTTCGTTCGTGGTCATGAACAAGCCGCCCCTGCTCAGATTGCGCACCCAGCCGTAAACGGTGCGCCCGGAGATTACACAGGACGCCGACGCCCGGATCGCCACCGGAACCCCCACCCGGATGTCGTAGCGTTTTTCGCGGGTCTCCGGCGTCGTCTTCGGCTTCCTCGGTCTTTGACCCATACCCCATCTCTCCCCATCGTGTCCCCAATCCAATAAATCCGCCGGGGGGGCAGATCCCGCCCGCGGATCAGATCCGACTCTCTCAGCACCATGGCCTGGCATCAGACGACGCCGCCCGACCCAGACCGTCTTCGATCAACATTTCACCCAGATCGACACCATCCGCGCTCACCCGCCCGACGGCGCGCCCCGCCACCTGCCCGGCATGCACGTCCGATACGGTAATGAGGGTGGCGCCGCCCAGGGTTTCTCCCACTTTCGCCGCCGCCCGCCCGGCCAGCGCCCGTTCACAATCGGATGGGCCAAACAGGCGGGGCACCTCCACCCCGTCCAGGTGCAATTCCGAACGCTGGATAAGGCCGGGCCAGTGGAACACGTTAAAAAGCATGGTGTTGCCGTCCACCACCTCGATCAGGTCGGCACTATAGGGGCCGTAACTGCGGCCCGCCTCCATCACCGACTGCCTCGTCGCCGCCACCTGCCGGGCGGTCGCTTCCTCCTGTTTTTTCTCCAGCTTCTTGAGGGCCCGCACCGCGCCGGTACGGTTGGCGAAGGAGCGGCCCTCGAGTGGCCCTTCGTGGCAGTGGTAGTAGGTGGTCACCCGCTCCTTGTGACAACCCAGCCCGTCCACTTCCCCCCGGTGCGCGAACACCGCCGGAGTCATCAACAGCCCCACGCCCAGAATAACCGCAACCCCCCGTATCACCCGCTTCACTCCCTGCATCGACCTCTCCCAACCCGGTGTCATCGACTGCGAAGAGTGTACGAAACCCCAGGGAAAATCGGAAGCAGACAAGCCGTAGCCATAAAAAAAGCCCCACCGGCATGATCCGCCGGTGGGGCTTTCCGGGACGCCTTGGTCCAACCCGCCAATGGGTTAGTGTTCCATACCCACGTCGTACAGGTGGGACTCCACTTCATCAATGCGCTCATCCACGCTGTCCCGGAGTACCGGGACATTCGCATTCAGTTTACCCGCGAATTCAATCAGCGCCGCCTGCACCTCTTCCAGGTCGTTCTGGATATGGTAGGCACCCTTATCGTGGGCCAGTTGCAGGGCCTCGCCCGCTTTCTGGAGCAGGTAGATCGCTTCCTTGCTCTTTTTCTTATCGAGTGCGTCCCCCGCCTCCTTCAGGAATCCGGAGGCCTCAAGAATGGCGCTGTTGATGGCGAGTGCGTACAACTCGATAACGCATTCGTCCATCAAGGTCGGTACCTTGCCGCCACCCTTTCCGGCCGACAGGATTGCGGCGATGTTGGTGCGCACGTGACCAAGACCGGGGGCCAGGTGGCGAATCTTGTTCACCAGACGTTCGGCCTCTGCCAGAGCCTGGTCCATGACAGCAAACCCGGTCTTGACCGAATCCGGCAGCGGAGCCGAGCCCAGGTCCAGAATCTGACGCTGCAACTGGGTCGCCGTCAGATAGGCCGTGGTAATCTGGGATCCCGCCTGGCTTGCGCTGGCCGGAGAAAGCCCGGCAGCCATGGCCGGCACGGAAATGGCTGCCTGCGCCATCAACAGCGCGGCACCGACGAACATGGCAAACAACGACTTGAAACGCGTCATGGTCTTCCTCCTTCACGCAAACACTTTAAACATTCCGTCACTTTACGCCATTCATGGAAATGAAACCAGAGTGGCGGCGACAGGTAAGACTAGGATGCCCACCTGAAGCCAACCTGAACAACGGTTTTTTTGTGCGGGGAATACCGTGTGGACAGAGGAAACCGCTATGGAAAGCGCGGAAGCGGGCGGGAATGAACCGGGCGGGGGGGTGCGGACCGTGAGCGCGGAGCGAAGGCTTCCGCGCCCCGCGCTCACGTCAACCGCCGGTCAGTGGTAAGGCAGGCCCGTCTCCGGGGGGCACCCCGCTGACCGTTCGGACTCTAGAAGTCCTCCATGTCGTCCATGTGGGACGAACCGACCGGCGTCGGCTGCGCCGCGGGACGCGACGACACGGGTTCGCTGACCTTGCTCATGAAGCCCCCACGGTTCGTGGAGGCCTCCTGAGACACCGGCTCCGGCGCGGAGACCTTCAGGGGTCCGCCGGCGGGGCTGTCGGCGGTGGTAAAGAAGGTCATCTGCTGAACCAGATCCTGAGCCTCGCCCGCCATGTTGTCGGAGGTGGCCGCGGCCTCCTCCACCAACGCGGCGTTCTGCTGGGTCACCTCATCCATCTGCATGATGGCGCGGTTCACCTGATCGATGCCCTGGGCCTGCTCCTGACTGGCGGCGTTGATCTCCGACACGATGTCGGTGACCCTGGCGACGCTCTCCTGGATTCCGGCAAGCGCCAGACCGGTTTCTTCCACCAGCTTGGTCCCGCCCTGCACCTTCTCAACGCTGTCGTTGATCAGGCCCTTGATCTCGTCGGCGGCGGTGGCGCTGCGCTGCGCCAGGTTCCGCACCTCCTGAGCCACCACGGCGAAGCCCCGGCCCTGCTCACCGGCACGGGCGGCCTCGACCGCCGCGTTCAGGGCCAGCAGGTTGGTCTGGAAGGCGATCTCATTGATCATGCCGATGATATCCGCGATCTTCTTGGACGACTCGTCGATATCGGACATGGCAACAACGGCGCGCTGCACCACCTCGCCACCCTTCTCGGCCTGCTCACGGGCGCCGACGGCCAACTGATTGGCCTTGTCGGCGTTGTCCGCGCTCTGCTTCACGTTGGCGGTCATCTCCTCCATGGAGGATGCGGTCTCCTCCAGGGAGGCAGCCTGCTCCTCGGTACGCTGGGACAGATCCACGTTGCCCGCGGCAATCTCCTTCGCACCGCCGGTGATGCTCTCGGAGCTGGTGCGGACACTGGTGACGATGTTCGACAGGCTGTCCGCCATGTCGTTCATGGCCATCAGCATCTGGCCCAGTTCGTCCCTGGAGGTGACCTCCCACCGCTGGGACAGGTCACCGCTGGCGATGACCCGAACGCCCTCGGCGGCAAGGGACACCGGTCGGGTGATCATACGGGTGATGCCCCAGGCGATCACCATGGCGAGCGCGATGGAAATCACGCCCAGCACCATCAGGAACACCTGCAGGTTGCTGGCGGCCTCGTGAGCGGCCTTGATGTCGGTGGCGGCCAGGCCCTTCTGGTTTTCGATCATCTCGTTCAACCAGCCCTTGATCTTGCCGGCCTCCGGCGCCGCCTTGGTACCAAGCCAGTTATTGGCCAGATTCCACTGCGGACTGTTGCGGATCTTGAACATCTTCGGCGGCAGCCCTTTGAACTCGTCACGGGCGGTGCGAAACTTGTCGAACGAGGCACGCTGCGCCTTGTTGAGCAGTCCGGTGTTGTTGCTCAGGTCGCCAAAGCGCTTCTCGTTCTTGCTCCAGAACGTATTAAAGCTCTGCTCGAACTCGGGATCGCCGGTGAGCAGAAAGGCGCGGATGTTGGCCAGGGCCATGCCGGTGGTGCCGCGCACGTCCGCCATCATGCCAAGCAGCGCCTTGCGCTCCGGAGTGGCGGCGCGCTTGCCCTCGATGTTGATCATGTTGGTGATCTCGGCAACCATCACGGATGCCCGCGGCGCCGCCTCGGTCACCAGAAGCTGGGTGGCCGGGGTGTTTGCCGGGGTGGCCGCAATATCCTCGATCTCCTGCTGAGCCTGGGCGAATACCTTCATGCTCTGCTTGATGTTGGCAAGACGCTCGACGTTGGCCGGGTTGGTCCAGTTTTTGGAAAACTCGTCCATCTCGGCGATGGCGCCATTCATCAGGTCCCAGCCGCCCTGGCGCTCGGCCTTGAACTTGCCCTTGCCCAGAATCATGTAGCCGCGCAGCCCCGCGAGGGACTGGTTGACGCCGTTCAGGAGATTGGTGGAGGCCAGCACCGTCGGCTGACGCAAATTGATCACCCGATCATCGACGGCCTGGGTGTTCTGCACCTGAGAGCGCGCCACCACCACCATAATCAGCATGATCAGCGCCACGGACCCAAACCCCAGGGCGATCTTCCGCCCCACATTCATGTTGTTGACCCAATTCATTATTTCTCATCCCCTATTTACTTGTCGTTTTATCAAATGAGTCCGCCCCCACACACGCCGCCCCGTTACGTTTTTTTGAATCAACC